>CAKNOA010000083.1 GCA_930990065.1 uncultured Clostridia bacterium | reverse complement strand
ATTCCTGCACCAGGGGCTCTTTTTGTACTGTCTGCACAATCTGGGGCAGTTCAGTGAAAAGGCAGCGGGCTTTTTTCTTACAGGGTAATGGTCTCTCCCGGTTTCACCAGCAGCCGGCCGGGCGCGTCAAACTGCTGGGCCATGGCTTCGTCATACAGCGCGCCGGGCTTCATATGCACCGGGATGCTGTGGCGCGCCCCCACTAGGCGGGCACACTGGGACGCTTCATTTACGTCCATATTGTACACCCCGTCACAGGGATACACGGCATAATCCAGGTGTTTTTTCGCTAAGTCTTCCATTTCCTCCGTGCAGCTGGTATCGCCGGAGGCGTAAAACGTCAGCCCGTCAAACGACAAAACAAACCCCACGCATTCCTCTTTTGGGTGGTTGCGGTTGTACGCCTGTACGGCCTGTACCGTCACCCCCGCTGCCTCTTCTGTGCGGTACACGCCGTTTTGCAGCATGTCCGCGGCCCGCAGCACACGGCAGCCGGGCGCCCGGTGGGCAATGCGCGTTACATCGTTATGGTCGTAGTGCTCATGGGTGATCAAAATCAAGTCGGCCGGTACATCGTACCCCTTCCCTGCATAGGGGTCCACATAAATGGTTTTGCCTTCGTCGGTGGTCAACCGGAAACTGCCGTGTCCCTGATACAACATTTTACTCATAAAAATAAGCTCCTTCCCAAAACGGGCACAAAACCCTTGCTTTTCTTTCATGATACACGGTTTTTCGTCCCCGTGCAAGGTTGCTTTTACTTTCCCATCGTAGTATGATGAAACTATCTTGATCCACAGAAAGGGAGACCCGTTTATGATCAGCCAGGAAATTCGTAAAATTGCCCCCGAAATGGACCCGCTCCGCATGGGGATGGGATGGACCGTCGAGGACTTGTCCAAACCGCAAGTGATGATTGAAAGCACGTTCGGGGACAGCCACCCGGGCAGCGCCCACCTGCTTTCCCTTGCGAACAGTGCCGCCGAAGGGGTCGCCCAAGCGGGCGGCAAAGGCGCCCGGTATTTTGCCACCGATATTTGCGACGGCATGGCCCAGGGCCACGACGGCATTAACTATTCCCTGGCATCCCGGGATGTGATCTGTTCGCTGTGCGAAATTCACGCCAATGCTACCCCCTTTGACGCCGGGGTATTTATCGCCAGCTGCGATAAATCCGTACCCGCCCTGCTTATGGCCATTGGCCGCATTAACATCCCCTCGGTGATGGTCACCGGCGGCGTGATGCAGGCGGGCCCCAACCTGCTCACCTTGGAACAGCTGGGAAAATACAGCGCCATGTACCAGCGGGGCGAAATTACCGAAGAAGAGCTCACCTACTATAAGCATAACGCCTGCCCTTCCTGCGGCGCCTGTTCGTTCATGGGGACCGCTTCCACCATGCAGATCATGGCCGAAGCCCTGGGGCTCATGCTGCCGGGCACTGCGTTGATGCCCGCCATGCACCCCGATTTGCAGCAAGCCGCCGTGCGCGCCGGGCAGCGGGCCGTGGAGCTCGCGAAAATAGGCCTGCGTCCCCGGGATTTTGTCACGGAGGAATCGTTTGAAAATGCGATTCTGGTGCACGCCGCTATTTCGGGTTCCACCAATTCCCTTTTGCATCTGCCGGCGATCGCCCACGAATTTGGCCTGACTATCGACGAAACCACGTTTGACCGGCTGCACCGCAACGCCCACTACCTGCTGAATATCCGCCCGGCCGGTGAATGGCCTGCGGAATACTTCTATTATGCCGGTGGGGTTCCTGCGATTATGGAGGAAATCCGCGATTGCCTGCACCTGGACGTGCGCACCGTTACCGGCAAAACCCTGGGTGAAAACTTGCAGGAACTGAAAGAAAACGGTTTTTATGAACGCTGTGATTCCTTCCTTAAGAAAACCGGCTTACAGCGCCGGGACGTGATCCGGCCGTATGACGAAGCCTTTGATACCAACGGATCCATCGCTATTTTAAAGGGCAACCTGGCGCCTTTGGGGGCTGTTGTGAAACACACCGTAGTGCCCAAAGAGATGCACAAAGCCGTTTTGCGTGCCCGGCCGTATAACAGCGAAGAAGAAGCCATCGCCGCCGTTTTGCACCACGATGTACAGCCCGGCGACGCGGTGATCATCCGGTACGAAGGCCCCAAGGGCAGCGGTATGCCGGAAATGTTCTATACCACCGAAGCCATTGCCTCTGACCCTCTATTGGGCGCTTCCATTGCGCTGATTACCGACGGGCGTTTTTCCGGGGCCTCTAAGGGCCCGGCTATCGGCCATGTATCGCCGGAAGCGGCCGAAGGCGGTCCCATCGCCCTGGTTGAAGAGGGCGACTTGATCGAAATCGACCTGCCGAACCGGGTGCTGCGCCTGTGCGGGCTGCACGGGGAACCCAAGACGGAGGAGGAAATCCAGGAAGCCCTGTCCCGCCGCCGGGAAAAGCTGCCCCCCTTCCACAGCAAATACCAGAGCGGCATTTTAAAAATCTTCTCCCAGCACGCTGTGTCCCCCATGAAAGGCGGATACATGGAATAAGGAATAAAAAAAGAGCCTCATGGAAGAAATGAACCGCCCCAGATTGTGCAGACAGCACAAAAAGAGCCCCTGGTGCAGGAATA
>CAKNOA010000082.1 GCA_930990065.1 uncultured Clostridia bacterium | reverse complement strand
TGGAATGGCGCTGTTTTGAAAGCACCCTCCATGCCGGTAAGGTGCGGGCAAATATCACGCTGGCACTGGCGATTTCCGCACAGGCCATCAATCAAAAACGGACAGTGATGCGGAAAACCGAGATCAGCGAAAACCCCGCCTTTACCTTCCGTACCTTTCTTTTACGCCTTGGCCTCATCGGACCGGAATACAAAAATGTGCGGGAGCATCTGCTGTCAAACCTCCCCGGCGACCGGGCATGGCGATATGACAAATCCCAATATCCCAGCCTGCAGAACCGCCAAACCCAAGAACGATAACACTGGAGGTGATGAAAACCAACGAAAAACTTTACTTTGCCTATGGTTCTAACATGAACCTAAACCAGATGGCCTTCCGCTGCCCCGATGCAGAAGTAGTGGATACCGTCCGCTTGGAAGGATACCGCCTTGCTTTCCGCACCAATGGCGGCGGAAATGGCGTCGCCACGATTCTGCCAGAACCGGACAGCTTCGTGGACGGCGTCCTCTGGCGGATTTCTGAACGGGACGAACAGCATCTGGACCATTACGAGGGTTTTCCCTTCCTGTATGGAAAGGAGCCTGTCACAGTAACGGATCAGGATGGCGTAAGGCGGGAAATCATGGCCTACACTATGAACAGCCCGTACAAGGAAGTCCCTGCCATGCCCTCCAAAGCCTATCTGGAAGGCATCCTTAATGGCTGCCGACAGAATGGAATCGAAACCGCTTCTATTTTGGAAGCGGTCTGGCTCACTCAGCGAGAACTGCCCGAAAAGACGGTTCCCCATAAACAACACTGCCGATATAAAAGCGGCGGAGAAAGATAGTTCAGTTCACCCCCGCGGAGACGAGGAAATTCCTCGTCTCCGCGGGGGCTTTTTTTATTTTATCGAAAAGGAGTTCATCATGAAAAAACATATAAAAAAGTGGTTATCCGTCTTTATGGCGGTACTGCTGTGCTTTGGAATTCTGCCAAGCTCAGCTTTTGCCGAAGAATATGCAGACGGCTACATCTCCATGATCGACCACAGCGGTAGAGGATATTCCCTCAGTTCCAGCCTGCCTTCCCCATTCGGAGGGATTTCCAGCGAAGGCTTTCTGGAGATGCGGATCAATGATCTGCGGGCCTTTCGCACTGCGTACTGCATTGAATTCGGGGTAGAAACGTATGCGGCCCAGGAGTATGAGGTTTCGGATGATTATGCAGCCTTTACAAAAGAACAGAAATCGCTGATTAACACCGCTCTCACCTTGGGCTACAACGTGGAAACCGGCGCCAAGTACGGCGGCAGCGCCATCGACGAATACATCGCCACGCAAACGCTGATCTGGCTCATTGCCCACAACCAGCTGGGGACAGCATATGAAGAGGCTATCGTCGACGGCCTGACGGCTAATAGTCCTGCGGCCAAAACGATCTTCGGCAAACTGCGGGAAAATGTGATGGAATACCATACGATCCCGTCCTTTGCTACCGATGATCCCGGCGCAGTCGGGGCATACACCCATGCCCTGAAGTACAACGAGAGCAATGGAAAAAATGAAGCCACGCTGGTGGATGAAAACAATGTGCTGGGCGATTTCACCGTAAGCTATCCGGGCGTGGATTTTTCTATCAGCGGCAATGAGCTGCACGTCTCTACAGATAAAACCGAATTCGGCGCCATTACTGCTGAAAAAAAGCTGCCTTCCTCCATCCCCGGCGTGGTCACCGGCGGCACGAAATACTGGACGCATGACACCTATCAAAATGTAGTTACTTTTGATGTACAGGGCTCTGCGGAACCGGTAAAATGCTATTTTTCCCTTGAAGTCAGAGCAGGATCCCTGCAGATCGTAAAAACTTCCGAGGATGGAAAAGTCGAGGGAATTCCGTTCCACATTTCCGGCAATGGTGTGGAAAAAGATGTAGTGACCGGGCCAGGCGGAACCATCAAGGTGGAGAATCTCCAGGCCGGAAATTACACCGTAACTGAGAAAGCTCCAAGTAAATACGTCCAGCCCCAGTCCCAACAGGTAACCGTTTATCCCGGCAAGATCTCCAGCGTGAGCTTCTCTAATATTCTAAAGAAGTTTACCGTTGAGTTACAGAAAAAGGACTCCGGTAATGGACAACCGAGAAGTTCCGAATACGAAGCGAGGGGCGACGCCACCTTGGACGGCGCCGTATATGGTATGTTCAAGGGCGAAACCCTGCTGGATACCTACACCACAGCGAACGGGGGAAAATTCACCACCAAGGAATACCCCTGCGGCCCGGATTACAGCATTCGTGAAATTACCCCCAGTGAGGGATACCTGTTAGATGAAACCATCTACCCGGTAGGCGCGGAGCCGGGGAATTTTACGCTGGAGAGCAACAACATCTCCATGACTGTCACAGAAGACGTTATCCTCGGCAGCATCGCCATTACCAAGCATACCGATCAACCCGCAGAAGATGGAAACTCCGGCCAGATGGAGCAGCCGGAAGGAGGCGCAGAATTCCAGATTTACCTTGCCAGCGCCGGAAGCTATGAAAATGCCAAAGAATCCGAACGGGATCTCCTGATTACAGATTCCCATGGTTTCGATCAGTCGAAAGGGCTGCCTTATGGCCTGTATGTGGTGCATCAAACCAAGGGAGCTGAAGGGCAGAAATTTGTCCCGGATTTCTCCGTGTTCATTTCCGAGCATGAAAAAACCTATTATTTCATCCTCAATAACCCCACCTTTACCTCCCTCATCCGCTTCGAGAAGAAAGACGCCGAATCCGGAAAGATTATTCCTCTGGCGGGGACCGCTGTCAAAATCCGCAACACCGATACCGGCGAGTGGGTGGTACAGCATATCAACTACCCC
>CAKNOA010000081.1 GCA_930990065.1 uncultured Clostridia bacterium | reverse complement strand
TTTCCTACACAGGGGGCGTTTTGTCTATTGTCCGTTTTTACTGGTTCGGTCCAAAAGCCCCGGGGCGCTTTTTCGGGTTCGGACGGTACCGCTCGTTCCCGCCAAGCGCGCCCCCACTGTGGTACCGCCTGCACCCCCACGATGGCAAACAGCGCAGCGCTGCCCCCCGCCGCCAGCAGCACCGGCAGCGTCAGGCTATCTGCCTGCTGCCATACCCACACGGCAAACGCCAGAACCAGGGTGCCCAGCCCGGCGGCCAGGATGGCCCTTTCCGGCTTTGGCAGCGTCGGCGGCTTTTTCATGTTTTTTCCTCCTTTTGTCCCGTCAGCCGGGCAGCAGCATGAATAGTGTGCCCGCCGTCAAAACCAGCAGCCCCACCGCAGCCCGGCGCGACAGGGATTCATGCAGCACCCAAACCGAAAACGCCACGGTAATAAGCAAACTCAATTTATCAAGGGGCACCACCACGCTGGCGGGCCCCCCTTGCAGCGCCTTAAAATAGCACAGCCACGACGCCCCGGTGGATAGCCCCGACAGCAGCAGGAACCCCATGTCCCGCCGGGGCACTTTTAGGCTTTGTTTGCCTTTGCCGCTTATCAGCACCATGACCCACGCCATCACAAGGACCACGCCGGTGCGCAGCGCCGTGCCCAAATTCGATTCCACGCCCTGCATCCCGGCTTTGCCCAGCAGCGCCGTCAAACTGGCAAACACCGCCGACCCCATGGCAAAGAAAAACCATCCGTGGCCTTTTTTCGTTTCGGCAGGCAACGCCACCGGCTTTTTTTCCAGCATCAAAAACGTGCCCACCGCAATGGCGATCACGCCCACGCCTTGCCACAACCCGATGGGTTCCCCAAACACCACAAACGACAGCAAAATGGTCAAAACCGTACTGGTTTTGTCCACCGGCGCCACTTGGTTCACATGCCCCAGCTGCAGCGCCTTAAAATAGCACAGCCACGACGCCCCGGTGGCCACCCCCGATACCAGCAGAAAGAACCAGGTTTCCGGGCGCAACCCGGTCACTTGCCCGGCCGAACCCGATACCCCCACCATGACCCAGGCCATAATCAGGACCACCCCGGTGCGCCACGCCGTGGCCACCGTGGAATCCGTGTGGCGGATACCGCATTTCGACAGCACGGCCGTCACCCCGGCAAAAAAAGCCGACCCACACGCTAACAGTATCCACATAAGAATATAACGCCTTCTTTTTTTCAGTTACCGGCCGCCCTGCCCGCGGTACGCCCGCGGCGTGCAGCCAAATATCTGTTTAAATTTCCCCGCAAAGTACGAAGCATCCGCAAAGCCGCTGAGCTGTGCGACCTCCGACACCGTCAGTTCGCTGAGCCGCAGCAGCGTTTTGGCCCGCTCCATACGCAAAAACAACAGCCGCTCCCCCGGGGTCTGGCCGCAGTACGCCTTAAAGCAGCGGTGAAAATACCCGCGGCTCAACCCCGTGGCGGCAATCAGGTCCGTCAGGCGTATGTCTTCGGTAAAATGCCCGTCAATGTACGTGAGCACCTTTTGCACCTGGGGGTTCCCCGCCCCGGGACGGCGGCGCCTGGCCTCTTCGGCAATGTCCGCCAGCAAATACTGCACCACCGCCCCGGCCCGGGCCCTGGCTCCCGGCACCGGGGCCGGGCCGTACCGCTCCAGTTCCCGGCACCAGGCAATCAGCCGGTCTCCGTGGGGGTACGCTAGGCGCTGGGGCAGCATGTCCAGCATAGGGCATTGGTACCGGGGCTGGGCGTGTAAGGCGTCGCCAAACAGGTACCCCTCCGGCCAGTGCCGCTGCCCCAAAAGGTCCACGCACAGCACATAGCACTCATACGGCGGCACCCCCTGCACCCGCTGCCCCGGGCGCCGCACCGAAATATCCCCCGCCGCAAAGGGCGTATAGTGCCCGTCGATGATCACGCCGCCTTCGCTGCGCACATAGTATTCGATTTCGTAATCGTAGCACACCCGGGGGGTAAACCGCACCGGCGTGCTGCCGGCTCCAAAAAAGCCGTCAAAGTGCCCGCACCGCAGTAAACTGGGGTGCAGGTCTTTTTCTTCGATTTGCATACCGTCCCCCCTCTTTTTAAATATAGGTTACTTTTGTCGGGTTGTAAAGACAAAATTGCTGGAATCCGCCGGTTTTGGGCGGTATGATAAGGGTACTTTCACAAGGGAAAGGCAGGCACATGTTATGAAAGAACTCACGACCCATGAGCGCATGACGCTCATTTTCCGGCACGAAGAACCCGACCGTATCCCATTCTGGGATGCCCCGTGGAACGGTACCCTGTCCCGCTGGCGGCGGGAAGGGCTGCCCGCGTGGGCCAATGCCGACAATTACTTTGATTGTTTCGGCCTGGACAAAATCGCCCGGTTCATGCCCGACAACTCCCCCCGGTTCGAAGAAAAGGAACTGTCCCGCACCGACCACTACCGGATATACACTACCCGCTGGGGCGCCACGCAAAAAGAGCTCATCGGCGAAGATACCACCCCGGAATTTTTGAAATTTACCATCACGGACCCGGATGCCTGGCAAAAGGCCAAAGAGCGCATGGTCCCCACCAAAGACCGCATCGACTGGGCCTATTTAAAGCAGAACTATCAAAAATGGGTCGACGAAGGGTACTGGAAGGTCGCGAACCTGTGGTTTGGGTTCGACGTCACCCATTCGTGGATGTGCGGCACCGAAAATATCCTGATTGCCCTTCTGGAAGAACCGGAATGGTGCGTCGATATGTTCAACACCCTGCTCGATTTGCACATCGCCCTGTATGAGATGATTTTCAACGAGGGCTATCGGTTTGACAGCGTCTGGTGGTGGGACGACATGGGGTATAAAAATAACCAGTTCTTTTCCCTGTCCACCTACCGGGATCTGCTCCGCCCCGTGCATCAAAAGGCCATCGACTGGGCCCACAGCAAAGGGATGAAAGCGCAGTTGCATTCCTGCGGGGACATCCACCCGTTTGTGCCCGATCTGGTTTCCATCGGGCTCGACGCCCTCAATCCGCTGGAAGTCAAGGCCGGCATGGACCCCATGGCCCTCAAACAGCAATTTGGCAAAGATCTCGTGTTCCACGGCGGCGTCAACGCCGTTTTGTGGGACGACATCCCCACGTTGCAGCAGGAACTGCGCCGTTTGATCCCCATTATGAAACAGGGAGGCGGCTATATCTGCGCGACCGACCACTCCATCCCCAACACCGTCAGCCTTGCGGATTTCCGCGATACCGTCACCCTAATAAAACAACTGGGCGCCTATTGACAGAATAAAAAAGAGCCGCTCCGGCTTTGAACCGCCCCAGATTGTGCAGACAGCACAAAAAGAGCCCCCTGTGCGGGAA
>CAKNOA010000080.1 GCA_930990065.1 uncultured Clostridia bacterium | reverse complement strand
GGGCAAGAACCCATAAGGCCCGGGAGCCAAGCGCTGTTATTTCTCCACCTGGGTCAGGATTTTTTTTGGCGCTTTCGTGCTGCCGCCTTCGCTGACGGCGGCCAGCTCGCCCCCGGCCTGCCACACCGTCAGGCCGTTTTGGGATATCCGGTTCTTTTCCCGCATAAAGGGCAAGAACCCATAAGGCCCGGGAGCCAAGCGCTGTTATTTCTCCACCTGGGTCAGAATTTTCACCAGCGCTTTCGTGCTGCCGCCTTCGCTGACGGCGGCCACCTCGTCCCCCGCCTGCAGCACCGTCAGGCCGTTGGGGATCATCAGTTTGCCGTCCCGCACAATGGAGATAATCAGCGTGCCCTGGGGCAGCTCGATTTCCGACAAGGTCTTGCCCCGCAGCACGCTGTCATTTGACAGCGTCAGGGTGCTGATGGCCGCCCGGCCTTTATTTAAGGTAGCCAGCAAATGCATCTGGGATAAATCCACTTCCTGCTCGATCATCCGGGCAATGGTATCGGTGCTGCTCACCGGGATATCCACGCCCAAAGCGCGGAACGTCTCCATATTGCGGGGGTCGTTGACCCGGGCAATAACCTTTTTGACGCCGTACCGGCGTTTGGCCAGCTGGGCCGCCACCAGGTTCACCTGATCCGTGCCGGTCACGGCAATCAGGCACCCGGCGTCGCGGATGCCCGCCGATTCCAGGGTGGGAATTTCGGTGCCGTCGCCGCATACAATCGCTACCGGCAAGCTGTCGGCCAGTTCCAAACACAACCGGCGGTCCGGTTCAATCAGCACCACTTCGTGTTTTTGGCGGGAAAACCGCTGGGCCAGATGGCGGCCGATGCGTCCGCCCCCTACGATCATAATTTTCATGCCGCGTACCTCCCTTTTTACCCCAGATGGACCGTTACGATGGTATCGCCGGGCTGCACCAGAATCCGGCACGGCTCGTGGTACAGTTCCAACGTGCCGTCTTTCCGCTCCAGGGCAAACGGGTATTCGCCTTTTGGCAGCGATAGCAGCGACAGATTGTGGTCGATCATAGCGCCCCGGGCGGGGTAACGGCTGAATTTCACCGCGTGATGAGCAAAGCGCAGGGTCTGGTCGGTTTCATTTTCGGTCAGCGCCGCGTACATGGCGTCACACGCCAAATTCGTGTGGCAAATGCAGTTGAGCCCCAGGGCCGAAAAGACCTCTTCCCGGGCCGGATCGGCAATCCGGGCCACCACCCGGTCTACATGGAAAAAGCCTTTGGCCATTTGGCTGACGGTGATATTCAGATTGTCGTCCCCCGTCACCACGGCAATGGCGTCGCAATTAGCGGCCCCGGCGTTGCGCAGCACCGACGCATTCATGGGCGAACCGGCAAAGGTAATACCGCTGAAATTTTCCCCCAGGCGCAAAAACAGGGTTTCGTCTTCGTCAATGACCACCACATCGTGGCCCTGTTCGTCCAGCCGGCAGGCTAAACTCGCCCCCAACCGGCCGCACCCGATTACCAGCACATTCATGTTCTGTTTTGTCCCCTTTCGCTGCCGTTATCTTGCCCCCATTATACATGTTCGGGCCGGAATTTACAAGCGGCGCACGGTTTTTCCTCATGTTTCGTATAACCCGCCAAAAGCCAGAAAAAACGTTGACACTATAGGCAAAACAGAGTAGAATAAATTTGTTTTTATGGAATCATCCCGTTTTTTACCGGTTTTCTCATAGAAAAGCACCAAATTTTTGAAAAAGGGAAGGTTGTGTTTTTGTTGTCCACTGTCACGCAGAGTGCCAAATCCCACCGCCGGTTCGAACCGGGTTTCGTAACCATCCTGCATGAGCACCGCCACAACTGGCGGCAGATTTACCTGCTTGCCAGGACCGATCTGAAGAAAACGTACAAAGGCGCGTTCCTTGGCGCCGGCTGGGCGGTGGTGAAACCGCTTTTCACCCTGTTTATTTACTGGTTTGCGTTCGAATACGGCATCCGCCCCGGTTCGCTCATCAACGGCTACCCGCGGTTTTTATTCATGATTCCCGCGTTTGCCGCCTGGTTTTTCATGAGCGACGCCATTTTGCTCGGCTCCCAGTGCATAAGGAAAAATAAGCAGTATGTGATTAAAATGCACTTCCCCGTTTCGAACATCATGTCCTTTACCCTGTTTTCCCGGCTACTCGTGCACTTTATTTTAACCGGGATTATGTATGTGTATTTAATTTGCACCGGATACGGGTTTTCGGTTTATAACTTGCAGTTTTTCCTCTATTGCCCCCTCATGTTCCTTTTCTTCCTGGGGCTTTCCTGGGCGCTGGCGCCCATGGCGGCGTTTAGCCGTGACTTTGAAAACCTGATTAAATCCATTATGACGGGCTTATTCTGGCTGTCGGGCATTATGTATGACCCCTATGACGTGCCCGTCACCTGGATTCGGTACCTGATGCGCCTGAATCCCATCAACTATTTTGCCAACGCCTACCGTGATGCGTTCCTCTACCACAAGTGGTTCTGGGAAGATACGACGGGGCTGCTCATTATCCTGGTGGAATTTATTGTGGTACTGGGATATGGGTCCCACAAGTATAAGCAGCTTCGCAAGATTCTGCCCGATGTCCTGTAAGAAAGGGGGCCGCTGTTTACATGGCACAGCCGATTATCGAAATCAACCACGTAACGAAAATCTATACCCTGTATAAAAACAACCGGGAACAGTTTTTGTCCATTTTCTACCGGTCGCCCAAACTGAAAAAGCACCTGGCCCTGAGTGATGTCACCTTTACGGTGGAAAAAGGGGAATCGGTGGGCATTATCGGCAATAACGGCGCCGGCAAATCCACGATTTTAAAGACCATCACCGGGGTCACCTTCCCCACCAGCGGCGAAGTGGCCGTGCATGGCCGGGTAGCCGCCCTGCTGGAGCTGACCGCCGGGTTCGAACCGGAAATGACCGGCCGGGAAAATATCTATTTAAAGGGCTATATCCTCGGGCTGCGGGATGAGTACATCCGCACCATCGAAGAAAAGGTCATCGACTTTGCCCAACTGGGCGATTATATCGACCAGCCGGTGCGCACCTACTCCAGCGGTATGAAAATGCGCCTGGGCTTTTCCATTAACATCAACACCGACCCGGAGATCCTGGTGGTGGACGAAGCGCTGAGCGTGGGCGATAACGCCTTTAAGAAAAAGTGCAAAAACGCCATTAAAGACCTGATCCAGAAGGGCACCACGGTGCTGTACGTCAGCCACAATGCCGACAGCGTAAAAGAAGTGTGCCGCCGGGCCATTTACCTGAAAAAAGGCCAGCTGGTGTTTGACGGGCCGGTAGAAGAAGCCTTGGAAAAATACCGCATGGATAACCCGCCCAAAACCGCCAAAGCCAATAAGCCCCTGACCCCCGCCGAACGGGTGGCCCAGGCCCGCAAGACCTTAGCGGACAAGAAAAAAGCCCTAAAGAAAGCCAGCGACGAAAAGAAAGCCGCCGAAGCGGAACTGGCCGCCGCCGAACAGGCCGAAGCGGAATCCTTGGAGAAGGCGGAAGCTGTTTCCCGGGAACAGACTTAAGCGGTTCCCAAGAATAGCCTGCGCCGTGTTTCTTGGGGCATGCAGAAGCCTACTGTCCAGGACAGCCCGAAGCGGAAAGCTTTCCTTCGCCTGAAGCCTGCGAAAATAGGGTAACGTCTCCCCTTGCGGGAGCCTGCCGCTTCCCCGGCATCAGGTAGCCTGAAAAAACGAAGCGTTCTAGCACTGTTTTTACAAAAAATCCGGGAAAGGCCGCGCCTTAAAAGGCGCGGTTTTTTTGCGCTTTCCCGCCAAAAACGGGGCGCATTTTTTGGCAGGGGAAGCGCCCCTTCCCCCGTTGACAAACATTCTTTTCAAACTTACAATAAAGAAAAAAACAGGGCGGTTTTTCCGTGAAGTGACCCCAAAAAGTTAGACAATATTTTGAAAGAAAATTATTCAAGCAAC
>CAKNOA010000079.1 GCA_930990065.1 uncultured Clostridia bacterium | reverse complement strand
CACCCCACTTGTTATTCAGTATATCATACTGTCTAACAAATGGGGTGCTGTTCACCGCCCGGAAGGGACCCTTTTTTATGTTAAAAATGCGTGACGGGCGTTCGGTTTACCGGGCGCTGTTTACATTGGCCATCCCCATTTCCCTGCAAAACCTGATTACCTTTGCCGTGGGCTTTGCCGATAACCTCATGGTGGGTACCCTGGGGGATACGGCCATTTCGGCGGTATATATGGGCACCCAGGTGCAGACCTTTCTCACCATGATGATCGGGGGGCTGTCGGGGGCCATGCTCATCCTCATTGCCCAGTACTGGGGCAAACGGGACCTTACCAGTATCCGGCGGATCGCCGCCATCGCGCTGCGGGCGGGGCTGTGTATCGGGCTTTTGCTGACGATTGCCTCCCTCTTTTTTACCCGGCCCATTTTGTACCTGCTCACCCCGGACAAAGCGGTCGTAGAAGCGGCGGTGCCGTATTTGCAGATTACCGGGTGTTCGTGCCTGTTTTTCTCCCTGTCGCAAATCTTCATCGCCATGATGCGCGGCGTGGAAAACGCGAGGATCGGCATGTTCATTTCCGCCGAGGCGCTGGTGATCAACGTCACGCTCAACTATGTGTTCATTTTCGGCTTTTTAGGGGTGATTCCCGCCATGGGCATCACCGGGGCGGCGATTGCCACCCTGATTTCCCGCATTTTCGAAGCGGGAGCGGCGGCGTGGTACGTGCTGCGGCGGGAAGAGGTGCTCCGCTGGCGGTTTTCCCATCTGTTTGTGCCCTGCGGCGTGCTGGTCAGGGACTTTGTGCGCTACGGCGGCCCGGTTATGGCCGGGGATCTGGTGTGGAGCGTCAACACCTTCTGCCAGAGTATGGTGGTGGGCCGGCTGATGGATGAAGCCATTGCGGCGGCCAGCATTATGAACCAGATGAATAACCTGATGTACGTGTGGATCAGCGGCCTGAGCGCCGCGGTGGGCATCCTCACCGGCATGCTGGTCGGCGGCGGCGAAACGGAGAAGATCCGCCCGTATGCAAGGCTGGTGCAGCGCATGTTCCTCCTGGTGGGGGGCTTTAGCTGCGCGGCCATTCTCCTGCTGCGCGGCCCGTTTCTTTCGCTTTACAGCATCACCGAAGAAACCAGCGCCATTGCGTACCAGCTCATGGGGCTTTTATCCGTCACCATTATTGGCACCTGTTACCAGGCGGCGTGCCTGGCGGGGCTGGTGAAAGCCGGGGGCGACACCTCCTTTGTGTTTAAAAACGACACCATTTTTGTGTTCGGCGTGGTGCTGCCGTCCAGCTTTCTCGCCCTCTCCCTGGGGGCCCCGGCGTGGGTGGTTATGGCGTGCTTAAAATGCGACCAGATTTTAAAATGCCTGGTGGCCGTTGTGAAGATCAACCGCTTTAACTGGATGAAGAATGTCACCCGGGAACCGGCAGCTTGACGAAAAACTCTTTGTTTTTTAACAAAATGTTAGTTCTTTTGGAGAAAGATCGAAAAAACGGGGAAACGCACACCTACCCTCTTGCGTTTCCCCGTTTTTGGGCTTATCCTATGTCTTGTTTCGAAACAATCCTTTTCCGGCGGGCCAGCTGCCCCGGCGCTGCCGGCACACCCCTGAGGCGTGCCTTGCCTTTCCCCTTTTGGGGGCAGAAAAATGCGGGCCGCTTTACATGGCAGCGAAAAGCTAAAGGGGTTTCCCCCCGCTGGGCACCTTGCCTTTACCCTTTTGGGGGCGGCAAAATACAGGCCGCCTTTTCCGCAGAAGAGAAAGGCCATCTTTTACCCGCGGCAAAATGGCTCAGGACCTCTGGCCCCGGGTAGGATGGGCCCGCTCGATCATGGCCGAAAGCGTTTTGCCACTCGCGCTGTCCACTTTCCCCTTTTGGGGGCGGCAACCCAGGCCGTACCGAATACAGAAAGTAAAAGCCGTCTTTACCCCCGCTGCTCCAGTGCCCGCTGGGCATGCAACAAGGCTTGCAGCAAAATGGCGCTGTGGTCCACCGCCACGCCGCCCGGCTCTTTCACCCGGAAGGCTTCCTGCTGTAAAAGCGCTTTTTTATGATACGTCCGCTCGACGGTGGGGCAGAGTGTGTCCCCGCCGCCCGTGAGCGTGAGCGCCCAGGTTTCCCGGCACAGCCCGTCTGCCTCTTCCTCCCCGGTTTTTGCAAAGGACAGGGAGAACCACCTGGCATCCCCGGCGTCATCGCCTGCGGTCGCCTTTTTCTCTTCTTCCAAAATGGCCAGATGGGGCACGGTGATCACCCGGGTGCGGGGGTCCCGCTGCCAGTCGCCCCACACGCCCACGGCTTCCAGGGGCACATCGCTGACGCCGGTTTCTTCTAGCAGTTCCCGCCGGGCGCCGTCTACCAGGTTTTCTTTCATGCCCACAAACCCGCCGGGCAAGGCCCACATGCCGATGCACGGGTGGTTCCCCCGGCGGATGAGCAGCACCCGCCCGCCTTTTCTACAATCCTTCGCGCCCTTTGGCACCTGCAGCACGATGATGTCGGTGGTGACGCTGGGGGTCTCGTACCGGCGGGGGTCATACGCCTGCAAAAACTCCTGCAAATTCTGGCCTTTGGCATTTGGTTGTCCGTTCCCCACAAACGGGGTAATTTCCTGTAAAAACATCTATTGCGCCTCCTATAGAAACGGGGTGTACCCCGCCTGTTCTTTTCAGTGTACCACGTTTTGCCTTCTTATTGAAGCGCCATCCTCCACTTTTTTTCTGCGAGGTTTTCGTTATGAAATCTATTTTTGCGTCCCACCCCCTGCGCGCGCTTTTCGGCGCCTGGCATGACCCCCGGTGCCGGCTGCTCATCCTGTTCGGCCTGGAAGGGCTGCTGCTGCAATATGCCGTATCCCTCAACAGTTTAGCGAATAACCTCTACGCCACCAATTTAGGCGCCACCGATACCCAAATCGGCCTGGTGCAGACGGTGCCGAACATGGCCGCGGTACTTTTCCTCATCCCCTTCGGGTTACTCGGCGGCCGCACCCGCCGCAGCCGCACGGTGCCCCTTTTCCTGCTTCTCTTTCTGGGGATTTCCTACTTTGGCTATGCCGCCGTGCCGTGGCTATCATTGGGGCGCATGGAAGCGTTCTTTGCCTTTTTGGGCATGACGGTAGGGGGTATTGGGATTTATAACGCCCAGTGGCAGAACTTTTTTGGCGACGCGGTGGACATGCCGCAGCGCAACGGCGTTTTGACCGTGCGCAACCGGTGCCTGTTCTTTATCGGCGTGATCGTACCGCTCCTTTGCGGCACGCTGATGACCGCCGCCCCCCATGTGGAAGAAAAACTGCAGGTGCTGCAGGTTTTCTACGCCCTGGCAGGGGTGTGCATGCTGTTGCAGGCGTTTGTGCTGTGGCGCATTCCGTGCCCGGCCCGGCGGGACGAAGAGCTGAATAAAAAAGCGGGCCTGGCGGTTTTCCGGCAGGCACTGGGGCACATGGTACATCACCGGGCGTTCCGGTCGTTTTTCGTGTGCATCATGCTTTTCTACTTTTCGTGGCACTTTGACTGGAGCCTTTGGTACTTGGCGGAAGTGCAGTATGCCGGCATGAACGAAGCCCAGCTCAGCCTGTTCCAGGCGCTGTGCTCCGTGTGCCAAATGATTTTCATCGGCTTCTTTGCCGGGCTGTGCCGCAAAAAATCGGAACACTACGCCATTTTGTGGGCGTGTGCGGGGCTGTGGCTGTGCCCGGTGATGGTGGCGGGCATGCTGTGGGTGCCGATGCAGGCCCGGGCCGTCTATTTTATTATCATCGGCCTTGTGGGCAATATCCCGCAGTGCGTTATCAGCATGTGCACGGTGCAAATGCTCTTGCAGGTGTGCCCCCGGGCAAACCGGGCGCTGATTATCAGCCTGTATACCCTGTTTGTCACGTTGAGCAATTCCCTCCTCCCGCTTTTGGGCGTACAGGTCTACACCGCCCTTGGCAGCAACGAACACGCCGTTTTCTGGGTGAACAGTATCGAATCCCTGGTGCGGGCCGGTGTGTTCGTGATGATGGCCGTGCGGTACCGGCGCTTAAAAAAAGCCGGGGACCTGTTCCGTCCCCTGGCCGAATAACCCCTGCGAAAAAAAACGCCGCCCCCTCCCCCGTGGACCGAACCAGTAAAAACGGACAATAGACAAAACGCCCCCTGTGTAGGAAAA
>CAKNOA010000078.1 GCA_930990065.1 uncultured Clostridia bacterium | reverse complement strand
TGGTGGGGATGGTGGTGTTGCGGTCGATGATCTTGGTCATCACGCCGCCCATGGTTTCAACACCCAAGCTCAGGGGCGTTACATCCAGCAGCAACAGGCCTTCCACTTCGCCGCCCAGCACACCGGCCTGGATGGCAGCGCCCATAGCCACACATTCATCGGGGTTGATGCCCTTGAACGGGTCTTTGCCGATGAAAGCACGCACGGCATCGATAACGGCAGGAATACGGGACGAGCCGCCTACCATCAGCACTTTGCCGATTTCGTTAATCGACAGGCCACTGTCGGACAGAGCCTGACGCACAGGGCCCATGGTACGTTCTACCAGGTCCGCGGTCAGTTCGTTGAACTTCGCACGGCTCAGGTCCATGTTCAGGTGTTTCGGGCCGGTGGCGTCGGCCGTAATGAAGGGCAGGTTGATGTTGGCGGTGGTCATACCGGACAGCTCAATCTTGGCCTTTTCAGCGGCTTCCTTCAAGCGCTGCATAGCCATCTTGTCACCCGACAGGTCCACACCGGTTTCCATCTTGAAGGACGAAACCAACCAGTCGATAATGCGCTGGTCGAAGTCGTCGCCGCCCAGATGCGTATCACCGTTGGTGGCCAGTACTTCCTGCACGCCGTCGCCCATTTCGATGATGGACACATCGAACGTGCCGCCGCCCAGGTCGTACACCATAACTTTCTGGTCTTCGCCCTTATCCACGCCATAGGACAGAGCCGCCGCCGTGGGTTCGTTGATAATACGTTTGACATCCAGCCCGGCGATCTTACCGGCGTCTTTGGTGGCCTGGCGCTGGGCGTCGTTGAAGTACGCGGGCACCGTGATAACCGCCGAATTGACCGGTTCGCCCAAGTAGGATTCAGCCGCTGTCTTCAGCTTCTGCAGGATCATAGCGCTGATTTCCTGAGGGGTGTAGCTCTTGCCGTCAATGTTTACTTTATAATCCGTGCCCATGTGGCGCTTAATGGACGAAATCGTCCGTTCGGGGTTGGTGATAGCCTGGCGTTTTGCCACCTGGCCCACCATACGTTCGCCCGTCTTGGAAAATGCCACCACGGAAGGGGTCGTACGGGCGCCTTCTTCGTTGGGGATGACGACGGGTTCGCCGCCTTCAATCACGGCCACACAGGAGTTCGTAGTACCAAGGTCAATACCAATAGTCTTTGCCATAATGAATTACCTCCAATACGCTCTCGATTTGAAAAGCTGTTTGTATCTATTTTATAGGAAATGGTGGGCGGCGTTTTAATTCGCTACCTGCACCATCGCCGGGCGGATCACTTTGTCATTGCGGCGGTACCCTTTCTGGTACACCGCACTGACAACGTTTTCGCCCAGGTTTTCGTCTTCAATGTGGGAAACGGCGCTGTGCACGCTGGGGTCAAAGGTTTCGCCCACTTCGCCGATGGCCGTCACCTTCAGTTTGGCAAGGGACGTTTCCATCTGGCTGTGAACCATTTCCACCCCTTTGCGCATATCTTCGGCGCTGCAGGCTTCCAGAGCCAAGGCCCGTTCCAGGTTATCGGCCACCATCAGGATGTCGGTGACGGCGGCGGCCGTCGCGTCATCGTAAATCGCGGCTTTTTCCCGTTCGGTGCGCTTGCGGAAATTGTCATATTCGGCCCGCAGCCGCAGGTACCGGTCATTGAGCGCGGCCAGGTCGGCTTTGGCTTTTTCCAGTTCCTCTTTGAGCTTTTCCGCTTCCTTTTTGTCTTTGCGGCGAGGCTTGCCCTCTGCCTTTTCCTCTGCCTTTTCCTCTGCCTTTCCGTCCGCTTTGGCGGGTTCGGGGCTCGTTTCCGGTGGGGCCGGTTCGGCAGCCGGTACATCCTGTTCGGGCTGTGCCGTTACTTTCTCTTCTTCTGCCAACTTGATCGCTCCTTCTATTCACAAATGGGGGCTCTCTATTGTTCCCGCAGCAGCGAAGTCAGCATCCGCGTGACTGAATCGGAAACATACGAAAGCACCGCGATGGTCTTTCCATAATCCATACGCATGGGACCAATGACCCCCATGCCGCCGGCGTTTTCCTGCCCGACGCGGTACCGCACCGACACTAAACTGGAATCCACCAGTTCGGGGCACCGGGTTTCGGCCCCCACCTGCACCGTTACGGCGCCAGGTTCACCGGACAGCAACCGCATCACGTCCCGGGGCCTCTCCAGCAGGT
The DNA here is from genome assembly GCA_930990065.1 of uncultured Clostridia bacterium. Lineage (GTDB taxonomy): Bacteria > Bacillota > Clostridia > Oscillospirales > Acutalibacteraceae > Heritagella > Heritagella caecorum. The sequence goes on along the minus strand of CAKNOA010000078.1, from coordinate 3,157 downwards.
CCATCACCCGCCGGGCGCTTTCCCGGTCGTATTCGGGGTAGTAAAGCAGGTTCATTTGCCCGCTTAAACACACCCGCGTCCAAATGGTATCGTTAACTACGTCCAATAGCGCCACCAGCGCTGAACTCATCAGCACCGACATTTCGCCGAACGACGCCATCAACGACTGGATCAGCGCCGGTGTCACCGAGGATACCGGCTGGCCGGCCAGCTTGCTGTTGAGCAACCGGAAGAACACCCGCAGGATTTCCTGGCTTAAATCAAAATCGCAGTGGAAAACCCGCGATTTGATGGTGCCCGCCGAACTCATCAGCAGGATAATGGCCGTGCGCCGTCCCACCTGTACCAGCTGCACGCCGCGGATCACCGCGCCGCCGCCGCTGGGGGTGGTCGTCAACGCCGCCATGCGGGTCAGCGACGCCACCGCGTCTGTCGCGGCGGTCATGAGCTTTTCCGGGTCGAACGCGTGGGGCTGCAGCATGGAATCCACATAGGATTTTTCCTGCCCCGTCAAAGACGGCACCCGCATGAGCCGGTCAATATAAAACCGGTACCCTCTGGCGGATGGCACCCGCCCGGCGGAGGTGTGCGGCTGGGCCAAAAAGCCCATGTCCGACAGTTCCGCCATGTCGTTGCGCACCGTAGCCGACGAAACGCCCAGCTCGGCAGCGATAAGCTTGCTGCCCACCGGGTCACCCGTGAGCACATACGCTCCGCAGACCGCCGCCAGAATTTTTTCTTTTCTGGCACTGAGCTCCATGTTCCGTCACCTCCCGGCGCTCGTTTTTTGGTTTCGTTAGCACTCTTTATGGTCGAGTGCTAATTTCTATACCCTATACTACTATTCTGCCGCGGTTTTGTCAAGCCCTTATTTGTAAATGATTTGTGAAAAACTGATTTTTTTCATCTTGCCCCGCTTTTGGCCGGGAAAAACGCCCCCCACGGGGCAAAAAATTGTATTTTCCTTTTTTTCATGGTATAATGCAACAATATAAAAAAGAAAGCGGCCAAAAAGCCGCCAACCCTATTTTCGGGAGGGATCCTTCTTGACGGATGCTGTTACCTTATCGTATATCAATCTGTATGCTGTCCTCGGCGCACTGCCCAAATTGTGCGAACTGGTGCCCGAAGCGTCGGCCCTTGTAAAGGGAAAGCCCGTTTCCGTGGGGTTCGCCGTAAAAGGCGGCCCGCATGCCACGCTGTGTTTCCAGGATGGCGGCTGTACCCTGCGCGACGGTGTGGAAGGCTGCGACATTTTGCTGCCGTTTTCCAGCCCTGAAAAATTCAACGGCCTGATCGACGGCACGGTCACCCCGGTGCCGCGCAAAGGGTTTACCCGTATCCACTTTTTGCTCAAGGAGTTTACCGCGCTGACGAATTTGCTCACCCGGTACCTGAAAGCCAGCGCCGACGACCTGAAAGACGATGAATTCTTTACCCGCAGCACCACCTTGATGCTGTATGTGGTGGCTGCCGCCGTGTGCCAGGTGGGGAACCACGACGCCATCGGCCGGTTCAGCGCCTCGTACATTGTCGACGGCACGATCCGCCTGTCGGTCCACGACGGCCCCGCCGCCGTAATCAGCGCCAAAGGCCATAAACTGGCGGTTGATCCCACGACGCCGCCGCGCTGCACCGCCTGCATGGAATTTTCCGACATCCATCTGGCCCGGGACCTGTTCGACGGCAAAGTCAACGCCGTGGCCTGCATTGGCACCGGCGGTATCCGCATGAGCGGTATGATCTCCATGATCGACAACGTCAACCGTATTCTGGACCGTGTGGCCCTGTATCTGGCATAAAGGAGGCCCCGTGATGAGAAAACTCAATTCCTATGAAAACAGCCGCGCCCAGTTCGCCCGGGCCGCGAAAGTAATCCCTTCGGGCATTTATGGCCACCAGGGCCCCGCCGAAGGGTGCTATATCCCCGTGGAAGCATTCCCGCTGTTCAGCGATCATGCACAGGGTACGTACTTCTGGGATGTGGACGGCAACCGCTTTATCGATTATATGTGCGCCTATGGCCCCAATGTCCTGGGCTATAATGACCCGGATGTGGACGAGGCCGCCCGCCGCCAGGCCGAAAAGGAAAACTGTGTCACGTCCCCCAGCACTGTGATGATCGATTTTGCCGAACTGCTGGTGGATACGGTGGACTGTGCCGACTGGGCGTTTTTTGCCAAAAACGGCAACGACGTGACCACCGGCGCCATTATGTGCGCCCGGGCCTATACCCACCGCAAAAAGATCGTGTTCTTTAAGGGGTATTACCATGGCGTGTCCCCCTGGACCCAGAAGGTGGACTACCCCGGCGTGCTGGAAGAAGACGTGATGCACAACCTGTATGTGGACTGGAACGATTTTGACCAGCTGGCCGAAACCTTCGAACGCTACAAAGGCCAAATCGCCGCCGTCATCGCCCAGCCGTACATGCACGGCAACTTTATGGATAACCAAATGCCCCTGCCCGGCTTTTGGCAGAAAGTGCGCAAACTGTGCACCGACAACGATGTAGTGCTCATCATCGACGACGTGCGTGCCGGGTTCCGTATGGATTTGGCCGGTTCCGACCACTACTTCGGATTCCAGGCCGACATGATCTGCTTCTGCAAAGCGCTGGCCAACGGCTACAACGTGTCGGCGCTGTGCGGCCGCGATTTTCTGAAAAACAGCATGAGCAGCCTGTCGTATACGGGCAGCTACTGGATGAGCGCCGTACCGTTTGCGGCGGGCATCGCCTGTATTGAAAAAATGAAAAAACTCCATATGCCGGAACTGCTCATCGAAAAGGGCAAAAAATTAAAGGGCGGCCTGCTCAAAGCCGCCGCCGACAATGGCTTTAACCTGCACGTGACGGGCATCGAATCCCTGCCGTACCTGCGCCTGGCGGACGACCCGTCTTTGCACCTGCACCAGCAGTGGATCGCCGAATGCGTCAAGCGCGGCGTGTTCTTTACGAACCACCACAACCACTTCATCAATGCGGCCCTGTCGGATGAGGACATCCAGGAAACCATCGACATCGCCACCGAAGCGTTCCATGTTATCCGCGAACACATGGATTGATTATACCCCTAAAAAGCCAAAACCCCCGGCCTTTCCCATGAACAGGTCCAGTAAAAACGGACAATAGACAAAGTACCCCCTGATGTAGGAA
>CAKNOA010000077.1 GCA_930990065.1 uncultured Clostridia bacterium | reverse complement strand
CACCCCACTTGTTATCCAGTATACCATACTGTCTAACAAATGGGGTGCAGTTCATAATGGGCAAAGGCGGTTTTTTATGTCTTTTTATTCAATCCAACTCTGGGTGTCAAAGTAGTTCATCTGGGTGATGGGTTTGCCATCCCGCAAGTAAATACGCGGCACCCGTTTGCCAATCAGGCAAATGGTCTCGTACGAAATCGTGTCGGCTTTCTGGGACAGTTCTTCCACCGAAAGGAACGTACCGTGGTCTTCGCCAAACAGCGTCACGGTCTGCCCCGGATGGACGTTTTCAATGCCGGTAACATCGATCATCATCTGATCCATGCACACCCGCCCCACAATGGAAGCGCGTTTCCCGTTGACCAACACATCCTCCTGCCCGGACAGGCGCCGCGGGTACCCGTCGGCATACCCAATGGGCACGGTGGCCAGGGTCATGGCCTTGCCGGCCTGGAAGGTCCGGCCATAACTGACCGTGGTACCAGGCACGATGGTTTTCACATGGGAAATCACCGAACGCAAACTCATAGCCGGGCGCAGCGGGATCGGGTGGCGCATCTGCCCGGACGGCAGCAATCCATACTGAATGATCCCCGGCCGCACCATGGAGAGCGCCATTTGCGGGTAATCCAAAATGGCCCCGCTGTTGCAGCAGTGGCAAATGGAAAAATGAATGCCCTTTGCTTCACAGTATGCAATCGCCGCACGGAAGCAGCCGTACTGCTGTTGGGTGTACGCTTCCCCAGCCTGGGCTTCATCGGCTACCGCAAAATGAGTGAAAATCCCTTCCGGCTTTAGCCCTTCCAGACGGCACGCTTCTTCGATTTCGATAAGGGAATGGTCGTCACGCCCCTGCTGCTGGTAAAAGAAGCCAATGCGGCTCATCCCCGTATCGACCTTGATATGGCACCGCACCCGTCCACGGGCCTTTTGGGCCTGTTCCGACAAAGCCCTGGCATATTCCAGCGACAATACGCTCTGGGCAATATCTTCCTGCATCAGCATCCCGGCCATCTCCGGCGGCGTATACCCCAAAATCAAAATCGGCCGGCGAATGCCGCTGCGGCGCAGCTGAACCGCTTCTTCCAGATTGCTCACGGCAAACCAGTCAGCCCCCAGCTGCTGGTACAACCTGGCAACGGTAGGAGCCCCGTGGCCATAGGCATCGGCTTTCACTACACAGCACATCATGCTCTCTTTAGATACCACCGCACGGATGGCCCGGTAATTTTCCGTCAAGGCATCGAGGTCAATCTCCGCCCATGTACGGCGCAAAAAATCATTCATCATAAAAAGCTCCGTTTCCCAATGATTTGACCCGGCAGCCCAACGCCGCCGTCAGATGGTGAAAAGGGCCGTCCTTCCCACCGGGAAAGGACGGCCCCGGATTCCACAATCGATCAGCGGAAGTACTTCACACCGGAAGCAAACAGCTGCTGGTCTTTCAGGCCCGGCACGTTCTTATACAGGTCTTGCCCCATCCGTTCGCTGTGGCCCATCTTGCCCAGTATACGCCCGTCGGGGCTGGTGATGCCTTCAATGGCGCACACCGACCCGTTGGGGTTCCAGGTGATGGAACCGCTGGGTTTCCCGTCGGGGGTGCAGTACTGCGTGGCCACCTGGCCGTTGGCAATCAGGCGGGACAGGCTTTCTTCATCCGCCACAAAGCGGCCTTCCCCGTGGGATACCGGTACGGCAAACACTTCGCCGGCTTCCACCCCGGCCATCCACGGCGAACGAACCGACGTAATGCGGGTGTACGCCATGCGCGACACGTGACGGCCCAGGGTGTTGAACGTCAGCGTCGGCGCTTTTTCACTGGGCGGCGTAATACGGCCATACGGCACCAGCCCCAATTTGATCAGCGCCTGGAAGCCGTTGCAAATGCCCAGCATCAACCCGTCCCGCTCTTCCAGCAGTTCGGTCACGGCCTGGGCGATACGCGGGTTGCGGAAGGTCGTGGCGATAAATTTACCAGACCCGTCGGGTTCGTCACCGCCGGAGAAGCCACCGGGCAGCATGATAATCTGCGCCTTTTGAATGGCCTTTTCCATGGCGGCAATGGTTTCTTCGATGGCGCTGGCCGACAGGTTGCGCACCACCAGAATATCGGTTTCGGCTCCGGCCTTTTCAAACGCGCGGGCCGTGTCATATTCGCAGTTCGTGCCGGGGAACACCGGAATGAACACGCGGGGTTTGGCGGCTTTGATCGCCGGCGCCAGCGTGCTGTGGGCACTGGTCAGCGGAATATCCTCTTCCACCTCGACGGTCTTCGCCTTGTTGGGGAAGATTTTTTCCAGCTTGCTGTTCCAGATTTCTTCCAGCTCGCTCAGGGCCAGCTTTTCGCCGCCCAGGTCGATCACCGGTTCGGCGCAGGTTTCGCCCACCAGAATGCCGCCTACCGGCAGCACGCAGCCGGGTTCCATCTGCAGCAGCAGCGAACCGCTCAGCGGGGCAAACAGCTTTTCCGCATCGAGGAACGAAGGATCGAACACCACGCCTACGCGGTTGCCAAACGCCATCTTGGCCGCTTCGGCCGCCACGCCGCCTTCTTTCACCACGCCTGCCGCACGGACTTCGCCGCCGTGGATCATGGACAGCACGTTCTGGTAATAATTGGGCAGCGCTTCGAAATCGGGCAAATGGGTCGCTTCATCTTCCGGCAGCGGGAACAGCACCAATTTGGCGCCCGGATCCTGCAAAGCCGCCGACATGGTGCGGCTTGCTTTGGTCATCGCCACCGCAAAGCTCACCAGCGTGGGCGGTACATCCAGGTTTTCAAAACTGCCGCTCATGCTGTCTTTGCCGCCAATGGCCGGCAGGCCCAAATGCAGCTGGGCCGTCAGTGCGCCCAACAGCGCCGCCGCCGGTTTGCCCCAACGGCTGGGTACATCCCGCAACCGTTCAAAGTATTCCTGGAACGTCAGCCGGGCCGTCATGGGGTCAGCCCCTACGGCGCACAGTTTCGACAGGCTTTCCACCACAGCATACGCTGCCCCGTGGAACGGGGAGAACTTGGCAATGCCGGGGATATACCCGTATGCCATCGCCGTCGCGTCGTCGGTTTCACCGTGGCGCACCGGTACTTTGGCCACCATGGCGTCTTCCGGCGTCATCTGGTACGTACCGGCATAGGGCATCAGCACGGTAGCGGCGCCGATCGACGCGTCGAACCGCTCGGCTAACCCCTTCTGGCCGCACACTTCCAGCCGGGCCAGGTTTTTGCAGAAGGCATCGCACAGGTGCTGCTGCTGCAGGCATTCCGGTACCTGATGACGGTAATCGTCCTGCAAACTGGCTTTTTCAATCAGCACATCGGCGTTCTGGGTCACCCCATTGGTATCCAGGAACGACCGGCGAATATGCACAATTTTATCGCCCCGCCAGGTCATCTGCAGCACCGGTTCCTTCGTGACAACGGCTACTACCGTGGCATCCAGGTTTTCGCGGTCGGCCGCCTGGATAAAGGCATCCACATCTTCCGGCGCCAGCACCACAGCCATACGTTCCTGGGATTCGGAAATCGCCAGTTCCGTGCCGTCCAGCCCTTCGTATTTCTTCGGGACTTTGTCGAGGTCTACCGTCAGCCCATCGGCCAATTCACCGATGGCCACGCACACGCCGCCCGCGCCAAAGTCGTTGCAGCGCTTAATCCGGCGGGATACATCCGGATCGCGGAACAACCGCTGAATTTTGCGTTCCGTGGGCGGGTTGCCCTTTTGCACTTCGGCCCCGCAAGTTTCAATGGATTCCACCGTGTGGGCCTTGCTGGAACCGGTGGCGCCGCCGCAGCCGTCACGCCCCGTCGCGCCGCCCAGCAGCACGATCACGTCGCCCTCTTCCGGATCCAGGCGCACAACCTGGTCCTTCGGAACGGCACCGATGACCGCGCCGATTTCCAGACGTTTGGCCACATAACCAGGATCATACAGTTCCGTTACCTGGCCGGTAGCCAGCCCGATCTGGTTGCCGTACGACGAATACCCCGACGCTGCGCCGGTAGTAATTTTGCGGCTGGGCAGTTTGCCTTCCATGGTCTGGGCAAACGGCAGGGTGGGGTCCCCGCTGCCCGTCACGCGCATGGCCTGATAGACATAGGCACGGCCCGACAGCGGGTCGCGAATGGCGCCGCCCAGACATGTGGCCGCCCCGCCAAAGGGTTCAATTTCGGTGGGATGGTTGTGCGTTTCATTTTTAAACTGGATCAGCCAGGTTTCTGTTTTGCCGTCAATGGTGATGGGCGCCTCAATGGAACAGGCGTTGATTTCCTTGCTTTCGTCCAGGTCGTTGACTTGCCCGCGCTTTTTCAGCACTTTCGTCCCGATCACGGCCATATCCATCAGGGAAATGGGCCGGTCCGTTTCGCCGTATACTTCATCGCGGCAGGCCAGGTATTCTTTCAGCGCTTTTTCTACCGCCGCGGCAATGTCGCCCTTTTCCACCTCGATGGAACGCAGCCGGGTCGAAAACGTGGTGTGGCGGCAGTGGTCGCTCCAATACGTATCGATGACGCGCAGTTCGGTCACCGTGGGGTCGCGCTTTTCTTCATCGCGGAAGTAATCGCGGCAGAACAGCAGGTCTTCAAAGCTCATGGCAAAGCCCATGGAATCGAAGTAGGCCCGCATTTTTTCATCATCCCACTGGGTAAAACCGGTCACCCTCGCTACATTGGCGGGCACGTCGGCCTTCATATCCAGCGATTCCGGCTTTTCCATGCTGGCCACCCGGGATTCCACGGGGTTGACCAGGTAGGTTTTGATCTTTTCCATTTCGGCGTCGGTCAAATCGCCTTTGACCGCAATAACCCGTGCGGTCGCCACGCGGGGCCGTTCGCCCTGGGTAAGCAGCTGCACACACTGGGCCGCCGAATCCGCCCGCTGGTCATACTGACCGGGCAGATATTCCATGGCAAATACGCGGTACCCTTCCGGGAACTTCATGTTTTCGGGGTATACGTTGTCCACATTCGGTTCACTCAGAATGGTACGGCTGGCTTGTTCGAATTCGTCTTTTTGCAGACCTTCCACATCATACCGATTAAAAAGGCGCACATCGGTAATCGCCGTCAACCCCAGGTTGTCCCTGAGATCCGCCATCATATGTTCGGCTTCCACTGCGAAACCGGGCTTCTTTTCCACAAATACTCGGATAACCATATATGTCTCTCCATTCTGCCGCTCAGCGGCCAGCCTGTTCCGGGCCGGTTTGGGGCCATTCATTTCCCTTATTGTACCATAAGGTACTGAACAAAAAAAGAGGTTTCCCACTTTTTCCCCTTATCCAAGGGGGAAAACATAACTTTTCGCACCAAAAAAGGAAAAGGAAAAAGCGCCGGTTTTTGCGGCGCTTTTTCCTTTTCAGGGGGTTATTCAAAAAAGTCGATTTCAGAATTAGGAAAAAATCTCATCGATTTCTTATAGTATAGCGTACTTTTTCGGTTCTGTATAGGGAAAATTTTATGATTTTGAGGAAAATGTTATTGATTGTACATATTGTTTGAAAACCAAGAAGAAAAACATTGCGGTTTTGTGAAAAAAAAGAGGCGCCAGCCTTTACTGAAGTGACCCCAAAAAGTTAGACAATATTTTGAAAGAAAATTATTCAAGCAACG
>CAKNOA010000076.1 GCA_930990065.1 uncultured Clostridia bacterium | reverse complement strand
GTGGAGGTAGCGAGTTCGAGCCTCGTCGTCCGCTCCATATGGCGACATAGCCAAGCGGTAAGGCACGAGTCTGCAAAACTCTGATTCCCCAGTTCGATTCTGGGTGTCGCCTCCAAACCCCGATTGCAATAGCAATCGGGGTTTTCTTTTGCACCGAAGAAATTCGGTGCTTTTTTCTTTTTCGGACCATTGAGTCACGTCCGAAAACCATTTAGGCAAAAAAGCTAACTTTTTTTCACTTTCCTGTTATAATATAAGTGGAAAATTATAGGGAGGGGGCTTTATGATGCGAGGAAAGGGAATGTGTAAAAAAATAGCCGTCATACTGATTGGCTGTCTGCTGCTCACGAGCTGTACGGGGCCGGCGGGGCTTTTTGCCCCCTCCTGTGTGGTTATAGAGGGTTCTCTCGATTTTGCAGCTCCTCATACGGTGCACCTGTATGAAGCAAAGCGCAGGGACTTCCGTCAATCCGAAGCGGTCAAACGCCTGCTGGGGACGCCGGTACAGGATGTACAGGCTCATGCCACCGGTATCACCTATTGGGGGGAGCAGGATTACTTAGGGCAGCGCAGCCTTTTAAATATTGTCGATTTTGGCAATGCCCTAGGGGAGCCTTTCGATGACCCCGTGACCGGTTCGTTTTCCTATTACCGTCTGCGGCCGCAGGGGTACTTTTTGGATGATTACGGCAATTTGGAGCTGACATGCCGGCGGCAGCAACCCGATGAAAGCTTCCAGCCGGATACCGACTGGAAGAATCTGTGCCCGGATACCGATCTTTCCTTTGCCACCCGGCAACAGGTGCAGGGGGACATCGAGCACCGGTTTGCCCAGTGGGGCATTCAGTTAACGCCGGCCGCCTGTTACAGCTATACAGAGGAAACCCTGGCCGAAATCGCCCGCCAACAGGAGGAAGATAGTGAGCAACCGGTTACTTATACGGGGGGCGAACTCTACGGGCTTTCCTTCTGGCAGACGGTGGACGGTATCCCCCTGACGGATGTCAGCTGGAATTGGAAGCGGGGCATCCGCCAGCAGATAACCCCCGAAGTGACCGCCTGGCAAAATGAAAAAGGCCTTTTGCAGCTGGATGCCAATCAGCTGATAACCGTTGGAAAAGAAGTCCGCCAGACGGAGATCATAAGCGGGACACAGGCGCTGCTGCAACTGGATCAGTATTATGTATCTCAGCCCCAGGCCTTTTCCCGCAAGGTGACAGATGGGCGGCTGATGTACGGTGTATTTTATAAAGGTAATGGCGAAGAAAATTTGCTGCTTGTGCCCGTGTGGATGTTCTGTGTGGAAAGTGAATGGAAGGACGATTTTTGGGGCACCTATCAGCGGGTTGACTATATGGCGGTAAACGCCGAAACCGGCGAAATCTGCGGCGAGCCGCGGATTCGGGAAAGGTAAAAGAGAAATACTAATTAGAATAAAATCTATAACAAAGATAGAGAATAATTTGCACATTTTTACACATCTGGGTATTGATTATATTATAAAAATTTGATATAGTAAATATAGAAATTTTTAGCCATCTAGTTAAAAGTTTTAGTTTAAAATGAAAGAAGGGGATTCCAATGGGGCATGCAGACGGGAAAAAAAGAGAGAGCGTTTTCAAAAAAGAAAGGAGAATAACCGATGAAGAAAAAACTTCGCGCGGCCTTGTTGGCCCTAATGATGGTCACGGCGCTGGGGACTCAGGCGTTTGCGGCGCAGAGTACAGCTTCCTATAATTTCCATTTTGTTCCTCCTTTTACAGGATGTTTGGAAATTACACAACCAGCAACAAGAGCTAATTCGGCCTACAAACCTTTTGTAAAGCCGAACAAGAGTTCGACTGCAACCCGATACTATTTGTTCGCGGATGATATTTATTTAGATGGTGGTTATCTACCTAACGCAACAAATTATGTAGATGTTTCTACTGCAGTGAAAAGAACTTTTACCTATAAATCTGGGTATGGTGGAACTGGAACATATTATCACTTGGCTGGTTACCCGGTTGATATGAATTTTTCTGAGTACTGGATCTCCGGTACATGGGGATCGTAAATTCGAAGTTTATAGTTACGGTGAAGAGGGAGGGCTCTGCCACAGGCGGCAGGGCCTTTCCGGCATGGAGGTGACAGGAATGAAACTGACCTTTCGCCTATTGAAAGTGAGCCTTCGGCAGGCGTTTTGGGGATGGCACTTTCTATGGCCATGTATTTGCATGGCGGTGTTGTTTCTTGTACCAACCTATCGTATCCAAACCGATGTAGTGGATGGTATTTCTGTGGCCTTAAATGGAACAGGGGCCGAACTCATGATGCTGGCGCTGCTGCCGGTGATTCCTTTTGGATGCTTTTATGCCATGGAAGATACGGGTGGCGCTATCCCGTTTTGGGCCATCCGCGCAGGAACCGGACGGTATATATCGTGTAAAACAGTGGCAGCGATCCTGTCAGCCATGGGAGTTTTCGCGGTAGGCGTGCTGCTATATGTGGCTGTGGCGTTACTGAATGGAAAAGCATTTCTATCTGATATGATGGATGGTACTTCCTACTACCAATTCGGTAATGCACTAACTTTGGTATTTTATATCGTACACTACATGTTTACAGCCGGTGTGTGGGCAGCTGTGGGGGTGTTCGTTTCCACCTGCTTACCCAATTTGTATGTGGCATTGGCAGCGCCCTCAGTGATTTACATGCTCGTCATGTGGTTTGACCAGTATTGGCCGTCGGAGCTTGGGTGGTGTAATGTGCGAAATTTAACGGCCAGTCTGTATGATTGTGCAGAACCCGGTCAAACACTTTTGCTGCATGTAGGAGTTTGCCTTGTGTACATGGTGATCTTAACGTTGGCATCGGTGGCCAATGGGAAAAGGAGGCAGCAAAATGCGTAACATGAGAACCGTGCTGACCTGCGCCCATGTGAATTTTAAAAAGTGGGCCGTGGAGCCGAAAATCTATGTGGTTTTTCTTGTGTCGGCACTGATGATGGTGTGGACATGGGAAGGGGTGACCCGCTATTCGCTGCAAGTAGGCGTTCCCGTTACCCCCTGGGGACTAGCTTTCAGCTATAGTAATACGGCCATGACCGTTCTGTGCGGCTGCCTCTTACTCCTGTTTTACTGCAATGCGCCTTTTGCGGACGGGCACACACCGTTTGTAGTTATCCGCACCGGGCGGCGCAACTGGATTTTGGGACAAGTGGTATATATCATTGAATCTTCGTTTGTGTACATGGTATTCCATGTGGTGTGCATGCTGCTGATCCTGTCGCCCAGTTTGTCCTTTTCTGGCGATTGGGGCAGTGTGTTGAAATCCCTGGCAGGTTATCCGGAAAATTATGATGGACATGTTTACCTATCTTCTTTGGCGCTGGCCCAATACAGCGGGCCTATGTATGGATTGATAGGGGCCCTTTTCCTGTGGCTGGTGCCCTGTTTTGTGGGGATGGTAGCTCTGTTTTTCAATGTGATCAGCGGCCGCAGTTTGGGCGTAGCCGTGGGCGGTGTGTTCATTTTTCTGTCGTACTTTGTGTTTTATGTCGGTTCCATCTTTTTTGGAGAAGGAATTTACTGGATTTCGCCTTTAACATGGATTTGCCCGGCCTTTTTGTCGGGCGGACCGCGCCCCACGGAAATGGAAGGGCTGTGCGTGCTGCTGATCGCCATTGTGGTGTTGGCAGCGGGGTCGGTGATCACCGTGTGTAAAAAGGATATGACCATGCAAAAAGGAGGGCTGTGACCATGGCGGACAAGATGATCGAAGTAAAAAACGCCGTAAAGCGTTTTTCGGATACCGTAGCGCTGGATCACGTGAACGTGTCGTTCGAAAAAGGGAAGATCCACGGGGTGATCGGGCGCAATGGCTCGGGGAAAACCGTACTGTTTAAGTGCATCTGCGGGTTTATGGAATTGACCGAAGGGGACATTTATGTGGATGGCCGCAAGGTAAAACCGGCGGCGCCCCAGCAGATCGGCGTGATTATCGAGGACCCCGGGTTTATCGGCAGTATGAACGGGATGAAAAACCTGCAGCTGTTGGCGGGCATCCGGGGAAATATCACCCGGGAACGAATTCGGGAGGTCATCCAGCTGGTGGGGCTAAACCCGGACGATAAAAAGCATGTGAGCAAATATTCTTTAGGTATGCGGCATCGGCTGGGCATCGCGCAGGCGATTATGGAAAACCCGCCGCTTTTAATACTGGATGAACCGATGAACGGGCTGGATAAACACGGGGTGCTGGAGATCCGGCAGGTGCTGCGGGATTTGCGGGACCAGGGGACGACCATTGTGCTTTCGTCCCATTATGTGGAGGATATCGAAGCGCTATGCGATACGGTATGCGAAATGGACCGTGGGGTGTTGACGGAACATCCGGCAGCCGGGGAGGAGGCCGAAGTTCCTACGGTGTGACCGAACGAAAAGAAACAGCCAGCCTATGGAAAAAGGAGGAAGGACGGGATGAAACAGCACGGGATCAAGAGAATAGCGGCACTGGTCGCGGCAGTAAGCTGCCTGCTGCTGCCGGGGTGCGGCGACGCGAATCAACCCATCAAACCGGAACGGCAGACGCAGCTGGACGTGGATTTTACCTTTTCCCAGGATGTACCCCAAATGGTAGCCGTGTATGTAGCCGAACGTATGCGCTTGCAGGATTCTCAGCTGTATAAAGACTTATTGGGGGGGCCAGCAGCGGAAACAAATGCGGATGCGATGGGGATTATTTCGTACAGTGAACCAGATGAAGCTGGCCACCGGGTATATTTAAATTTATATGACCAGGGCAATGCATTTGGAAACCCATTTGGTGGCGAAGAGACGGGTACATTTACCTACGAAATAATGAAACAGGATGATTTTTTAACCGATGCATATGGAGGGGTTTCCATTTGGTGTGACCGTGCATATGAACGGATTGAGGAAGGCGAATTTGTCAGTTATGCCCTTTGTCCGGATGAAGATTTGTCCTTTGCCACCCGGCAAGAGGTGCAGGATGCCATCATCGAGCAATTTGCCCAGTGGGAGATTACCTTGGCCCCGGCCACCTGTTACAGCTATACGTTGGATGCATTAGAGGCCGCTGCCGAGGACCGCAAAGAAACCTTTGGGGAGGAACTCACATTTACAAAGGACGATGAAATTTATGGCCTTTCCTTCCGGCAGCTGATCGATGGTATCCCAGTAGTCGATGTGTCGTGGAAAAAAATAGATGGATTATCGCAAGAGCTTCAGGGGCAGTTACAGACTTTGCTAGAAGCCAAAGTCACCCAGAAAGGTATCCTTTATATGAAGGGAGTTAGCTTTTTAACGATAGGGGAAAAAACAGATGAAGTCCAAATTGTCAGTGGGGAAACCGCGCTGAGTGCGTTAGATGCGGAATATGCTGACCAAGCAGGTACCAATGACCTGCGGGTCGCCGACGGGCAGTTGATGTACGGTGTTTTTTATGAAGATGAGCATGAAGAAAAGCTCCTGCTAAAACCAATATGGCTGTTTACCGTACAGTACGACAAAACGGAAGAAGCAAAAGATGGACATAGCAACAAAACCGGACAAACCATTTTGGTGCATTATACGGATTATGTTGCGGTGGATGGAGAGACAGGCGAAGTGTGCACCTGTGCCTTTTTGAATGTGTAAGGGAAAAAGGGACCTGGCGGTTTTGCCGCCAGGTTTTCTTTTTTGTAGGAAAAAAGAAATACTTGACATTTTGTGGCGAATGTGGTAAAGTAAACAAGTCGCCGGTTCCCGGCGGCAGGGAAAATGGCCCGGTAGTTCAGTTGGTTAGAACGCTAGCCTGTCACGCTAGAGGTCG
>CAKNOA010000075.1 GCA_930990065.1 uncultured Clostridia bacterium | reverse complement strand
ATATTCCTGCACAGGGGTTCTTTTTGTGCTGTCCGCACAATCTGGGGCAGTTCAGCCTGGCCTGCGGCATTTTCTTTTGAGCCTGTTTGATCATTTCACCGGAAAAATCCTGCCCATAGATCTGGTACCCTTGGTCATAGAGTTTCGAAGTAAGCGTCGCTGTACCAAACCCGATATCCAGCACTGTTTTTCCTGCGCAAGATTGTACCCGGTGACAGATTTCCTGCAAAATGGCCGTATAGCCGGCAAAAGGGTATGTATCACTTTCATCGGATACGCGCACGCTTTTGTCATAACTCTCCGCCCATACATTAAATCCGTTACTGTTTAACATGTGGTAGGTTCCTTTCTTCATAGCCACAATTTTGGAAATGTTTTTTTATTATACCATAGACTGGGCCTTCTTTAACAGAAGCCGATGCATTTTTATGGCAAAGAGGTGGTTTGTGAATACAGCGTACGAAGAAACGGCCGCCCACGGCAGAGAGAATCCGTGGGCGGCCGTTTCTTCAGGCAAAACAGAAGGTCATTGAGGTTTCAGTGGTCCGTAAAAATAAGAGGCGGTAGCGCCGCCGTCGATGAGGAAATCGGACCCGGTGATAAAAGCCCCTTTTTCACTCAACAGAAGTTCGGCGACATTGGCCACTTCGTCCGCTGTGCCGGGCCGGCCGGCCGGGCATTTCGCAAACATGTTTTTGTAAAAATCCCCGCGGGGACCGTTAAACTCGTCGATTGCCAGCGGCGTGACAATAATGCCGGGCGAGATGGAGTTGATCCGCGCCCCTCTTTGGCCCCACTTGACGGACTCGGCCATCACGCGCTTTTCGTTACAGCGTTTTGCGAGCTGGTACGCATGCAGGGTGTCACGGATGTTCTCAGGCTGGAGCAAAGGCAAGGCCAGCAATTTTTCGGTGGGCGTGCACGCCAGTTGTTCGTCTTCCTCTGGGGTGAGCTGCTTCATCCGGTGGCCGGACTGGCTGGAAATGGTCACACCCACGCCGCCGGGGGCGATGACTTTGCCCACTTCCTCCAGCAATACGGCCGTACCGTACAGATCCACCTTCAAAATGGCCTCGATGGGCGCCTGGCTGGGGGAGACACCGGCGGCGTTCACCAGCATGGTAATATCGCCGTATGTCTGTGCCTTGGCAATGAGGTTTTGAATCGACGGCCGGCTGGAGAGATCCATTTCCACCGGCACCGCATCAAACCCGGCATCCTTCATAATTTTTGCGATGGCTTTGGCATTTTCCGGCTTTTTATCACCGATAACAAGTTTCATGCCATACCCCATCCGGCGGGCAATAGCCATCCCGATCTGACCGGCGCCGGTTAAAATCATTACTTTTTGATTCATCGATTATAGCCCGTCCTTTTCATTTTGTTTGAGCCATTGTAAAACAGCTTGGCTGCTTTGGCCGGCACAGGAACCGTGGATGGCCAGCCCTTTTTTGACATCGGCGCCTTGGCAGGTTACCGCAATTTCCCCTTCCGTCCCGCTCAGGCCGCTGCCCTCATGGGTACAGAAGGGGTAAATGGTTTTGCCCGTCCAGTCGAAAGCCTCCAAAAAGGTGTAAACCGCCATGGGCAGATCGCCCCAATAGTTGGGGTAGCCCAGATAAATTTCATCATAGCCACCCAGGTTATCCGGGAGTTTCACCAGTTCCGGCCGGATATTGGCCTTTTTATCGGCCAATGCCTGTTCGGTGCAGCGCTTGTAATGTGAGGAATACGGCACCTTTTGCTCGATTTTAAACAGGTTTCCTTTCACAGTTTCTGCGATCATCTTGGCTACCTTTTCCGTGTTCCCCGCCGTGACGCTGCGGTATTGGCCGCCAAAATAATTTTCACCGGCCCGTGAGTAAAATACAACCAATTTTGCCATATCGATACCCTCTCACTTTTCAAATTCTTTCGCCACATCTACCAGCAGTTTGCGGATGGGCAGATGCTGGGGACAGGCTTTTTCACATTTGCCGCACTGGATACAGTCGGACGCCTTGCCCTTTCCCCCACCGGTATGGACCACATTGTAATAGTAATCGGCGTTCCAGCCGTGGTGAATCTGTTTCGTATTCATTACGGCCAGCAGATCGGGAATGGCAATGTGCTTGGGGCATCCGGCTACACAGTAATGGCAGGCGCTACAGGGGATCAGATTCATAGCATGGTAGATTTCCCGTACTTTATCAATGGCTGCCAGTTCCCGTTGATCCAGCGGACGGAAGTCCTTCATAAAGCCGATGTTTTCCTCCATCTGCTCAAGGCTGCTCGTGCCGGAAAGCACCATCATCATGCCTTCAAACCCCGCCGCGAAGCGGATGGCACAGCTGGCAGCGGAACCTCCGCCCAGTTCGTCCAGTACCGCCTGTGCCTTTTCCGGCAGATTGGCCAGATGGCCGCCTTTTACCGGTTCCATCACAATGACCGGCTTGCCGTGCTGGCGGCAGACTTCATAGCATTGGCGGCTCTCCACGGCGGGGTCTTCATAATCCAGGTAGTTAAACTGAATCTGCACCACTTCCACTTGGGGATATTCGGTCAAAATTTGCTCCAGCACCTCTGCCCGGTCATGAAAAGAGATGCCGAAGTGCCGGATTTTCCCCTCCGCTTTCAGCTCCAAAGCCGTTTCATAGGCACGGCACTTTTTGAAATAGGCAAAGTTATCCGCTCCCTGGGCGTGCATAAGATAAAAATCAAAATAATCCACACCGCAGGCGTCCAGCTGGCTTTGAAACAGCGGGCGGATATCCTCCTGCTTTTTAAAGAAAAAGTTCGTGAGTTTATCCGTTAGGATATAACGGTCACGGGGATAGCGGCTGGTCAGACAGGTTTTCAAAGCGCCTTCGCTTTTTCCGTTCAGATACCCGTGCGCCGTATCAAAATAGGTAAATCCGTTCTCCAAAAATGCATCCACCATAAGGCAGGTCTCTTTTGTATCGACTTCGCCGTCTTTCATGGGCAAGCGCATACAACCGAACCCAAAGTTCTTTTCGATTTTTTCCATGGTACATTCCTCCCTATCGCTGCTTTCCCGTTTATTAGACCGGTGCTACGAGACACGGCCTTCTTCACGTGCCGGTTCCGGACATACGGCCTATGTTTATTATAAAATTCCTACCGGCGCAATCAATTTGAATTTTGGTCTCATTTAATAAGTTTCTCTTATATGAAAAAGGCTGCCCCCGCACATCTGGGGCAGCCTTACCGGTAAAACGGTTGGTCACTTCCATTTACTTTGCAGAATACCGGCAAATTTCTCCACATAGAAGCCGGGATTATCCTTTTTCCAAAATAGGCAATAGTGGCGGGAAATCTGTTCTTTCCCACGGCAAAGAAGGACGCGGCGAAGGGAAGAAGAAAACGTCACGGCCTGGCTGCTGCCTTCCACCGGCAAAAAGCCCTGTCCGCTGATGGCCATCATACGGGCTTCCTCTACATTTTCGGCATAGAGGATTTCTCCCTGTATGCCGATGATAGTCTGGTAAAATTCTTTTTCGATAACTTGCTGTTCTTTAGAGGACACCAGAATACAGGGCAGGTTTTTCAACTCCTGTACCGTGACCGATGGGAGTGCGGCCACGGGATTTCGGGCGGACAGCTCGATATACAGCGGGCTGGTGGTCAGAATCAGGTTGACATACTCGTCGGAGAAGGCCCGGCGCTGGTCGTTCAGCACCAGATCCGCACCGCCGGTGCGCAATAATGTAAATAGTTCTTCATGGTTGCCATACAAAAGCTGGACGGCTATCCCCGGATATTGGGCCGAAAACTCCTCCAGCGCCTGGCGGAATTCCGGGCTGGTGTAGCTGCGCAAATAGCCGATTTTCAGCACCGCTTTCTCTCCCCGGGCAATTTGGGCCGATTCCCGGCACAGCTGTTCGTAATCGGCCAGCAGCACCAGGCTCTTTTTATAAAAGTGCTCACCTGCGGGCGTCAGCACAAATTTACGGTTGTGCCGCTCCAACAGCGAGAACCCCAGCTCATTTTCCAGCGCCTTGATCTGCTGGGACATGGCGGATTGGGAGATATGGCATTCTTCCGCCGCCTCGGAAAAGCTGTTATGGCGCACAACGGACTGAAAATATTGGATCTGCCGCAGCAAAGGCTCACCTCCTGTGAAAAAATATTTTTATTATTCTATCATGGCAATCAACCACGCGGCACCCCCCTCAGGGAATAGCGCCGCCCAGTTTTCCCCTAAAAAATGGCATAGCAAGCGCCTATTCGAGCCGAAAAATTATGGGTATAGCCGACTTTCTTTTTCATTCCCTTCCACTTTGACGAAAAACAAGGCATGGACTTGTTGAAATTATCAAAGAAGAATATAATAGTATTATAGCATTTTTTGAGTGATGCAGTATACTCGAATCGAATAGGGAGAGATTCTATGGCAAAAATATTCGCCCCCATGACAAGCGGTTCCATTTCGAAACGGATGGTTTCCTTTGCTCTGCCGCTTCTGCTGGGGAATTTGTTTCAACAACTGTACAATACGGTGGATTCCCTGATTGTGGGTAATTTTCTGGGAAGCACGGCGCTAGCGGCCGTCAGTTCATCGGGCAGCCTAATTTTTATGCTGATTGGCTTTTTTAGCGGTATTTCCGCCGGTGCCGGCGTTGTGGTATCCCGGTACTTCGGGGCCGAAGATGAAGACGGCATTCACTGTGCCGTCCATACGACCGTGGCCTTTGGCCTTGTGGCCGGGGTGGTCATGACGGTCGCGGGCATTTTATTGTCCCCACAGATCCTGCTATGGATGGGAACACCCGAAAGCGTTATGCCGGAATCGGTTACGTACTTACAGGTTTACTTTTACGGTTCCCTCGGTTTTGTTATGTACAACATCTTTGTGGGGATTTTGCAGGCGGTGGGAGACAGCCGCCATCCCTTATATTATCTCATGATTTCCTCGGTGATCAATCTGGTACTGGATATCGTCTTTATCGAAAACTTCCACACAGGCGTCGGCGGCGCGGC
Organism: uncultured Clostridia bacterium; assembly: GCA_930990065.1. Lineage (GTDB taxonomy): Bacteria > Bacillota > Clostridia > Oscillospirales > Acutalibacteraceae > Heritagella > Heritagella caecorum. The sequence goes on along the minus strand of CAKNOA010000075.1, from coordinate 954 downwards.
GCTGGCCACCGTGATTTCCCAGGTATTCAGCGCCATTTTGTGTTTGATTCAGCTGTTACGCACCCATGAAAGCTACCGGCTTTCTATTGCGGACATCCGCTTTGATGTCAAAATGCTCAAACAAATCATCCGCATTGGGCTTCCCTCCGGGGTGCAAAACTCGATCATCGCCTTTGCCAATGTGGTTGTGCAATCGTACATCAATGCTTTTGGCGAAATGGCGATGGCGGGTTATGGGGCTTACAGCAAAATCGAAGGCTTTGCCTTTTTACCGATCAACAGCTTTACCATGGCCATGACCACCTTTGTGGGGCAGAACCTCGGCGCCAGGCAGGAAGAACGGACGAAAAAAGGGGCACGGTTCGGCATTCTGACAACGGTCATTTTGGCTGAACTGATTGGGGTTGGCGTATTCCTGCTGGCCCCCCAGCTCATTGCTGCTTTTGATTCCACACCAGACGTCATCTATTTTGGGGTGGAAAAAGCCAGGACCGCTGCGCTATTTTATTTTCTGCTCGCCTTCTCCCATTCCGTTGCGGCCGTACTCCGGGGAGCCGGCAAAGCGGTGGTCCCTATGGTGATCATGATGGCTTTTTGGTGCGTAATCCGGGTGGCCTTTCTTGCCGTCAGCATCCCGTTAACCCATGCCATCCAAATGGTCTATGTAGTCTATCCGTTGACATGGGGACTCAGCTCGCTTGTATTCTTCTTTTATTATAAACGGGCAAACTGGGTCCATTAACGCAAAAAATGGGTCGTGACATCATAATATTGGCAGGCCGCTTCCATGTGAGTGGGCCTGTTTGATTATCGAATTGAAAAAAGTGGATACGGCTTTTGAAAAAGAAGCGCGGAGGGTAAACGCTCGCTGTAAGAAAAAAGAAAAGCCCCGAGGGTACTTTGGACCGAACCAGTAAAAACGGACAATAGACAAAACGCCCCCTGTGTAGGAAA
>CAKNOA010000074.1 GCA_930990065.1 uncultured Clostridia bacterium | reverse complement strand
CCGGCCTCTCGGCTCAGCCGCTCTCGTCAGACAGCTTTGCTATTATAACAAACCACGCACCCTTTGTCAACACCTTTTTCCAAATTTCTTTTTGTTTTTTCTTTTCCTGCTTTTTCCTGCTTTTTGGCGGGATATTCCCTGCCCCATGACACAGACTACAGGCAAAGGAGATACGCTTATGAAAAAAGATCCTGCAACTCTTCACGCTTGGGGGAAGACACTATGGCGCTGCAGCGTCTTGCTGCTTCTCTATGCGGCGCTGGTGCTCATGGTCGCATCTTCCTCCCAACAATCGGTTTTCTTTCCTAAAAACGCCGAGGAGGCCGTCGAAACCCTTTCCAAATTGGGTTCAAAAGGCACCGAAGTAACGAAAATTCAAACCCGGCTGAAAGAATGGGGCTACTATACCGGGAACGTCGACGGTATTTACGGGGAAAAGACGCGGCAGGCCGTCATCCTATTTCAAAAGCGAAACGGGTTGACGCCCGATGGTATTGCCGGGCCCAAAACGCTGGCTGCCATTGGCATATCGTCGTCTTCGTCCTCTTCCTCGTCTTCCTCGGGTGGGTATGGCGGATACAGCCAGGCGGAAGTAAACTTGCTGGCCCGGGTTATTTCGGCGGAAGCCCGCGGCGAACCCTATTCCGGCCAGGTGGCCGTGGGGGCCGTCATTTTAAACCGCATTGAACATCCCAGCTTTCCCAACACGTTATCCGGGGTGGTCTATCAAAAAAATGCGTTTACGTGCATGGTAGACGGTCAGATCGACCAGCCTGTAGCCGATTCGGCGTATAAAGCCGCCCGGGAGGCCATCAGCGGCAGCGATCCGTCCGGCGGGGCTTTGTACTATTATAACCCCAAAACGGCTACCAGCCAGTGGATTTTCAGCCGTCCGGTTATTTTGACCATTGGAAACCACCGGTTCTGTAGTTAAAGAGCAGTAAAAAACGAGCATCCGATCTAAAAACCGGATGCTCGTTTTTCTTACTTTAAGAATGAAAAGTTTTATTTTGCCTGTTTCTTCTTTTTCGCCGCGACAATAGCAATGGCCGCTCCGCCACCGACAACAATCACACCGGCTACCACACAAACGATCACCAGCCAACTGTTGCTGTTGGCGGAATTTTCCTGTTCGCCTTCACTCAGGCTGGATTCACCGGGAGCCAACGGGGTGCTATCGTCCCCGATATCTTCATCCTCATCGGGCTGCGAACTTTGCGTAGGCTGGCTTTCTTCCTGGGACGAGGCGGACGATTCCGACGAAGTCGACGGACGCGGGGTATTCATGGCATCCACACCATTTCCCTGGGCACCGCCCACCGGCAGTGTGCCTGTCGTGCCCTGCTGATTGCCCCCGGAAGTTTCGTTTTGGGACGTACCGGAAGAGTTCGTACCAGAGGAAGCCTTCTTCTGATATACAGCCGTAATGGTCGTTTCTGCCTGAATATTGGTATAATCGCCGCTCCAACCGACAAAGGTATACCCCTCCCGGGTGGGAGACTGGGGACGCTTGGCATTTTTCCCGACTTCGACCACCTGCTCGCTGAGAACGGTGCCATCGTAATCTTTAAATACTACTTTTACGCCCCACACGGCTTCAAATTTTGCATCATCGGCGTTTTCATCGATCAAAACCGTATCACCGGGCTGGTAGATTTGGCCATTTTTCCCCACCGTTTCTGCGGCAAAGGCCGGCAAACAAGCTGTGATAGCCAACATCAGGGACAGAATCCCCGCTATCATTCCTTTCTTCATGCGTGCGTTCCTCCTTTTTCCCTCGGGCCCTTATTCCCCTACATCGGGCACTTCTCCGCCTTCAATAATTCCGGGATCTTCCAGGTAATAGAAGACCACTACGGTGTGATCGTGGGAGATGACATAGACATTCTGGAACGACTGGGAGTCATTTTCCCAATCATCATCTTTTTCGTAATCGTATGTATCCTGGTCCAGTTTGTACCCGTCGATCTGTTTGGCATAGACCCGGTTAAACGCATCTTCCTGGAAATCGGTGATCACATCGGGTTCTGCAATTTCGTCGCCTTCATCATTATAGTAATAGACCGTCAGCGTCGTGTTGGTGGTATACGTAAAGACTACTTCGTTTTCAGACGCCGTCTGGCTGCCTACTGTCACGTATTTTAAGCTGGGTTCCCCGTCTGCCAGCCAGTACCCGTCAATATCCGGGGCCAGTACCGGGACTTCCGTCCCCAATTCATACTCATCCGGTGCATAGAAGCTCTGCAGCTCTTTGCCATTTACATCCACACACACTACCCGGAACGTAGACGTATTGCCAAATACGGGTTCGTCTTCGCCCGTGTCGCCTTGCCCCTGATTGAGCAGCAGGCGCCACCCCATAAATTCATACCCCTGCAGGGTAGGATGATCCGTGGCACTCCCCAACAGGGTGTACAGTTCGCCAAATACCATTTTTTGCAGCAGCGGAGACGGCATATTCTGCACCGCACTCTGCGCCTGTTTCGGGCGGTTTTCTTCATACAGGCCCGAACGTACCACCAGGTTTAAATCGCCTTCGATGGTGATATCTTTGGTAACCGGTTTGGTAAAATCATAATCTTTCCAGCCGTTCCACCGGTAGGCCCGGTCCTTATTCATGGAGCCATCTTTATTTTTGGTCCAGAAATAAAAATATCCGTCGTCTTCGCTGTAGCCACCGGTGACCACCCAGGTTCCGTCGCTTTCTTCCATGGTGATATCAAACAGGAAGTCCGAAATGCCTTCCCCATACTTGTCTTCGGCCAACGTGGGATCTTCTACCGTATCCCCATCTTCTACCGTTTCTTCCAATACCACCCGATCATTGATTGTAAAGGTCACCGTATGGTTTTTTTCCGTTGTTTGTGCAAACGCCGGAAACGAAAATACCGAAACAAACAGGCTGAAAAGCAAAACCCACGAAATCACCTTGTGTGTTTTTCTTTTTGTTTTCATACCGTCATACCTCTCCTTTTCCATGTGACCGCTTTCTCCATGGTCAGTTTTTAGGCTTTATCCATCCAAACGCCTTCTTCTTCCGGCGAAACCGGTTCATCCGATATATCGCCATCCAGTGCACCGCTAATTAACTGGAGCATTTCAAGGGCGCTACGGAAATTGGCGGTTTTTTTCTGATCCGCCCACAAAATCGTCCCTTGCCACGAGGCATGCTGCCGGTATTTAATATTGATTACAAAAGAACCGTCATCTCTTTTTTTGTATTTCATCTATTCTTGCCCCTTTGCTGCATACTTGCAAACAGACTGATTTCCGTACTTCTATCATACTGCATACAGGGATACCTAATAGGATATTTACAGCAAAAAAGTCTGTATTTTCTTTATTTAATTCACTTTGCCTTCGTTATTCATTTTTTAACAAGGCAATAAATTCCAATTCACTGACAAAAGAATAGTCTTCATCCTTTTCCACATGGTACATATGGCCCTGCCAACTGGTGTTCTGCCGGAACTGTACCACCACCACAAAGGTACCCACTTTTCCCCGATGGGATAATAATTGTTCCGGGGGAATTTTCTTTTCCATATCGCGATGAACAGCGCCAATCGATACCGGTTTCTTTTCAAAACTGCGGTATACAGTCGCCGCCTGCGGAAAATTTAGAACATCAAAGAAGGCGTCCATTTTCCGAATCATTTCCCAAGAATCTTGAAATCGGACGCCTTCACTGCTGTAATAATGATAAAATTCTCCCTGTAAATTGCCGTTTCCCTTGTCATCCAAACACAGGCATATTAAATTTGGTACCGAAATATTTACTTTTTTCATATCCATATTGTTTTCCTCTCCACGCTATTCTTGCAATTTAACCTTTTGGCTGTTCGTCTACTTCTTCATAAACGGATTTCAATGTAAAATTCATCTTGCAACCATAAGCCGCTTTTTCCTGACGGAACGCCTTTTCCAGCCGGTCAAAAACTAACGAACAGTTTTCCATATTGGTGCCAATAAGAAGAACCAGCAACTGGTTCGCACCGTACTGCGTGAAGATATCGCTGCTTCGAAGCTTCTTTTTAATCACGGCGATAGCCGCTTCCACGGCGGCCACCGTCCTTTCTTCGTTTTTAATCGGCATCCCATGTACGTCACAGATCGAGCACAAAATGAGATAAGCCGACTGGCCGTTGCGCCCAATCAGCCGCCGCACCATCTGATACACACTGGCAAAACACGGGTAGCTGCAAAAATACGCCCCGCCAATATGGGCTTCCATCAAATTTTTCTGCACTTCTTGTACGGAAGAAAATCCCCAAGCCGCTCCTTCCCGAATCCGGCGGAAACAATCCTGCATATCTTCCGATGGGCTAATCCCCAAATTGCGGTAATTGGAGTCGACCACTTCCTGATAAACCTGCAGGGCGTTTTTATGCTGCCCCAAATTGAGCATGCAATCCAGCCGTCCAACCTGCCATTCCTCTTCAAAGGGATAAACAGCAGCGGCCTTTTCATATACTTCCAATGCCCGCCGGATTTCCCCTTTGGCGGTCAGCCGGGCACACACATGACGCACCGTTTCATCATACCGCTCTTTTAACCGGGTATTCTCCACCGAAACCCATTCCAAATTGATCAGTTGCGGCAGCAATTCTCCTTTGTATAAGTCACATGCCTGCAACCGCAATTCCAGTGCTTGGTCATCATCGAGGACCGCATGATCCGCTTCATCCAACAGCTGCTCGAACTCTTCTGCGTCGGTTGTTACCGGAATTTCGCTTGTCCAGGAATATATGCCGTTTTGCGCCACAATACATTCCATATCCGGCAAAATTGTTTCACCCAACAATTTTCGCAGCCGGGACAGAGCCCCTTTTAGATTATTGATCGGATTGGCTCTTTCTTCCTGTCCGACCAGGTTTTCTAAAAGCCGGTATCGCGGAACCCCCGTTTTATGAAAATAAAGGAGCATCTGCAGCAGTTGGGCTGTTTTACTGGTGCTGCTGTGTTCCAGAATCAGCTGTTCATCGCCATATTTCAGCCCGTAATTTCCAAAAAAGCGAGCGTAAATTCCTTTCTTCTCCATTTGCTTACTCCTGTTTCTTTATGAAATCATGGATTTTCTTCCCCAAAAGAACGTATAGTACCCTACTATAACGTTTATATCTACCATTATAAAGGTTCCTTTTCGGGATTTCAACTGCCGAAATGGCAGCGACTTTGAAAATAAAAAAGGCCCACGGAATCATTCCGTGGGCCTTTTCCCATTCTTATTTCTTAAATCCGGCAAAAGCCTCTTTTACATTTTTTTCGCGCTGGGCATTTTCTTCGTTATCCACCGAATCGGTGTATACCATCATATATTTGCCGCTGTCGCTCATCATGGCGCCTTCTGCCTGTAAACCAACGATCGTAAAGGTCCCATTCTTTTTCACACTATCAATGACAGCCTTGGCTTCCTTTGACAAATTATTCAAATCGAATTCGTACAGTTCGATTTTAATGTTATCGGTGCCATTGAGGCTAACGGAATACCGAATCCCACTTTTGGCGCCGATCATGGAAGCTGCCATTTCGGTACTGGAATCACTGAGATATCCTTTCGCATCCAGGTACTCACACAAGCCCTTGAGGCTGTCTTCCATGGCGCTTTCCTCTACGCTGACTTCGGATTCAGGAGCCGACGATTCCTGGGTGCTGTTTTCCTCTGCCGACGAAGCCTCCGGATCTTCCAGCGCGCAAGCAGCAAAGCTGAACATCATCATGGCAGCGCAGAATAGGGCGGCCACACGTTTCATAATTTTTTTCATTCGGGATCTCTCCTTTGTCATCATCCAAAACGGCAGATAAAAAAAGGGGACAAAGCAAAGAGTTGCTTTGTCCTGTACCGGTCTTCTGTGCGTTGCCGGCACATGGGTCCGAGAAAAAGAAAAGAGCCTGGAACGCTGTAAGCGTCCAGACTCGCTCTGGTGGACGCAAGGGGACTCGAACCCATGACCTCTCGCGTGTGAGGCGAACGCTCTAACCAGCTGAGCTATGCGTCCAAATTGGTGACCCGGACGAGATTCGAACTCGTGAACCCGCCGTGAAAGGGCGGTGTCTT
>CAKNOA010000073.1 GCA_930990065.1 uncultured Clostridia bacterium | reverse complement strand
TTCCTGCACCAGGGGCTCTTTTTGTGCTGTCTGCACAATCTGGGGCGGTTCAGTTCATAAAAAGCCGGGGGTTCTTTTTTGTATGGTACACTCTCTGCGCCGTTTTCCGGTTCGTTCCCCCGCCCCTTTTCAGTCCCCGATTCGGACCGCTTTGCGGGCTATTTCCTTAAAACGGAAAGCGGCCCCACAAAAGGGCCGCTTTTTGAAGCCATTAGACCAATAAACACTTTTTCCTCATTCCGCCACCGAGGTAAACGAAAAGCCTTCGCCGTGGACTTCGGCCGCTTCCTGCACCACCGTAAAGGCCGCCGGGTCCACCTTTTTCACGGCTTTTACAATCTGGAACATCTCTTTCATGCTGCACGCCACCATAACCACTTTTTTCTCTTCCAGCTGGTAGGCGCCCTGGGCCTGGAAAATCGTGGCCCCCCGGGCACTGACCCGGTCCACCGCCTTGTACACGTCCTCCGGATGAGCGGTGACGATCCACGCCACCTTCCCGGCATTAAGGCCGTAGAACATCTTATCGACCACCACCGACAGCAGATACGCCACAATCATACCGTACACCACGCCGTCAAAATCCCGGTACATCAGCCCACCGCCTAAGACGATCAGCGTATCGGTGATAAAGGTGATGGTACCCAGCTGCATGTGGGGCCGCACGGCTTTGGCTGCCATGACAATAAAGTCCGACCCGCCGGTGGACGAGTTGCGGGTGTAGATCACCGCATACCCGGCGCCCCCCAGCACCCCGGTCAAAATGGCCGCCAGCAGCCGTTCCCCTTCATACTGGGGAAGTAGGGGCGAAATGTAATCCATAAAAAACGACGAAATCGCCATGCACCTAAACGACCGCAGCAAAAACCGCCAGCCGATGAGCTTAAAGCACAAAATGGCCACCGGCACGTTCAGCGCCATGGTCACAAGCCCGATGGGCGCCGACGTAAACTGGTAAATAATCATGGCCACCCCCGAAAACCCCGCCATAGGGAACCGGGCCGGCAGGGCAAAATTGTAAATCGCCAACCCAATCAAAAAACTTCCGGCGATTTCGAACAAAATATCCACCGCCACTTTTTTATACGCGCGCTTTTTCACGAATAACACGCCCCCTTTTTCATCTTGCCAAACCTGTTTTGGCCCCGAAAAAAAGGATGGGAGCATGATCCCGTATCATGCGCCCATCCGGCTCTTTTCCTAGTAATATTGTATGTCTTTTCCGTCCTGTTTGTCAAGGAAAATCCGGTCCGGGGCAAGGATTGCGCTTGACAAACCCCGCCGGCGTTCGCTATAATGGGGCTAAAAGGGAGTAGCTTGCGGTTTTGCCCCGGCAAAAGCGTTGCAATCTGCGTCAGTCCGGCCGGTTCCTGCCCGGCCCGCACTTGTATGAAAAAGCGAGACTTTTACACCCGGAGGCCGGTTGTAAAAGTCTTTTTTTATTTTTCCCGCAGATGGTGGCACAATAAAGCGGAAGGGCCTGCGTTCCGCCGGCTGCCCGTACCAGTTTTTATGAGGAGGTCATCTTTTTGGAGATCCTGTACGAAAACCTGTTGTTGCTTGACTGGCGGCAGGTGGCCATGTGGGTGATCGGCGGCGTGCTGATCTTTCTGGCCATTAAAAAGAACATGGAACCGTCCCTCTTGCTGCCCATCGGGTTTGGCGCCATTTTGGTCAACCTGCCCCTGTCCGGCGCGGTGGACCAGGTGTATGACGGCGTGACGGAACCGGGCATTATCGACGTGCTGTTTAACGCCGGTATCGCCAACGAACTGTTCCCCCTGATCCTGTTTGTGGGCATCGGCGCCATGATCGACTTTACCCCGCTGCTGTCGAACCCGAAACTGATGATCTTCGGCGCGGCGGCCCAGTTCGGTATTTTCTTCACGCTGTGTATGGCTACGCTGCTGGGCTTCGAACTGCCCGACGCCGCTTCCATCGCCATTATCGGCGCGGCCGACGGCCCCACGTCCATTTTCGTTGCCAACTATTTCAATACCCAGTTCATCGGCGCCGTCGTGGTGGTGGCCTACTCCTACATGGCCCTGGTGCCGATCGTACAGCCCCCGGTCATCCGGCTGATCACCAGCCGCAAGGAACGCCGCATCCGCATGGAATATGCGTCTAAGCCCGTTTCCAAAACCACCAAGATCCTGTTCCCCATCATCATCACCATCATCGCCGGGCTGGTATCGCCCCGCAGCGTGTCGCTGATCGGTTTTTTGATGTTCGGCAACCTGATCCGTGAATGCGGCGTGCTGGACAGCCTGTCGGAAACGGCCCAGAAAGTGCTGGCGAACCTGGTCACCCTGTTCCTGGGCATCACCGTAGCGACCAAAATGCAGTACGACGCGTTTTTGACGGTGGAAACCCTCATGATCCTGTGCCTGGGCCTGGTGGCCTTTGTGTTCGATACCGTGGGCGGCGTGCTCATTGCCAAGCTCTTCAACCTGTTCCTGAAGAAGAAGATCAACCCCATGATCGGTGCTTCGGGCATTTCCGCCTTCCCCATGTCGGCCCGGGTGGTCAACAAAATGGGCCTGAAGGAAGACAACCAGAACTTCCTGCTCATGCACGCCGTGGGCGTGAATGTGTCGGGCCAGATCGCTTCGGTCATCGCCGGCGGCCTGATTTTGAGCCTGTTTGGTTAAAAGAAAGGAGTTTGTCTGCATGTTTTTGAAGTTTGATGTCGACGCATTCCTCGCCATTTTGCCCCAGGCGCTGCTGGGCTGGGCCGGGGTGTTCATTGTCACCATTGTGGTCATTTTCGCCATTTGGCTCCTCAACCGTGTGACCGGCCGCAAAAAGGACGAAAAGTCCGGCCAATAACCCATAAGGGAAACATCCCATGCATCAAAAAAGCCTGCTGCCTCTTTTTGGGGGCGGCGGGCTTTTTTCGTAAACTCCCTTTTGATAAACCCGGCTTTTTTTGCTATCATAAGGAAAAGAAGTCCATGAAAAAAGGAGGTCTTTTTATGCCGGTTACCGCCCGGCGGTTTCGGGATGCGGACACCCATCCTGTCCACAACCTCATCATCCGCAACTTTCTCGAAGTGAATGTAAAAGACTACGGCCTTGCCGCCATGCAGCAGCTCGCCGCTACCTATACCGAAGAAAAAGTGCGCACCCTGGCAAAGAGCGCCCACATGTATGTGTTTGAAACCGACCAAAAAATCGTTGGCACCGGTTCCATTGCCCGGTATTGGGGCAGCCCAAGCGAGAGCATTTTGCTGAGTATTTTTGTGCTGCCCGCCTATCACGGCAAGGGCATCGGGTCTTTGATTCTTCAAACGCTGGAGCAGGACGAACTGTTTACCCATGCAAAGCGCATCGAAATCCCGGCGTCCATCACGGCGGTGAACTTTTACCGCAAACACGGGTATACGTATAAAAACGGAGTAAAAGAACTGGACGAAGAAGGGCACTATCGCCTGGAAAAATTCCGATAGCCGCCTGGCCCCTTTTCTACGTGACCGCCTGCCCCTTCTGCGGGCCGCCTGCCTCCTTTTCACGGGGGCGTCTCCCTCTTTTTGGGGTAGCCGCCTGCCCCTTCTGCGGGGCCGCCTGCCCTCTTTTTTGTGGCCGCTTGCCCCTTCTGCGGGCCGCCTGCTCTCTTTTTGGGTAGCCGCCTGCCTCTTTTGGGTATCTACTTGCCCCCTTTTTCTGCGGGGGCGTTTTCCTTCTTGTTTTCTCTTTTTCGATATGCTACCATAAGGCTAAACCGCACAGGGAACCCCTGTGCCCACTGGAAAGGAGACAACCCCTCATGAAAACTGTGAAAATCGGCATGGTACAAAGCCTTGTCGTTTTCGATGCCGCAAAAGAAAACCTGGCCCGCAGCGCCGAAGGCGTGCGCCTGGCCGCTTCAAAGGGCGCCCAGATCTGCGTACTGCCGGAATGCGGCGACCTCGGCTGGGCCAACGACCATGCTCCCGAGCTGGCCCAACCGGTGCCCGGGGACATCAGCGGCCATTTTTCGGCTCTGGCAAGAGAAACCGGCGTGTGGATTGCCGCCGGTATGACGGAAAAGGACGGGGAACAGATTCATAACACCGCCCTGCTCTTTGACCCCACCGGCGCCATCCGCCTGCGCCACCGGAAAATTAACGTCCTGTCCGATGTGGAGGGCATGTATACCCCGGGCATGGGCCTATCGTGTATCGACACGCCGTTTGGCCGGGTGGGCATGACCATCTGCGCCGACAATTTGCAGGAGAGCTTGTGCCTTGGTGACGCCCTAGGGCGCATGGGCGTGCAGCTGCTTTTGTCCCCCAGCGCCTGGGCCGTGCCGCCGGAAAAACGCACCGCCCCCTATGGGCAGGAATGGCACACGCCCTATGGGGAACTATCCAGGCTTTACCACATGGGCATTGTCGGGGTCTCCAACGTGGGCGGCGTGCCCCGGGGTCCCTGGGCCGGATGGAGCGCCATCGGGCACTCGATCGCCTATGCGGGGGACGGCCATTGTATTGCGGAACTGTCCCACGGTCCCCGGGCCGAAGAAGTGCGGGTGATCGACATGCCCGTTTTCTCCCCGTCTCTGTCGGGCACCGCGCTGTCCGCCCACGTACAAAAAGAGCGCACCCTGTAACCCCCATGTATAGCCCCCCGGTAAACGGCGCATACTAAAAACCAGTAAGCCGGGGGAACCCGGCCCCCGTCCATACGGGGCAGAAAAGGGGGCTATTTTCCGATGCAAGCATGCTGCGATGACCAGCGCACGCTGGCGATTATCGGCACCGGCATGGTGGGGATGAGCTGTGCCTATGCCGTTTTAAATCAGGGGTTAGCGGGAAAACTGCTGCTGCTGGATCTCAATGAACAAAAGGCCCAGGGCGAAGCCATGGACTTAAACCACGGGCTGCCGTTTGCGCCGCGGCGCATGACCATTCAGGCCGCGGGGTACGACGCCCTGCCTCAGGCGGATATCGCGGTGCTGTGCGCCGGGGTGAACCAAAAGCCCGGGGAAAGCCGGCTGTCGCTGTTACAGCGCAACGCGGACATTTTGCGCACCGTCACCCGCCGGGCGGTGGAAGCGGGCTTTACCGGGCTCTTTCTGGTGGCCACTAACCCAGTGGATCTGATGACCCGGGTGGTGCTGGAAGAGAGCGGCTTTGCCGCCGGGCGGGTGTTCGGCAGCGGCACCACGCTGGATTCCGCCCGGCTGCGGTATCTGCTGGGCGAGAGCTTCCGGGTGGACCCGAGGAACGTGCACGCCTATGTGATGGGGGAACACGGGGAGAGCGAATTTGTCCCCTGGTCCCAGGCGCTATTAGCCACCCGGCCTATTTTGTCCCTGTGCGGCCAGCCCGGCGCCCCGGACCGCCCGGCGCTGGAAGCCATCAGCCGCCAGGTGCGGGATTCGGCCCAGGTGATCATCCGCGCCAAAGGCAGCACGTACTACGGCGTGGGGATGGCGCTTTCCCGCATTATCCGCGCGGTATTCGACGACGAGCAGAGCGTGCTCACCCTGAGCACCCACGCGGGCGGGGCGTATGGCCTGCGGCCCGACGATTTACTGGGGCTGCCGTGCCTTATCGGCCGCCAGGGCGTGCGCCGCACGTTAACGCTGGCGCTGACCCCCGACGAACGGGCGCTGCTGCATAAAAGCGCCGGCACCCTGCGTCAGGCGCTCCATAGCCTGTAACCCCTTTTTTGGGGCATAAAAAACCGGCGGTCCCCTTTTTGGGGCGTCCGCCGGTTTCTTTTGTTTTTAAAAGAAAGCGCTGTTATTTCTCCACCTGGGTCAGGATTTTTTGGTGCCTTCGTGCTGCCGCCTTCGCTGACGGCGGCCAGCTCGCCCCCGGCCTGCCACACCGTCAGGCCGTTTTGGGATATCCGGTTCTTTTCCCGCATAAAGGGCAAGAACCCATAAGGCCCGGGGGCCAAGCGCTGTTATTTCTCCACCTGGGTCAGGATCTTCACCAGCGCTTTCGTGCTGCCGCCTTCGCTGACGGCGGTCAGCTCGTCCCCCGCCTGCCATACGCTCATGCCACTTTGGGGTAACCGATTCTTTCCCCTTATGCGGCGGGGCAAGAACCCATAAGGCCCGGGAGCCAAGCGCTGTTATTTCTCCACCTGGGTC
>CAKNOA010000072.1 GCA_930990065.1 uncultured Clostridia bacterium | reverse complement strand
CTGTCCTTAGTACGAGAGGACCGGGATGGACGCACCTCTGGCGCACCAGTTGTCATGCCAGTGGCACAGCTGGGCAACTATGTGCGGATCGGATAAACGCTGAAAGCATCTAAGCGTGAAGCCGGCTCCAAGATAAGATATCCCATTGCATAAGCAAGTAAGACCCCTTGAAGACTACAAGGTTGATAGGCTGCGTGTGTAAGTACAGAAATGTATTCAGCTTGGCAGTACTAATAGGTCGAGGGCTTGACCATAAAGCAGGTCTGGTCCAGAAGATTTTCGAGTTTATCGGGTGACGGAAGGGTAACTTTCCTCCCCACGCTTCCTTTTTATTCAGTTTTGAATGGGCTGTTAAGACCAACTGTTGAAAAAACAGTTGGTCTTTTTTTGTGGAAAAAACGGTGGAAAGTGGGTAAAACTTTTTCACAGACGTTTTTTATGTGACATTTGTATCCATAATTTCTAGGTTTTACCTTTTTACAAAAAATTTTCTACCAAATAAATTGACAAATGAATGACGCTCCTTTTATACTGTGGTCAGAAATCCCCATGTGGGTAGGAGTTTATGAAAAAGGAGCGTGGGACATATGCTGCAAGTGGAGCATGTCAGTAAAGCGTACCGGAAAGTCAAAGCCAACGATGATGTCAGTTTTTGGGTGGGAGACGGTGAAATTGCGGTCTTAGCCGGACCCAATGGCGCCGGGAAAAGTACGGCGATCAAATGCATTGCCGGGCTTTTACGGTACCAGGGGATTGTGATGATCAATGGATTCCCCAATAAATCCCTGGAAGCCAAGCGCTTATTTGGCTATGTACCGGAACTGCCGGCCCCATATGAGCTTTTGACAGTATCGGAACATTTGGAATTTATAGCCCGGGCCTACCGGGTAGACCAGTGGCAGGAAAAAGCGACCCGTCTGATGGAGCGTTTTGAATTGACGGATAAAGCCGATAAACTGGGCAAAGAGCTTTCCAAAGGCATGCAGCAAAAGCTCAGTTTGTGCTGTGCCCTTTTGCCTTCGCCCCGGGTATTGATGCTGGACGAGCCTCTGGTGGGGCTGGATCCCCATGCCATTAAGGAATTGAAAGATGTGTTGCAGGAATTGCGGGCGCAGGGCGTTTCCATTTTAATCAGTACGCATATGCTGGACAGTGTACGTGATTTTTGGGATAAAGTGCTGATTATGATGCAGGGACGGATTGTGCGGGTTTGTACCCGGCAGGAGATTGAACAGAGCGGGGAAGATTTGGAACAGGTATTCTTTGACGTGACGGAACAGCAGGGGCAGGTGACGGACGCATGAACGCACTGGGATTTTTGCTGCGGAAAAAGATGGCCAACTTTCTCAGGGATTTGCTGCACCATCCGTCCCGAATGGTGCTGTATATCGTTGTGCTGGGGGTTATTTTGCTGTCGGGACTGTCCGGCAGTGCGGAAGACGTGGAAACCGGCACACAGCTGCCCTTTGCCTTTTTGCAGGGCGGCTTGATCGGAATTTTCACGCTGATCTTTTCCATTACTATTTATTCGTCTTTGCAAGCCGGTACCACTTTTTTTGAAATGGCGGATGTAAGCTTTTTGTTCGGGGCTCCGATTTCACCCAAAAAAATTCTGGGTTATGGGCTAATCAAACAGGCGGCCACCAGTGTGCTGGTGCTGCTGTTCTTAATTTGCTATATGCCTATGCTGCGGGACGGCTTTGGTGTCGATACGCCGTTTTGTATCGGTTTGGTGCTGTGCTTTGCGCTGGTGCTGTTTGCCGCCCAATTGCTGGGTATGTTCCTGTATGGGCTAGTTAATGGGCGCCGCCGCCGGATTCAGCTTGTAAAAGGCGTATGGATTGCCACGCTGGTTCTGGAAGTGGCCCTGGTGCCGTTGCTGATGTATGTAAATGGCGGCCATATGGACTCGCTGGCGCAAGCGGTGGGCTCTCCTTGGCTGACTTGGTACCCAATAGCGGGGTGGAGCGCCGGGCTGTTGTGCGCCGCCTGGCAGGGCAGCTGGCTCATGGTAGCACTATATGGGGTTTTGCTGGCCGTGACGGTTTCCCTGGTGGTGTGGTTTTTCATGCATCGGGATGTGGACTATTATGAAGATGTGCTACAGGCCACCGAGATTACCTATCAGGCCCGGGCCGCCATGAAAAAAGGGGGCATGAATGCCAATGTCCGTACGGGTATGGTCAATAGCTCCCGGAAAAGCCGTGTGCGCGGTGTGGGTCTACATCGGGGACAGGGAGCTTCCGTCTTCTTTTTTAAATCCTGGCGGGAATCCATGCGGCAAAGCCGGATCCCCTTTTTGCGGGCTTCCACACTGGTCATTTTACTGGGCAGTGCCGTTACGCTGGGGGTTACCATGATGGTCGGTTCCGATGACGGCCCCATTTCGCCCAACATTATGTTGTTTATCTGTTTGGTGTTTTCGGTTTACATGCAATTTTTCTTCCAAGCGGCGGGAAGCTGGAGCCGGGAAATTGCCAAGCCGACTATCTACCTGGTGCCCGAACGGCCTTTTACGAAGTTGATGTGGGCGTGCATGGACAGCTTTCTGCAGCCGGCGTTTGACGGGATCGTTCTCTTTACCATTATGGGGCTGTTCTGCCGGGGGCCGGTTTCCACTGTGCTGACTTGTATGGGTATGTTCTTTAGTTATGGTGTGCTGTTTACAGCCGCCAATGTGTTAAGCCAGCGGGTGATGGGGTCCTTTAGCAAACAGGGGCTCTTTATGATCATTATGATGCTGCTGATTTTATTGTTGGCCCTGCCCGGGGCCTTGGTGGGTTCTCTGTTACTATTTGCGGCCAGTTTGCCATTGTGGATGGGAGGCGCCGCCTGTATAGTCTTGAATTTGCTTGTATCGGTGGGCGTTTTGGCCCTATGCCGGAACCTGTTGGAAGTCGTGGAATATACCGCCTGAGCCTTTTTCAAAAAAATTGAATTTTTTTGAAAAAAACACTTGCATTCTGGGAACGACTGTGGTATTATATACAAGTCGCAAGGATACAGCGACAAACACAGTTGGTGTTGATGACAACGAGGGTCCACCTGTTCCCATTCCGAACACAGAAGTTAAGCTCGTCGGTGCCGAAGATACTTGGCTGGTAACGGCCTGGAACAATAGGAAGACGCCAACACAAAAGCAGTCACCCAATCGGGTGGCTGTTTTTTTATTATCTGTAGATTGTTACCTCATTTTTAAAAATAGGTTGACAATAGAGGAAAGACCTCCTATAATAAAAACCATGAACAAGGAGGTTTTTATGATGAAAAAGACAAAATGGATGGCGCTGTCTGCCATGTTTGTGGCGATTACGGTTGTGTTTTCGCAGATTTCCTTTCCCATTCCGGGAACGCCGATTGTGTTTACCATGGGCATTATGGCCGTTATGCTCACGGGCTGTATGCTGCCCAAAGGATATGCCTTTTTAGCGTTGCTGGTTTATCTGTTGCTGGGTGTGTGCGGATTGCCGGTGTTTAGCTCGTTTGGCAGTGGGTTGGGGACGCTGCTCGGGTATACCGGCGGTTTCCTGATGACGTATCCGATCATGGCTTTCCTGACGGCGTGGCTGTGGGAACTTTGGGGACCGGTAGCATGCAAAGAAAAAAAGCATGTACTGACCGGTTTGCTGCTTTCGGAACCGGTGTTGACCTTTGTCGCTGTGTGGATTTGCCTGTTTGTATGCTATGCCGGTGGGGCGCTGTGGTATATGTTTGTGGCCAAAGTCGATTTTGGTACGGCCATGATGGCCACGGTGATTCCGTTTATCCCGATGGATACGTGCAAGGCGGTCCTTTCCACCATGTTGGTGCTCGCTTTGCGCCGGGCACTGCACAGTGCAAAGCTGTTGCCGGCCGTATAAATAAAAGAAAAATCCCGATGACAACTTGTCATCGGGATTTTTTGTGGCTACAACCGATATTCATAGGTATATTCCCACCGCTCTTCTTCCGATGAACGGTTTTTTCGACCCTTTTCACAGGCCGTGCGCGTCATGCCCAATTTTTCCATAACTCGGGTGGAGGGAAAGTTTTCGCTGTCACAGTGGGCGATAAAACGGGCGAGAGGCCGCGTTTTCATAGCAAAAGCCATGACAGCCTGAGCGGCTTCTGTTGCGTAACCATGACCGTGATACTGTGGGTGTAAAATCCACCCCAGTTCCCCGGTGGTCCCGGTTTCATCCATATACAGGCTAACGGCCCCAATATACCGATTCTGCCGCCAGATGGCGAATTCGTAAAAACAGGGTTGTCCCTTTTTCCATTCGGCATCCACCTGCTGTAAAAAAAGTGAGCAACTCGTCCCGACTTTGTACAGGATAAAAGACCATATACCGGGTGTTTTGCGGGTCGGCCGTATACGCATAGGTGCTTTCTAGTAGTGCCGGACCCAAAGGGTTTAGCCGTAAACGGCGGGTAATAAGTTCCATAAGGGTTTCTCCTTCTTTTTAAAAGGGATTACCAGTTGTCAACGTGACTGCGCTGCATAGCCCCTAACACTTTTTTGCGCAGATCGGGGAACTTTTTTTCCAGCTCGGTCAGCAGTTCGGCGGTATCCTGCCGGGCCGTGGCCCCATCGGCGGGGCAGCGGCTGGGTACAACGGGCAACGAAAGTTTTTCGGCTACCCGGCGAATATGGGATTCCTCGCAAAAGACCATGGGGCGGATGAGCCACAACTGTTTGCGGGTCAATTCGCTTTTGGGCGAAAAACAGCCAATGCGGCCGCCGTAAAAAAGATTCATCAAGAAGGTCTGCACCGCATCGTCGAAATGGTGCCCCAGGGCAATCACACCGCAGCCCTGTTCCTTGGCCATATCGTGCAAAATGCCCCGGCGCATACGGGCGCACAGGCTGCACGGATTTTTCTCTTTCCGTTCTTCAAAAATCAGGGTACCCAACCGGGTGCGGCGAATCACATAGGGGATATGCCGGTCCCGGCAAAACGTTTCGATAGCGGTATAGTCCCCCGGTTCGCCCCCAAAACACGGGTCGGCTGTCAGGGCCACCAGGGAAAAGGGAACCGGATAGTAGGTGCGCAGCTGCGCCAGTGCAGCCAGTAACACCAAAGAATCCTTTCCGCCGGAAACCCCTACGGCGACCCGGTCGCCCGGGTGGATCATCTCGTACCGTTCCATGGCGGCGCGCATTTGGCCCATGAGTTCTTGCAAAAGAGCCCCACCTTCCTTATATATATATTTGCCTTATTATACCGCAGGGCAAGCAGCAAAGAAAAGCGGGAAAAATGAAATGAAGTCTTTGAAAACAAGAGAAAAACCGGTGAAAACAGAAGAAAACGGGAGGTTTCACGAAGCTAAATTAAAAAAATGAAATTTGCACTTGACTTCCCCCATGAATTGTGGTAGTATCATAAGGCAAACTTCGCGGGTACTTGCGCTGTTTTTCCGTTTTTTTCGGGAAACAGGCCCGCTGTGGATACGATAGAAGGAACATGCAGGAGGTAAACGATATGTCTACGTATATGCCCAAAGCCGGTCAGGTAGACCGCAAGTGGTATGTCATTGACGCAGCCGGCAAGCCCCTGGGCCGTGTGGCCGTGGAAGCTGCCAATCTGCTGCGCGGAAAAAATAAGCCCACCTTCGCCCCCCATGTGGATTGCGGCGATCATGTGATCATCATCAACTGCGCGCAGGCGGTACTCACCGGCAATAAGCTGCAGAATAAATTTGCTTATCATCACACCGGGTATATCGGCCACATGAAATCTGTGCGCTATGATACCCTGATGCGCGAAAACCCCACCAAGGCCATGGAACTGGCTGTGTCGGGCATGATCCCGTCCAACACCATCGGCCGCGCTGCACTGACCAGACTTCGTCTGTTCGCTGGCAGCGAACACACGCATGCTGCTCAGCAGCCCACCGCCTGGGAATTTTAAGGGAAGGGGACGCAGAAGATTATGTACGAGAAAGCACCTTATTTTTACGGAACTGGCAGAAGAAAGAGCTCCGTGGCCCGCGTACGTCTGTACCAGGGCACCGGCAAAGTAACGATCAATGATCGTCCCATCGACGATTACTTCGGCTTGGAAACCCTGAAACTCATCGTTCGTCAGCCGCTGGTTCTGACCGGCACCGACGAAAAGTTTGATATCGTTTGCCGCGTTGCCGGCGGCGGCGTGACCGGCCAGGCCGGCGCCATCCGTCACGGCATTGCCCGCGCACTGCTGCAGTATGACAGCGAAAATCTGCGCGCCGATCTGAAGAAAGCTGGCTTCCTGACCCGCGATCCTCGTATGAAGGAACGTAAGAAGTACGGCCTC
>CAKNOA010000071.1 GCA_930990065.1 uncultured Clostridia bacterium | reverse complement strand
GCACCCCACTTCTTATCCAGTATACCATACTGTCTAACAAATGGGGTGCAGTTCAAATCCGATTCCGGCCGTTCTTTTTTCCTTATGGTTTGTGGAACCTGGGCACCAAGAGCGCCGCCAGAGCCCAAAAGCCTTCATAGAGCAAAAGGGAAAGGGTCGTCAATTGTCCCATCCCCGAATAGCACGCCAGCAGTGCCACCAAAACAAATCCCAAAATCACGCTGACATTCTGCATAGCCACCAGCAGCGTAATATGGCTGCGCAACCGCACGCATCCGGGCAACAGCCGCATCAGGCTCACCACCCGGCCCCGGGTGGCAAACAGCGCTTCGCCCTGCTCGCTCATCCCTTCCACCGCGTGGTCATATACGTCGCCCAAATCTTCCGACAGCACTTTTACGCTGTTTTCATCCAGCTTCACACGTGCGCACAAAAACTCCCGGGTGATGTGGGGGTTACGGGTGCGCACGATCAGGCTAATGCCGCTCAGTTCCATATTTTGCAGCTGACGGATCCGGCGGCCGTCGATCCGGTATTGCAGCTGGAACAGCGCCACCAGTTCACCGCCTACCGCCAAGTACAGCAGTTCCTGGCCGCCCGCTTTGTGCTGATTTTCAAAATCCCGGGAAGGCGGGTCGATGTGGTGCGCTGCCAGCAGATCCCGGTTGCCCACCATAATGCGCCGGCCGTTTACCCAACCGACCGCACCGCGGCCATCTTCGTACACCGGGCGTTCCACCCGGGGCAGGTGTTCCTGCCGGTTGCGGATCACCGCGCTGAGCACGTCGTTCAGTTCGCCGCCCACTTTGGCCGCCAGCGCCGTAGCATCCAGCAACGCTTCGTCAATCCGCTGCTGCCCAAAGGTGTGAATCCCGCTGAGAACCACCGCCCCTTCGGGGAACAGGTCGTGGGAATCGATCATCAGGGCGTTCACCCGGCTGAACCGGTCCACCGCCTTATATCCGCACAACATGGAGCCAAACCGCCGTGCCGTCTGGCACAACCGGCTCATGGGCAAATTCACGCTGAGCAGGGCGGTAAACGGTACGCACACACACATACCGGCCGACATGGCCGAAATGGCCGCCGGTACATCTTTTGTGAGTATGAGACATCCGACACACAGCGCCAGCGACGCCAATACCCCAATGGGCGCCAGAGTTTGGGCACTGCTTTCGGCCGGGTCGGGTTCGTAGGAATGGGCCAGAAAGTGCGAAAGGAAGTGGGTGCGGCGCTGGTATGCAATCACCGGCGCATCTACGACGCATCCTTTGGAAAGGCGCAGCGCGGTGTTGTACTGGTCAAACAGCTGTACCGCCCATTTTTCATCCACGGAAGACACAAAGCGGAAGTTGCTCCAAATCCGCCGCAGCATGGAAAGCTTGCCCCAGGAATTCAGGAACAGCGCCAGTACTACCAAGGTGGCGTACACATGCAGACTGCCCGACGACGCCTGATCGTAGCAGAAGCAGAGCATCACATTCTGGGCCAACACGGCCAGGGAGGCCGCCGCCAGACCGCTGTCGGCATTGGCCTGCAAGTGAATCAGCCCCCGCAGCCCGCTGCCAATGGTGCGCAGGTTAAAGACCAGGGCCACCAAATACAGCACCATATTGACCACCATATAGGTAATGTACAGCGGCACACCAGGAGCCAGAATATCGCCAAACACGTGGAATTCACACAAAAAGCCCAGCACAATCAGCATCACGGCGCAAAGCCCCGTCACCATGGTGCGCAAGAGCAGTTCCCGCATGTCGCCCCGCAATTCATGCCGGATAGATTCAATATCCTGGGGGCCGGTATAATCGTCCAGTTCCTCCTGGAAGACCTCCTCGGGGGGCAGTTCTTCTTCGGGGGCGTTGTTTTCTTCTTCCGTGCCGCCCAGCGCAAAGCCGCCTTTCATGGTTTGGTCGACTTTGCGGTTTTTGGCTTTTTTCTTTTTCTTCTTTTTATGGGCGGCGGCGCCTTCACTCAGATACCCCCGCAATTCCAGCCGCAACGCCGAATCCAGTGCATCCAACGGAACCAGATGTACCGGCGTTTCCTGGGGGGCATACGGCAGCCCTTGCAGCAAATCCGGCATCCGGCGGGGTTCCGCCACCGGTTCCGCTTCCCGGTAAATGGTGGGGTCGGGCCCCTTTTCTTTTTCGGCCTTTTTCCCGGAATGGGAACTGAGCAGGGCGCTTACCGAACGCAGCATCCGGCCCGTTTTTTTCTCTTTGGGTTTGGCGGGAGGGGGCGGCGGGGCCGGTTGGGGCACGGGAATTGCAATCAGCTCCGGTTCTTCCCGTTTGGGCGCCGGGGCGGCCGGTGAAACGGACGGTTCTTTTTGGGGTTGTCCTTCCGGTTTTTCGCCGCTTTTCTCTTTTTCGCGGGCTTCCTCTTCCCGGGCCAGTTCCTCGCGGATGGCCTTCATCTCATCGTCCCGGGGCCCTTCCTGCGACCAGCTGGACAGTTCATCCCCACCGGCCGGTTCCTCGTGGGACGGGGCCTGTTCGGGCATGGGCTCTTCTGTTTCGGGTTCCGGTGCCACCGGTTCTTTGGCTTCGGGCATATCGATCAGCTGCGGGCGCAGCAGATCTTCAAACGATACGTTCGATGCCTTTTTCAGCTCTTCATTGAGCGAAGAGAGCTCGTCCTGCCGGGCTTTCCCCTGCAGCAGATCGGCAAAGGAAATCACGGTTTCTTTTTTCTTCACCGCTTCGGGTTTTAACACGCCGTCCGGCTTTTCCTCTGCGGGCAAGGGGCGCACATCGGGTTCCGGTTCTTCCTGGGTAGGCATCTCCGGTTCGGATGGGGCTTTTGCTTCGGGTTCCGGCTGCGGTTCCGTTACCGGTTCCCCTGTCGGTTCCTCGGCCGATTTTTCAGCCGGTTCCTCTGTCGGTACCATTGCGGGTTCGGATTCCTTTTTGGGTTCATCGGGCTCCACCGGGCTGGGCGCCGGTGTTTCATCCTGTGTATGTACGGCGGCGGGAGCCGCCTTTTCCGTGTTGACCGCTTCCGCCGGGGGCAGATCACTGCGGTGCTCCAGCCTCAGCAGTAAGTTTTTCAGATCCTCTTCCTGGGTATCCGCCGCCCGATGGCCGTCTCCCCGGTGGGGTTCTTCTTCCACATCGGGCAGGTTCCGGGTTTCCTCGGTGGAAACGGAAATTTTTTCTTCCTCTTCATCCGGATTGGGACGGCCGGGGGCGGAGGCTACGGGGGACTCTATCCCCTTTTCTTCCTGCTTTTCCTTTGGTTCTTCGTGTTTTTCTTCTACCTGATGGGGTGTTTTGGCCGAAACTGAGGATTCTGCAAATCCATAGCCATACGCAGCATCGACTTCTTCCAGCGACACACCGGCTTCCTCCATCGCGGCGCGCACCCGCTCCCGGCGCTGCTGCTGCAGCCGGAACAGGCGCTGTTCCACTTCTTCATCCGGCCCTGTGGTGGGGTCAAACAGCATGGCGAATTCATCCGCCGCTTCCTTCTCCCTTTCTTCGGCCGGGCGGAAATGGATCCCGTAATAGATATCGTCCACCGGCCCTTCGTCCGGTTCTTCCGTTTTCTTTCTTCCCATCCAGGTTTTCAACCGTCCCCATACGCTTTTGCGTTCCGGTTTTTCTTCACAGCGGACTTCCCCACTGGAAGCCGGCGCCGGGCTTGCCGGCACTTCCTGGGGCGGAGAAGCCGGTTTCTCCTGCGGAACACCGGGTTTCTTCTCGTTCTCCATGAACCCAAAACTCCTTTCTCACCATCATTTACCGGCGTCCCAGCCCGGCGCGCTGGCGCGCCACTTCATAGCACACCACCCCGCAGGCTACCGACGCATTGAGTGAGTTTATTTTGCCCCGCATGGGCAAGGATATGATAAAATCCGATTTTTCTTTCACAAGACGGCTCACGCCGAACCCTTCGCTGCCAATTACCAGGCCCACAGCCCCGGTGTAATCCACCTGGCACCACGGTTCCCCGTCCATATCGGCGGCGTAAATCCACACGCCCCGCTTTTTCAGTTCTTCCAAACAAGCGGCCATATTGGGCACCCGGCACACCGGCACATATTCCACGGCCCCGGCCGACGCTTTGCCCACCGCGTACGAAAGCCCCACGCTGCGCCTCTCCGGTACGATCACGCCATGGGCCCCGGCACATTCCGCCGTACGCAAAATGGCCCCCAGATTGTGCGGGTCTTCCAGTTCATCACACAGAATAAAAAACGGTGCTTCGCCTTTTTCTTCCGCTGCGCGGAACAGGTCATCCAGCTGGGCGTATTCTTTCACCGCCGCCATAGCCGCCACGCCCTGATGGTTTTCCCCGCCGCACAGGTGGTCAAGTTTGCGGACATCCACCTCTTTAACGGGAATGCCCTTTTCCCTGGCTTTGGCGGCAATCACCTGCAAACTGCCGGTTCGGTTGCCCCGGGCCATCAAAATGCTGTCGATACTGCGGCCAACCCGCAGGGCTTCGGTCACGGCGTTACGCCCAATAATGACATCATCCCATTTTTTTCCGTTTTGCTTTTTTTCATCCGGTTTTTGCCGGTTTATCCGATTATCACGGTTTTCCGCCATTTTTTGATTCAATCCTTTCCCAATCCGCCGGTTTTGCTGTCAAATCGGCGGGGTATACAGGATTAGTATATCATAAAGTCCCCAAAAGAGGTAGAGGAAAATCCCCGTTTTCGCGGAAATTCCTGGCATTTCTTTGTTATACCCACTGTATTGCATACTCTTTTCTTATATCGCTTTCCACTGCCTGTTAAAAATCTTTTCCCCGTTGAAAACTCTGTGGAAAATGTTAAAAACCTGCATATCCCCGCCAATTTTTTTCCGGGTACATACGTTCTCTTTAAAATTCTCCCCGAAGTTCGGGGGATAACTTGATTCTTTAAAAGCAAAAAAACACGCTGCCTCTACAGAATGTAGAAAGACTTTCTCCCTTGAGAGACCCCATGGATATATGCTATAATAAAGCCACTGTTTTTATCGAAGTTTTCCGATGAAAGCACCGGAAAAGAACGGAGGCGTTTCTATATGCGGGAAGATATTTGTACCATTCCTATTCACGAAGTATTCGAACCCAAAGACGGCTGTCCCCTTTGCCGCATGCGGGACATGCTGGAAGACCGTATGGCCACCTACATCACCGGGGCCGCCATGATGGAACCGGATGTGCGCATTGAAACCAACCGGCTGGGCTTTTGCGAAAACCACTTCCGGCAAATTCTGATGCGCGGCAGCCGGCTTTCGGTGGCGCTGATTTTGGAAAGCCTGTTACACGAAATGGACGAAGAAATTTTTGAAGGGGCCAAACCGGACCCGAAATCCGCGGCCAAAAAGGTGGTCCCCGCTATTGAAAAACGGGAAAAGAGCTGCTTTATCTGCGAAAACATCGAAAAAAATATGGATCACCTCAACAGCACGGTGGTGACCATGTGGCAAAAGGATGAAGAATTCCGGCAGCTGTTCGCCCAGCAGCCGTATATCTGCCTGCCCCACTGCCGCACGCTGCTGCGCGCCACCGGGAAGCTTTCGAAAAAGGATGCGACGGCCCTCAATGAAGTGATCTACACCCTGTCCCGGCGGTATCTGCAGGAAGTCAACGGCGATGTCACCCATTTTTGCCGTATGTTTGATTACCGCAACAACGGGGGCGACTGGGGTAATTCCAAAGATTCCATCGAACGTTCCATTCGCTACATCACCAGCCGGGATCCCCAAGTGACCGCCAAGGCGGATGAGAAAAATCGCTGATGGTTACGCTGCCTCTCTCTTCCTTTGACCCGTCCGAGACGTTTTTCTGCGGCCAGTGCTTTCGTTTTACCGAAACACAGCCCGGCGTTTTTTCGGGGGTGGCCCGGCACCACCAGCTCACGGTCACCCAAACCGAAACCGCCCTGCTTCTTTCCGGGGATGAAGCCCTGTTTCGGTCTACATGGTATGATTACCTGGACCTCGGTCTTGACTACCCGGCTTTATTGCAGGAATTTGCCCGCCTATCCCCGGTTTTGCAGGAAGCGGCGCAGTACGCCGGCGGCATCCACATTTTGCGGCAGGACCCCTGGGAAGCGCTGTGTTCGTTTATTCTGTCCCAAAATAACCACATTCCCCGCATTCGCGGCATGATCGCCCGGCTGTGCGAAACCTTGGGCGAGCCGCTAACCGGCGGCACCGATTTTGATTTTCCCACTCCGGAAAAACTGGCCGGCTGTTCCCCGGAGGACCTCACCCCCATTCGGGCCGGGTTCCGCACCCGGTATTTGCTGGACGCCGCCCAGCGTGTGGCAGGGGGTGACGTGGATCTCGCCGCCTGCCAAACATTACCCCTTCCCGAAGCCCGGCAAATGCTGCAGCAAATCCGCGGCGTGGGCCCCAAAGTGGCCGAATGTGTGCTGTTGTACGGCTGCCACCGGCTTCAAGCGTTTCCGCTGGACGTATGGATGCTGCGCGCCATGGAGGCATGGTTTCCCGGCCAAACGGCCGCCGATTTTGGGCCCTATGCCGGAGTGGCCCAGCAGCTGATTTTCCATTACAGCCGTATGCACCCGGATTGTTTTACGAAAAAAGCCTAACGTTTAAAAAAGCGCTCCTTTTTGTCATGGACCGAACCAGTAAAAACGGACAATAGACAAAACGCCCCCTGTGTAGGAAAA
>CAKNOA010000070.1 GCA_930990065.1 uncultured Clostridia bacterium | reverse complement strand
GCCAAACGTAAAAAAGGGGAACCCCATGCGTGGGTTCCCCTTCAGGCAACAGCCCACCGGGCTGTTGCCTTCCCCCCTCCCGCGCTTTGGGAAATAAAAGAATTTTGCCCGTTGCGACGAATCCACGTGTTAATTCATGACAGTCCCAGCCGCCCGGCGGCGCACCCAGAAACATTTCGCCAAACGTGAAAAGAGGGTTCCCCACGGCCCGGCCGTCCACCGGACGCCCGGTCTTCCCCTCCTGATCTTTGGGACAAAAATGTTTCGTACACTGCGGGCGGGCTAAAATTCCAAGTCATGACGGCACCAGCTCCCCGGCTTCCCTCCCCGCATCATTTCGCTAAACGTGAAAAGGGGGCGCCGTACACCGTCCAGGGGACGGTGGCGGCGGGGGAAACCCACGTATGGGGTTTCCCCCCTTCTATTTGCCCCTTTGATTTTGGCAGCTGGCAACCGGTACCGCACTGGAAGCCCGGCACAGCACGCTATCTTTTGCTTTTGTCATTAACGCTCTATTTTTTATAGCGTTAATGAATCATCCTTCCCTTTTATCGAAAAATTATCGAAAAAACGATTTCGGATGGAACGAAGGGAAAACAGGAAACTTTTGCCGCTCAGCGCATACCGTTCCTCCCTTCGTGCAGCTGTACACGGGGAACCCCATGCGTGGGTTCCCCATCAGGCAACAGCCCACCGGGCTGTTGCCTTCCCCCCTCCCGCGCTTTGGAAGTAAAAAATTTCGCCCGTTGCGACGGGCAAGGCGGGGCGCTGCCCCTCCTCCCCGCCACCTTTTCGAAAAAGGTGGACGAAAACTTTACGGCCGTACCGAACGCCCGGAGGCGCTTTCAAAAAGCCAAATCGTGACGGTACCCGCTCCCCGGCTTCCCTCCCAGCGTCATTTCGCTGAACGGGAAACTTTACGGCCGCACCGGGTACCCGGGCCCCCAAAAAACAGTTATAACAGCAACTCCCCCGGCTGATTTATACTCTTATTTCCTGAGTATAAATCCTATCACGCTATAAAAAATAGAGCCTTATGTGTTTTCTTCTCTTCTCTTCCCCCTTCTTCCGGCAAAGGGCACACCCGGCGGTTATACTCCGCTTTCGATGGGATATTGAGCAAATGGTCCCGCGCCCGCTCCAAAATGCGGCCGCCCAGCGCTTCATCCAACGACAATATTTCCCCACTGTGCCATTCGGAGCTGATCAGCGTGGGCAGTTCCGGGTGCATGTACCGGTATTCCAGGATCTCGTACGCCAGATTCACATCCCCCGCCGTGGGGGCCCGGCGCGCACCCCGGTCGGTGCCCTGGGTTTTCAAAAAGTCGTCCAGGTACAAAACCGGCGCATGCCGCAGCCGGTCCAGTTCACTTGTGTACCCCGGCGAACACTGCAATTCTTTGAGCCGGGCCGCTTCGTCCCGCCACAGCACCGCCCGCAGCGCCTTGCCCTGCTGCAAGAGCTTGAGCGCTATCCCGGCGCACAGGTGGCTCTTGCCCGAACCGCTCTGGCCCCCGGCAAAAAACCAGCCCCGGGGGGCCTTTACGTACGCGTGGGCGTGGGCCAGCATCCGCCGGGCCAGTTCGTCCACCGGGCGGAATTTTTCCAGAGCGTAGGCCTGTTCCATGGGCGCCAGGCCGCTTTGCCGCAGCCGCCGGTAGGACTCCCGCACCCCCAGGCACCGGCATTTCCGGCAGACCAGTTCCCCGGTTTCATTCAACACGTAGATGTACCCCTTGTTGCGGCACAAAGGGCAGTCGTAATCCGTCAAGTGCCCCGGCAGTTCGTTCATCAGGCGGCACTGGCGCTCTTCGTAGCTCTCTTTTGCCCCGTCACAGGAGCATAGCGCCTGCACGCCCGGCATATTTGCCACCCTGGGGATCCGGCGCAAAATTTCCTGCATCATATCGTTGGCCATTTTGGATGCCTCCTTTTTCCTGTTCCTTACAAAGCCATCGTTCGATAAACGTTTTCGTCCCCGCCCGGGTTTGGCGCGCCATGGGGTGTTCCGTCAGCCACTTTGCTATACGCACAAGCTGGGTGGGGACATCCACCGCCGGGAATTGCTGCTGCCACTTTTGTAGTTCCTGCGGCATTACCCCATACGTGCTTCGGCTTTTTTTCAGTGGGATAGGGGGGCTGCCGCAGGCAGCGGGGAGCCCGCCGGACCGTTTGTCCGGTGGGTTTTTCCCCTTTTCATCCCCATTTCCGTTTCCATTCCCATTTCCATTCCCATTCCCATTTACATTCCCATTTACATTCCCATTCCCATTCTCATTCCCATTTACATTCTCATTCCCATTTACATTCCCATTCTCATACACATACTCATTTACATTCTCATTCCCATTCTCAGCTAGATTCGCTAGCATTTTTCCCTCTTTTTTAGCGTTCGCTACATTCGCTACCTTTTTTTCATGTTGGCTAGCGTTCGCTACCGGCGCTACAGACACAGGTGCACTTTCCTCCCTGTCGGTTTCATCCTCCTTACGGGCTTCCTGATGGGCACGGGCCTTGGCTTTTCCCCCGTTACTCCCCGCACGGCGGTTCTTTTCCTTCTTATCTTCAAACTTCTGCCGGTCCCGTTCCAGCTGGGCCCCGATAAACGAAAACGCCATGGCCGCCGTGGGCGGCAATACCGGCGTACGGCCGGTCTCGACGTACTCGATCACGCCCAGCATCAGCTGCACGGCGTCTTCCGGCGGCAGCATTTGCAGGGCCTGGCCCCACTGGGTGTAAAACACAAAGCTCTGTTTTTCTTCCTGCATGGGCAAAACTCCCCCTTCTTTTTTAGAACATTTGTTCCTGCTTTTTATCCTATCAAAGCGGGCCCCGCCGTGCAACGTGGTTTTTCGTTGCTTTTTTGGGACGAGGTGCATAGAATACAGCAGCCATGCGAAAAAGGAGGAACCTCCCATGCCTTATAAAATTTTTATTGACCAGGGCCACAACCCCATGAACCCCAACGCCGGAGCCGAATACGGCGGCGTACGGGAACAGGATATCACCTTTACCGTCGGGCGCCGCCTATATGCGCTGCTCAGCGCCGACCCCCGGTTTACCGCTGAGTTATCCCGTCCGGAACCCACCACCCAGCTGGGCACCACCAACCGGGAAAGCCTGCAGGCCCGGGTGCTGGCCGCCAAACGCTTTGGGGCGGATTTTTTCATCAGCCTGCACGCCAACGCCGCCGCGGATGCCGCCGTGTCCGGCAGCGAAGCCTTTGTCTACAGCCGGGAAAGCCGGGCCAACTGCCTGGCGTTCCGCATTCTGACGGGGCTGCACGAAGAAACGGGCCTGAAAAACCGGGGCGTGTTCGTGCGCCCGGGGCTGTATGTGCTGCGCAACACCGCCATGCCCGCCGTGCTGGTGGAGCTGGGCTTTTTGAGCAATGAACACGACCGCCGCCTGATGGTGGAAGAGCCCGGCGCCTTCGCGTTGGGGGTGTACGACGGGCTTTTGTCCTATTACGGCCTGCCGCCGGTAACCAGCCCGTTTGGCGGGACCGCCTCCACATGAAAAAGCACCAACTTTTGTTGGTGTTTGGCATCTTCCCTTTTTACCTTTTATCTTTTATACTGAAAAGGAAAGGCAGGGGAACGGGCGTGACGGACATTTTGGCAAAACGGTTAAAGCAGTGCCGTATGGAAAAGGGGCTCACCCAGCGGGAAGTGGCCATTTACTGCGACATCACCGAAAAGACATACCAAAATTACGAACTCATGACCCGGGAACCCAAATTGGATATTGTACGGCGTTTGGCCGATGTGTACCAGGTATCCATCGATTACCTGGTGGGGCGCACCGACCAAAAGGACATGAACCGGTAAAAAAAGAGCGGCTTTTGCGTTGTAAAAACGCGAAGGCCGCTTTTTCGGTTTCCCTCTTCTGTTATCCCCCATTGGGCAAAAATCCGGGGTCTTCCCCCACCGGCAGCGTATCCCGAAACGGCGGGATCACGCTTTCCGGGAACGGCTCCCCCCGCAAAAGGTGTCCGATTTCCGGCGGCATGGCCCGGGCAAATAGGTCCCGCAACTCCGCCACCGGCCGTTTCATGCCTCCCAGCACCCACTGGGTCAGCAGATCGATGCCGCCCCGGCAGTAGCTTTGCAGCAAAAACCACTGGTCGCCGGTCATCGGCGCCCCCTGGCGGTACACGATCATATTTTCATACAGCGGCCAGGTGGACGAAAAGAAAATGCGGTACAGCATGCGGCGGTTTTCCGCCCGGGCGGTGGCCATGTAAAACCCCCGGTGGCGCACCTGCTCCTGCAAAAAATGGCCGATCAGGCTGTCCCATGTAAACGCGCCCCCCGGTGTCAGGCCGCTGTATACATACCGCTGCGACAGCGCCGCACACAGCGCTTCCTTGTGGGGGAAGTGCCGGTAAAACCCCTGGCGGGTGATCCCGCACCGCCCGGCCAGTTCCCCCACGGTGATGGCGTCGTACGGTTTTTCCCCCAGGGCCGCTTCCATGGCGCGCAACAGCTTTTCCCGGGTGGGCTCTCTTTTTTTCATGGCGGGCCGCCTCCTTTTTTTGTTATTTTGTTGACAATCCCCCTGTTTCGCAACTGGACACGCCCCCGCCCCCGTGCTACAATGAGGGCATAGCCCACAAAAAGTGAGCGGAATTTGGGATTTTTTTATACGGAAGGAGTTATCATCACGATGAACAATCTGTTTGATCTGACGGGCAAAGTCGCCCTTGTCACCGGGGCATCCTCCGGGCTGGGGGTCCAAATGGCCAAAGCGCTGGCCGGGGCCGGGGCCGATGTGGCCATTGTCGCCCGCCGGGAAGAAAAACTGATGGAAGTAAAAAAGGAAATCGAAGCGCTGGGCGTGCGCTGCTATGTCCATAAGTGCGACGTATCCGACGTGGAGCAAATCAAACAGACCGTCAAAGATACCGAAGCCTACTTCGGCAAAATCGACATCCTGTGCAACAACGCGGGCCTGGGGCTGTTTGATAAAGCCGAAAACCAGTCCGACGAAATTTGGACCACCATGATGAAGGTGAACCTGTTTGCGCCCTACTACTTCTCCCGCGAAGTGGCCAAAGGCATGATCGCCCGGGGCTATGGCAAGATCATCATGACCGGTTCCATCCACTCCACCGTGGGTATGATGGAACTGCCGCTGTCGGCCTATGCCACCACCAAAGGCGGGCTGGAAATGATGACCAAACAGCTGGCCGTGGAATGGGCCAAATACGGCATCACCGTCAACGCCATCGGCCCGGCCTACTTCCCCTCGGAAATGACCGGCAGCGTCATCGGCGACGAAGGCTTTTTGAAAGTGATCGCGGCCCGCTGCCCCATGGGGCGCCCCGGCCGTGACGGCGAACTGGACGGCGCGGTGCTGTACTTTGCGTCCGACGCTTCCACCTACACCACCGGGCAGCTGTTGTCCATTGACGGCGGCTGGACGGCCATTTAACGCTTTCGCGAATAGGAAAAATACCTTCCTACAGACACCGGCCCTGCCGCTTTCCTAGCAGCAGGGCCGGTGTTTTTCGTTTTTCTTATTCCTGGCCGTCCCAGCAATAGGTGCACAAATCTTCTTTGGGCAGGCCCACGGCTTCGACCAAATCGTCCAGCCGGTGGAACCGCAGGGACGTAAAGTGCAGTTTTTCGCAGATCCCGTTTACCATCTTCTGGTACTTTTCGCTGTCGGGGTCGGCGTAGCTGCGCACGGTTTCTTCGTCCGCTTCACAGCCTTCCAGTTCGTTGATCACCCGCCGGGCGATCAGTTCCAGTTCCGAACCGGACCGGGAGAAGTTCAGGTATTTGCACCCAAACAGCAGCGGCGGGCACGCCGGGCGGATGTGCACTTCTTTCGCGCCGCTTTCATACAAAAATTCGGTGGTTTCCCGCAGCTGGGTCCCCCGGACAATGGAGTCGTCGATGAGCAACAGGCTCTTATCCTGGATCAGTTCATGCACCGGGATCAGCTTCATTTTGGCGATCAGGTTCCGGCGGCTCTGGTGGGTGGGCATAAACGAGCGGGGCCACGTGGGGGTGTATTTGACAAACGGGCGGGAAAACGGGATGCCCGATTCATTGGCGTACCCCACGGCGTGGGCAATGCCGGAATCCGGCACACCGGCCACAGTGTCGGGTTTGGCGTCGTCCCGGCGGGCCAGCAGCCGGCCGCAGCGGTACCGCATGGCTTCTACGTTCACCCCTTCATAGGTGGACGACGGGTACCCGTAATACACCCACAAGAATGTGCAGATCTTCTTTTTCGTGCCCGGCGCCGAAAGGGTCTTCACCCCGTCGGGGGTCATGACCACAATTTCCCCGGGCCCCAGTTCCCGCAGGTCGCGGTACCCCAAATTCAGGTACGCAAAGCTCTCAAAACTGGCGCAGTAGCCTTCGTCTTTCTGCCCCAGCACAATGGGCGTGCGGCCCAGCTTGTCCCTAGCGGCGTACACCCCCCGGGGGGTCAGGATCAGCATGCTGATGGAGCCTTCCACGCGCTCCTGGGCGTAGCGGATACCCTCAATGAAGTTTTCCTTCTGGTTAATCATGGCGGCTACCAGTTCCGTGGGGTTCACTTCGCCGTTCTGCATTTCGAAAAAGTGGGTGCCCTTTGCGATAATCTCATCCACGATTTCCTTCATGTTGTTAATTTTGCCCACGGTGGTCACGGCAAACGTGCCGTGGTGCGACCGCACCAAAATGGGCTGGGCTTCAAAGTCCGAAATACACCCAATGCCCAGCGAACCGTGCATGCTGTGGGATTCGCTCATGAACTTCGTGCGGAACGGGGCGTTTTCAATGTTGTGAATCGCCTTGTCAAACCCGTTCTTTTCGTCATACACCGCCAGCCCGGCCCGCCGGGTGCCCAGATGGGAGTGGTAGTCCACCCCGAAAAACAGATCAAATACGCAATCTTCCTTCGATGCTACGCCAAAAAATCCACCCATATGTTTCTCTCCCTACCTTTTCCGTTCGTAAAACCGCGGCAGGCCGCCCCCGGGGCCTATGCCCGCCAAAATGTCCAATTTATTATATCAGAAAAAACGCCCCTCGCAAAGGGACACGGCGGAAAAAGGGCAATTTCGCGAAAATCCGCGCCGCTGCCCCCTAAAAATTCGTGCGGTTTCGCTTTTCAGACCCGGGCAAAATTTTTTTCAAAAACCTCTTGCTTTTTTCTGTTAAATAGCGTATAATAGCTATTGTTGTGACCGGGTGTGGCGCAGTTGGTAGCGCGCTTGACTGGGGGTCAAGAGGCCGTGAG
>CAKNOA010000069.1 GCA_930990065.1 uncultured Clostridia bacterium | reverse complement strand
TATTCCTGCACCAGGGGCTCTTT
This sequence comes from uncultured Clostridia bacterium, assembly GCA_930990065.1. GTDB lineage: Bacteria > Bacillota > Clostridia > Oscillospirales > Acutalibacteraceae > Heritagella > Heritagella caecorum. The sequence continues at coordinate 7,766 of CAKNOA010000069.1, read as the reverse complement.
TTGTGCTGTCTGCACAATCTGGGGCGGTTCAGGATAAGGCGCGGGGTTCTTTTATTTATCCGTCTTCTTCGGGGAACAGCATGTTTTCGGCATACAAAGACACAAACACCGGGTTTGCGTGCAGCGGGACAAGGTGGGCACTTTTTACCATCGCCGCGGCTTTTGCCCGCAGGGCGGTATCCAGTAACAGCTGCGACGCGCCATATAGCGACGCGTTGCCGATCACCCGCACCCGGGGCAGCACGCTGGCCGGTAACAGCCCGATGCGCCCGGCGCTTGGCAAATGCAGGTAACTGCCAAAGCCCCCGGCCACCGATAGGGAGGATAGGCCACAGAGCGGCAGCCCCACCGTTTGCAGCAGCGTCAGGAACCCGGCGCAGATGGCGCTTTTGGCCAGCTGCACCATGCGGATGTCTTTTTGCGACAGGCTCACCGGCGGCGAGAGCAGGGTGGGGTCCTCTTCCAAAAGCCCGGTTTCGTCCATTTGCTCCGTTTGAAGCAAACAGGCGGCAGCGTCGATGACGCCGCTGCCGCACACCCCCCGGGGGGCGCTTTCCCCCAGCACGTGGGCGCGCAGCCGGCCGTTTTCCACCCGCATATGGTCAATGGCGCCGGTTTCGCCGTTCATGCCCATGGACAGCCCGGCCCCTTCGAACGCCGGGCCCGCCGCCGTGGAACACGCGTACAACGTGCCGTTGTGCCACAGGGCCATTTCGCCGTTAGTGCCGATGTCCATCAGCGCCCGGCTTTCGTGCCCGGTGGCGGTTTGGTCAAACAGCAGCGCGGCGGTGATATCCGCCCCCACAAACGCCGATAAACACCGGGGCAGGTAGACCCCCGCCCCCGGGGCCACCGGCAGCGAAAGGCTTTCGGCCGTGACCGTTTCATCAAACAGGCGGCCGGCCTGGAACGGGGATTTCGAGAGGGCATGGGGCGGGGTGTTCGTGAGCAGGTACAGCATGGCGGTATTCCCCGCGATGACCAGCCCGTCGATGTCAGTTAGGTGCCGCCCGGCTTTCCCACATAATGACGATAAAAGGCCCGTAAGGCCCTCCGATACACAACGGGCCAGGGTTTCCCCTTCGCCGTCGATGGAAGCCTGGATCCGGGCGATCACGTCGGCGCCAAAGTGGCTTTGCGGGTTGGGGCAGCCCCCCTGGGTGAGCAGGCGGCCGGTTTCATCGTACAGCCGGGCGGCCAGGGTAGTGGTGCCAAGGTCGATGGCGGCCCCCAGCCGGGTATACCCGGGGGACGAGGACGGGCGGGGGGGAGCCGGAGTTTCCGGCTCCGTGCCCAGCAGGATGTGGGCGCTGGCCGCTTTTTCGGTGGTGACACAGGCGTCCCCCAATAAAAAGGTGCAGCAGGCAAGACGCACATGGTTTGCAAGATCCTCTCTTGTGAGCGCGGCCTTTTCGGCTTCGGATACCGGGCTGAGGGCTCCGGTGGCGACCACCCGGCATTTGCCGCAGCGCCCCAGCCCGGCACAGGGCAGGGGGATGGCGTCCGCGGGGGGCAGCGCGTCGCTCAGGCGCAGCCCCGCCGGGACCGAAACCGGCACGCCGTTGAGAAACAGGGTGGGCATGGCTTTTGTTCCCCCTTTCGCGTCAGATGGTGGGCGGGTCAAACAGCACGCCGGCAAAGTAGGTGACGGTATTTACACCGTTTACATACTTCATACCGCAGGCCGCGGCGAGTTTTGACACATTGACGCCGTACGCTTCCAGCGACGGCAAGGCGTCCTCCGGGTGGCGGCAGGGCTGCCCCTGCCGTTTGGCGCAGGTTTCACACAACCGGCACCCGCCGGACCCCAGGGGCAGCATACGGGCAAAACCCGCCTGCCGGAAGACGGGGGTAAGGGTCTGGCACAGGGCGTTGTGCCGGGCGGCCGCTTCCATCATGCCTTCAAAGTCGTAGCTGTCTTCCAAGGTGCCCACGGTTTGGTAGATAAGGGCCTGTTGGTAGGAGCGGGCTTTTTCGATTAGCACATGGATGTCCCCCACGTCCGGCGGACACATCCAGCACTGGCCGTAATTCCCGCAGGCATTCTGGGCACAGGCGTCCCGGAACGCCGGTTCAAAGGAAATGGCCGACACATTAAGGAGCGCGGCGTGGCAGGTGCCGCACAGCGCCCGGCCGGTTTCTTCTACCTGAAGCCGCAGGGGCTCAAAAGGGGACAAATTGCCATGTTGCATGCTGCAACCCTCCTTCTTTCGTTACGGCTGCCAGTTCTTTTCAATCTCTTCGCGGATGATGGCGACATACCGGCGGGCCTTGTCTTCATTGTGGTGAATGGTGTACACGTCCCGCTGGGTGATTTCCACATGGCAGCCCCGGGCGGTTTGCAAGGTTTTGCGGATATGGGCGCGGAACGCGTCTTCATCCAGTTCGGGATTGACCCCCAGGAAATTGGGGCTGGGTTTGCGGTGGTAAATGGTGTGGCTACCCCGCAGACGCTCGGCCATGATGTCTTCGTTGCACCAGGGGGAAATGCTCACTTTGCGCAAGTTATCGAGCGAACCGATGCAGTCCCACACCGGGTCCACCGGTTCGCAGCAGCCGTAGGACAGCAGCCCATAGGTGCTGGCTACCTTTTGATACGCGGGGAAGATAAAGTCGGCGAACATCTTTGGCGAAATGCTCACGGTTTCCTGGGAATCCATAAAGCCCCACACGTCCCCCGGGCCGGTGATAGTCTCCCCGGGCAGTTCGTCCGTAAAGCACAAAGTGCCCTGGCCCACGTGTTCAAAGCCGGTGGTGGGCAGCAGCCCGCCTTCCCGTTTTAAAAGGCCGAAAAACGACAGGTAGTCACTGGCGAGCTGATCCATCATCTGACAAAAAAGCTCGGGGTAATCGTACATGGAAAAGCACATCACTTCCATGCCCATCAGGTGGACGATATCCTGCGTCAGGCACACATACAGCCCGCTGCCCGTCAAACGCACGGGCAGAATATCGCCGAAGGTATCTTCTGCCAGCGAGAGTGCCTGCTTTGTACCGGCATGGTCAATGCCAAAGTCGCTTTTTCCCACTTTGTCCCAGTCGTCTTCCAAGTCGCTGATGATGTAATTAAAGTGATGCCCTACGGAATGATTGGAAGCAAACGTGCGGGTGATTTGGTGCCCGAAGGGGTGGAACCAGGTTTTCACCGTCACAGGGAAGAAATCCGGCACCACCCAGTCGTCGTCAAACAAGGTGAGGTTTAAAAACTGGCGGTAGAGTTCCGTTTCCAGGGCCCTTCCTTCCTCGCTTTCGCACCGCAGGCGGGGCGGGATGACTTCCTGCTCGAAGGTATCCAGTTCCAGGTGAATGACCGGGCGCTCACCGTGTAACGCATTGTGGCGCCGCCATAGGGCCACACGCGCCTTATTTTTTTCGCTGTGGGCCACGTCCAGTTGTTGGCGGGCGAGGTCGCGCAAAATTTCTTTATCCGATGCAGGCAGCATAGAAAATTCCCCCCTTTATGCCTGGCAGCATGCCTGGCAGCCGGCGTAGTCCCGGGCGGCTGCAAAGAACGCGTCGATGTTTTCCCATTTCGAGAGCGGCGGGATGTCGCACCCCGACGAGAGCACAAAGTTTTTGTACCCGCCGCAGGCATCCAATAGGCGGAGGGTAGCTTTCCGCATAGAATCCGGCGTGCCGCCGCGGAATTCCCCGGCGGGGTCGATATTGCCCATGCAAATGGTATCCGCCGGCACCTTTTGCAGCACGTCGCGCATATCGATGGCGTTGCCGAAATGGTAGGCCGCCGCGCCGGTGGACAAAATGGAGGGCAGCTGCGGGATGACCGCGCCGCCGCAGTTGTGGTAGATGATGAGGAACGCATCATCCTGTACGGCGTCGGCAATTTTTTTCACATACGGGGCCGAAAATTCCGCCGCCAGATCGGGGGACAGTAGACCCGCCACCGGTTCGGCAATCACCAGGCCGTTAGCCCCGGCTTCCTTATACGCGTTGGCATAGGCAATGAGGAAGCCGGTGGCTTTTTGCAGCAGGGTGTGCACCAAATCGGGGTCGTCGTAACTATCCATCATGATTTCGCTCACGTCCCGCAGCCGGGCCGCCAAAGAGTACGGGCCGATCATACCCGCCAGTACCGGCCGGTCGGTAATCAGGCCGCAGGCTTTGCGGATCGATTCCACATACAGCCCGGTGCGCCCGGCCCCCACCGGGGGGACCGAAAGGGCGGCGGCTTCGTCTTCGTCGTGAACCAGCATGCCCGTCACCGTGGGCACCTCGTCGTCGCTGACCCGGATGGTGGCGCCGAAGGCTTCGGCTTCCACCGACAGGTCCATAAAACTGACGCTGGCCGACGCGTCGGTGCGCTGGGCGATGAGCGCCATGGCGTTTGCCTGGTGGTCGCTGCTGCTGATCAGGTCCCGCACCGTAATGCCCATGAGCTGGACGGCCGGGAACGACAAAATGGGCAGGGGCTTTTTATAGGGGGCCGAAAGCAGAGCCTGGCGCCAGGCCTTCATATCACGCGGCATGACAAAAGCCCTCCTTTACGCCGTTTCGCGGCAGAACGCCACGGCCGCGTCGGCGGCGCTGGCGGCGTCGGGGGTGTAGCAGTCGGCGCCGATCTGGTCGCAGAACGTCTGGGTGACGGGGGCGCCGCCGATCATGATCTTAATGCGGTTCCGGGCCCCGGCTTCTTCCAGCTTTTTCACCACGTTTTCCATTTCGCACATGGTGGTGGTCAGCAGCGCGGAGCAGCAGATGATCTGGCAGTCGTTCTCCAGCGCCGTCTGGACATACGTTTCCGGCGCCACGTCGGTGCCAAGGTCGATGACTTCCAGCCCTTTCCCTTCCATCATCATTTTCACCAGGTTTTTGCCGATGTCGTGCAAGTCGCCCCGCACGGTGCCAATGCACACTTTGCCTTTGGCCTGCACGCCGGCTTCGGCCAACAGCGGTTTTAGCAGGGCGGCGCCCATGTTCATGGCCCGGGCCGCCACCAGCACTTCCGGCACGAACACTTCGTTATTTTTGAACTTTTCGCCGATGATGCTCATGCCGCTGAGCAGCCCTTCGTTCAAAATCTGGTCCACGGGGATTTTTTCGTCAATGGCCTGCTGTACCAGCTGTTTGACCACTTTGGCTTTGCCTTTTTGCAGGTTTTCGGAAATGTCGGTCAGAATGCTCATAGTGCTCTGTCTCCTTTACCAGAAATGTTTTGTGGGAAAGTTTCCTTACCTCCTTACTATACCGTGCCGAAAGGAAAATGCCTTGTAGTAACGTGCGAAATTTGGTAATTTTTTGCACAGTCCTATTTTTTTCCAAAAGGCCGTTGACGGGGGGTGCCTTGCGGGGGTACAATGCAAGGAAAAGGGGGCAAACGCCATGCAGGAACCATCGTTTGACCGCACCCTCGCCCGGGAGTGCGCCAAAGCTTTTTCGGAATCCACGGGCCTGGGGTGCACGCTATCGGACCCCAAAGGGCAGGTGTTTGCCGATTTTGGCCAAAGCTGCGAAACCTGCACGTTGTGCGCCGCCGTGGGCCGCGGGCGGGAGGGGTGCATCCGCGCCCACGTGTACGGCATGACGGAAGCCCAGCGTTTTGGGGGGAAGTACATCTACTTTTGCCCCATGGGGCTGACGTGCTTTGTGTCGCCCATTTTATCGGAAGACGGCGCCGCCGCGAAAATTACCGTGGGGCCGTTTATCATGGTGGATAAGCAGGATTTTATCGACTGTGAACTGGAGGAGGCCGCCCGGCTGACCGGCGATACCCTGCAAAAAGCCGCCCAGGCGGTGGGAACGGTGCCCTTTGTGCCGCCCCAAAAAGTCAACCACCTGTCGACCCTTTTGTTTATGGCGGTGGGGTTTATGAACAATGTGTATCAGGAAAACCGGATGCTGCAAAGCCGCCGGTCCGACGCGATCCAAGGGCAGATTACGGCGTATATCCTCACGTTAAAGCAGCAAAAAGGCAGCGGGCACTACCCCTTCGAGCTGGAACGCCGCCTGCTGCAAAGTTTGCAAAACCAGAACCGGGAAGAGAGCCAGAAATACTTAAACGAGCTACTGGGGGCTATTTTGTTCACCGACGGCGGGCAGATCGACCGGGTGAAAGCGCGGCTGTATGAGCTTTGGGTGCTCATGTCCCGGGCGGCCATCCACAGCGGCGCCGACCCCGACCGCACCTTGCAGCTCAATCAGGAATCGTTGCAGCAGCTTATGGGGTTCCGAAGCCTGGATGCGCTGTGTTTATGGCTGTCCGATGCGCTCAACTCCCTGATGAACGAACTGTTTACCTATGCCGATTCGAAACACGCGAACCTTTTGCACCGGTGCGTCCAGTATATCGGCGAACACTATAGCGAGCCCATCACCCTGACGACCGTGGCGCGGGAAGTGTATTTAACCCCGTCGTACCTATGCAGGGTCTTTAAGCGGGAAGCGGGGGTCACGTTCCACGAGTACCTCAATAGGGTGCGGGTGAATAAGGCAAAAGAACTTTTGCGCAACCGGGATTTGCGCCTGACGGATATTTCCCTGATGGTGGGTTTTGCGGACCAGAGCTATTTTACCAAAGTATTTAAGCGCCTGACCGGCACCCTGCCCCGGGCCTACCGGGAAAAAGTGCTGGATGAATGAGAAAGGAGGTGACGGGTGCTTTGGATATTCACAAGCGGTTATCTACGCTTTTGCAGGAACGCGGGTGGACGGAATACCGGCTTTCCCGAGCTTGTGGCCTGTCCCAATCCACCATTGGCAACATCTTCCGCCGCCAAACCGTCCCGTCGCTGTCCACGTTGGAAGCGATTTGCCGGGGCTTTGGCATGACCCTGGGCCAGTTTTTTGCCGAAGGGAATGTAACGGAAGTGACCGGCAGCACAAAAGAGCTGCTGGACGCATGGATGCCTTTAACGCCGGAACAAAAGAAAGCGGTTTTGCAGCTGGTACAGGTGATGAACCAGAAAGACGGTGCGTCTTCCTCCATAGATTGAGTTTTCCCCCGCCGGGGCGGCCTTTGCGGCTGCCGGGCGGGGGTTTGTTTTTGGGGGCTTTTCCCTTATGGCAAGGCAAAACCGGCGGCGCGGGAGCCGGGGCGGAAACAGCCGCTTTTTGCGGCATATTGGCGGCTTTTGCCGGTATGAAAACGGGAATCCGCCCGATGGGCGCCTTAGCGGGGCGAAAGGGGTCGATATTTGTGCGGATGATTGCATTTTTTCCCAGTTTGTGGTACTATTTTATCATATAACCTGAACCGGTTTTGTGCCGGTTGGGAGATTTGGAGCGGGCCCCCGGCCTTGCGGGCGGCGGCTCTGTGAGAAACGGAAACAAAGCGAAGGGATGGTTCGGTATGGCTCGGAAAAAGACAACACCCAAAAAGAAACAGACAGCCGCCAAAACAAAGGCGGCGTCTTCCACCGCCAAAAAAGCGGCCCCTGTAAAAGAAAGTACAACAGATGCATTGGAAGTGGCCGCCGTGACGGCTGCCGTAGCGGCAGAGGCGGCAAAGGAAGCGGCCCCGGCCGTGCAGGAAACGGCCACGGCTGAAACGGCAACGCCGGCTAAAGAAACGGCGCCCGCGGCCAAGAGCACAACCACCAGAAAGAAAGCGGCACCGAAGAAAAAAGCCCCGGTGAAGAAAGAGGTTCCCGTCGAGGCAGCAGTCCCCGTCGCGGAAGCGGTCCCCGTCGAGGCAGCAGCGCCCGTCGAGGCAGCGGCCCCCGTCGAGGCAGCGGCCCCCGTCGCGGAAGCGGTCCCCGTCGAGGCAGCGGCGCCCGTAGAAGAAGCGGCTCCTGTCGAGAAAGCGGCGC
>CAKNOA010000068.1 GCA_930990065.1 uncultured Clostridia bacterium | reverse complement strand
CCTGCACCAGGGGCTCTTTTTGTGCTGTCTGCACAATCTGGGGCGGTTCAGTTCACGGTGGGAACCGGGGCCCTTTTTTGCTTTGTTTTAGGAAGCGCTGGGGGACTGGGGCAGCCGGCCTTCCAATAGGTCCTGTACGGAAACGGCCGACAGGTACCCGTCAATCAGGGCGTCGAGCTGCTGCCACATGGGCAAAGTGAGGCACGCGTCGCTGCGGTCGCAGGCGGGGCCCTTTTCCCCCGACAGGCACTGCACCGGGGCCAGGGAGCCCTCCGTCAAATGCATGATCTCCTGCACGGAAATCGCCGTGGCCGGGCGGCTGAGCCGGTAACCGCCTTCTTTGCCGCGCTGGCTTTGCACCACGTCGCCTTTGTGCAGCAGCGACACGATCATCTCCAGGTATTTCATGGAGATACCCTGCCGGGCTGCAATTTCTTTTAACGAAATAAAAGAACCGTCGTTATGCTGGGCCAGGTCAATCATGACCCGCAGCGCATAGCGGCCTTTGGTCGATATCATCATGAAGCTGTCACCTCTTTCATAATTCCTATTATGCCATGGGGAAAACAAAAAAGCAATGGCCAGTTACGCCGGAGAGAGGCCGGCTTACGCTTTACTTTTGGGTGGGGCAATGGTACAATGAAACAAATCGAAAAGAGCGGAGTACCAGAAGATTCATGAACAATTTGTCCGATATTGCAACAGTGAAAGAGATCCTCACGCGCCACGGATTCCGGTTTTCCAAGAGCCTGGGGCAAAATTTTCTGATCAACCCCACCGTGTGCCCCCGCATGGCGGAGATGGGCGGGGCCGGGTCCGGGGTGGCGGCCCTGGAAGTGGGGCCGGGCATCGGCGTGCTCACCCGGGAGCTGGCGGCCCGGTGCGACAAGGTCGTCACCATTGAACTGGATAAGCGCCTTTTGCCGGTACTGGGGGAAACCCTCGGGGATTTTTCCAACGTGACGGTGGTGCAGGGCGACGTGATGAAGCTGGACCTGGCGGCGCTGTTCCAGCGGGAATTTGCCGGACGGGATGTGATTGTGTGCGCCAATTTGCCATACTATATTACGTCCCCGGTGATCATGCGCTTTTTGGAAGAGCGGCTGCCCATTCGCAGCCTGACGGTGATGGTGCAAAAGGAAGCGGCCCAGCGGCTGTGTGCCCGGCCGGGTGAGCGGGCGTGCGGCGCCGTGAGTGCGGCGGTGCGGTATTACGCGGAACCGAAAGTGCTGTTTTCGGTATCCAGAGGCAGTTTTATGCCGGCCCCCCATGTGGATTCGGCGGTGATCCGGCTGGATATCCGACAGCCCGGCGACTACGAGCGGCCGCTTTCGGAAACGGAGGAAAAGCAGCTGTTCCGGGTGGTGCGCGCCGCCTTTGGCCAGCGGCGGAAAACGGCGGTCAACAGCCTGTCGGCGGGGCTTTCCATGGACAAGGCAAACGTCATAAAAGCTATGGAACAGGCCGGGCTGCCCCCGGCGGCCCGGGCCGAACAATTGACCTTGGACGATTTTATGGCGCTGAGCCGGGCGCTGTTTGCGGAGGGATAAGAAAATGAAATACGCACTGAGTTACCGCATGGCCTGGGGCTTTTTCCTGTTGGGGGCTGTTTTGTTCTTCATCGGGGCGGCCATGTCCATGATGCAGGTGGAAGAAATTTCGGTGGCCTGTTCGGCGGCGGGCATTGTGCTGGCGGCTTTCGGGATTTATATGGGGGTAGAGTCCTGGGACGAAGACGACCCGCAACCGGAGCCCGAACCCCGGGAGGACGGCGGCCATGAAGCTGACTGAAGGAAAAAAGCGGGCGTTTGTCGGGCTGTTGGTGGCGGCCATGGGGATTGCCGTGCTGCTGCTGCTCATCAATACGTTTTGCTGCCGGTATGGCAAAAAGGAGATCCGGCAGCTGTACGGCGATATCTGCACGTCCTTTGTGGAATGGGCGATCGAGCGCGGCGAAGACGTTTCCCATGTGCGCATTTCGGTGGGGGAATCCTTTGATAACGACTTTCTGTGGGACGAGGAAACCCGTACGTTCGTAAGCCGGGAACTTTCTGAGCGGTTTTCGGTGGATGTCAGCTTTTCGGATACCGCCGTCACCGAGGGGAATACCGGTTGTTTGTTTATCCAGTTTGACGAGATGCTGTCCCGGAATTTTACCACCCTGACGTTACAGACCCGGTGTGTGGGCACCACTTGGAAACGCACCTTGGGGGAAGAAACGTATCTATTTACCCTCGAAAACCGGTGGGAACGGCTATCCACCACAGGCAAAAACGAAGCGATTTCCTGAATGGAATGTCTCATACAAAACCCCCAATGGACTTTTGAGCCCAAAGCCACCGGGGGTTTCAAATGGAAAAGAAAAGACGGCACCCGATTTCGGGGGCCGTCTTTTTTATACCTTTTTTACATGGAATCGGGGCAGGAAATTTTGAACATCGTCAGCACGTTGTGAATGATGGTCTTGGCGCACACGCACAGCGTCAGCCGGGCGGCGCACAGGCCGTCTTCCACCCCTTTGACACGGCAGGAATTGTAGAACTTGTGGAACAGCGTAGCCAGGGTGATCACATAGTGGTTAATGCGGGCCGGGTCGTACGCTTTGGCAGCCGCAATGATTTCGTCGGTATACGAAGCCATGTGCCGGATCAGTTCCACTTCTTCCGGTTCTTTCAGGAGCATCAGCTCTTCGTTGGTGCACTCCCGGGGTTCAATACCGTCGGCTTTCAGCGCCCGCAGAATGCTGCAGATCCGGGCGTGGGCGTACTGCACGTAGTACACCGGGTTTTCGGCGTCCTGCTGCACGGCCAGGTCCAGATCGAATTTCATCTGGGTCCCGGCATCTTTCATGTTGAACAGGAACCGGGCGGCATCTACGGGCACTTCGTCCAGCAGGTCCGACAGCTGGATGGCCTTGCCGGTCCGCTTGCTCATGCGCACTTCCTCACCATTCTGCATGAGCTTGACCAGCTGCATGAGCACCACGTCCAGCTTTTCGCCGTCCAGGCCGATGGCGTCCATGGCGCCCTTCATCCGGGCCACGTGGCCGTGGTGGTCGGCGCCCCACACGTCAATGCACCGGGAAAATCCCCGGTCAAATTTATTTTTGTGATAGGCAATATCGGCCGCCATGTAGGTGGGCGTACCGTTCTGGCGAATGAGCACTTCGTCTTTGGGGGCGTTTTCTTCGCTGATTTCGCCTTTTTTGTCCTTCTTCATGTATTTTTCGGTGAAGGAGGAGGCCTTGTACCAGGTGGCGCCGTCCTTTTCGTAAATCAGGCCTTTTTCCCGCAGAATGTCGATCACGTTGCGAACCGCGCCGCTTTCGTGCAGCGTAGTTTCGCTGAACCACTCATCATATTCCACGCGGTATTTGGCCATATCCCGTTTCATTTTTGCGATGTTCCGGGGCAAGCCAAACGCCACCAGGGCGCTGCGGCGTTCTTCTTCCGACACGTTCATCAGGGCATCACCATGTTCGTCCGCATAAGCTTTGGCCAGGTCCAGAATGTCTTCGCCGTGGTAGCTGTCTTCCGGCAGTTCGGGCGCATTGTCGCCCAAAAACAGCTGTTGGTACCGTACCGACAGGGACAGGCCGAATTTCTGGATCTGGTTGCCCGCGTCGTTAATCAGGAATTCCCGCCATACGTTGTAACCGGCGGCATCCAGCACCGCCGCCAGGCAATCGCCCAGCGCGCCGCCCCGGGCGTTGCCCATGTGCATGGGGCCGGTGGGGTTGGCGGACACAAATTCGACCATGACTTTTTCGCCCTGGCCGTAATCGCTGCGGCCATAGGATTCGCCCTTTTGCAGAATATCCCGCAGCACGTCCACCCAGAACTGGGGAGCGAGGAAGAAATTCAAAAAACCGGGGCCGGCGATTTCGCAGCGGTCAAAATACGTGCCGGACAGGTCCAGGTTTTCGCAAATGGCTTCGGCAATTTTGCGCGGCGCCGTGTGGAACGTCCGGGCGCCGGCCATGGCGGCGTTGCACGCCCAGTCGCCATGGGCCCGGTCGGCGGGTACTTCCAGGGTAAAAGCGGGCAGGTCGGCGTTGGGCAATTGCCCGGCCGCGATCGCTTTTTCCATGGCGGCCTTTACGCAGCCCTGGAGGGAAGAGGTAGCTTGTTTGACAAGAAACGACATGAGGGGGGTTCCTCCTTTTACTTCATTGGTTTGATAGTCACAGAGATCTCATGAAAACTCAGAAAACCGGCGTTCATATCCAGGGTATAGTGGATGCGTAGCGATCCGCCCTGGCTGTGCAGGTTGTTTTCAATTTTCTGGGCAAAGGTCCCGATGGTCAGGGTCCCGTATCCCGTGTCATACTGGCAGTAATGGCGCTTGCCTTCTTCCAGGATCAGCCGGGTGGCCGACCCGGCGTGAAGCAGGGTGGCTTTTTGCGGGCCTTCCAGTTTTAGGACCGTGGTGCGGTAGTTTTTCGGGTCCGATTCGTCGTAATAATCCCGGTATGAAATATACTGGTGCCCGTCCCGCTGGCAGTACGCCCCTACGGTATCCAGCTTGATTTCATCTTTTTCGCCGTCAATTTCCTGCCGGCCCAGAATGTGGATCAGGTAGTTTTCCTGCATGGCGGCCTCCCTTTTCGATCAGACGGCCAGCGCATAGGCGATCAGGCGGTTGAGCAGCTCTTGGCCGGACACGCCTTCGTGTTCCCACAGTTTCGGGTACATGCTGATGGCGGTAAAACCGGGCAGGGTGTTAATTTCATTTAACAGCACACGGCCGTCCTTTTCCCGCACAAAGAAATCTACCCTTGCAAGGCCGCGGCAGCCCAGCATGTGGTAGGCCCGTTTGGCGATGGCGCGGATTTCTTCGATTTTTTCCTCAGGCAGGCGGGCCGGGATATACAGCCGGGACGTGCCGTTTTTATATTTGTCGTCATAATCGTAAAATTCGGCCGAAGCACCGATTTCGCCCACGGTCGATGCGATGGGCTCTTCGTTGCCCATGACGGCGCACTCCACTTCAGCGCCGGTAATGCCTTCTTCCACGACGATTTTCCCGTCTTCTTTGGCCGCTTTTTCCACGGCGGCATCCAGTTCGTCGATGCTATTTACTTTGCTGATGCCCACCGACGAACCGGCGTTGGCCGGTTTGACAAACACGGGGAAGTCCAGCCGCGCGGCGATTTTGTTTTTGATCACGTCGGCGCGGGTGTGATAAAGGTCGGCGTAAAACCACAGATAGTGGGCCTGTTCAATGCGCGCCGCTTCCAAAAGGGAATGGGTAACGGCTTTATCCATACACACGGCGCTGGAGAGGGCCCGGCATCCGACGAACGGGATGCCCGACAGCTGCAAAAGCCCCTGCATGGTGCCGTCTTCGCCGTTTTTGCCGTGCAGCACGGGGAACACCACATCAAGGCGCACGGTTTCGGTGTGGTCGGGGTATAAAATCAAAAGGCCATGGGTATTACGGTCCGGGCTGAGTACGCAGGGAACGTTATGCGGGTCCTGCTCCCAGCTGCCGTCGGCCATGGACTTATCGTCGCCGGTATAGTAAAGCCAGCGCCCGTCTTTGGTAATGCCCACGGTGTGTACGGTATATAAGGCGCGGTCCAGCTCGCGTACGACATACCCGGCCGACACGCGGGACACTTCATGTTCGGAAGACACGCCGCCAAACAGGACGGCCACTTGCATCTTGCTCAGAATGATCAATCCTTTCTGTGCGCTTCCTTTTTATTTAAGGAAAAAGGGAGCCGCGGCCCCCACGGGGACCGCGCCAAAAATTCATGTATTATCATATCACATGTTCAGCCCCTTCGCAATGGGGCAAACAGGCACAAAAACGTAGGGGAAAAGCGGAAAAATTTTCGTGACAAACGGGGCTTTGTCGTGTATAATAGAGCTTAACTGCAAAGAGTGAAAACCATCGGCCTGTCCGGCATGCCGGGCGGTCCTGTTTTTTAGGAGTGATTTTTTTGAGTTTTCCCGCCCTTGATCTCATCGCCGAAAAACTGGGTGAAGCGCTCAAATCCCAGAATTTTTCCAAAGCGAAAGAATACGCCGACGAAAAAGGTCCGTGTGTGATTTTTACCGGTGATGAATTTGCGTACAGCGTCCTGTATGATGAAAAGAAAAAACTGTTCCAGCTGCGTTCGGCCGAAATGGACGAAAACAGCCCCGGGGAATGGAAAGTAGCGGCGACCTGGCTGTTCGACCCGGAGACGGACACAAACAGCGATGCCGAGAATATTGCCGAAGATTTCTGCGATACGGTACGGGGCCCGCGCCACATGGCGGTGCTCAACCAGAAGAAAAAGCGCAACAAAAACGAAGACGGCACCCAGAACGCCGACCCGGTATTCCTGTTTAACCGGTTTGTCAATATTTTCCCCGACCTGCGGGACGATATGACCAAAGAACGCATCCGCTACGGCAAAGTGCGCGCCTTTACCTTCGGCCGCGACCAGGTGGCCCCCCGGTGCGAAGCGTTGGCCCTGAAATATGCCGGCACCGATGCGTTTGACCGGATGTGCACGGTGCTCAATGATATGTACGCCAACGGCGACATGGACGCGCGTTCCTGCATTACCATGGCGATTCTGAATAACGTCAGCGACGAAGCGTTTAACGCCATGAAGGATAAGCTCAGCGAAGATTTGATGAAAAACTATAAGTTTGGCCGCCGGTATATTGGCAAACAGGTAAAGCCCGAAAAGAAAAAGAAGAAGAGCCGCGTGGTGGCCCGCGCGCTGGATGACAGCAAACACTAAGCGGAAGTATTATCATCGACAAAATCTGCTGCTCCATCATTCCATCATTTTGAAAAAGGGGGCCCGCCGGAAACAAACCGGCGGGCCCTTTTCTGTTGCGAAAAAATCTGCGGCAGAAGGAGAGGGGTGGGGCACGAAAAAGGAAAAAACGGGATAAAACCGGGGCTTTTCATGCAGAATCTATAGATTCTCCCGTTAAAATTCATATGAAATATCTATGGCTTTTTTGTAAAGATGATCTTACTATATATAATATATATATAAGTATATTTGATCTTTATATTTGATCTTTTGGACGAAAAAACAGGAGGAAAAATTTATGACAAAGTTATACTATCAGTTTCCAAACACCTGGTTCGGCGACTGCATGCCTTTTGGAAAAGGAGATCAGTTTTATCTGTTTCACCAAAGAGATACCAGAAGACCCTGCCCGTTTGGCGAACCCTTTGGCTGGGATCTGGCGGTGACTTCTGATTTTGTGCACTATGAGGATAAAGGGACAGCGCTCCCGCGGGGAACCGACAAGGAGCAGGATCAGTTTATTTTTGCAGGAAGCGTTTTTGAAGCAGAGGGAAAGTATCACATTTTTTATACCGGATTCAACCGGGACTATCCAAAGCTGGGCAAGGCATCCCAGGTGTTGATGCATGCGGAGAGCGATGATCTGCTGAACTGGACCAAGACCCAGGACAAGCTGACTTTTACACCGCAGGAGGGTTATGACCCGGATGACTGGCGGGATCCCTTCGTGATCTGGAATGAGGAAAAACAGGAATACCTGCTGGTTTTGGGAACCAGAAAGGCTGGACCCAAGGAACAGCAGACCGGACGTACCGTAAAGTTTACCTCCAAAGACCTGAAAAATTGGAAATTTGAGGGAGATTTCTGGGCACCGGGCCTGTTTACCATGCATGAAATGCCGGATCTGTTCCAGATCGGTGACTGGTGGTATCACATTATTTCCGAATACAGCGACGGAAATAAGATGGTGTACCGGATGAGCAAAAGTCTGGATGGTCCCTGGATCGCTCCTGCGGACGATGCTTTTGATGGACGTGCTTACTATGCGGGCAGAACCTTCTGCCTGAACGGGCAGCGCATTCTGTTTGGCTGGGTTCCCACGAAAGAGAACTGCGATGACCGTGGAAACTTCGAGTGGGCAGGCACATTTGTGGCACATGAGGTGTATCAGAGAGGGGACGGAACCCTGGGCGTCAGGATCCCCGACACTGTATGGAACGCCTTTGAGGAGGGAGAGAAAGCTGAAGATATGGTGATCGATACCCCTTATGCCAGACAGGAACAGATACTTTTCAATGATACTACAGA
>CAKNOA010000067.1 GCA_930990065.1 uncultured Clostridia bacterium | reverse complement strand
TATTCCCGCACAGGGGGCTCTTTTTGTGCTGTCTGCACAATCTGGGGCGGTTCACCGTTTTGGGGGAACCGGGCGGTTTTTTTGATATTCACACCCTGTGAACATCAGGCGCCATGGGCGCGCAAAAAGTTTTCGACGATTTGTAAGACCGCGGGGGAAAAAAACGGCGCGCCGCCGTGGTCG
Organism: uncultured Clostridia bacterium; assembly: GCA_930990065.1. Lineage (GTDB taxonomy): Bacteria > Bacillota > Clostridia > Oscillospirales > Acutalibacteraceae > Heritagella > Heritagella caecorum. The sequence continues at coordinate 8,107 of CAKNOA010000067.1, read as the reverse complement.
GCCCCTTGCAGCTGATAAAACGCCGCGTCGCACCCGTTTTTCTGCAGCGCGTCAAAGAGCAGGCAGCTCTGCCCAAAGGGCACCAGCCGGTCGCGGCTGCCGTGGACGATCAGCATGGGCGGCACCTTCCCCTTTTGTAAATACGCAAGGGGACTCGCCAAAAACGCTTCCTTTTCGTGCTCATCCACCCGCACGCCGCCGAGGAACATCCCTTCGGGGCTGTCGGCGTCCACATGGTCCTGGGTGGAGGGCTCATGGTTCATGGTGCTAATAAGCACCGGGCCGTAATAATCGATGCACCCGCGAATCGGTAGCGGCTGCGTGTCCCCGTCTTCATCGAGCAGCCTGGGGTCGTGGGCCGTCAGGGCCGTCATCACCGCCGTGTGGCCGCCGGAGGAATCCCCCCACACAAACACGTTCCCCGGGTCAAACGAATATTCCTCATGGTGGCGCAGCAAAAACCGCAGCGCCGTTTTGGCGTCGCAAATCTGGGCGGGGAACGGCGCGATATCCGACGGGCGGTATTCGACGAGGGCGATGACAAACCCCCGCCGGGCAATTTGGGGCAAATTACACAGGTTCAGCCCCAAATCCTGCTGCCGCCAGGCCGAGCCCTGTATAAACAGAAGGAGCGGGAATTTTCTCCCCTCTTCCCCTTCCTTTTGTTCCGGCACGATCAGATGGAGATGGAGCGTGCGCCCGCCCTTTTCGGCATAGGGCACCTGCAAAACCGCCCGGCACATGCGGGGAGTAAAATCGGCGGGCAAACTTTGCATGCCGGGGCAGGATTGATCCGATTCGGGGAAAGCCTCACGGCTCACGTCCCGCGGGGGGATATACCGGTCCATAAAAAAGCTCCTTTCCTTTTTCCCTTTATAGCAGAAAGGCCGGCGTGTGGTGGCGCCGGCCTTCCTGTTTTTTTTTGGAGTGTTCTATGACAAATGTTTCGGGGTTATCGTTTCGTGGGGGACCCTTCTTTGGGGGTTTCGCGTTCGTATTCGGCCACGGCGTCGTTGAGCATGGCGATTTCGCCGGCGGTCAGTTCCCAAGAGGTGGCCGCGCAGTTTTCGTCGGCTTCGTGCTTATTGCGCACACCCATCAGGGCCGTATCCACCAGCGGATGAGCCGTAATCCAGTTCACGGCGACCTGGGCCACCGGCACCTGCCGGGCTTCGGCCACTTTGTCGAGGACTTTTAACAGTTCCTGGGCCTTGGAGAATTTGGGCTCTTTGAAATAATCGTAGAACACAAACCGCATGTCCCGGGGGTCCCAGTTGGGCAGGGTGCGGATGGTACCGGTGAGCATCCCGGCGCCCAGGGAGCCGTAGGTCATGACGCCCATGCCGTTTTCTTTGGCAAATTCCAGCACGGGGCGTTCCCGCTGGTCGATCATGGAGAACGGGGGCTGGATCACTTCCACGTCGCCGTACTTCATGCATTCTTTCGTCTGTTCAATGGAGAAGTTCGACAGGCCGATGTGGCGGATCTTGCCGCTTTCCTTTAATTTCATCATGGCGCTCATGGTATCTTCAAACGGCGTGCCCTTAAAGTCGGGCTTGTGCACGTGATAGATATCGATGTAATCGGTCTTTAGCCGGCGCAGGGATTCGTCGATTTCCTTCATGATGCTCTTGCCGGAAATATCCCGCCCGTCTTTCGGGGCGCCGTCGCCCCACACCAGGCCGCACTTGGTGGACAGGATCAGCTTTTCACGGTCATACCCCTGAATCGCGTCGCCCACCACTTCTTCGGAATAGCCGCACCCGTAAATGGGGGCGGTGTCGATAATGTTCACCTCATTGTCCAGCATGGCGCGGATGGCCTTGATGGAATCGTCCCGGTCCACTTCGCCCCAACCGGATCCGCCGATAGCCCAGGTGCCCACCGTGGCCACGGAAACGTTCAGGCCCGTTTTGCCCAGCATTTTATAACGCATGATCGTCTCGCTCCTTCGCATATGTTTTGGTACCCGGCCGGTGTTTTTCCGTACCCCGGCGGGCGCCGGCAGCGGCTGTTATGCCAACTGCGTTTAAAAAGTTTGTTCACATACTACTTTAGACGATTACACGGCAAAAGTCAAGTCCTTTTCGATAAAACCGAAAAACTTTCCTGGGGCACAGCCCTGGGCAAGAGCCCGGGGCTTTTTGCCCGGGGCAAATGCCCCAGATTTTCTCCGTCAACTTTCCCTTTCCTCCCCGGGCAGCAGGGAAAGCGCCGCCCGCAGCGCCCCGGCTGGGGGCTGGCCGGGGGCCGACGAGCGCCCCGCCGTGCCAAAGGTAAGGCAGGAGCCGGTCAGGTACCCCGCTAGGCGGCTGAGCATACCCAGCGGCCCCATGGAAATGGCGATAAAGAGCCTATCCTTATACGTTTCGCCGGCCCAGACGGCCGCCTGCATCAGGGTCAGCACATCGCGTTTTGTCTGGGGCATGACGGCCACTTTGCCGATATCGGCCCCTTTTTCCGCCATACGGCGGAAAATCGCCTGGATGGCCGTTTGTTCCGGCGTTTTATGAAAATCGTGGTAGCTCATGACCACATGCCCGCCCTTTTGTTTCATTGCCTGCATCAGGGCCGTCACCCGCTCTTCGCCCCGGTTTACTTCCAAATCGAATAAATCGGCGCCGTCTGGTTCCTCCACGGCGGCCCGGTACAGCGCTTCGTATGCCTCCCACGAGGCGGGCGCAAGGCCCCCCTCTTCTTTCGTGCGGAACGTAAATAAAATGGGTTTTTCCCCCACTTCCTCCCGCAGCGCCCGCAGGGCCGGGCGCATCACATCGATAGCGAGCCCGTCTTTCATGGCGTCCACCCGCCATTCCACCAGGTCACACCCGGCATGTATCGCCGCTTTGGCCTGCTGCCGCAGGGAGGGGGTATCGGGGGCCATCAGTGGCACACAGATTTTTTCATGGCCTGTGCCAAAAGCACAACTGCGCACAAGTAGGGGATTCATGGTTTTTTCCTCCGCTCCTTTTTTTCTTTCCTTTTAATCATACCGGGACAGCGGGGCGGTGTCAAATTCTTTTTCGGAGGAAAACCGGCAAAATAGATAAAATTTTTATGAACACATCCAGTTTTACTTGAGATATTGACCGTCCCTGTGCTACAATAGAGCTGAACGAAACCGTCCCTTTGGGAGCCCCCAAAGGGAACCGATTTGTCGAAGGAGGAGACCTGCATGAAATTGACGTTTTTGGGCGCTGCCCATGAAGTGACCGGCTCGTGTACGCTGCTTTCGGTCAACGGCAGGCAGATCCTGATCGACTGCGGGCTGGAACAGGGCGCCGATACCTTTGAAAACACGCCGCTGCCCCTGTCCCCCGCCGAAATTGACTGTGTGCTGCTGACCCACGCCCACATCGACCATTCCGGCCGGCTGCCGGCGCTGACCGCCGGGGGATTCCGCGGACCCATTTATGCCACCGGCGCCACGGTGCAGCTGTGCGGCATTATGCTGCGGGATTCGGCACACATCCAGGAAAGCGAAGCCAAATGGCGCAACCGCCGGGCCAAGCGCTCCGGCGATGATGGATATGAACCGCTTTACACCCTGCAGGACGTGGAAAACACCCTGCCGAAGTTTAAGGGCTGCCGGTACGGGGAAAAAATCACGGTGGAAAAGGGCGTTTCGGTGCGGTTCCTCGACGCCGGGCATTTGATGGGCTCGGCGAGTATTGAAATCACCGTCACCGAAGGCGGCGAAAAAAAGGTGCTGCTGTTTTCCGGTGACGTGGGCAACATCGACCGGCCGCTGATCCGCAACCCGCAAAAGCCCAAACGGGCCGACGTGGTGGTGATCGAATCCACCTACGGCGACCGGCTGCACGGCAAGCGCCAGGATTACCTCACGCAGCTGACGGACATCATCGGCCAAACCCTGGACCGGGGCGGCAACGTGGTGATCCCCTCCTTTGCCGTGGGGCGCACCCAGGAGCTTTTGTACCTCATTCATGACATCAAAAAGCAAAACCGGCTGCCCTACCACCGGGATTTCCCCGTGTGGGTCGACAGCCCCCTGGCGGTGGAAGCCACCCGCATTTATTCCGGGGAAAACGGCGACATGTGGGATTATTACGACGACGAAACCCGGCGGCGGCTGAGTGAGGGCGAAGAAGTGCTGCGCTTTCCCGGGCTGCACACCGCCGTCACCAGCGAAGAGAGTATGGCGATTAACAGCGACCCCACCCCTAAAGTGATCCTGTCGGCCAGCGGCATGTGCGAAGCCGGGCGGATCCGCCACCACTTAAAGCACAACTTGTGGCGGCCGGAATGCACCATCCTGTTTGTGGGGTACCAGGCGGAAGGGTCCCTGGGGCGCGCCATTTTGGAAGGCGCGCCGGAAGTCAAACTATTCGGCGAAATTATCCGCGTCAACGCCCACATCGAGCAGATGGACGGCATCAGCGGCCACGCCGACCGGGATATGCTGCTCGACTGGCTGGGGAATTTGGAAACCCCGCCGGAAAAAGTGTATGTCAATCACGGCGACGACATGGTATGTGAAACCTTTGCCGCCAAAATCGAGGAAACCCTGGGCTATGCGGCCACGGCGCCCTATATCGGCGCGGTGTACGACCTGACGGAGAATGTGTGTATCCACACCGGCAACATGGCACGGCTGGATAAAAAGGCGGCGGCCCACCGCAAAGCGACCGCGGCGTTTACCCGGCTTTTGCAGGCCGGGCAGCGGCTGCTTATCGTCATCGAGCACAACCGGGGCGGCACCAACAAGGATTTGGCGCGGTTTACCAGCCAGATTTTGAATCTGTGCGAACGGTGGGACCGGTAAGAACGGGAAAGGAGACGAAAAAGTATGAAAATATGTGTCTTTGGGGCAGCCAGTACGAAAATTGACCCCAGTTATGTAGCGGAAGTGGAAAAACTGGGCGCCATGCTGGTGCAGCGCGGCCACGAACTGGTTTTCGGGGCCGGAGGCAACGGGCTCATGGGCGCGGCCGCCCGGGGGGTGAAAAACGCCGGGGGCCATATCACCGGGGTGATCCCGTCCTTTTTCCGGGAGGAAACCATCGAATCCATTTTTGATAAGTGCGACGAACTGATTTACACCGAAACCATGCGGGAGCGCAAAGCCAAAATGGAAGAACTGGCCGACGCGTTTCTGGTGGTGCCCGGCGGCATCGGCACGTTCGAAGAGCTGTTCGAAGTCATGACCTTAAAGCAGTTAGGGCGCATGGATAAGCCCATTGCCATTTATAATTTCCAAAATTATTACGATCATCTGGAACACATGATTTTCCATTCCATGAACCTGCGGTTTATTAAAGCCAACTGCCGCATGCTGTATCTGCTCTCCACCGACCGGGAAGAGCTGTTCGATTACATGGAAAACCTGCCGCCGCTGCGGATCAATGTCCGCCACCTGAAAGACGGCTAAAAAGAAAGGCGCAACGATGTCCCATAGGAAAAGCCCCGCTTTTTTGCAAAGCGGGGCTCTTTTTATGCGTTTTCGCGCTGCAAATCCTGGCGCAGGCGTTCTACTATCCGTTTTTCCAGCCGGGAAATATACGATTGGGAAATGCCTAAACTATCCGCCACCTCCTTTTGGGTGTGTTCTTTGCCGCCCCCCAGCCCAAAGCGCAGGCACATAATGGTCTTTTCCCGCTCCGGCAGGCGGCCCACCGCCCGGTGCAGTAGTTCCCGCTCCGCCTGGTGTTCCAAGCGGGCGTTGACCGTGTCGCTGTCGCTGCCCAGGATGTCAGAGAGCAATAGTTCGTTGCCGTCCCAGTCCACGTGCAGCGCTTCGTCAATGGAGATTTCGTTTTTCAACTGCACGCTTTTGCGCAGGTGCATGAGGATTTCGTTTTCAATGCACCGGGAGGCATAGGTGGCCAGCTTGATATTTTTTTCCGGGCGGAAGGTGTTCACCGCTTTAATCAGCCCAATGGTGCCAATGGAGATCAAATCCTCCACGCTGGCCCCGGGGGAATCGAATTTGCGGGCGATGTACACCACCAGCCGCAGATTGTGGGTAATCAGCGGTTCCCGGGCGGTTTCGTCCCCCTGCAAGATCGCCTGCATCACCTTTTGTTCTTCGTCCTTTTTTAGCGGGGCGGGCAGCGCCTGGGCGCTGTTTATGTAGTACACCCCGTTTTCCCCTTTGTGCCACAGCAGCCGCTGCCACAGCCCCCACAGCCAGAACATCACGCCGGCAAAGCGCCATCCTTTTTGTTTCATACAAAACCACTCCTTTCCCTCTGCTTTTTCTTACCCGGCTTGGCGCACCGCCGCCCCGGTGAGGAACGACGGCCCCAGCAAGGCGCTGAAAACGCCGTCCCCCAACGGTTCGGGGCACACGGCCACCAGGCAGTCGTCGATCAGCCACCGCCGTTTTTGGTGTTTGACTTCCACCTTCTGGGGCGCAAACGCCGGCAGCTGCCCGGGGCCGGACAGCGCCGCAAACGTCACATGCCGCTCGGCCCGCTCTTCAAACCCATCGGGCAGCACGGCCGTAACGGCCTTTTTTTCGCACACCATCACCGGCACGCCGGACAGCGGGTCAAACAGCCGGCAGCCGGTATCCACCCGGGCCGTCACCGTCACCCGGCCCCGGGCGCCGGTGATGGTCACCTGGCACAGTTCCTCCCCCGGCAAGCGGCGGCCCCTTACGGCGTCCAGTACCGTCAGCACGGCGTAACACACGGCGCACAATAGGATGAGTTCCCCCATGGAAAACGGCATGTAATAAACGCCCCCGCGCAGCAGGATTTCCCGCCCGGTAAACGATTGGGCCACAAACAGCATGACCCCTGCGAACAAAAAACTGCACAAGAGTAAACACGCCGTCCCCCGCCAGAATGCCCGCTTGCCCAGCCCCGAAAACGCCGCCGCCCCGATGAGCGCCGCGCTCAGGATCTGGTAAAAAAGTTCCAGCACCTTTGGCATAGCCGGTAATAGAAGCCATAAACTGCTCAGGGCCCCCACCATGCTCCCTAATAGCAGCCGTTTGCGCGAGGGCTTTAGCTGTAAAAAGCCCCGTACGCACAATAATAAGAGCCAGGCCGACAGCCCGTTTAGCACCAGCAGCTCATCCACATAGATGACCAAATCCCCCCGCCCCCTTTCGCGCCCTACCAGTATAGCAGAAAAGACCGGCCGTTCTTGTCGGAAGAACAGCCGGTCCCCAGGCGAAAAGGGAGAATCCGGGGGAAAAAAGGGCCTTTTTTCGGGAGGAACCCCCTTGTTTCACCCGTTCATTTTGTATAAAAAGAAAAAATTCTACAGTTTGGATTTATTCTGCCGGTAAATTCCGGCCCTGCGAAAAAGCTGCCCGCCCTTATGTTAAGTAGCCGGTCCGCGGCGGCGGTTGTGCAGCCCAAAGCTCACCGAAATCGCTTCGTCCACCTGGGACATGTCGTGTTCGCTCAGCCGTCCCATGCGCTCCCGCAGCCTCCGTTTATCCAGCGTGCGGATTTGCTCCAGCAGCACAATGGAATCTTTTTGCAGGCCGTTGTGGTTGGCCTGCACCCGGATATGGGTGGGCAAATCGGCTTTTTCCTGCTGGCTGGTAATGGCCGCTGCAATCACCGTCGGGCTAAACCGGTTGCCCACTTCGTTTTGTACAATCAGTACAGGGCGCACCCCGCCCTGTTCCGAGCCGACAACTGGGCTCAGATCCGCATAATAGATTTCTCCGCGATGGACCGCCATCTTCCTGTCACGCTCCTGCTTTCTATAGTATGGAAGGCCCCGGGGCTTGCCACCCCGGTTCCTTCTGACGGTAGTGTGGCTTTTTTCCCGGTGGGTTAATCATCACTGATAAATTTTTCTTCTGCCCTATGGTATGCACCCGATAGCCTGGTTGTTCCCTCCCGGAAACGCCCGCTTTCCCTAAACCACCGGTTCAAAAAAACACGGCTTTGTCTGAACGTCCCATATCTGTTTCTTTTTTGCCCCCGTGGTACAATAAACACAACGTGAAAAAAGACAGGGAGGAACCCGTATGCCATTACCCGAAACCATCAGCCGCCTGCGCAAACAGCACCATGTCACCCAGGAGCCGCTGTCCGAAGCGCTGGGGGTCAGTTTTGCCGCCGTTTCCAAATGGGAGCGGGGGGTATCACTTAGATAAAGATACCACACCAATCCCACG
>CAKNOA010000066.1 GCA_930990065.1 uncultured Clostridia bacterium | reverse complement strand
ATTCCTGCACCAGGGGCTCTTTTTGTACTGTCTGCACAATCTGGGTCAGTTCAACAATACAGGAAGCCTTTTTTCTCCGTCTTTTTTTGTCGATTCCGGTTATTTTTGTGTCGAATCTTCGGTTTTTCCCGTTTCAGGCAAGGATGGGTCATTTTCCGGACGAATTTGAATCGCCACGCCGTTGACTTCCACCCCTTCTTCCGCACGGATCAAAATGTACCGCGCACCGTCAATAATGCGTGTTTGCACCAAATCCCCCCGCCCGGGCGCCACGCGGATGCTCACGTCCGGGGTGTGAATCTCCCAGCGCTTCTTTTCCACCAGGTTTTGGGGCGAAAAAGCCGCTTCGGTACCGAAAACTTCCTCGCATTTTTCTTCAAAAGCGGCCACTTGCCCGTCATCGATCCCACAATCCAGCAGCATGCCGCCCACTTCCTTGGGGGAAACCGTCAGCGGTTCCGGGTCGCGGGTTTCCTTATGTTCTTCCATACGCTGGCACAAGCGGTCGTGCACCGTTTGCAGCACATCATACGAACAATCCTCGGCCAGCGACTGCGTTAAGATTTCCTGGAATGTCTCTTTTTGTTCCTGGGCCGGCATGGGCAGCTCCATATGGAACACCGCCTGGGCCAGTTCTTCCTGGCTGACGGCGGTATCCCGGGTGTAATACAGCGCCCCATACAGGTTTGTGCTGCGGTCGTCAAAGGCCGGGAACAAAAATCCCACCTGGGGCGGCGATACCAGCCAATCCGGCGGCAGGCTGCGGAACTGGTTATCGGGAATATGGTAACACAGCGCCGGTTTCGTCATCTTCACCGGGCAAATGCTGCACATGATGTACGAAAAGATTTCGTCGCTGGCATCTTCCAGCTTTTGTCCGTCTTTGCTGCGGAACGGTACGTCATACGTATCGTGGCACAGCAAAATGAGATATGTGCCCTCCATCATGACCGCCGGGATGACGGTTTCAAAAAAGCGCTGGACGGCGTTTTCGTCTTCTAGTTTCGAATCCCGCAGATCCATGAGCAGCCGGTGCTCGTCGCTGTCGACTACTTGCGCCGTGGAAAACGAAAGGTTCATCAAATTTTTCCCTAGCGTACCCGACAATGTCTTTTTGAGCACGGCCATCATCTTTTCGGCTTCTTCCTGGGGCATCAGGGTCAGCGACTGGTCAAACTGTGCCACGATCTCCTTTTGTTCGCTGACATAACACCCGCGCACATGGGTGATCGAGCCGCGGTCCGCCCGAAACCGGCGGCGAATCTCGGCAATTTCTTTTTCATTCATGGATATTCCTCCCGATTTTCGGCTTTGGGTGGTTTTCAGTATACCACAAAGTCCGTCTGCTTTCAAAAGCATGCCGGATTCCCCGCAAAAAACCGGTCGAATTCCTTCCCACATAAAAAAACACCTGGTTTTCCCAGGTGTTTTCTCTATGCGGTTTTCCTATGAAGCAAGGGTTTATTCGTGCACAAACGTCATTTTGACGCCGCTTTCTTCCACGGTCACTTTGTTATCAGCAAAAGTAAAGTTCACGGGTTGATCCGGATCATCGGGCGATACCATGGTGTTGCCTTCCCAATTGAAGTTTTCTTCTTCGCCCATAGCACACAGCGTACCGGTCCCGTCGCTGTTAAACTGGATGTACATACTGCTGCGCTGGTCATCGGTAATCCCCAGAGCATCCAGGCTCATGCTCACACCGCTGGCTTCTACCGAATCGATAACGTATTTCCCGTTGGGCTGGTTGCTATTCTGGGAGCAAGCTGCCAAGGCAAAAACCATCGTCAAAACGAGCAGCACAGACAGAATCCCTTTTACCGTCTTTTTCATCATGTCTCAAACCTCCAAATCGTGCTTCTTTTTCCTATTTCCTTTACACCGCTGTTTCTTTTCCCACGTGGTACCGAACGCCGCATCCCATCCGGTAAGCCACCGCAGCCGGTTACGGAAAATAATTATAGCATGCCTCCATCAGAAAACAACCCTATCCTGCCTTTTTGGCCGTCAAAACAGCATAATTATCCAAAAGGAAAACCGCAGGCGCTTCTTTCCTGCGGTCTTTCTTTTATGCTGCTTCCTATGGTTTTACAGGTCATCGGCGTCCTGTACCGGTTCGTCCCCCTCACGGCTTTCCCCGGTGTAGCTGCCGTCCACATCCGACGGAATTTGGCGTTTATTCTGCTCACGCAAAGCGACAGCGGCCTGCTCGACCGTATACGGGGTACTGCAACACTTCTTTTCATCGGTTCGTTTCATATTCGTTCGCCTCCTGCCTCTAGCATGCCGCAGAAAGCCCCCTTTATTCCCCGGCGGGTTCTTCCAAATGACGGCACAAAGCTTTGGCAGCCGGCGACAATTCCCTTTCGCCATACAGCAACAAACTGATGCCTCGGCGCGGCATGGGCTCCTGGACATGTAATTCCCACACCCGGCCTTCCTGCAAAGCTGCCTTTGCCAAGCTGATTGGCACAAACCCCATGCCAAACCCGTTTTCCACCATGGGCAAAATCATATCCACGGTGGCCACTTCAATGCCGGGTTCATACCGCCCCCCGTACTTTGCAAACCAATCGGAATAGTATTGATACGTCAGGCTGCCCCGTTCCATGGAGATCCACGGCACCGCCATGAGCTCCCGCAGCCGGTGCACCTGCCCCCACCGGCGCCGCAGTTCCGGCCCGGCAATCAATGTTTCCCGATAGGGGCACAAAAACCGGGCGGTAAAGGGCGGCGCCACCCGGTCGGGAGAGGACACCACCGCTAAATCAATATCCCCTGCCCGCAACTCCTGTTCCGCTTTGGTCATCGTCACATTGTGGATCAGCCATTTGACCTGCGGGTATTCCTCCCGGAACCGGCGCAGTTTGCCCGGCAAAAAGCTGTGCAGTGCCGTTTCACTAATCCCCAGGCGCACGGTGCCGCTTTCATGCAGCAGCAGCTCCTGTTCCCCGCGCCCAATCTCTTCGCAGGCCCGGTGCACATGGTCATACAGCCGCTCGCCCTGGGGCGTCAGCGTCACCCCCCGTTTGCTGCGCACAAACAGCGCACACCCCAGTTCCGTTTCCAAGGCCGCCATGGCCCGGGAAACCGCCGGTTGTCCTGTCCCCAGCTGTTCGGCCGCCGCGGTAAAACTGCCGCAACGGCAAACGGTATCGAAAATATGGTAGCTTTCAAAACGTGCCATCAAGCTTTCCTCCCTTATCCATCACAAAAAAGCATAGATATAATGAAAAACTATCATTTTTCAGAATGCTATTTCTTTAGTATAATAAAAATACAAGACTACGGCAAGCCGCCGGATCAAATTATGTAAAAGGGGCGTTTTAAACGTGCTGGGTAAAAAAATCGCGGGACAAATGTCGGAATCCCTGCTGGTAGGGTGCCTGCTGGCATGGGCCGGCGGTTTTTTGGAGACCTATTCGTTTTTCACCCGGGATGGGGTCTTTGCCAATTGCCAGACCGGCAATTTGGTTATGCTGGCCATGCGGCTGACACAGCAGAATTTTTCGGAAGCGCTGATGTATCTTATCCCCATTGCCGCTTTCTTTTTTGGGGTTTTGCTCACCGATCTATTGCGGGATAAGTGCGGCAACCGGTTTTTCCACTGGCGGCAGCCGGTCCTGCTACTGGAGATTGCATTACTTATCCTAGTAGGGCTGCTCCCCCAAACCAGTTGGGGCAATCCCACCGCGACCACGCTGATCTCTTTTTCCTGCGCTTTGCAGGTGGAGTCCTTCCGCAAAATCGGCGGTTCGGTGTACGCTACGACCATGTGTACCGGCAATTTGCGCAGCGGGACATCGCACCTAGCCTCGCTGCTTTTGCGCCGTGAGCCGGGCGCCGGCCGCAAGTCCCTGCGCTATTTTGTGATTATCGCCCTATTTATGTCGGGGGCCGCCTGCGGCACCGGCGCCGCCACTATCTGGGAGACACGGGCGGTTTGGGGTGCTTGTCTGGTGCTGCTTTGTGTCTTTTTCCTTCTGTTCTGCCGGCCCCTGGAAGAGGGATAATCCGGTTTTTAGAAAGCGTCTTTCATTCCACTTGGAAGCGAAAGGCGCTTTTTTCTTGACTTTTTTCCCGCCGCTTTTTATACTGGACGTAAGAAAAGGGGGGAATGTCCCATGACAAACACATTGCGCCTTGCCTTGGTTCAGCGCCCGGCCCTCACATGCGAAGAAGCCGGTTCTTTTTGCCCGTGCTATCGCCGGCAACCGGCAACGGGCTGTGTGCTGTATCGAAGAAGCCGCCCGGCAGGGAGCGGACCTCCTTGTGTTCCCGGAACTGTGGTCCCACAGCTATGCCCCGCCGTTTCCTCATGCGTTCGATGATCCCTTCGCCCCCCGGTTTGCCGCCCAGCGGCGGGCTTTTGCCGAATCAGCCGTTGCCTTGGATAGCGCCTACGGCCGTGCTCTGCAAAACGCCTGTGCCGCCCACCGGATCGGCGCGCTGGTCACAGCGCTGAGCCGCGGCCAGGAAAAACCGCGCAACACCGCCTGGCTCATCGGCCGGGATGGACGGTGTCTGCTGACCTATCACAAGGTGCACACCTGCTCGTTTTCCCTGGAAGCGTTGATGGAACCGGGGGACCGCTTTGCCACCGCCAATTTTGACGGGGTGAAGATGGGTGTGATGATCTGTTTTGACCGGGAATTTCCCGAAAGTGCCCGGGAACTGATGCTGCAGGGGGCCGAACTGATCCTGGTGCCCAACGCCTGCCCCATAGACCCGGCCCGGCTTGCACAGCTTTCCACCCGTGCCTTTGAAAATATGACCATCATGGCCATGGCCAACTACCCCGGCCCCGGGTGGGGAAAATCCTGTGTGTTCACCCCCCAGGTATTTACCCCGACCGGAGAACCCAAAGATAACGGCTTGTTTTTAGCCGGAGAAGACGAAGGGATTTTTTACGTCGATCTGGATATAGCCTCCCTGCGTCTCTGGCGGCAGCACGAAGTATGGGGCAAGGCTTACCGCCGGCCCCAGGCTTACCGGCATTTGACGGGCCGGGAATGACCCTTTACGCCATGGTGCGCAGCATGGCTTCGGTCACTTCGTACTGGACCGGCCGCCCTGCCCGCAGGTTTTCGTACTGGGTATACACCGTTTCGCCCATGCGGAAAATCTCTTTTTGCTGGCTGCCCGCCCGGTGCGGCGTGATGATAATATTCTCACACTGCCACAGAGGGCTGTCGGGCGGAAGCGGTTCCTGGGGGTCGGTCACATCCAGCAGCGCCGTGCGGCCCGGCTCTTCCCGCATGGCCTGCACCAGATCATCGACCACCACCTGGGCCCCCCGCCCGGTGTTGATAAAAGTGGCATAGGGCCCCATCTGGGAAAATAAGCTGTAATTTAGCATGCCCCGGGTTTGGGCGTTATTCGCCAGATGATTGGAAATGACCGGGCACCCGGCAAAGAGGGGCGCTAGTTCCACCTTACGGACGCCCAACCGTTTTGCCTCCTCTTCGGGCAAAAAGGGGTCATAAACCCAAATTTCCAGCCGGAATGGCCGCAATAATTCGATCACCTTTTTGCCTACCATCCCGGCGCCCAACAGCCCGACCCGGGTATCATAATTTCCGTCAAAGCGGTCGCCATAGGCGGCCGCTTTTTGGTAGCCCTCGAGGCGGTACCGGCGGTCCAGTTGAAAAAAGCCCTTATTACTCAGCAAAATTTGGGCCAGCGTGAATTCCGCCACCGGCACGGCGTTGGCCGCCCAGGCCGAAAACACCCGCACCCCGCTGTGCAAAAAAGGACGGGCAAAATACTGCACAGTCCCGGCCGCATAAAAAACGGCCTGTACATTCGGTAGGAGCGTACGGATTTCTTCTTCGGTCAGCTGTGCCATCCCCCATGTAGAGAATAGCCATCTCACTTCCGGTAAGGGCCCGCCGTCACGCAGCTGCCGGGTGGTGAGCACCAAGCTACCGGCCAGCTGGTCGGGTGTATAGGCGCGCTGTAATGGCGCAATGGATTCGCAAAGAAACAGTTTTTTCACAAAAGTCTCCCCTTCCTCAAGATCAAACCCGCTTATTTTGAAAAAAGCCGCGCTGCTTTCCCCAGCAGCGCGGCCCGAAATAACCTACCCGCTTTAATCCAGCAGGCCGGTTTCTTTCATGTTCAGGTAAGCAGCGGTGAGCGTTTCCAGTTCGGTCAGGTTGTACTGGAAATCCTGTTCCACGATGGCATAGGGGATGCCCATATCCTTGGCCGTTTGCAGCACGCCCTTCAGGTTCAGCTTCCCGGTACCGGGGGTGGTAAACCGCGGCATGGTATGGCTGCCATACTGGCCTTCCTTCGGCACTTCGCCACATACAAAGTCCTTGATATGGATCAGCGAAACCCGGTCGCCCAAATTGCGCAAGACTACCTGGGGATCATGCCCGGCATAGGTTACCCAACCGGTATCCACTTCAAAATTCAGGTTTTCGGTGTAGGCGCTCATCAGGTACATGGCCGGTACGCCTTTATAGCACTGGGTAAAATCGGCATCGTGGTTGTGGAACAAAAGCTGCAGCCCTTCTTTTTTCAGTTCCCCGGCCAGTTTGTCCATTTTTTCCAGCTCCCGCCGGAATTCGTCATAATCCGGGCAGGTGGGGCGGCCGTTAAACCGGTACATCGCTACGCTCAGCGCGTAATTGATCACATACGATACCCCCGCTGCCTGTGCCTGGCGGATCAGTTCGCCGGCATCCGCATCAGGACTGGGGCAGTGGATCGAAAGCGGCACTAAGCCCATCGCTTCCACCCGTTTGCGGTTTTCTGTCACATCGCCATTCAGCAGCATGCTGCCGCTTTCCATGCCGGTGTACCCCACTTTGGCATAGCGGGCCAGCACGTCATACGGGTCCCCCATTTCCGGCCGAACAAAACCAATAAATCCTGCTTTCATAACTGTATCCTTCCTTCCCAAAAAAGATGCCGGGTTGTGTCTCCTTATAACGCCAAACCGGTTTTGTCCTTCCCTTTATAAATAACATTCCTTTACTGAAAAGTCAAGGGTATTGACGGGAAAAAGTACCAAAATTTTTTCCCATTTTCCTTTTGTTTTTCTTTTTTATTTGTGCGGTTGCTTTTTGCCCTTCCCCCTGACTATAATGGTACAGAGTCCGTGTTTTCACCCTTTGTCGAGGAGGTTTTCTTGACCATGCTTTTTCACTGGTTTTGTCTTTTCGTCTTTTACAGTTTTCTTGGCTGGTGCTGCGAAACGGTGTTTTGCTCCTTGGCGGCCCGGCGGTGGATTAACCGCGGCTTTTTGGCCGGGCCTTTTTGCCCCATTTACGGCTTTGGTGCCTTATTTGTGTTGCTGTGCTTTGAGCGGTATAAATCCGACCCGCTGGCCCTGTTTATTTTGAGCATGGTGGGGTGCTCGGTGCTCGAATACATCACCAGCTGGCTCCTAGAAAAATTATTCGGCGTCTCCCTATGGGATTATTCCGGCCGGTGGGGCAATCTGAACGGCCGGGTCTGCCTGCGCAATTCCCTGTTGTTCGGGATTCTGTCGGTGGGCGTGGTCCTGTGGATCCATCCGGCGGCCGTCAAGCTCCTGCAATCCATTCCGCTCCCGTGGATACTCGCCTTCTTCCTAATCCTACTTGCCTATCTATTGTTCGACCTCACTGTGACCGTCCGCGCCTTGCGGGATGTCAACCGCGAAGCCGGGGTGCGGTCTTTGCAACTAAAACAGGTCACATCCACTCGGGATACCTATAAAAAGGAACTGCGCGAAAAAGCGGCCCGGCGGTTTATTCGCAGCCGCCGCCGTCTGTTCCGGGCATTCCCCCGCATGCGCTCCATCCGCTACCCCGAAGCCCTGCACGATCTGCGGGAGGAGTGGCAGGAAAACTGGCAGCGCGCCCGGCAGGATGTGAAAGATTCCGTCGAAAACGCCAAAGAGACTTGGAAAAATAAAAGGAGGCTATTATCTATGCCCCGCGTGATTGTAATCCCCGATTCCTTTAAAGGGACGCTCTCGTCCCAGGATATCTGCCGGATCTTACAGGAAGAAATTCAAAACATGTGCCCACACACCACCCTCATCGCCATTCCCGTGGCAGACGGCGGCGAAGGCACCGTGGATGCCTTTTTAACGGCCCTGGGCGGCGAAAAGCGGTATAAAACAGTAAAAGGCCCGCACTTTGAACCGGTGCGCGCCTTTTACGGCCTGCTGCCTGACGGTACCGCCGTCATCGAAATGGCGGCGGCGGCCGGGCTGCCGCTGGCCGAAGGGAACCCTCATGTGGAAACCGCCACCACCTTCGGGGTGGGCGAATTGATGTGTGAGGCCGCCCGAAACGGCTGCCGCCGCCTGCTGCTCGGTTTGGGCGGCAGTGCCACCAATGATTTGGGGTGTGGCGCGGCCTGCGCCACCGGGGTGCGTTTTATCAATGGGGATGGGCAGCCGTTTTTGCCCACCGGCGAAACCCTGTCGGATATTGGGCAGGTGGATTGTTCCGGCCTTGATCCCGCGTTAAAAAATGTTCCCATCACCGCCATGTGCGATATTGATAACCCGCTGTACGGCCCCACCGGCGCTGCGTACGTTTTTGCTCCCCAAAAAGGCGCCGATGATGCCATGGTGATAAAGCTGGACCGGGGGCTGCGGGATGCATCCGTCCCCATTGGGCAGGCGGCCCATACCGATATTACCACACTGCCCGGCGGTGGTGCGGCCGGCGGCATGGGCGCCGGTATGGTGGCCTTTTTCGGGGCCACCCTACAGCCGGGGATCGAAGCCGTACTGGATACGGTGGGGTTTGACCGGCTATTGCCCGGTACCGACATGGTCTATACCGGCGAAGGAAGAATCGACGCCCAAAGCCTGCGGGGCAAAGTGGTCATCGGCGTGGCGCGCCGCGCTAAAAAAGCCCATGTACCCGTCACAGCCCTGGTGGGGGCCGTCGGCGACGGGTACGAAGGCGCCTATGACGAAGGGGTCAGCGGCATTTTCAGCATCAACCTGCGCCCGGAAGATTTTTCCACCGCCCGGTACCGCAGCGAAGAAAATTTGCGGCACACCATTCGCAATTTGTTGCGCTATCAAACCGCCCTTTTGGCCCGGTCAAACAACTGAACCGGCAACAAAAAATCCCCGCTTCTTCCGAAAACCGTGAACTGACCCAGATTGTGCAGACAGTACAAAAAGAGCCCCTGGTGCAGGAAT
>CAKNOA010000065.1 GCA_930990065.1 uncultured Clostridia bacterium | reverse complement strand
CCGGCCTCTCGGCTCAGCCGCTCTCGTCAGACAGCTTTGCTATTATAACAAACCATACCGCCTTTGTCAACACCTTTTTCCAAATTTCTTTTTGTTTTTTCTTTTTCCCTGTTTTGTCGGCTTGCGCCACGCTTTCTTCTTTGTTATACTGTGCTTATCCCCGCTTCTTATTATATAAGAGGCGGACATATATTCTGCATTTCTATATAAGGAGCGTGCGTCTCATGCCCATTCGTATACAGGCTTCCCTACCGGCGGTGGAAGTATTGCAGTCCGAAAACATTTTTGTCATGCCCACGGAACGGGCCGCCGGGCAGGACATCCGCCCGCTGAAAATCGCGATCTTAAATTTGATGCCCACTAAACTGGAAACCGAAGTGCAGCTGTTGCGGCTTTTGAGCAACACGCCGCTGCAGGTGGACGTGGAACTGCTCCACACCGCCACCCACCAATCCACCCACACGTCGGCTTCCCATTTAAATACCTTTTACCACACCTTCGACGATGTCAAAAACCAGAAATTTGACGGCATGATCATCACCGGCGCCCCGGTGGAACAGATGCCGTTCGAAGAAGTGGACTACTGGGACGAAATGTGCCGCATTATGGAATGGACCCGGCGGAATGTCTACTCCACCATGCACATCTGTTGGGGGGCCCAGGCCGGGATGTACTTCCACTATGGCATTCCCAAATATGAAATGGGCCGTAAACTGTCGGGCATCTATAAGCACAAGGTACTGAACCTGTACCATCCGTTGATGCGCGGGTTTGACGATTACTATTATGCGCCCCATTCCCGTTACACCGAAGTGCGGCGGGAGGACATCCGCAAGCACCGGGAGCTGGTCATTTTGAGCGAAAGCGACATGGCCGGGATCCACATCACGGTTTCCAAAAACGGGCGGCAGGTGTTTATCAGCGGGCACGCGGAATACGACCGCGACACGCTGAAAAAGGAATACTTCCGGGATGTCAACCGGGGGCTGGATCCGGAAGTGCCCTACCACTATTTCCCCCAGGATGACCCCAGCCAGACGCCGCCGTTTATCTGGCGCAGCAACGCCCATTTGATGATGAGCAACTGGCTGAACTACTTTGTCTATCAGCAAACCCCCTACGATCTGGAAACGTTGCAGGAATACTGAGTGGGAGGCGCCTTACATGGAACAAAAAGCGCTGTTCTGGGACTTCGACGGCACGTTAACCTACTGCCACCATGTGTGGAGCTCGTCACTCATGCGGGTTTTGTGGGAGTATGAAGAAGCCGAATCGGTTACGCTGGAGCAAATCCGTCCGTTGACCCACCACGGGTACCCGTGGGAAGAACCCGACGAGCAGGCCCACCGCTTTCGGACCAGCGAAGGGTTCTGGGGCTATATGGAGGAAAAATTTGCCGCAGCGTTCCGGCAGTTGGGGCTTTCGCCCCAGCGGGCCCGGGAAGCCGCCGGGAAAGTGCGGCCCCACATTTTAAACCCACACCACTACTTTTTGTACCCCGATACCCTTTCTACGCTGCAAGCTTGCCGGTCGCTGGGGTACCAAAACCACTTGCTTTCCAATAATTACCCCGAACTGCCCGCGCTGATGCAGGCGCTGGGAATGGAAGGGCTTTTCGACACCGTAACGGTTTCGGCGCTGGACGGCTGCAGCAAACCGTGGCCCAAAATTTTCGCCACCGCCCGGCAGAAAGCCGGGAACCCCGCTTTTTGCGTGATGATCGGGGATAATCCCGTGGCCGATATCGAAGGGGGCCGCCGGGCCGGGATGAAAACCATTCTGGTTCACCGGGACGTTCCCTGCGGGGCCGACGCCGTGTGTGCCGCACTGGGGGAGATTCCGCCGCTTCTTTCTTCGTTTTTTTAATACTATAGAAAAGCAAACCTCTGGCAAAGCCACAAAACGGACCTTATAAAAAATAGGAGGCTTTCATCATGCTTACACAAGTACGGCGCATTCTCGGTAGACCCCCTGTTTTAATCACAATTCATGTGGTGGCCCTGCTTTTCGCGGTGGCCCTTTACGGTTTCGAAGTTTTTGGGAATCACAAGGCACCCACTTCGGGCATACTGTGGCGCTTCCTGCTGGTTTTTGTGGCCCTGTGCGCTTCGCTCTACCGCATCATCAAAAATCTGAAACCTCTCGAAAGATGATCGAAACCCATTACGCCGATAAAATCGGCCATGCTTTCGACGAAGACCCGGTAAAGAAAAAAAGGCTTCTCTCCGCGTTGCTGGCTTATAACCGCGACGATTGGGGCGCCTGTTTAAAAAAGCTACATACCCTCACCCAGCAGGCTACCACCAAGGAAGAAAAGCAGGTCACAAAATTCTTTACCGCCGTGTGCCTACAGGATATGGGTCTTGTGCCCGCCGCCCTTCAGTTCTATCATGAGATTCTCGAGGAAACCCCCTCCTATGCCCCGGCGCTGAGTAACCTGTCCGTCATCTACTTTGAACTGGAAGAATACCCCAAGGCCATTACCTATGCCGAACAGGCGCTGGATTACAACCGGGATAATCCCTCTGCGTACCATAACTTAGCTTCTGCGTGTTTTTTCACATACGATCTGGAAAAAGCTAAAAACTATGTGACGGAGGCCCTCGCATTGCGGCCCGATCTTCCCGAAGCTACCTCCTTGCTCGCCATGATCGATGCGATAAAAGGCGACGAGGAAGCCGCCCAATCGTCCCTACGCCGGGCCGTTGCGTTAGGGCAAGACGAAGAAGACATACAGGGCGCCATCGAAAGGATGCGGGAAAAATACGCCCAGTATGCCGCAGCGGAATATCGGCCGGCCCAGTGAAAGGGACTACATACAAAAAGGCGGTACAGCTTTTGCTGTACCGCCTTTTTTCTTTTCGCCAAAACAGATTTTTATGCTTTGCGCAGCGCTTTTAGGATCGAACCGATTTTCGGCGTGGTACCGTACAGCAGCACCCCCACCCGGTAGATCTTGGCCGACAAAACGCCAATCCCCACCACGGAAACGATCAAAATCCCCACCGACAGAATAATTTCATACACCGGCACGCGGCTCATGGCAATGCGGGTAAACATGGACATGGGCGACGTAAACGGAATATACGAACACACCATCATCAGGGGGCTTTCGACATCGCCGCTGCCCAGCGCCGACATGACGACGATAAATGCGATGACAAACAGCATCACAATGGGCATGACCGATGTGTTGATATCTTCCAGCTTGGAAGCTGTGGAACCCACTGCGCCGAACATGAACGCATACAAAAAGAACCCCAGCACAAAAAACAGCAGCATATAAAGAAGCAGCGAAAGCGGCATATTGAAAATCGAATTGATAACGGCATTATCCGCCCATTCCCCGCGGTTGAGCTGGAAGAACAAAAACGCCGAACCAAACACCGCTACCAGTTGCAGTAACCCTGCCAAACACGAAGCAATCACTTTGCCAAACATCATGGCGGTGGGTTTTGCGCTGGTGATCAGTACTTCCATCGCCCGGGAGCTCTTTTCCGTGGCCACATGGGTTGCTACCATCTGGCCGTACAGCATAATGACCATGTAGAGCGCAAAAATCATTATATACGTGTAAAAGAAGTTCTGTGCCTGGTCTTCCCCTAAATTTTGGATGGTGTGGGAAACCGGCTGGCTGAGAACCTGCGCGGCTTCCTGCTGGGTCAGCCCGGCACTGATCATCGCACTTTGGGTGTACACCTGACGCAGGGCCTCGTCGGCCACCGCGGTATTTTGATCGTATAACGATAGCGTATCCACATAATACGTGTACGTTGTTAAATCATCGAGCACAAACGCGCACTCGGCCTGGCCGGATGACACCGCCTCTTTGACAGACTCGGCCCCCTCTTCGGTCAGCTGCACGTCATAATCGGGAAACGCTGCCGTAAACACCGGTTCCACCATGCCGCCGTTTTCCCCGGCGGACACCAGCATCACCGGGCGCTGGGTGTCGGTGGCCGCTTCATCGCCGGCAAACAACGTTTGGATGCGCGGGAAAAACATTACGCCTGCAATCAGCACCACCAGAAAAACCGTAATACCCACAAACACCTTGTTGCGGAAATAGTTGTCGAGTTCAAATTTTAAAATCGTGCGGAATTGTTTCATGCTGTTTTCCCCCCTTATTCCTGCCCGGCGTACTCGACGAAAATGTCGTTGAGCGACGGTTCGAATACTTTCACTTCATCGAGTTCATAGCGTGCCGAGAGCTGCTGCATCACCGCCTGTTTTTCTTCGGGGTGCGCAAGCTTTAATAAAAGGGCGCCGTCTTCGCCTTGGGTGACCGTCACGCCCAGGGGGGCTTTCTCCCGCCAATCGCGCAAAATCTGCTCCTGCTGGGGCGAGCGCACCACCAGCCGGTCCCGGGGGTACTTTCGTTTAATCTCCCGCAAGTCGCCTTGCAGCACCGCTTCGCCCCGGTGCAAAATGGCGATATGATCGCAGAATTCTTCAATATAATTCATCTGATGGCTGGAAAACAGCACGATTTTCCCTTTCTCGATCTGCTCTTTGACCACGTCTTTGAGCAGCATGGCATTGACCGGGTCAAGGCCGGAAAACGGTTCGTCCAGCACCACAATATCCGGGTCGTGGGCCAGGGCCGTGATCAGCTGGATTTTCTGCTGGTTGCCTTTCGATAGGGTGTCGAGCCGCTTGTTGCGGGTTTCGCTCATCCCCAACCGTTCGAGCCACCAGTCCACCGCTTTCGTCGCCGCCCGGTAGGACATGCCTTTCAGGGCCGCTAAGTACACCAGTTGGTCGATGATCTTCTTTTTCGGGTATAGCCCTCGTTCTTCCGGCAAATACCCGGTGCCCACTTTGCAAGACGCCATCGGTTTGCCGTCTATCAGCACTTCGCCCTTATCGGCCGGGAATACCTGCATCAAAATCCGGATGGTGGTCGTCTTTCCCGCCCCGTTACGGCCCAGTAACCCGAAGGCTTTTCCGCCTTCTGCCGTAAAGGACAGCCCTTTGAGTACCTGTTTCTCCCCGAAACTTTTGTGAATGTCCCTGAGTGTCAGCTGCATGGCATGGCCTCCTTTTTCGGTTTTGAAAGGAATAAAAAAGTGCGCAGCCAAAACTGCGCACTGAAAAACGCAGCCTTGCTACCGTTGCGACACAGTTTCACCCCAGACAGGAATGACCACAAGGCGTACATTTTTACCAAATGTATGCCTGTCTGGAATGTCTATGAAACTGTGCCGCACCCTCAGTATAACATAGGAAAAGCGAAAACAAAAGCCGAGATTTTGAAAAATTTTTTGTATTTTTTGTATAGAAAAAAGCAGCACCGCTTCCATCAAGTGGCACTGCTTTTGTTTTCTTTTATGCTTCCCACAAGGGGGACGGATATACGCCTTTTTCCGCCATGTCCCGCAGGGCTTTCATGACAACGGGTTTATCTTCGGGGTATGTCACGCCATACCAGCGGTCCTGAGAGGTAAGTACCTGCACGGTCGCTTTGTTTTCATGCAACAGGTCGTTGACCACAAACGGCAGGAAGTATTCAGCCTTGAGCGGGTTTTTCGGTACATCCACCCGCAGAAAATCCACAAAACGTTTTTGAAGTTCTTCCATCATGCCATGGGAAAAGCCCCACAAGTTCATCGACACCAAGCTGTCCGGGTTCAGCGGATGATACACCACGCCGTCTTCCGTATATTTGGCGCCGTCCCCGTTTTTTTCAATATGGGTCAGTTCCCGGATCCCCGAAAGCATGCCGTTTTCCACCCGGCATACCCCGCGGGAGACATACCCGTTTTCCGTCAGTGTCTGGCGCAGGGTATACGCCACCATGGCAAACGGCGCCGGGACGGTATCCGGCCGCTGTACCTCTTCGCTGGTCAAAAACCGGTACAGCGCCGCAAAGCCTTCGCGGCCATAATAGTCATCGGCATTGATGACGGCAAAGGGCGCGTCAATACAGTTTTTGGCCGACAGCACCGCGTGGCCCGTGCCCCAGGGCTTTTCCCGCCCGTCCGGCACCGAAAAGCCGTCGGGCAGATCGTCCACCTGCTGGAACACATACTGCACTTGCATGTGTTTTTCGGCCCGCTTGCCCACCAGCCGGTGAAAATCCTCATACATGGCGCGCTTAATCACGAACACCACACGTTCAAATCCCGCCCGTGCCGCATCGTACAGGCTGTAATCCATAATGATTTCGCCGTGGGCCCCCATGGGGTCCATCTGTTTCAGGCCGCCGTACCGGCTGCCCATACCGGCCGCCATCACCAGCAGGATCGGTTTTTTCATGGTGTTCCCTCCTCTTTATTCGCCGTCTTCGTAAATAATCCGATGAATATGGTCGCTGGCCGCTTCCAAGTCGTACTGCCATACCCAAGCGGTCCCATTGCTGCCGCCGATGGCATTCTCTTCATCGCTAGGGATCGTATAGGTCGACAGGTGAATATCTTTGCCCAACAGGACCGTCGCCAGGGAAATCATCTCCTGATACGACAAGGACGTTTCCACATACTGGGACATCTGGCTTACAAGGGACGGATAGTCAATGGCGCTCTTTTTGCCCACCGCCGCGAGCATGGCTTCCAGCACTTCCTGCTGGCGGCCGGCCCGGGCGTTGTCGCTGTCGATGGAGCGGATCCGGGCGTAAGCTACCGCCTGGGTGCCGTCGAGTAGCCGCATGCCGGTGATGCCGTCGGTAATATCGTGGTCGGTCTTTTTGATTTCGATCAAATTGCGGTTGATCTCCTGGATTTCATCGGCGGTTACGTCGATTTCCACCCCGCCCAGCGCATCAATCATGCCAGCCAGGTTCGCGAAGTTCACCGTTACGTAGTCCCGCACATTCAGCCCAAAGTTGCTATTGAGGGTACGCAATGCCGTTTCCGGGCCGCCCCAGTAATAGGCGGTCGTCAGCTTCGCCGTACCGTATCCGTCGGCTACTTCCACCTGCGTATCGCGCAAAATGGAAATTAGTTTGATATCCCCGGTATTGGTATTCACCGACAGCACCATGGTACAGTCGGAATGTCCGGTAAAGGAATCTTCGTCCCGGGAATCCACGCCATACAGGGCGATATTCACGACTTCATCGGAAAAGACCCGGTCGGCCGAACTGGTAATCCCCAATTCTTCGTCGGTCTTTTTGCCAATCTCATCATTGATATGCAGCCCGCCAAACATATAGTAAAACACCCATACGCCGGCCCCTACCAAAATGAGCAGCACCGAAAAGATTGAAATGATCACTTTTTTCGCTCTGTTTTTTTTCTTGGGCCGTCTGCGCTGAGGGCCCCGGCCGCTGCTAATATCGACATAGCCGTCATGATACTGATCACGATTTGCCATTATGTCACTTCCCTTTCGTTTCATTTTCCCTTTTTTCAAAAAGAAGGGAGGTCTTTCCATCAAAAGCCTCCGTCCAAACATCTTGTTTCATGATAATACACCCCCTGTAAAAAAGCAAGAAAAGAATTTGTAAAAGGGCGAAAAGGGGCGTATCCATCCGCTTTTTTCCAGTTCTTGCATGGAAAAGAAAACCATGCTATGATGAACGCGAAAGGAAAAGGCAAAGGCCCTTTTTCATACGGAAAGGAGACGGATTGTATATGGAATTTTCGTACCAAAATTTTCCCATTTCCCTGCGGGAAGGTTTTTCCCATCTGTGCCGGTATAAGGGGTGGACCATATCGGATCGCGGGGTGCCGTTGTCGGTGGACGTACGCCCGGGGGCGCCGCTGACTGTCACCGGCACCGCAGAAGGATTACACATCACCGCCCCCGACCGGGCCGCGTTTTTCCGGGAGATCGGGCTTGGCGTTTTGCAGTACCAGCAGGGGCGCACCACCTTTACCCTGCAGGAAACGCGGCAGTTTGCCCACGCCGGGGTGATGTTTGACCACTCCCGCAACGGGGTGCTTACCTTAGAGCGCCAAAAGGAACTGCTGTGCGTCATGGCGCTGATGGGGCTGGATGTCTATTACCCGTATATGGAAGACGTGTATACTCTTCCTCAGGAGCCGCTATTCGGATACATGCGCGGGCGCCTGGGGGCCGATGAACTCAAAGAGCTCGACGATTTTGCATATGCCCTTGGCATCGAAGTAGTGCCGTGCATCCAGACCTTGGCCCATTTAAACCAGTTTTTGCAGTGGGACCAACCGGCCAAAGCGTATTTGGACCTGGACGACATCTTGCTGGTGGGCAGCGAAAAAACCGATGCGCTCATCGATTCCATGATGCAGTTTTTCTCCCAAACCCTGCGCTCTAGGCGCATCCATGTGGGCATGGACGAAGCCTACCGCCTGGGCCGCGGCCGGTATGCCGATCAAAACGGCCTGCAAAAAAAGACGGACATCATGCGCCGCCACTTGCAGCGCGTGATGGAAAAAGCCCATGAGCACGGCCTTTCGGTTATGATGTGGGACGATATGTTTACCGGCAGTTACCATCCCCTAGATGGCCAGGCCGTATCCATCCCCGACGGGGCCCAGCTGGTCTACTGGGATTATTACCACGAAAAGCCCGGCGAATACGCACAGAACTTTGCGTTCCGGCAGAAGCTGTGTTCCGATCTGGTGTTTGCCGGGGGCGCCTGGCGGTGGGAAGGCCCGGCCCCGCACCACAATAAAACCCTTGTGACCACCGAAAGCGCCCTGCAGGAAGCCAAAAAAGCGGGCCTTCGGGAGGTCATGGTCACCAGCTGGGGCGACGACGGCAGCGAATGCCCGCCGGACGCTTCGTACCTGGGCATGCAGCTGTTTGCGGAACACACGTTTTCCCCCACGGTTTCTAGGGAACAGCTAAATGAACGCCTGACTTTCTGCACCGGGCTTTCGCTATCCGCTATGCTCGCCCAGCAAAACGTCACCCGCTTACCCGGCCATGAGCAGGACACGGCCCCTTATACTTTATATAAAACTCTATTGTACCAGGACCCGCTGTGCGGCCTTTACGAAGAACATGTGCGGTCGCTGAAAAGCCGGTACGATTTATCCTCTTATTACGCCGCCTGCGCCAAGGCCATCCGGGACGAAGACTATCAAAACACCTCCCCCACTTTGCAGGCGTCGGCCGCGTATTACCGGGCTTTATGTGTGGCCCTATCGAAAAAATGGGATCTGGGGCTGTGCCTCCTAGATGCCTACCGCGCCGGTGACCGGGAGGGACTCGCCCACCTGCTGCACGAAAGGCTGCCCGCCGCCCACCAGGCCATGGAAACGCTGCGATTGTGTGCCGAAACCATGTGGATGCAAAATTACAAGCCCTTTGGGCTGGAAGTGCTCACCCTGCGCCTGGCGGCGGTGTCCGACCGGCTGCAAACGGCCCAGCGCCGGTTGGAAAGCTACCTGTCCGGGCAAATCGATTCCCTGCCCGAACTGGAAGAAGAGCGCATCCGCTTTTTGCCCCGGGACGAAGAAACCCCCAATTCCTTTGGCCGCAGCTATACCGCCGCCCGGCTGAGCTGGTAAATAAAAAAAGGCATCCGGTGCCCACAGTGAACTGACCCAGATTGTGCAGACAGCACAAAAAGAGCCCCTGGTGCAGGAATATTCGGTTT
>CAKNOA010000064.1 GCA_930990065.1 uncultured Clostridia bacterium | reverse complement strand
TATTCCCGCACAGGGGGCTCTTTTTGTGCTGTCTGCACAATCTGGGGCGGTTCAATCCCGGCCGGGGCATTTTTTTTGCGGTTTTAAAAAGGAATGTCACTCGCCCGCAGGCGTCCCCGTGTTACCGGGTGCGGCCAATATCGCGGCGGTAATGCGCACCGTCAAAATGGATTTTTTCGACGGCCTCATACGCTTTTTGCAGCGCTTCGTCTAAGGTGGAAGCCAGGGCCGTTACACCCAGCACCCGGCCGCCGCTGGTCACGAGGCACCCGTCTTTTTCCGCCGTGCCGGCGTGATAGACGGTCACACCGGGCAGCTGGCCGTTTTCGTCCAGGCCGGTGATGACCTTGCCCTTTTCGTACTTCACGGGATACCCGCCGGACGCCATGACGACGCATGCAGCGGCTTCCTTGCTCCACTGGATATCCACGTTTTCCAGCGTGCCGTCAATAACGCTCTCGATGATGGTAACCAGGTCGGTTTTCAGCCGGGGCAGGACCACCTGGGTTTCCGGGTCGCCAAACCGTGCGTTATATTCGATCACCTTCGGGCCGTTGGGGGTGAGCATCAGCCCAAAGTACAAACAGCCTTTAAACGGGCGGCCTTCCTGCTGCATGGCGCGAATGGTGGGCAGGAAAATTTCCTGCATGCAGCGCCGGGCCATGGCGCCGTCGTAATAGGGGTTGGGGCTAACGGTGCCCATGCCCCCGGTGTTCAGGCCCTTGTCGCCATCCAGAGCCCGCTTGTGGTCTTTGGAGGACACCATGGGTTTGACACAGTGGCCGTCGGTAAACGCCAACACCGATACTTCCGGCCCGGTGAGGAATTCTTCCACCACCACGTGGTTGCCCGATGCGCCAAAGACCTTGTCTTCCATGATCTCTTTGACGGCGTCTTCGGCGGCTTTTTCGTCTTCACAAATCAGCACGCCTTTGCCCAGGGCCAGGCCGTCGGCCTTGACCACCACGGGGTAGCGACCCTTTTCGCGGATATAGGAAAGGGCCTTGTCCGGTTCGGAGAATACCTCATACCCGGCGGTGGGGATGCCGTACTTTTTCATCAGGTTTTTGGAAAAGACCTTGCTCGCTTCGATCTGCGCCGCCGCCGCGTTGGGGCCAAACGCCCGCACGCCGGCTTCGTTCAGCGCATCGACCATACCGGCGGCCAGGGGGTCGTCCGGCGCGACAAACACGAGGTCAATGCCGTTTTCTTTCGCGAAAGCCGTCACCTTTTCTTTATCCATCACGCTGATGGGCACACATTCGGCATCGTGGCTGATGCCGCCGTTGCCCGGCGCACAGTAGAGTTTGGTGACCTTGGGGCTTTCTTTTAATTTGCGCACAATGGCGTGTTCACGGCCGCCGCTGCCCAATACCAGGATTTTCATGCACAGCGCCCCTTTCCTCAGTGATGGAACAGGCGCAGCCCGCAGAACGCCATGGCGATGCCGTACTTATTGCACGTGTCGATCACCTGCTGGTCGCGGATGGAGCCGCCCGGTTCCACAATGGCCGTCACACCGCTGCGGCGGGCCCGTTCGATGTTGTCGCCAAACGGGAAGAACGCATCACTGCCCAGGCACACACCCGTTACCTTGGAAAGCCAGGCGGCCTTTTCTTCCCGGGTGAGGGGTTCGGGCTGGCGGGTAAAGGTCAGCTGCCAGTTGTCGTCGCCGATCACGTCTTCGGGGGTGTCGCCGATATACACGTCGATGGCGTTGTCGCGGTTGGGGCCCTTCACGTCATCGCGGAACGGCAGATCCAGCACTTTGGGCATGTGGCGCAGCTGCCAGTTGTCGGCCTTCTGCCCGGCCAGACGGGTGCAGTGGATACGGCTCTGCTGCCCGGCGCCTACGCCGATGGTCTGGCCGTTTGTCACATAGCACACGGAGTTCGACTGGGTGTACTTGAGGGTAATCAAACTGATGACCAAATCGCGCTTTTGTTCGTCCGTGAGGGTCTTATTTTCCGTCACCATGTTCGACAGCATCGTATCGGCGTTAATCACCAGCTCGTTGCGGCCCTGTTCGAAGGTAATGCCAAACACCTGCTTGCGTTCGATGGGATCGGGACGGTAATTGGGGTCGATGGCCACAATGTTATAATTGCCCTTTTTCTTCATCTTCAAAATGGCCAGGGCTTCGTCGGAATAACCGGGGGCGATGATGCCGTCGCTGACTTCCTTTTTGATCAGCAGGGCGGTGGACGCGTCGCATTCATCCGACAGGGCAATCCAGTCGCCAAAGCTGCTCATGCGGTCGGCGCCGCGGGCCCGGGCGTAGGCACAGGCAAGGGGGCTCAGTTCCATATCGGGAGCCACGTGGTACATGCGCCGTTCCGTTTCGGACAGGGGCAGGCCCACGGCCGCCCCGGCGGGGGACACATGTTTAAACGAAGCCGCGGCCGGCATGCCGGTGGCTTCGTTCAGTTCCCGTACCAGCTGGATGCTGTTGAGGGCATCGAGGAAATTGATATACCCGGGGCGGCCGTTTAAAACCGTCACCGGCAGGTCGCTGCCGTCGGCCATAAAAATCCGGCTGGGCTTCTGGTTGGGGTTACATCCGTATTTCAGCATCAGTTCGTTCGCCATATACAAAAATTCCTCCTTTTGGGCACCGGGCGGGTTCAGCCCTCCTGGTTTTTGTTGATGATACGGCTTTCCTGTTCGCCGGTTTGAAGGTTAATAAACCGGGTGAACAGGGATACTTTATTTTGTTCGTTGAGGTTCTGCCACACATCCCGGGTAAACGTATCCAAATCGCCTTTGATCGCCACGGGGGTGGGTTCGCCGTCAAAGGACGGGATCGGGTTGCCGTCGCAGCGGTAGGTGTGGATAAAGTGGCCTTTGCCCGCTTTGGGCGTGTATTCGAAGAAGAAGCGCTCGGGGGCTTCGGGGTCGCCGTCGCCGCTCTTTAAGATCGACAGCCGGTAGGTAAAGCCGTTTTCACTGCGGGTTACCAGGCCGGAAATGCGGGGGGTGAAGTTCGGTCCATCGGGTTCAAACGTACGGGTGCGCAAAGCGTCTTCGAACGTGCCGCCGTTTTTCATCGTATCATACACCGTGTCGGTCTGGTCGCCGTTGGTCACAATGGTGTGGTTCCCCAGCACCCGCACCGGCGCATAGATAATCAGCGACGGGTCGCTGAGTTTGGACGGGTCAAACGCCTGGGTGCGCAGCCCTTCCCCATCAGGGATAAACACACGGTTGCGGCTATTGACGCTGCGGCCCATGATGAAATAGGCAATCGCGGCATACTTGCCGTCTTCGCTCTGGCCGATCACAATGCCGCGGCCCGGGTAGCTATTTTCCGAAAGTTCTTTTTTCAGATCAAACAGTTCCATCTTCGCTCCTACCTTCCTCGTTCAAAATGTGGACAAGGCCGTTTTCCACCCGCAGTTTTCCGGCGCAGAACAGCGCCGCCGCTTTGGGCAAAATTTTCCATTCCGCCTGTTCCATAATGCGCCTTTGCAGCGTTTCGGGGGTGTCGCCCTCTTTTACGGGCACGGCCTTTTGCAAAATGATCGGGCCGCCGTCGCATTCTTCGGTGACAAAATGCACCGTAGCGCCGCTTACCTTCACGCCTTTTTTCAGCGCCGCTTCGTGGACATGCAAGCCGTAATACCCCTTGCCGCAGAACGACGGGATCAGCGCCGGGTGCACGTTCATCATGCGGTTTTCGAACGCCCGGCACACGCTTTCGTCCAAAATGGTCATAAACCCGGCGTAAATCACCAGGCCGGCCTTTTCTTCTTTGAGGGCTTCTAGCATCGCCTGGCTATAGGCATGCACGTCCGCATATTCTTTCCGGCAGAGGACCCGCGTGGGGATGCCGTGGTTTTTAGCCCGGGTGAGCGCATAGGCATCCGGCCGGGACGAAATCACACAGGTGATGGCCCCGCCGGGGATGCGTCCCTGTTCGCTCGCGTCGATCAGCGCCTGCAAATTCGTGCCGCCGCCGGACACCAGCACCACGATGTTTAGCATAGAATCACGCCTCCGTCGCCTTCGACGATTTCGCCCACCACGGCGGCGTCTTGCCCTTCGGCTTTCAGGGCCGCGAGGGCCTTATCGGCGTCGTCTTTTGCTACCGCCATGCACATGCCCATACCCATATTAAAGGTATTGTACATGTCGCGTTCGGGGATGTTGCCTTCTTTGGCGATCAGGTCAAAGATGGGCAGGTGCGGCACCGCCGCTTTTTCAATTTTCGCGCTGCAAGTGGGGGTGAGCATCCGCGGGATATTTTCATAAAAACCGCCGCCGGTAATGTGGGACACGGCTTTTACGTCCGCTTCCTTCATGGCGCGCAGCACGGGTTTTACGTAGATCTTCGTGGGGGTCAACAGGCATTCGCCCAGGGTCATACCCAGTTCTTCGCGGTATACAGACAGGTTCTGGCTGTTGACGTCAAACACCTTGCGCACCAGGGAAAACCCGTTGCTGTGTACGCCGGTGGAAGCAAGGCCGATGAGCACGTCGCCTTTTTGCAGGCGGCTGCCGTCTACAATGCGGTCACGGTCCACCATGCCGACGCTAAAGCCCGCCAGGTCGTATTCATTCACGGGATAAAAACCGGGCATTTCGGCGGTTTCGCCGCCGACCAGCGCGCAGCCCGCCTGCACGCAGCCTTCGGCCACGCCGGACACGATTTCGGCTACCTTCTCCGGCACGTTTTTGCCCAGGGCCAGGTAATCGAGGAAAAACAGCGGCTGGGCCCCGCAGCACACCACGTCGTTCACGCACATGGCCACGCAGTCAATGCCCACGGTGCCGTGCTTGTCCATCAAAAAGGCCAAGCGCAGTTTGGTGCCCACGCCGTCGGTGCCGGACACCAACACCGGCGTTTTCATCCCCGCCAAATCGGGCTGGAACAAACCGCCAAACCCACCAATGCCGGACACAACCCCCGGGGTCATGGTGCGGGCCACATGCTGTTTCATCAGTTCCACGGCGCGGTACCCGGCGGTCACGTCAACCCCGGCGGCCTTGTAGCTTTCGCTATAGCTCTTCATAGTGCAGAAAACCTCCTCGTTTGGTTTTGTTCCGTTTTTACTGTTCCCGCAGTTTTTCCTGCAGGGCGGCGTCTTTCTTCGCGACGCCGTCTTTCATGCTCTGCTTCAAATCCATCAGCTTCTGCTGCAGGCCTTCGTCGCTCAGGGCCAGCATTTCGGCCGCCAGTACCGCCGCGTTGTCGGCGCCGTTGACGGCTACCGTGGCCACCGGGATGCCCGAGGGCATCTGCACCGTGGCAAGCAATGCGTCCAGCCCGTCAAAGGAAGAACGGATGGGCACGCCGATCACCGGCAGGGTGGTGTACGCCGCCAGCACGCCGCCCAAATGGGCCGCCATCCCGGCGCAGGCGATGATCACGCCAAACCCGTTATCCCGGGCATTTTTGGCAAACTCGGCCGCGGCTTCCGGCGTACGGTGGGCCGACATCACGTGGGCTTCATAGGGGATGGAAAGGCTGTCCAGCCGGGCAAACGCCTTGCTCACAACGGGCAGGTCGCTGTCGCTGCCCATGATGACCGCTACTTTTTTGCTCATAAGAAACTTCCTTCCTTTCATCGTGCCGCCCGTTTTTTCAAACGGCGGGCGGGCAAAACAAAACAGGCCGCGCCCCTTACCGGGCGCAGCCTGCCTATACGTATTCTGTACACAAAGACGAAAAGCCGGGATGACCCATCGCGCCCTTACCCGCTTTGCCGAAAAAAGAGCGACCCATGCCCATGCTTCCCCCTCCTTTGCGTTCTTTCCTATTTATTCTACACTACCCGGCAGGTAAAAAGCAAGTAAAGCGGCATGGGGGGCAAATTTTCGTCATAAACGGAAATCCCCCCGGCGGGATGGGCTGCTTTTTGTTCACAAAGCTGAAATCCGGTTTTTACCCCATGCGCCAAATAAAGGCCGACAGGGGCGGCAGCTCGACTTGCCCGGAAAAGGTTTTCGTTTCGCCCGTTACAAGGTCCGTCCCCGTCCCCTGCAAACTGGGGGCCGATAGGGTCGCGGGGGCATTATCGGCATTGAGGGCTACAACCACCCGTTCCCCCTCAAAAGCGCGGGCAAACACATACTGGCGGTTTGTCAGCGCCACCTGGGTATAATCGCCGTAGCACAGCGCCTTTTCCTGTTTGTGGATGGCGCACAGCGAGGCAATCGTATCGCACAGCCCGTTCCACACCGGTTCCTCCACGGCGGGGCGCAGCGCGTCGTCCCCGTGGGACTTCTCCCCTTCCATGCCCCATTCGCTGCCGTAATACAGGCACGGGATCCCGGGCATGGTGAAAAGCAGGGTGTAAAGAAGCGGGATGTGTTCTTTCACGGTCAGAATGCTACTAAGGCGCGTTACGTCGTGGTTATCCGCAAAACACAGTAGGTGCTTGCCCTTATACAGCGTCCACGGTTCGGATCCGAACTGGCGGTTGAGGCTGTAGGCGATTTCGAAGAAATTATAGGAATTAAAGCTGGAATAAAGCCCTTTATAGCATTCGTAATTGGTAACCGAATGGAGCATCTGGTCGTTTACGAGCCGGTTATAATCCCCGTGGAGCATTTCGCCCAGCAGGAAGAAATCCGGCGACAGCGACTTGGCCGTTTCCCGCAGGCGGCGCATAAAGCCTTCATCGAGGCTATAGGCTACGTCCAGCCGCAGCCCGTCAATCTGAAACGTGTGGAACCAATATACCACGCAGTCGAGCAAATAGTCGCACACCGCCGGGTTTTTCAGGTTCAGTTTCACCAGCTCGTAGTGGCCTTCCCACCCTTCGTAATAAAACCCGTCGTGGTACGGCGAATCGCCGTCAAACCGCAACAGGAACCAGTCGCGGTAGGGGCTCTGTTCCCGCTTTTCCTGCACATCGCGGAACGCCCAGAACCCGCGCCCCACGTGGTTAAACACGCCGTCCAGCACGACGCGCAGCCCTTTTTCGTGGTAGGCTTTCACAATTCCGGCAAATTCTTCGTTTGTACCCAGGCGCCGGTCGATTGTCCGGTAATCCCGGGTATCGTACCCGTGGGCGTCGGACTCAAACACCGGCGTAAAATAGACGGCACCAACCCCCAATTTTGTCAGGTGGGGCAAAAAGTTCAAAAGCGTTTGCAGCCGGTGGCCTTCTTCGCCGGTATTCTGCTTCGGCGCGCCGCACACCCCCAGGGTGTAAAACTGATAAAAGACACTTTCGTCATACCACATAATATAGATCGTCTCCTTTTTAAAAAACCAACAAGCGGAAAGCCGGGGGATTTGGCCGCCCCGGCCGTTTTTGCATGCAGGGTATCAACATAACCCTAGGTTATGAAAATGCCCATGTTTGGTATTATACCACAATTATTACTAAATAAAAACCGGGTTTTCCGCAAAAATTTTAGTCTTTTTGTTATAAAATATGCCGGTTTAGGGCTCCAGGGAAGGGCTAAATGGGAAAAATGGGCTTTCCCCCTGCCGTTTCCTTCCCATACACAAAAAAAGCCCCTTTGGCGGTTTTCTCCGCCAAAGGGGCTTTTGCTACACACCATCAGGTTTCTTCCAGGCGCACCAGGGTTTTCACGGCCGTTTCGCCTTTTTCGCACAGGTACCGGTACGGGGCAAACTCCCGCACTTCTTTCCAGAAATCCGCAAAACCGGCCCGGCCGTCTTCCGACCAGATCACATCGGAAAATTCTTTGGTCCCCTCTTCCGGGGTAAACAGCAAATCCAGCCGCAGCTGGCGGTATTCGTCTTCATCCCGGTCGGTTTTGAACTGCCGCGCCAGGGAAAAGTAGAAAAACGGGCCGTCGCCAAAATCGTACGTGCCCACTTCGCACAGCAAATCGTCGGTTTCCGGGTCCACCGGGGACGGATGGTCCACCGGCAGGCGGCTCATCTCTTCAAAGCGGTCTACCGCCTGTTCCACGGTGATTTCCTCGTTGGCATGGCTGAGCAGCCCGTGCAGCAGCGCCGTACCCGTCAAACTTTCGGGGCGCGGCTCCTTTTGTTCCTGTTGTTTGCGGTAATTTTCATGGGCCGCATAGGCGAGCAGCGAAGCCCCCGCCAGCAGGACCATTCTTTTTTGCCATTTTTTCATCCGAAGCCCTCTCCCTTTCCGAAGCACCGCCAGGAGGGCGGCCTGTCCGCGTACTTGTGCATTTTTTCACAATTCTGTTGTTTATTGTACCCCACTGCTCCCACTGATGTCAAGGCTGTTCCCATGAAAAAAGAGCCTTCCTTGTGGGAAGGAAGGCTCCCTTTTTGGGGTCTTTTAAGATTCCACCGGGGGCTGCTGCATGGGGGCACGCACCGGGGTGGGACGGGGCGCTGTGGGCGCCGCCGGAGCTATCGGCGCTACCGGGCCATCGGTGACCAGCTCTTTGATCGACGTCGCCAAACCTGCCACGCCCTGGATCTGCGACGGGATAATGATCTTCGTCGCGCGTCCGTCGGCGGCCTTTTCAAAGGATTCCAGGCTCTTTAACGCCACCACCGCGTCGCTGGGGGCCGCTTCGTTGAGCATTTTGATGCCGTCCGCCAACGCGCGCTGCACGGTGATAATGGCTTCGGCTTCGCCCTGGGCTTCGCGGATCTTCGTTTCGCGCACGGCGTCAGCCTTCAGGATGGCGGATTCCTTGTGCCCTTCGGCGATCAGGATCGCGCTGCGCTTTTCGCCTTCGGCATCCAGGATCCGGGCCCGGCGTTCGCGTTCGGCCTTCATCTGTTTTTCCATGGCGTCCTGAATTTCCCGGGGCGGGATAATGTTCTTCAGTTCCACGCGGTTTACCTTGATGCCCCACGGGTCGGTGGCTTCGTCCAAAATCACGCGGATTTTGCTGTTGATCACATCGCGGCTTGTCAGGGTGTGGTCCAGTTCCATTTCGCCGATGATATTCCGCAGCGTCGTGGCCGACAGGTTTTCAATGGCGGAAATCGGGCGTTCCACGCCGTAGGTATACATTTTCGGGTCGGTGATTTCAAAATACACCACCGTGTCGATCTGCATGGTCACGTTATCTTTCGTGATCACGGGCTGGGGCGGGAAATCGATGACCTGTTCTTTTAAGGACACTTTGCGCTGGATTTTGTCGATGAACGGGATTTTAAAGTGCAAGCCCGTCCCCCAGGTGCTCTGGTACGCGCCCAACCGTTCGATCACGTAGGCATGGGCCTGAGGCACCACTTTGATATTGGCAATGGCGATAATCGCCACCAAAATCACCAGCACGGCGATGACGGTCACCACGGAGTTGACCGGGGTTGCTACCAGCGGCAGCATGGACAACATTTTCATAAAAATTCCTCCTCATTCCTATTGGGTTAGGGATCGGGGGCGGGGCGTTTCCCCACCCCCCGGGGTTGTGCCCGCACGGCGGACACACGGGGAAAGGTCACACAGGCCGCACAATCAGCCGGGCGCCTTCAATGCGCACCACCGTGACGGTGGCCTTTTCGGGAATGGCGGTGTCTTCGGTTTCCGAGCGGGCGGTCCACACGCTGCCCTGTACCTTCACCTGGCCCTTGCCCTGCACATTGTCGATGGTTTGCAGCACCACGCCCTGCATGCCCACATAGCGGTCGGCATTGGTGGCTTCCCGGCGGGTGGCAAGACGGCGGCGCACCAGCGGGCGGGTGAGCAGCACCGTCAAAAGCGAAACCCCGGCAAATACCAGCACCTGCCCCCACAAAGCCATGTTGGCCATCCCGGCGATCAGCGCGCACAAAGCGCCCAGCGCAAACCAGATGGACACCAGCTGTGCGGTGTACCCTTCCACCACCACGGCGATGACGACCACGGCCAGCCATACCCAGACCATGGGATCCATACAAATCCTTCCTTTCCTGCAAGGCGGGGCCGGCGCCTTACCCGGTGGCCCGCGTGATTTCTTGTTCCTTGCATGGCCTTATCATACCATACCCCTTACCAAAACACAAAGTGAAATTTTGCCCAATTTTGGGCAAAAAGAAGGTTTTCGGCGTTTTTTTCCGTGCCCGGCCCCTTAACGCCCATCCGCATTACGCCGGGATTCACCGGGATACGCCGGACAGGTTTGTGTGGCAAAAAAGTTTTCCGGCGGCATACAAAAAAGCCCAATCATGACGGCACCCGATACCCGGCAGCGCACCCAAAAGCCCAAGCGTGGCGGCACCAGTTTCCCGGCTTCACCCCCAGCAACATTTCGCTGAACGTGAAAAAGGGGCGGCGCACCCAAAAGCCCAAGCGTGACGGTACCAGCCGCCCGGCTTCCCTCCCAGCAACATTTCGCCAAACGTGAAAAAACGAAAACTTTACGGCCGTACCGGGTACCTGGCGGCGCACCCAAAAGCCCAAGCGTGACGGTACCAGCCGCCCGGCTTCCCTCCCAGCAACATTTCGCTAAACGTAAAAATTTCGCCGGCCTTTTTGAAAGGCCGCGGATTCCAAAGGCG
>CAKNOA010000063.1 GCA_930990065.1 uncultured Clostridia bacterium | reverse complement strand
ACACCCCACTTGTTATCCAGTATACCATACTGTCTAACAAATGGGGTGCAGTTCAAGGTTTCGCATGGCGGCGTTTTTTGTCTAACTTTTAAGACACGTGGTTAAAACGACACGGTCAGCTGCATTTTAAACGCCTCTTCCCCATGGACGGCATGGGGCACATCTTTGGGCATAATGAGGGTTTCGCCTTCGTGCAGCAAAAACACATCGTCCCCCACGGTAAACCGGCCAATGCCTTCCAGCACCGTGACCATGGCGTCCCCGCCGGACGCGTGGGTGGAAATCTCTTCCCCTTTGTCAAAGGAAAAAAGGGTCATGCTGACTTTTTCGTTCTGCACCAGCGTCTGGCTGACGACCTGGCCCGGTTGATAGGCCACCAGGTCTTTGAGCTGCAAAACGGTCCGCTTTTCGATATTTTTATACATGGGTTTCTTCCTCCTTTTCGTCCTCCAGCCGGAACATGGCCCGGCACAGCGCCTTGCCGGACGCCGTACGGAACATGGTTTCATACGCGTGCCGGATAGCCTCATGGCTGCAACTGTCTTCATACAAATTGACAAGGAAATCCGCTTCGATCAGGATGCGGTAGTCGAGGCCGTCGACCTGTCCATAGGTGTGATGGTGCCCCACCAGGTAACAGACCCGGTCGATCACGTCGGGGGCATATCCCAGCTTTTGCAGCATAGCCCGGGCGATGTCGGGCCCCAGCTCTTCCTGGTGGCGGCCGGACGAATCGCCATACCGGAGAAGGCTCTCTTTAATCCCGATGTCGTGCACCAGGGCCGCCGTTTCCAGAATGTGCTGCCCATCGGGCGGCAGGTGTTCCTGCTGCCCAATCCACCGGGCATAGGCGTGCACTTTGGTAAGATGCTGAATTTGCTTCGGATAGCCGCTATCGTAGCGGACCATCTCCATAAACAGGTCGTTTGACACAAAAATCCCTTCTTTTTATGCTTTGTGAAGAATTGCTTGTAGATCCTGTTCCGGGGTGGAAATCGGATGGATGTGGAAATGCTCAACCAGATACGCTAGCACATGGGGCGATAAAAACGCCGGCAGCGTGGGCCCCAGATAGATGTTTGTAAGCCCCAAATGGAGCAGCGTGAGCAGGATACACACGGCTTTTTGTTCATACCACGACAGCACCAGCGTCAGGGGCAGGTCGTTGACACCGCAGCCGAAAGCATCGGCCAGCGCCACCGCCACTTTAATGGCGCTGTACGCGTCGTTGCACTGGCCCATATCCATCAGGCGGGGCAGCCCGCCGACAGTGCCCAGGTCCATATCGTTAAAGCGGAACTTGCCGCAGGCCAGGGTCAGCACCGCCGTATCCTTCGGGGTCTGGCGGACAAATTCGGTGTAATAGTTGCGGCCGGGCCGGGCCCCGTCACAGCCGCCCACCAGGAAGATGTGGGACAGGTCGCCGGATTTGATCGCGTTAATCACGGGTTCGGCCACCGACAGCACCGCATGGTGGCCAAAACCGGTGGTCACCGTCGTGCCGCCGTTGAGGCCCGTCATGGGGTGTTCCTGCGCATAACCGCCCAGCGCCTTTGCTTTTTCGATCAGGGGGGTAAAATCTTTGTCCTCTCCGATATGGGTGAGCCCGGGGAACGACACCACTTCGGTGGTAAATACGCGGTCCTGGTAGCTCGCTTTGGGCGGCATCAGGCAGTTGGTGGTAAACAGAATGGGCGCGGGCAGATTGTCAAATTCTTTTTGCTGGTTCTGCCAGGCGGTGCCAAAATTCCCCTTTAAATGGGCATACTTTTTCAGTTCGGGGTACGCATGGGCAGGCAGCATTTCGCCGTGGGTGTAAACATTGACGCCCGTCCCTTCGGTCTGCTGCAGCAGAAGCTGCAAGTCGCGCAGGTCATGGCCCGAAACCACAATGAACGGGCCTTTTTCCACCGTCAGCGGCACCGTGACCGGT
Organism: uncultured Clostridia bacterium; assembly: GCA_930990065.1. GTDB lineage: Bacteria > Bacillota > Clostridia > Oscillospirales > Acutalibacteraceae > Heritagella > Heritagella caecorum. Next base: position 8,550 of record CAKNOA010000063.1, on the reverse strand, counting down.
GCGGGGTTGCCATAGGTTTCGGTATTGGCGCGGTCGAGCAGCGCCATGCACGAAAGGTTCACTTCGCCGAGCTTCATCACCAGCGGCAACAGCTGATCCATGCCCCAGTCTTCGCCCAGTGCGAACAGCCCCTCATAGAAAAAGCGGTTCACTTTGTCATCGGAATACCCCAGTACCCGGGCGTGGTACGCATAGGCCGCCATGCCCTTCATGCCGAACAACAAGAGGGATTTCAGCGACCGGACGTCTTCGCCGGCGTTCCAAATCTGTTGCATATCGTAATCATCCGAACGGCCACAGGGGGAAGCACAGGCGCAGCATCCGGGCGCCAGGGCGGCCTTTTCGCGGTGCACCGCTTCGATTTGCTGCCGGATGGTCTCGTCGTTAAAATTCACATTGGTCAGGGTGGTAAACAGCCCCTCGATGACCACCTGATGGGTAGAATCGGTGGGCGGGTTGGTATCGGCCACATGGGCCAGGCCGATCAGGGCACCGGTGAGCTCATCCTGCAGATTAGCGGTACCGGACGTTTTCCCGCACACACCCCGGCCCCCGGTACAACCGGTGCAGCCAGCCGTCTGTTCACACTGAAAACAAAACATTTCTTTTTCCATCCATATTCTCCTTTTCACACATTAGTCCAGAATTTCGCCTTCGATCGACAGGGTGACTACCTGCCACGGGATGAACTTGCCGCTTTGCTGCAGGGCCTTTTTGGCCGCTTGTTCCAGCCCGCCGCAGCAGGGCATTTCCATGCGCAGCACCGTCACGCTTTGGATATCGTTATCCCGGATGATCGCCGTCAGCTTTTCGCTGTAATCCACGCTATCGAGCTTGGGGCAGCCGATCAGGGTGACTTTGCCCTTCATGAAATCGCGGTGGATGTTTGCATAGGCATAGGCGGTGCAGTCGGCGGCCAGCAGCAGTTTGGCCCCGGCAAAATAGGGGGCTTTGAGGGGCACCAATTTGATCTGGCACGGCCACTGCCCCAACTGCGAGGGGACCGGCGCCGCAGCCGGGGCCTCTTTGGCGGCCGCCCGGTTCATTTGACGCATCTGCATACCGGGGCAGCCGGTATGCGCGGCGGCTTTTTGCTGTTTCGAGGCCAGCACCGCGGCTTCGTCATAGGCGGGGGCTTCCCGTTCTTCGAACGTAATAGCGCCGGTGGGGCAGGCCGGCAGGCAGTCGCCCAGCCCGTCACAGTAGTGTTCCCGGGTGAGCTTGGCTTTCCCATTCACCATTTCGATGGCTCCTTCGTGGCAGGCACTGGCGCAGGCGCCGCAGCCGCTACAGGCTTCTTCATCAATTTTAATGATTTTCCGTTTCATCAAAAACATGCTTCCTTTCTCCTATTTTTCACGCGGGCCCGTGATCACCGCGGGGGTATTCTTGACTTTGTGCCCCCAGTATACTATAATGCCGGGGAAAAGTATGTGGTTATAACCACGAAAATGAGGTTTTTCTATGAATCACACGTTTTTATTACAGACCGCCCTATTCCGGGGCTGCCCGGAAGACGACCTGCCGGCCCTAGCCCGGCACCTGGAATTCCGAACGGTTTCCTACCCGAAAGAGGCCGTCGTTTTGAACGAAGGCAGCCAGATCACCGAAATCGGGCTGGTGCTCAGCGGGTGCGTCCAGATGGAACACAACGACATTTGGGGCAACAAAAGTATATTGGGCATGGTGCAGGCCGGGGGTGTTTTTGCGGAAGCGTACGCCTGTATGCCCGGCGAACCGATGATGATCGATGTGATCGCCAAAGAAAATACCACCATCTTGTTCCTCAGTGTACCGAAATTATTCACCCCCTGCAACGCCTGCCAAAGCCAGAACCGGGTGATCCAGAACCTCGTGCAGATCAGTGCCCACAAAAATTTGCAGCTTTCCCGGCGCACGCTGCACACCTCCCCCAAGACCATCCGGGAGCGGTTGCTCTCCTATTTTTCGTACCAAGTCATGGCCCAGGGGTCGCGGCATATCCGTATTCCCTTTGACCGCCAACAGCTGGCCGATTACCTGAATGTAGACCGCAGCGCCTTATCGAAAGAATTGGGTAAAATGAAGCAAGACGGGCTGATTACGTACCGCAAAAACGAATTTGTGATCCATCAGCCGCTCTGATGCTTTTCCGAATGATTGCCGTTAGGCGCCCCCGTTTTTTCCGGAAAAAGCGGAAAAAGGCCGGCCATTCCCGTTGTTGGGAATGGCCGGCCTTTCTTATACCCGATTAAAAAGTAAGGGTGCGGGGGGCATCGGTAAACGACGAGAACGTGGCCGTCCCGTGTTCCAGTGCAAAAATCTGGGTGTTGCCGTCGCCGGGCTTATACATCTTTTGCAGCGAAGGGTAAGCCGCCAGCATATGTTCCTGGGCCTGCAGGCGGTCATCTTCCACCGCCGTGGCCGCCACCCGCAGCCAGCACGACCCGTCAAACGCACAAATTTCGATTTTGGGGTTTTGCAAAATCTGCCGGGAAACGTCTTTCACTTTGCCGGTTTGGATAGTCAATTTGCCGTCGAATAAATCGATGGTACCAAACGGACGCACCCGGGGCTGGTCCCCTTCCATGGTGGCCAGATAATAGGTACCACATTTTTTCAAAAAATCGTAAATTTCTTGCATGTAAGAGCCTCCCTTTATGAATTTTCTGTCTATATTATAACATACGAAAGCCCAGATGGCGCACGATTTTTCCTGCAATCTCACACGAAACAGGACATGCCCTGGGAAATATAGTCAATTGATTAGATATATATTAAAGAAGTTATAAAAAAAACTTGAAAAAAGTTCCATTATACACTATCATAGTATTGTTTCCAAAACCAATAAATGTATAACTTCCGTTTACCAGGAGGTTTTACCGTACAATTGACTTTTCTCAAGGAGGGTAAACATGAAGAAAAAAATCACGTCCTTATTTCTCTGCCTGATGCTGCTTATCGGGCTGATGCCTGTTTCAGCTTTCGCAGCAGAGAACACCGGTGATTTTACGGTAACCGGCGGCACCTATGGAGTCGATTACACCTACGATAATGGCGTACTGACCATTACAGGGGGCGACATTACCGTACGGAACACCGACCCATCCACGCCTACCGGCGACCGGATTATGGTCAGCGGCCAGACGACTCTGACCATTGCAGGTCTGAATATCCAGTCGACCACAGGGGCACCGGTGGAAATTGACGACACCAGTGCAACGGCGGTCACGCTAATTTTGGAAAATGAAAACACCCTGATTTCGCAGTGTAATAAAAAAGCCGGCCTGCACAAAAGCCGCGGCCAGAGCGGTGGTTCAAATACCAGCACCCTGGTAATTAAAGGCGACGGTACGCTGACTGCCCAGGGCAAAGATGCGGCTGGAATCGGCGCCGGCGATTACCATGGCGATGTGAAAGGCATCTCCATTGAAAGCGGCACAATCAATGCCAATGGAGATGGCTGGGCTGCTGGGATCGGCGCCAGCGAGAACGGTTCCGTGTGGGATATTGTCATTAAGGGAGGCACAATCACCGCTTATGGCGACCCCGGTATCGGGGCTGATGCCTGGAATGGCGTACGGGATTCGTCTATCGAAGGCGGGATCGTGACCGCCAATATGTATACGGGCTCCACACCCACCGGCGGCTTGGTCCATTTAACGGACTCGAATACGTATCATGTTTACAGCGATACCACCCTTTCGTCGGATCTGACCGTTTCCGAAGGCAATACAATTACCATCGACGAAAACGCCACCCTGACCATGACGCCTCCGGCCCAACTGACCAATGCGGGCACCATGGTCAATAACGGTACCCTCACCGGCACGGTGACGAACACAGGCACCATTTATAACAGCGGCTCTTTGCCCGGTCAGGTTGGCGGCATTGTTCACCAGGCCCCGTATATTGAAGTCATCGGCGGCAGCGGCAGCGGCACATACCAGGATGGCGAATCTGTTACCATTACGGCTGACGCTCCTGGGAAAAACCAGATTTTCACCGGCTGGACCATTCAGCTGGGCAGCCTTGACGGAGTCGATTTGACAGAATCCACCCTGACATTCCCGGCGTCTCACACTTGCCTGATTTTGCAGGCGAATTATAAGAATCTGGTCGCTACTCTGACGGCACCGGATGGCAGTGAACAACAGTTTACCTCCTATTCGGACGCCACTCGTACCTGGCGGGAAAAAGGCGGCACACTAACTCTACTGAATGATGTTCGCGGAGAACTGTATGAAGCCCCCGACAATGGCGTGCTGGACCTGGGGGGCTATACCTTGGAATCTTTCTTCTTTGATATCATGGATCAAAAACATCTGACAATCCAAAACGGCACATTGAAAGCAGATCGCATTTATAACAACAACGGCACGATCCAATTGCAGAACGTGACGATTATTTCTTCTTATGAAGATATGCCTTTGACCATCGAGAATAACGGTACCATAGTGAACCTGGGCGGGCTGGTATTGCCCGAAAATGTGACCGTAAACGGCAATCCGATCCAGTGCGTGGGCCACACGTATTCGGTGATCGATTGTGACGAGGACGGCCACACCCTGTTCTGCTCCATTTGCCAGCACGAAGAAACGCAGCCTCATACAGAAGACGAAGGCACCATCACCGTAGAACCCACGTATGAAAACAACGGCGTCAAAACGTATACCTGTACGGTATGTCACCAGGTGCTGCGCACGGAAGTCCTGCCGAAGCTGACGTATCAGATCACAAGTGGAGCGGACCTTACGTATACCATTGGGTCCGGAAAAGACATGACCATCATCTGCAACGGCACACTGAGCGACTTTACCGGCGTGAAAATCGACGGCGTGACGCTACCCTCTTCCCAGTACACGGTAAAAGAGGGCAGCACCATTGTGACACTGCCCGGAGATACGTTAGATACCCTGGCCCCCGGTTCCCATACCATTACACTGGTATACACGTATGGGGAAGTCAGCACGACGCTAACCGTAAAAGCGGCTAACACCTCCGACGGAGGAGACGAAGATAAACCAGATACCACCCCGGACACGAACCCCGATGCGAAGCCGGACTCCCCCTCGGATACGACTCCCGATACGAACCCGGACGGAAACAATGATGCATCTGACAACACAGACAACAGCATCCCGAACACCATACCGGAAACGGGCTCCTCCAGCCAGGCCGTTTGGTGGCTGGCAGCGACTGGCTTGTCGGCAGCGGGTCTGGGTGTTTTTCGCCGGGTATCTGTGAAAAAAGGAAAAGCTCAATAAAAATTTCTTTGCCAGTATAAAAAAGGAGCCGGAAAAACCGGCTCCTTTTTTGCATTATGGTTCTTTGGTTTCGGACAGCAGCCGGTCGAGTTCCGGACGCAGCACACAGTCCCCCGCCCCTAACAAGCCGGGTTCCGCCGTGCAGGAGCGCTGCACGGTACACCGGCCCCTGAAAAGCGGCGGCAACCGGGTCATGACCGCCTGGAACAGGGGTTCGCCCAGCCATTCGAACAATTCCCCGCCCAGGGATAGCCGGCCGCAGTCGTAACACACCAGCAAATTGTGTACGCACAGCGCCAGTTGCCCGGCGGCCCAGTCGATCAGGGCGGGCCGGTCCGCCGGGGCGGGGAACCGCGCCCGCAACGCCTGGGGGGACAACCGGCTTTCCAGCCAACCGGGGGCCTGCGGCGCGGGGCGGTCATCGGGATTTACCGGCTTCCTACTTAAAGACCTTCGAACACACGGCTGTTTTTTATGATCAGATGGCCTGGAGCGGCACTAAACTATAATCTATTTTCAAAATCCGGTTCCTTTTAAAAAGGGAACCGGATTTTTTCACATACAAAAACATAAACCCACAACCTCTTTCTTGGTTCCACAAAGATTTTACATAACTTTGACACGCTCCCGATTTCGCCCCCCGGAGGCTTTTTGTATACTTATTTTTTAAGGATTTGTTATCAAAACGGTCAAACACTGATAACGACCCCGTTTTTTTAAAAAGCAATCCGTATTCTGTTATATAGGGGGCTTTCCATCATGAACGATGAACAGAAGATCATCGAGCAAGTATACAAAGCCAAAATAAATGTAGAACAAGCCGATTATTTAATTAACGACTATTTACCGTTCATCCGAGCGGAAACTGCCAAATTTTTAAAACGCCCTCCTATAGAAGGACACGATGATGAATTGAGCATCGCCATGATTGCTTTTCACGAGGCCATTGGTGGGTATACGCAAACTCGGGGTACCTTTTTAAAGTATGCCGCCATGCTTATCCGCAGCCGGTTGATTGATTATCACCGCCGTGAACAGCGCCACCGTCACGTTTTATCGCTGGATATGCCTACAGGTGAAGACGATGCACCACTTATTCACTCCCTGCCGGATGCAACGGATCATATTGAAACGGTTACTCAGGAAGCCACCCGGGCCGAAATCGAAGAACTCATCCGGCATTTAAAAGAATTTGGCATAACCCTTTCGGATGTGGCTGACAACTGTCCAAAACAGCAACGCACACTTTCGGCCTGCCGCAAAGCGTTTTACTATGCTCAATCTCACGGGGAATTACTAACGGAACTGCTGAAAACAAAACGGTTACCACTGGCTGCCTTGGCTGCCGGCAGCGGAGTGGAACGCAAAACGCTGGAACGGCACCGTACATACATGATCGCCCTTTTATTGATTGGCACCAACCGATATGAGATTATGCGCGGACACATAAAATACGTGATGAAAGGAGAGGCTGTAAAATGACCTACATAGTCATGGAGTGCCATAAGGGATATGTGATCCTTTTGGATGAAAATGGCCTGTTTGTTAAGGCGGCTGATCTTCACTACCAAGTAGGGCAGACGATCACAGACCCGGTGCTCATGCAAAACAAAAGGTCTTCTCCCCGCATTGCCTGGCGGATTGTTGCACCTCTGGCAGCCATAGCTGCCTGTTTCCTGTTATTTTTCGGATTCGGTATACTGCAGCATAACAGAAATGTTTACACTTCGATTTATTTGGCAATTAACCCGCAAGTGCAAATGGATTTGGACCGGGACGGAACCGTCGTGGGGCTCACTGGCATAAATGAAGACGGACGAACGCTGCTGGATGGGTACGACGGAAACGGCAAAGACAAAATCATCGTTGCCGATGAACTCATCGACCGGGCAATTGATATGGGCTTTTTATCCGAAGGCGGTGAAATCTCCTTTTCCATCGATACCCCTGACATCGTATTGTTTCAGGAATACGGAATCGAACTGCGCACCAATGTAACCCAACATCTGGATGGACGAATCACCGTTACCATTGCCATTACCGATTGTCACCAAACAGAAGGAGAAAATACCCTTTCTTCTGCCTTGTCACAGGCTATCTCTCCTACCCCTAACCGTACACAATCTCCCGGTTCTTCCGCACCGATCGCAAGTATCCCCCCCGAAGGACAGGAATATCAAGAGGATGAAAATGAAGATAAAGATGAGGACGACGATGACGATGAGAATGATGACTAAAACAAAGGTAACATAACAAATTATAAAAAATCGTGCAGCGACCCCGTTTTCTCTTTTTTCCCTCCGTATTCTATGAGTATAAGGCAAAAACAAAGCCTATACACAAAACCGAGAGGAGTTAAAAACCATGAAATGGAGAAGAAAAATGTTTGCAGCGGTCTCTTCCCTGGCTGTTCTGTCGGCAGCCCTTCTGGCCGGATGTGGGCAGGCACCCGAACAGGAAACCGCAGGCACTTCCCTATCGGAAGGCGGCACTCTGCTGCTGAGTGTAAACCCGGAAATCCAGATCGACTACAATAAGGAAGGACACGTTACGGCTTTAACGGGGAAAAACGAAGACGGCAAATCTATTGTAGCCGGTTATCCCGATTATGTGGGGAAAGAATGCGATGATGTACTGGAAGATTTGATTGTAGCCATCAACGATGCCGGCTATTTTATCGAAGATATTGACGGCCACGAAAAAAATATTGTGCTGCAACTGGAACCGGGTTCGGTTCTTCCCAGTGATGACTTTTTAGAAGAAATAAGTGCCAGTACACAGGCTGCCGTAAAAGGGTTATCTCTTTCTTCGGGCATTGTAACCATTGATGATGACGATTACGACCCGGCTTATGCTAAAGACGGCCAGCCTTCCCCTTACATTACTCTGAAAAAAGCACAGGAAATTGCCTTGACCCAGGCAGGTGTTAAATCTTCCGATGCCGTTTTTGATGATAAAGAGTTTGATCATGACGATGGCACTCCCATCTTTGAATTAGAATTTAAAGCCAATGGTATCGAATACGAATACGATATTGACGCTGCAACAGGCAAAGTTCTAAAAGCAGAACATCACATAGTGGCCTCGTCCTCGGGTACATCCGGTCAAACCAATGATGATAGCGATGATCTGGATGATGATGCCGATGATAACTGGGACGACGCCAATGATGACCGGGATGACGACGATGACGACTGGGACGACGTCAGCGATGACTGGGATGACGATGACGACTGGGACGACGTCAATGATGACCGGGATGACGACGATGACGACTGGGACGACGTCAACGATGACCGGGATG
>CAKNOA010000062.1 GCA_930990065.1 uncultured Clostridia bacterium | reverse complement strand
TTCCTACATCAGGGGGTACTTTGTCTATTGTCCGTTTTTACTGGACCTGTTCAGGTGGAAAACCGGGGGCTTTTTTCGTTTTGGGGGTTGACAGCACCGGGAACCCGTTGTATTATTGTATTAGTCAGTTAGTACAATAATACAGTAGGAAAGGAGGCGACCGGATGGCATGGAGCTTTGACGCTGACCGCCCGATCTTTCAGCAGATTGCCGATATCCTCACGGCGCGGATTCTCGCCGGGCAATATGCCCCGGGGGAAAAACTGCCTGCCGTGCGGGAACTGGCGCTGGAAGCGGGGGTGAACCCCAACACCATGCAGCGGGCGCTTGCCGATGTGGAAGCCCAGGGGCTGGTGTTTACCCGGCGCGGGGACGGGCGGTATGTCAGCAAGGAGGAACAGGCCGTGCAAAAAGCGCGGCAGCAAAGCGCCGCACGGTATATGGACGAGATGATCGCGGCGCTCACGGCGCTGGGGATTGCCCCCGGCGACATTCCGGGCCTGGTGGCGGCCCATTTGAAACAAGGAGAAGAAAAGAGGCGGACTGTATGAACGAAATCTTGATCGAGAGCCGCGGGCTCTGTAAAAATTTCGGCGCCCTGCCGGCTTTGCAGAATGTGACTTTCACCCTGCCCAAAGGGCGGATCGTGGGGCTGCTGGGCCCCAACGGCAGCGGGAAAACCACGCTGTTAAAGCTGATGAACGGGCTTTTGACCCCTACGGCCGGCACGCTGACCATCGGCGGGCACCCCATCGGGGTGGAAACGAAGAAAATCGTTTCGTATTTGCCGGACCGCAATTTTTTGTCGCCGTGGATGACGGTGGAACAGATGTGCACGTACTTTGCCGATTTCTTCGGGGATTTTGACCGGGCGCGGGCCGATGAGATGCTGGCGCAGCTGCAAATCGACAAAACCCGCAAGTGCAAAACCCTGTCGAAAGGCACCCAGGAAAAAGTGGCGCTGATCCTTGCGATGAGCCGCAACGCCCAACTTTACCTGCTGGACGAACCCATTGCCGGGGTGGACCCTGCAGCGCGGGATTCCATTTTGCGCACCATTGTGGGCAGCTACCGGGAGGACGCCACCATTTTGATCTCCACCCACCTGATCGCCGACGTGGAACCGGTGCTTTCCGATGTGCTGTTTTTGCAGTACGGGCACATTGTGCTGCAAGACACCGTCGACGCCATCCGCGAACGGGAAAAGAAGAGTGTGGACGCGCTGTTCCGGGAGGTGTTCCGATGCTGAAAAAATTATACCGTCATGAATTCCATGCGCTGTTCCGTTCCTTGTGGCCGCTGTACGCCGGGCTTTTAGTGCTGGCACTGCTGAGCCGCCTGATGGACATGAGCTTTTTTGACCGCCGCCAGCTGGTGGTGCAAATCCTGTATAACAGCTTTATGAGCCTGTATGTGCTGGGGATTATTGCCATGCTGATTATCAGCTTTGCGGTCGTCATCGTGCGGTTTTACCGTCATTTGCTCACGGGCGAAGGGTATTTGAGCTTTACTTTGCCCTTTACCGCCGGGCAGCACATCACCTGCAAACTGGTGTGCGGCGTGGTGGCGGGCCTTGTGAGCTTTGCGTTCACGGTGTTGTCGCTGCTCATTTTGAGCCTGGGCACCGGGTTTATCGACTGGCATGGCTTTTTTGCCGGCCTTTGGCAGCTGTTAGGGAGCATCCCCGCCTGGCAGGCTATTTTGCTGGTGGTGGAAGTGGTGCTGCTCATCCCCGTGGCGCTGTGCCAATCGCTTTTGATGTTTTACGTATCCATGGCCATCGGCCAACAGTGCAAAAACCGCATAGGCGGCGCGGTGCTGGCGTACCTCGCGATTGAAGCTGCGCTGCAGGTGCTGGCGTTTGCGGTGATCATGCCCCTTTCCACCCAGATCATGCCGCTGATCGACTGGCTGTCACGTATGACAGGGATTGAAGCGGCCCTCACCGGCCTGAGTACGGCCCTGGGTATTTCCCTGATTCTCAGCGCGATTTACTATCTCGTCACCCGGCATTTGCTCACCCACAAACTGAATCTGGAATAAGAAAAAAGGAAGGTTTTAAAAAGACCTTCCTTTTTTTGCTGTGGCGCGCACCCAAAAAGCCTAGTCATGACGGTACCAGTTTTCCGGCAATGCCCCCAGCGTCATTTCGCCAAACGTGAAAAAAGGCGTGACGGTACCAGGAGCCCGGCGGCACGCCCAAAAAGCTTAGTCATGACGGCACCAGACTTCCGGCAATGCACCCCGCGTCATTTCGCTAAACGTGAAAAAACGCTAAACGTAAAAATTTCGCCGGCCTTTTTGAAAGGCCGCGGATTCCAAAGGCGGCGCCTTTGGCCGCCTCTCACAAGAGGCGGAACACTCTTTCTATCCATAACGCGGGACGGTGGCGGCGGGGGAAACCCACGTATGGGGTTTCCCCCCTTCTATGATGCCCCTTTGATTTTGGCAGCTGGCAACCGGTAGCGCACCATAAACCCAGCACAGCGTGCCCCCTTTTACCTTCACCGTTAACACTCTATTTTTCATAGCGTTAACGAATCATCCTTCCCTTTTATCGAAAAATTATCGAAAAACGATTTCGGATGGAACAAAGGGAAAACGGGAAACTTTTGGCGCTCAGCGCACACCATTCATCCCTTCGTGCGACTGTGCACGGGGAACCCCTTGATAGGGTTCCCCACGGCCCGGCCGTCCACCGGACGCCCGGCCCTCCCCTCCTGATCTTTGGAATGAAAAAGAGCCGTCTACTGCGGCGGGCCAAAATTCCTAGTCATGACGGCACCAGGTACCCGGCTTCCTTCCCAGAAACATTTCGCTGAACGTAAAAAGGGGGACCCCATGCGTGGGTCCCCCATCAGGAAACAGCCCACCGGGCTGTTTCCTTCCCCCCTCCTGCGCTTTGGGGGTAAAAGATTTTCGCTCGTTGCGACGAGCGAGGCGGGGCGCTGCCCCTCCACCCCGTCCCCTTTTTGAAAAAGGGGAACGAAAACTTTATGTGCCGGGCCGGGTAACTGGGTGCTCACCCAAAAACCTAAGCGTGACGGCACCAGACACCCGGCGGCGCTGCCAGAAATATTTCGCTAAACGTGAAAAAAGACTTTCTGCGTTTATACAGAAAGTCTTTTTTCTTTCTTTTATTCCTCTTTGTTTACTCTGTTAGGCCGAATCCGTAGTCGTACCGGTTGCCCATTTCGTCTTCATACGGTTCCATGTCAAGGGGCATATCTTCACAGTGGCGTTCCACCGTTTCCATGTCCCGCGGCATTTGCACCGGCAACCGCCCGGAGGGTTTCGCGGCGCCGCTGAGCAAATCCAGCACCGCCCGGCGCTCCACCCCAAAGTCGATGAGGATGGCGTCACACAGCGGTTCCACTTCCGTCATCACCGTGGGGTTGTGCATGCGCAGGCACACGATCACCGGTTTGTCCCCGGCCAGGCGGCGGGTTTCCTCCAGGATATCCAGGTCGCGTTCGTTGGCGCATATAGCCGTTTTACCCCGGTAGCTGCGGTCGCTGTCCTTTTCGCGGATGTCCCCGCCCGCCAGGCTCTTTTCCCGCGCCGCCGTGGCGGTATAGGGCCGGTATTGCAGGGAAATGGGCCGGTAGCCGTTGCCGCCTTTTTCTACATCCGTCGGGTCATAGGGGTCGCACAGCGGGCTTTCCATGAAAACAAGACAGAAGTCCGCTTCCTGCGGCGTCTCCACCCGCCGGTAATAGGGCGCTAAAACATCCGGCTGCATGGGGTCTTCGTCCCGGGCCGGGTCCATGCCGCGGAAAAAGTTTTTGCGCGCGTTGATGTGCCGGTGCGGGATGTACACTTTTTGCCCCTTTTGCCGGGGGAAGGCCCCTCCTTTATTTTTCAGCAGCACCAGCGAGCGCAGCTGGGCCTGGTAGCCCGCGGCCCGGTGTTCCTGACAGCCCACCACCCGGGCGCTCTCTTCGGGGTCGAGGTACGGGTTTTCGAACAGCCCGACTCTAAAGAAATTCATTAGCAGCCGCCGGGCGCTGTCTTCCATACGGGCGCGCATGGCCTTTTCGCCGTACTTTTCGCACCCCAGCCGGTACGCTTCCAGCACCGGGGCGCTGTCGCGGTTGCCGCCGAACTGGTCCACGCCGTTTTCAATGGCCAATAGATGGCGCTCGGCTTCCGACAGGGATTCCACGCCGTAACACCGGCTGCCAAAGCTGTCCATCACCGGGGCCGGGTCGCCGGTAATCCCCCAGTCGGTGCACACCACGCCGTCATAGCCATAGGTGCCCCGCAGCAGGTCGTGGATCAGATACCGGTTATAGGAATTGCCGTTGGTTTCCGTGCCCTGGCCGGTGGAAACCGTGTAATAGGGCATAATAGATGCCGCTTTTTTCGTGGGGCCGTCGAGGGCAAACGCCCCTTTGGTAAACGGGGTCAGGTGTTCGGCAAAATTCCCGCCGGGGTACACCGCATATTTGCCAAAAGCATAGTGGGCATCCCGGCCGCCTTCGCCGGTGCCGCCGCCGGGCCAGTGTTTAGCCATGGCGCACACGCTCTCTTTCCCCCAGCCGTCTTTCGTCCCCGGGGTGGTCTGCAGCCCGTCGCAGTACGCTTTGGCGTACGCCTGCACCAGCGCCGGCCCGCTGCCGAAGGTATCTTCCAGGCGCATCCACCGCGGTTCGGTGCCCAAATCCACCTGGGGCGACAGGGCCGTGGTGATACCCAGGGCCCGGTACTCTTTGGCAATGATATGGGCATAGTCCCGGCACTGGTCCGGCGAAAACGCCGCCGCCATGCCCAGCCCTTCCGGCCACAGGGAGACATCCACCCCGGCGCTCTTAAATTCCGCCCCGGCTTTGCCCGCGCCGTGGCGGGGGTCCGACGAAAAGTTCACCGGCACGCCAAAGGGCTGGGCTTCGGCAAAGGCCTGCATGGCATTATTCCATTTGGCGGCCACCCGGGTGGACTGTACCGTTACCATCAGCACATGGCGCACAAAATCTTTGCCCAAAAATTCCTTCTGTTCGTCCGTCAGGCTTTCGGGGGGCAGGCCGCTTTCGTCAAACGGTTTGCCGTCATAGTGCCCCGGGAACGGGCCGTTGGCGGCGGCGGGCACCGTTTGGTGGGGGGAATACAGCATCAGCCCCGCAATGGCCTCCATGGGCAGCCGGGCGGCCAGGTCCCGGGCCCGCTCCTCATAGGAGAGCCGCCAGTCTTCAAAGGGGAGCAGTTCCCCGGTGCCGCACAAATCGCGGAACACCTGGCCGTCCTGTTCGATCACCCGATTAAGGGCGGTACCCAGGGTAGGGCCGTTTTCATTTTCGTACAGGGTGTACCCCTGCTTTTCGATTTTGCGATATGCCATAAAACTTCCTCCTCGTTTTTATTCTTCCAACAGTACCAGTACGTCATGTTCTTTTGGCTCCGTCCTGCCGTGGGGGATAATGAATTTTTCGCCACGGCGCAGGGCCACCACCAGCCGCCCGCCGCTTTGAGACAGGGGGCGGCCTTCCCATTCGTCACCCTTTTGCACGGTATACTCAAACAGATGGATGTTTAGGTTTTCGTCCGGCGACAGGGTACTCATGATTACCGCATCCCCCGATAGCAGCACGGTGCTACCGTCTGGTATCAGGTGTTCACTATCCCGCAGCACCAGCGCCAGCAGGACATTGGGCGGCAAAGATAGGTTTTTCACCGCCTTCCCGGCCCAGGGATGCCCCTCGCTGATCATCAGCCGCACAAACTGCACCGGCGTTTCTTCGCTGTAATCGCTGAAAGTGCGCAATACGTTGCTGTCTTTATCGATCATTTTAAGGCCCCTGGCCACCGGGGGCAGCAGTGTGCCTTGTAGCGTAATAGAAAATAGCACAATGAAAAACACTAAGTGGAAAATATCCCCGTGCAGCACCGCCTGGTCGGTGGTGGCCATAATGGCAAACACAATCGACGCCGCCCCCCGCAGCCCGGCCCACGCGGTGAGCAGCTGCTGCCGCCACGAGCACCGGAACGGCGTGAGCACCAGCGCCACCGCCACCGGCCGGGCGATAAACGTTAAAAATAGCGCGATCAGCAGCCCTGACCCGGCCACCGCCGGCAAATGGGACGGGAACGACAAAAGCCCCAGCAAAAAGAAGATGAGCATTTGCATCAGTCCCGTGAGCCCGTCGAAAAAGTGCACCAGCGCCTTTTTGCCCGGCACACCCTGGGGATGGTTCCCCAGTATCAACCCAAATAGGTATGTGCTCAAATACCCGTTGCCGCCCACCCACGCGGGCAGCACGTAGGAAAACAGCACCAGCGCTACCACCAGCACGGTGTCAAAGCCCTCCGGCAGGCCTTTTAGGTGTTTTAACGCCCACAACGCCACCAACGCCAGCACCACGCCCCCTACGGCGCCGTACACCACCTGGGCGAAAATCGTGTACAAAATCGCCCCACCGGAGCCGGTGCCGTTCATCACGCTGAGCACCACGGCGGTGAGCATATAGGCGCAGGGGTCGTTACTGCCGCTTTCCACTTCCAACAGGGACGCGGTGTGGTCCCGCAAATCCAGCTTTTTGGAGCGCAAAACCGAAAACACCGATGCCGCGTCGGTGGAGCCCACCACGCTGCCCAGCAGCATGCTCTCCCAAAACGGCAGATGCAACACAAAATAGGCAAACAGCCCCGTCAGCCCGGCGGTGACCACCACCCCCACGGTGGAAAGCAGCACCGCTTGGGGCGCTACGGGTTTTGCTTCGTGCCACTTGGTGCCGAAGCCTCCGTAGAACATGATGAAAATCAGCGCCGTGGAACAGATCTGTTCCGCCAGGTGGTAGTCGTCAAACCAGATTTTCACCACGCCGTCGGACCCGAACGCCATGCCCAGCAAAATAAAGATGAGCAGCATGGGCACCCCCAGCCGGGACGAGACCCGCTGGCACACAATACACAAAAAAATTACGGCCGCCGCCAAAAACAAAGCTGTCAGCAACACTTCTTCTCCTTTCCTTCCCGTAAGGGGTTTTTCCCCGAAAATTTAGGCACTTTTTTTCATTATATCATAGGTAGGAAAAGAAAATCCATCATTTTGCCGGATAGAACCGTTTCTTTTCCCCGGCTTTCCATTGTTTTCCCTTGGCAGATATGGTAAAATGGTGCCAAATACGGTGTGAGGAGGAACTTTTTTATGACACGCATGCAGGAACTCTGCCGGCTGGCAGGCGCAGAAGGCGCCGTGCTGCTGAAAAACAACCATCAAACCCTGCCCATCCGGGAAGGCGAAACCGTTTCGATTTTCGGCCGCATCCAGCTGGATTACTATAAAAGCGGCACCGGCTCCGGCGGGCTGGTGAATGTGGATTACGTGGTGGACATCCCCGACGGCCTGCGTTCGGCCGAAGGCATCCATGTAAACGAAGACCTTTTTAATACCTACGCCGCGTGGGAAAACGACCACCCGTTTGACCGGGGCAAGGGCTGGGCCCAGGAACCCTTCTGCCAGGAGGAAATGCCGGTTTCCGACGAACTGGCCGCCAAAGCCGCCAAGGAAAGCGACCTGGCGCTGGTGGTGCTGGGACGTCTGGCCGGGGAAGACCGGGACTGTGAAGCGAAACCCGGCAGCTATTACCTGTCGAAAGGCGAAATGGAGTTGCTCAAAACCGTGCGCCGCCACTTTGACCGGGTGGCCGTGGTGCTGAACGTGGGCGGCGTGATGGATATGAGCTGGGACAACCTGTGCGACGCCGTGCTGTACGTGTGGCAGGGCGGCCAGGAAGGCGGCAACGCGGTGGCCGATGTGCTCACCGGCAAAGTGTCCCCCAGCGGCAAACTCACCGACACCATTGTGCGGGATCTTTCGAAAGTCCCGGCGGCGCAGCATTTCGGCGGCGACCAGTACGCCGAATATGTGGAAGACGTGTATGTGGGGTACCGGTATCTCGAGAGCTTTGACCCGGATAATGTGCAGTACCCGTTCGGCTATGGCATGTCGTACACCCATTTCGGCGTGTCGGTATCCCGCACGGAACTGAAAGACGGCAAATTGTCCTTCTGGGCGACGGTATCGAACACCGGGACGGTACCCGGCAAAGAAGTGGTGCAGGTGTACGCCCAGCTGCCCCAGGGCCGTCTGGGCCAGCCCACCCGGGCGCTGTGTGCCTATGGCAAAACCGGTTTACTTGGCCCCAACGAATCGGAAACTTTGTGCCTGACAGTCAAGATCCGGGATCTGGCTACTTACGATGACAGCGGCGTGACGGGCAACCCCTATTGCCGCGTGCTGGAAGCCGGGGAATACGTCTTTTACCTTGGCACCGACGTGCGCTCGGCCCTGCCCTGCGCCCGGTTTAAGCGCGCCGAACTGACGGTGGTCGAACGGCTGCACCAGGCCATGGCCCCCACCAAAGATATGCAGCGGCTGCACCCGGTAATGGAAGACGGCGTGTTAAAGCCCGCGTATGAACCGGTACCCCTGCGGCAGTACGATCTAAACGCCCGCATCAAGGAAAACCGGCCCCAGGCCATCCACCAGACCGGTGACCGGGGCGTGACGCTCCAGAGCGTGCAGGCCGGGCGCCACACCCTGACCCAGCTGATCGCCCAGATGACCGACAAAGACCTGTGCGCCATCGTGCGGGGCGAAGGCATGTGCTCCCCGAAGGTCACCCCCGGTACCGCCGCCGCGTTTGGCGGGCTGACCGACCGGCTGCGCGGCATGGGCCTGCCGGCCGGCTGCTGCGCCGACGGCCCGTCGGGCATCCGCATGGACTGCGGCACCCGGGCAACGTCCCTGCCCTGCGGCACCTTGCTCGCGTGTACGTTTAACGAAGCGCTCAACGAAGCGCTGTTCGGGGAACTGGGCCGCGAACTGTACAAAAACCGGGTGGATACCCTCCTGGGGCCTGGCATCAACCTGCACCGCTACCCGCTGGGAGGCCGGAACTTCGAATACTTCTCGGAAGACCCGCTGCTCACCGGCCGCATGGCCGCCGCCCAGCTGCGGGGCCTGCACCGCATGCCGGTGACCGGCACCATCAAACATTTTTGCGCCAACAACCAGGAACACAACCGCACCCTGCTGGATTCCCGGGTATCGGAACGCGCCCTGCGGGACATGTACCTGCGCGGGTTTGAAATCGCGGTTAAAGAGGGCGGCGCCCACTCCATCATGACCACCTACGGCCAGGTAAACGGCATTTACACCGCCGGGAACTACGATTTGTGCACCACCATCCTGCGGGGTGAATGGGGCTATACCGGCATTGTAATGACCGACTGGTGGGCCAAAATGAACGAAGAAGGCCACCCCGGCACCCGGGAGAACGTGCGGGCCATGGTACGCGCCCAAAACGACCTGTACATGGTGGTCACCGACAGCGAAAAGAACTCCGGCGGCGACAACGCGCTGCTGGCGTTGCAGGAAGGCAGCCTCACCCGGGGCGAACTACAGCGCTGCGCCATGAACATCTGCCGGTTCCTGATGCACTCCCAGTGCATGGAAGAGCGCACCGGGGAAGACGCCGGGGCTACTGACGATACGCTGCCTTCGGCCGCCACGCTGACCCCGGATTTTGTCATCCGCGACGGCGCGGTGCTCTCTACCGACGGCATCGACACCACCCGGGGCACCAACACGGTGTACACCACCCTCACGGAAGAAGCGGGCACATACAAAGTGACGGCCACCGCATCCAGCGAAGCGGGCGGCGTGGCGCAGATCCCGCTGACCGTCTCGCTGCGGCACCATATGGCCATGTTCTCGTTTGTGGGCACCGGCGGGCAAGTAGTGGAAAAAGAGGCCACCCTCACCCTGGAAGCCGGCACGGAATACATGAAACTTTCCTTTGGCCAAAGCGGCCTGCGGCTTCTGTCTCTGCGGTTTGAAAAAGTGAACGGGTAATTTGATCCCGCGCTTTTCGCATCAGCCCCTTCCGGTTTTCGGACCGGAAGGGGCTTTTTGCGTAGAAAAGGCCCCAGCGTGACGGCACCCGAACCCCGGCTTCCCTCCCAGCGTCATTTCGCTAAACGTGAAAAAACGCTAAACGTGAAAAAGGGGCGCTGTCCCTCCACCCCGTCCCCTTTTGAAAAAGGGGAACGAAAACTTTACGGCCGTACCGGGTACCCGGCTGCGCTTTCAAAAAGCCTAAGCGTGACAGCACCAGTTTTCCGGCTTCCTTCCCAGCGTCATTTCGCCAAACGTAAAAAAGGGGAACCCCATGCGTGGGTTCCCCTTCAGGCAACAGCCCGGTGGGCTGTTGCCTTCCCCCTCCCGCGCTTTGGGAAATAAAAGAATTTTGCCCGTTGCGACGGGCAAGGCGGGGCGCTGCCCCTCCACCCCGTCCCCTTTTGAAAAAGGGGAACGAAAACTTTACGTGTCGGGCCGGGAAACTGGATGCACACCCAAACAGCCCAGTCATGACGGCACCCGACACCCGGCTTCCCTTCCCGCGTCATTTCGCCAAACGTAAAAATTTCGCCGGCCTTTCAAAAAGGCCGCGGATTCCAAAGGCGGCGCCTTTGGCCGCCTCTCGCAAGAGGCGGAA
>CAKNOA010000061.1 GCA_930990065.1 uncultured Clostridia bacterium | reverse complement strand
TTCCTACATCAGGGGGTACTTTGTCTATTGTCCGTTTTTACAGGGGCGGTTCAAAAACCCATGAGGCTCTTTTTTATCGAGGATCAATTCTCGTGCATTTTGGGGTGGTCGCCGGTTACTTCGTATTCCACCCATTCCGCCACATTGGTGGCATGGTCGCCAATACGTTCCAAGTACTTGGCAATCAGCAGCAAATCAGCAAACGATTCCATTTCGCCGCCGCTGCGCATGTGGTCGATCAGGGCATTTTTTACTTTCAGGAAATCCTGATCCACCACATCGTCGTACGCCTGGACTTCCCGGGCCAGGGATTCGTCACTGCGCACGAACGAATCCACGCTTTCCGTCACCATACGAATGGTGTGCACGGCCATTTCGTGGAATAGCTTCATAATCGCGGGGGCGCGATCCGTAATATGGGGGGTGATTTCGGCGATGTCGCTGGCCTGATCGCCGATACGTTCCAGATCGGAAATCAGCCGCAGGGCCGAAGACACCACGCGCAGTTCGCCGGCCACCGGCTGCTGGCATAAAAGGAGTTTCATGCTCTGGGATTCAATATCCCGCTCTTTGCGGTCAATTTCCCGTTCGATGTCCATGGCTTTTTGGGCCATGGTCTGGTCGCCTTCAAACAGGGCGCGCATAGCAGCCGAAATGCCTTCTTCACACAGCGCCCCCATTTTTGTCAATTCTTCGCCCAAAATGCGAAGCTGCTCATGATAAACCGTTCTCATCATATCAACCGAACCTCCCCGTAATGTAATCTTCCGTGCGTTTGTCCACCGGTTTAGAGAACAAAGTCTGCGTGTCGCCAAATTCGACGACTTCGCCCAGCAGGAAAAACGCCGTTTTATCGGAAATACGGGCGGCCTGCTGCATGTTATGCGTCACAATAATAATGGTGTACTGCTCTTTGAGCTCCATGGCCAGATCTTCAATCTTTGAGGTCGAAATCGGGTCCAGGGCGCTGGTGGGTTCGTCCATCAGCAACACATCCGGTTCCACGGCCAGGGCGCGGGCAATACAAAGCCGCTGCTGCTGCCCACCGGACATACCCAGTGCGCTCTTTTTCAGCCGGTCTTTCACTTCGTCCCAAATAGCGGCCTGCCGCAGGGAGCGTTCCACGATTTCATCGAGTTTTGCTTTGGAACGCACCCCATGGGTACGGGGGCCAAACGCAATGTTATCATAGATGCTCATCGGGAACGGATTGGGCTTTTGGAACACCATGCCCACACGGCGGCGCAGCTGGTAGACATCCATTTTTCCAAAGATGTCTTCCCCGTCCAGCGTCACTTTGCCGGTGATTTTGCAGCCTTCCACCAGGTCGTTCATCCGGTTCAAGGTTTTCAGCAGCGTGGACTTGCCGCAGCCGGACGGCCCAATAAAGGCCGAAATTTCTTTTTCAGGCAGATTCAGGTTGATATTTTTCAGGGCCTGAAATTTATCATAATACAAATCCAGGTTCTGGATGACAAACTTGTCGCTCATTTCTTTACCCCCACTTTTTTCACAACAAAACTCGAAAGCGCGTTGATGCCAACCACCATAATCAGCAGCACAACGGCTGTGGCATACGCCTGGTTGGTATACAGCCCTTCGTTAATCAGGCAGTACATATGGACAGCCAGTGTACGGCCGGGCTGCATCACATTGGTGACCACGTCGGAAGCGGTGCTGGCTGTATACAATAGCGCCGCTGTTTCACCGGTGATACGCCCTACGCCCAGGATGATCCCGGACAACACGCCCGGCATAGCCGAAGGTAGCACAATGCGGAACACCGTGCGCAGCCGTCCGGCGCCCAGCCCAAAGCTGCCTTCCCGGTACGAATCGGGGACCGCTTTGAGCGCTTCTTCCGTGGTGCGCATAATCAGGGGTAAAATCATAATGGCCAAGGTAAAGGCACCCGCCAGCACCGAATAGCTCCAGTGCAGCTGGATCACAAAGAACAGGAACCCGAAAAGGCCATAGACGATCGACGGAATCCCAGAGAGGGTTTCGGCCGTAATGCGGATGATGGAAACCAGCTTGTTTCCGCGCCCCGCATATTCGGTCAGATAGATGGCAGAACAGATTCCGACAGGAACTGCCAGCAACAGCGCCAGCGCCGTTACGATCAGCGTATTGATGATGGACGGCATCATGGACACATTTTCAGAATTGTATTCCCATGCAAACAGATCGGGGGTCAGGTTCGGAACCCCTTTGACGATCACGTAAATCAGCACAGCAAAAACCGTGCCCACCGTGAGGACCGTCGCCAAAATCATGAAAAAGCGCAGCATATACGATTGGATCCGAGGCCATGCGCTGCTTTTTTTCTTTTCAGAAAGTGTCCCTTTCATGTTATGCGTCCCTCCTCTTCACCAGGGTAAACAGCAGGTTGATAATCAAAATCATCACAAACAGCACCACGGCTGTTGCAATCAGGGCTTCCCGGTGCAGGCCGGTTGCATAGCCCATTTCGATTACCACGTTGGCCGTCAAGGTACGCACGCCGCTGGTGAGGCTTTCCGGCAGCAAAGGCTGGTTACCGGCCACCATAATCACGGCCATGGTTTCGCCGATGGCACGGCCAACCCCCAGAATGATGCCGGCCATGATCCCGGATTTGGCCGCCGGCAGCACAGAGAAGAACACTGCGCGCTCTTTGGAAGCCCCTAAACCCAGGGCCCCTTCGTAGTACGATACCGGTACGGCCCGGATGCTCGATTCCGACACGGTAATGATCGTTGGTAAAATCATGATACCCAGCAAAATCGAAGCCGTCAAAAGGCTTTTCCCATTGCCGCACAGATCCATCATAATGGGAACGATTACGACAAGGCCAAAGAAACCATATACAATGGACGGGATCCCGGCCATCAGGTTCACCACGGGCTTTACGATTTTATAAATCTTTTCCGGGCAGAAGTAGGCCAGGTATACCGCACAGAACAGCCCGATCGGTACCCCGATGATAATGGCGCCTATCGTTACATAAATACTGCCGATAATCATGGGGAAAATCCCATATTGACCGCTGGAAGGACGCCATTCCGTTCCCAGCAGGAATTCGCCCGGTCCGATTTTCCCGATGGTCGGCAGACCATTGGAAAACAGGAACCAGCAAATGAGCCCTACGGCCAACACGGATACGCACGCCGCGATCAGAAACAGGATTTTCATGAGCACTTCGCTTACTTTATGCATAACAGAATGATCCTTTCCTGCCAGCGCTTTTCCGTCAGAAGCGAAAAAGCGCTTTTCTCTCTCCGCAAAAACGGCCCGGAGCGGGGCTTTTCTAAGCCGGGCTTTCGGACCGTTCTTCTTTGCTTTACAGCAAGTTTATTTTACATCAGCCCAGTCGGTGATGTCGCCAACATAGATGCCCTTGATGCTGTCCGAAGAAATGTCGTCCAGCGTGTTTTCCTTGTTTACGATGACCGCAATGCCATCCAGCGCGATAACCTGCGCCTTGACGCCCTGGCTCAGTTCTTCATCGGTCACTTCACGGGAAGCCATACCGATATCGCACAGGCCGTCGATCGCAGACGTTACACCCGTGGTGGAGTCGCTCTGCTGTACCGTGATGTCCACATCGGGGTTCAGGCCTTCATAAGCTTCTGCCAGTTTTTCCATAACCGGGGTTACCGAAGAGGAACCGGCTACGGTGATGGTGCCGCTCAGGCCGGATGCTTTGTAAGCCCCGTTGTTGCCTTCGCTTACGCAGCCTTCTTCTTCCACAACCTTCTGGCCGTCTTCGCTGAGGATGAAGTCGATGAAGTCCTGCGCCACTTCGCTCACGGAATCTTTCGTTACAATGTTGAACGGACGGGACACTTTGTAGCTGCCGTCTTTTACGGCTTCTGCACTGGGTTCTACACCGTCAACCTTCACGGCTTTTACAGTATCATCCAGAGAACCAAGGGAGATGTAACCGATGGCTGCTTTGTTGCCGGCTACCGTCTGCATCATAACAGCGGTGCTGTTGATGATTTCGGCCGAAGAAGTGGTTTTGTCAACCTTGTTGCCGTCTGCATCTTTTTCTTCAATACCCATCAGTTCAATGAAAGCGCCGCGGGTACCGGAGCCATCTTCACGGGAGATCACGCTGATCGAACCGCTCATGCCGGTCGATTCGGAGCTGCCGTCCGTGGAGCTGCCATTATCAGAAACAGAACTGTCGGAAGTACCAGAAGTCGTATTGTTTTCCGCGCTGCTGCACCCAGCAAACATACCGGCAGCAGACAAGCACACCAGAGCCATTGCAAGCCATTTTTTCGTTTTCATTTGGTTCTTACTCCTTTTTGTTTTCGTTTGTTTTTTGATTACAATGGCATTATAGAAGTCCCAGGTAAAAAGCAAATCCTTTCCTTTGTATTTTTTTTGTAAAATTCACGTGTTTCTTTCTCCGTCAAAAAAAGCGCTGCCAAAAGCCGGTCGAGGTCTTTTGGCAGCGCTTGCTATTTTGTTTTCAGTGCAATTTGGTATTTTTACAGTGAGCTTCCAGGAAAAGCCGGAAATCCGTCTGCCGGTTCTCAGGCAGCGACCGCATATCCACAGCCAGCACGGTCATTTCTTCCATAAAGAATAAGAGCAGGTGTTCACATTCCAAAATACGGCGGACCTGGTCATACGAAAAACTCTTTCTCCGCCCGGAACTGTTAATCGCCCGAATACGCTCTTCTTCCACCCGGACCGTCAGCTTTTCTTCCATGCCGTGGTTGTTTCTGACCCGGCGGCGGTATAACAGCCAGGCGTTCAGACGGGCATAGCCCCCCAGGAACAGATATAGAAAAGCCGCAGCCGCCACAATCATAAAGGCCATAGCCAGATAATCGCCCAGGAAAATGTTATATATCCCCAACCCCAGCAGGATGACCGACGCTACCGCTAAATAGCCCCGGGCCGCCGGGCGAATGGTGTGCCGGCAGATTTCCCGGCAGTTTTCCATGGTATACGGGCAGGAGAGCTCAAACAGGGCTTCCTTTTCCTCTTCTTTTTTTACCGGTTTTACTTCTTCGGGCTTTTCATGTAAAAAGTAAACGGTATCAATCCCCGGCCCCCGGCCGTTTTCCACCACACTGATGATCTTCCAGCCCCGCTTGGGGAAAATATGCATTTGGGCCTGGTTTGTGGACCATGTGCGCGAGCCGATGAATTTGCTGCGTTCCGGACGGTTTTCCAGCGCTTCATACAGGCGGTTGGCCAGCCCCTGCCCCCTGTGATCGGGCGCCGTAATCAGCGTGCTGGCATAGTCACACGGGCAGTAATCCCCCAACCCGTCACACTTAAAGTTCGTGACATACGACAAAAATGCCACAACATGGCCGTCTTCTTCCGCCAGCAGAAAGGACTGCTGCAGCATATCATGGAGGTAATCGTCCAGCGAGCCCCCCTCATCCCCCGAAAAATCGGCCTGTTCCGGGCCGCTGCGCGTCCGCAGCGAAGGGACAAACTCATCGGCGCACGCTTCCATCAGCGCGCGCACCTGCGCTTCTTCCTGCTGGGTTAACGATTCGGCCTGCCTAATTTCGATCATTTTTTCTCCTCCCGCTGTCATAAATCAAAGAAAAGCAGGCCTTTCCCCCCAAGGCAAAAGTCTGCTTTTCTTTATCGTATATCCTTATTTTTTCTTCTTGAAGCTGTCTTTCAGGGACACGGAACGGTTAAACACCAGCGCCCCTTCCCGGCTATCCTTATTATCCACACAGAAATACCCCTGGCGCATAAACTGGAAGCTCTCGCCCGGCTTGGCATGGGCCAGCGAGGCTTCTACCCGGCTGTCCGGCAACACGGTCAGGGAATTTTTGTTGAGTACTTCCAGATAATCATAGTTATCCGGGTCGGGCACCGAAAACAGATTATCGTACAGACGCACTTCGGCCGGCAGCGCCGTTTCGGCATCTACCCAGTGAATGGTACCGCGAATTTTGCGGCCGTCCGCCGGGTCGCCCCCACGGCTTGCGGGATCATATTCGGCCAGCACTTCCACTACCCGCCCGTTTTCATCTTTGCGGCAGCCGGTGCAGCGCACAATATACGCTGTTTTCAGCCGCACTTCGTTGCCGGGGAACAGGCGGAAATACCCTTTGATCGGTTCTTCCATAAAGTCTTCCTGTTCGATCCACAGGTTCCGGGAAAACGTCACCGTGCGGGTGCCGTCTTCGGGCCGGTTGGGGTTATTTTCCACGTCAAATGTCTCGCTCTTGCCTTCCGGATAGTTGGTAATCGTCAACTTCACCGGACGCAAAACCGCCATCACCCGCTGGGCGCGTTCGTTCAAATCTTCCCGCAGGCAGTGTTCCAAGAAGCTATATTCCACGGTGCTGTTTGCTTTGCTCACCCCGTTGCGTTCGCTGAAATTGCGAATGGACAGCGGCGTATAGCCCCGGCGGCGCAGCCCGCAAATGGTGGGCATACGGGGGTCATCCCAGCCGGATACATACCCCTGTTCGACCAAATACCGCAGTTTGCGTTTGCTCATCACCGTGTTGTTGATGCCCAGCCGTGCGAATTCAATCTGTCGCGGTTTGCAGGGCACATCTACGTGGTCAATGACCCAATCGTACAGCGGACGGTGATCCTCAAATTCCAACGTGCACAGGCTGTGGGTAATGCCTTCCAGCGCGTCTTCGATGGGGTGCGCATAGTCATACATGGGATAAATGCACCATTTGTTGCCGGTGCGGTGGTGTTCCATGTGGTTAATGCGGTACAAAACGGGGTCGCGCATGTTGAAGTTCCCGCTGGCCAAATCGATCTTGGCGCGCAGCGTCATGCGGCCGTTTTCAAATTCTCCGGCCTTCATACGGCGGAATAAATCCAGGCTCTCTTCGATCGGCCGGTCGCGGTACGGGCTCACCGCCGGGGTATTCAAATCGCCGCGGTTATCGTGCATCTGTTCGGGGGTCAGTTCGCACACATAGGCAAGGCCCTTTTTGATCAGGCCTTCCGCCAGTTCATACATCTTGTCAAAATAATCCGATGCATAGAAGAACCGGTCGCCCCAATCGTAACCCAGCCAGTGTATATCTTCTTTGATGGCGTCGACATATTCGGTGTCCTCTTTGGTGGGGTTGGTGTCGTCCATGCGCAGGTTGGTAATCCCGCCAAACCGTTCCGCCGTGCCAAAGTCCACAAAAATCGCCTTGGAATGGCCGATGTGCAAATACCCGTTGGGTTCCGGTGGGAACCGGGTGTGCACGGTCATCCCTTCATAGGCGCCGCCTTTTGCAATGTCTTCTTTAATAAAATCGTCAATGAAATTGGTGGAAAGTACTTCGCCTTCCTTTTTGATTTCTTCACTCATATCGATTAAGTCCTTTCGGATGGATTCTTTTTTTATTTGGCTGCTTCTACTTTGGCAAGCCCCTCTTGCAGCCGCCGCAGGGATTCTTCCCGGCCCAGCAGGTCCAGGATTTCCATCGCGCCGCCGGGCGTTACCGTCATGCCCGCTGCGGCAATGCGTACCGGCCACAGCAGCGTGCCGTTTTTGACTTCCAGTTTTTTGGCCAGGTCCATTAGGGAATCGTGTAAGAGCGTCACATTCCACTGAGGCAGCGCCGTCAGAGTATCAATGGCCGCCTGCAGCATGGGGCCGGCGTTATCCAGGTTCGCTTTGCTCTTTTTATTTACAAAGAAGTCTGCGGGGTAATCGGGCAGTTCTTTCAAAAAGCCGATCATACCGGGAATTTCGTTGAGCTTCGTCACCCGGGGCTGCAAAATAGACGTGAGCACCGCCCAGTCCTTTTCTTCCTCGCCGAACACCTCACGGTAATACGGCATGGCCATCTCGGTAAAGGTTTCCGGGCTCTTCATGCGCAGGTATTCCCCGTTAAACCACGTCAGTTTATCGTAATCAAAGACCGCCGGGGCTTTGCTGATGCCGTCGATGGAAAACGCTTCGCACAGTTCCGCCAGGGAGAAAATTTCCCGGTTTTCCTTCGGGCACCAACCCAGCAGCGCAATATAGTTCACAATGGTTTCGGGCAGATAGCCTTCTTCCACCAGGCCGTTAAAGCTGGTGGAACCGTGGCGCTTCGAGAGCTTGCTCACCGTGCCGTCATCGTTTTTGCCCATAATCAGCGGCAGGTGCACATAGGTAGGCACTTCCCACCCGAACGCCTCGTACAGAAGGTTATATTTGGGCGTGCTGGTCAAATATTCGCAGCCGCGCACCACATGCGTGATGTGCATCAAATGGTCGTCGATAACGTTGGCAAAATTATAGGTGGGGTATCCATCGGATTTAATCAGGATCTGGTCTTCCAGTTCCTGGTTATCGATGGTGATATCGCCAAACACCGCGTCGTGGAACGTGGTGGAACCTTCCAGCGGCATTTTTTGCCGGATGACATAGGGTGTACCGGCTTGCAAAAGGGCCTGTACCTCTTCCTTCGGCAAATTGCGGCAGTGGCGGTCATACCCACCCAGGCCGTTTTCATCGTGCAGCGAAGAAAGCCGCTCTTTCGTACAGAAGCAGTAATACGCTTTGCCTTCATCGACCAGTTTCTGGGCGTAAGGAAGGTAGAGATCTTTGCGCTGGCTTTGCACATACGGGCCGTATTCCCCGCCGATGTCGGGACCTTCGTCGTGTTCCATGCCCACTTGTTGCAGGGTCTGGTAGATGACATCTACCGCGCCTTCCACCAGGCGTTCCTGGTCGGTATCTTCAATACGCAGCACAAATTGGCCGTGCTGGGAACGGGCAATCAGGTATTCGAACAAAGCCGTACGCAGGTTGCCCACATGCATAAAGCCGGTGGGGCTGGGCGCAAAACGGGTTCTTACGGTCGTGTCTTTCATGGTACTTTTTTCTCTGCCTTTCGAAAATGGTTTCCTTTTGATTATAAACAAAAATGCTGCGGTTGGCAACAACCGCAGCAAATTTTCTGCCGAATCGCGCCTTATAGCTGGCCATTTTCCAGCAAATACGCGATATATTCTTCCAGGCACATATTGTGTTCCGTAATATACTTGGCATTCTCTACCCCCACATACCGGAAATGCCAAGCTTCAAAATCGATACCGGTAATCTTTTCTTTATCCTTTGGGTACCGCAGGATAAAGCCATAATCCGCGGCATGCTGGCACAGCCACTCATATTCCGGGGTATTGATACTGGTCACACCGTTTAAATCGATTGCCAGGCCGGTATTATGTTCGCTGTACCCCGGTTCCGTCATGGTCAGCATGGCTTTTTGCCGCGCGGCTGTTTCATCCAGCCCCTCTTCCCGCATATTTTTCTTCACTTCGGCGTCAATCAGTTCCTGCTGTTTTTCCGGGCTGCGGTAGGCGGAGGAGATCCACAGCGTGTACCCGTCGGCCTGGGCGGCCGCATGCATGGCTTTGTACGCATCAAGCACCCGCTTGTCCAGTTCTACGTCGTCGTATGTCGTCAATTCCACTTTGTATCCATCCGGCACCGGGTTATGGGAATTCACAAGCAGCAACTGCCAGTCGCTGCTCTGTTTGGTGAGTACCATGGTGGCCGGGTCAATCGTTTCGGCTTGTGACGTTTCGGATGCCTGCTCGGACGAAGAAGAAGTAGCCATACTGCTTTCTTCTGCTACCGGCGTGGAAATCCGGCCTCCGAATATAGCCACCACCAGCGTTACAATACCCGCCAGCAAAAAAACGGCCAAAACCCCTACTACGATCTTCTTTGATCTACTTTGTAAAAAGCCATATTTCCTTCTTTTTTCGCGTATAAGTTTCATTCATCCACCATCCTGTATACAAATATACCAAAAAAAGCCCGCGAAAATTTCTCTATCTTTTTTTCCGTTCTGATAATAACAGAAAGGAAAAAGAAAAGCAACGGAAAAAGGGAAAAGAAATTGCAAAAAAAGCACAAAAGAGGCTTTACCATTTTCCTAGTCTATACAGAATTTCATGTAAAGGAAAGGCTTTTTGGCCTTTCCCTCCTCGTTTACCGCCGCATTTCCAGTTCTTTGAGCACCCGGCGTACGTCGCTTTCGCTTCGGTATTCCCCCGTGTGTTCTTCCAAACCCATGCGCAGTTCCTCATCGGCCGAAAGCAGCGGATCGGTGCGCCGGTATAACCGCGACAGCGCAAACAGCCCCGCTGCTTCGTTATTATTGCCTTCGTAAAAACGAATTGTCCGCATTTTTTCACCCCCGGGGGTTATTGTGCAAAAAACGAAAGCAAATATGCACAAAAGAAAACCGCCTGTTTTTCTAAATGAAAACAGGCGGTTTTCTTTTACGGGCGATGATTAACGGAAAAACTGATTGTGGACAGCCTGCACGGCGGCATCCGCTTCACTTTCATCGATCAAAACCGAAATTTTAATTTCACTCGTAGAAATCATATGGATGTTGATATTCGCTCCATACAGCGCTTCAAACATGTCGGCTGCGACGCCCGGGTGCGATTCCATCCCGGCGCCTACAATGCTGATTTTCGCCACATGCTCGTTATATTCCACACTGGTGGCTCCCAGCGCTTCGGCGTAGGGTTCCAGCAGGTCCAGGGCCAGTTGCAGGTTATCCTGGGCCACGGTAAACGAAATATCTTTTGTGCCGTTACGGCCTACCGACTGCAGAATGATATCGACATT
>CAKNOA010000060.1 GCA_930990065.1 uncultured Clostridia bacterium | reverse complement strand
CTGCTTAAATAATTTTTGCCTTCAAATATTGTCTAACTTTTTGGGGTCACTTCAAAAACACAGGCTCTTTTTTATCCATACAATTATTTTACCTCAAAGGGGTTTTCTTGCCCGTTGGCAAACGCGTACAGGCCCTTGACGGCATTTTCCACCATATCCCGCACGGACCGGTGGGTGTAAAATGCGGTGTGGGGGGTGATAACCACATTGGGGAAGGAGCGCAGAATCGCCATATCGTGGTTGGCGATGGGCTGATTCATGCGGTTCAAATAATAAAGCCCCGCTTCGTGTTCGATGACATCCAGCCCCGCCGCGCCGATTTTCCCGCTTTCCAAGCCGCGGATCAGCGCATCGGAATCCACCAGCGGGCCCCGGGCGGTGTTGATCAAAATGGCCCCGGGCTTCATTTTGGCGATGGCCGCATCGTCGATCATGTGGGTGTTATCCCCGGTAGCCGGGGCGTGCAGCGTGATAATATCGCTTTCCCGCAGCAGGGTATCCAGGTCCACATACCGCCCCAGCGCCGCGGCTTCTTCATTTTCCACCAGGTCGTACGCCAGCATGGGGCAGCCAAAGCCCGACAAATGCTTCATCACCGTGCGGCCAATGCGCCCGGTCCCGATCACGCCCACGGTGCATTCCGACAGATCGCGGCCAATTTTTTCCCGCAGGGAATAATCCTGCAAATCGGCGCGCTTTAAAATATGGGTAATGTTGCGGCAGCACATGAGCATGAGCATAATGGCGTAATTCGCGACGCTCTCCGGGGCATAGCCCACATTGCTCACTTTCATGCCCAGCTGATGGGCGTACGCGACGTCGATGTGTTCGTACCCGATGGAGCGGGTGGCAATATACCGCACCCCCAACGCGTACAGCTTGTCCAGCAGGGGTTTATCGGTAATGCTGGTGATAATGCTCACACAGTCGCACCCTTCACACAGGTGCAGGTTTTCGTCGCTGGGGTAATCGGGGGTATAACGGTACTCGATGCCCAATTTTTCGCAAATCGCATCCATATATTGTTTTTCGTCATATTCCCGCAGGGAAAACGCAAACAGTTTCATGTTGATGGAAGTCCCTTCCTTTATCATGGTATACATCAAAGACCGGCCGCCTACTCGCTGCCGGCTTTTTTATTATAGCATGGGAAACCCTGTTTGCAAAGGGGAGGGGGATTCTTGTCATTCCTTTTCCAGTGTGCTATACTAAAGGGCATAAACGGAGTAGGCAGTTTTGGGCAAAGGAAAGGGATTTTATACCATGCAGCAAAAGAAGGATGATTCCATCCGGCTGGGCATTATTGGCTCCAGCTGGATCAGTTGTGAAATGATCCGGGGGGCCAAAAGCACGGGCTTTTTTACCCTGGAAGCGGTTTATTCCCGCACCAAAGAGCGGGCCGAGAGCTTTGCCCGGGAACAGGGCGCGCTGCATACGTTTACAAGCCTGCAGGAAATGGCCGCGTCCCCGCTTCTGGATGCCGTGTATATCGCGTCGCCCAATGTGTGCCATGTGGAGCAATGCCGGCTCTTTTTGCAAAACGGCAAACATGTACTGTGTGAAAAACCTCTGGCCGCCCGAGGCCAGGAAGTCATGGAACTGCAAAAGCTGGCCCGTGAAAAGGGCGTCATCTATATGGAAGCCATCATGATGCTGCATCTGCCCTGGCGGGAAAAGTTGCGCCGGGCGGTCCGGCAGATTGGCCCGATCAGCCTGGCTAAATTCGATTTTTGCCAGTATTCGTCCAAATATGACGGCTTTTTGCAGGGCCGCCACCAGAACATTTTTGACCCGGCCATGGAAACCGGCGCCCTGATGGATTTGGGGGTCTATACTGTATATCCGGCGCTGTGGCTGTTTGGCGAACCCATGGGCGTCACGGCCGCGGCCAATTTCCTGCCCGGCGGCGCCGATGGCAGCGGGACGGCCACACTGTTGTACCCCGATAAACTAGTGGTGCTCACCTACAGCAAAACCGGCGCTTCCCACACCGGGGGCGAAATCGTGGGGGAAAAGGGAACGATCCACCTGCCGTCCATCTCCACACTGCTGGGCATGGCGCTGTACCGCCGGGGAAAAGAACCGGAATTCCTCAGCGGCCAGGAAGAAAAATACCGCCTGATGGGGTACGAAGCCCGTCAGTTTGCCCAGTGGATCAACGAAGGGCCCGACGAGGCGTATGAAGACGCCAGCCGTCTGGCCGTGCAGGTAGCCCTGTTGCTGCACCAGATCCGCCGCATGGCCGGCATCCATTTTGCCGGTGACGAGACGGAACAATTGGAAAAACCGATGCAACCATCGAAATAATACAGAAAGGATGACAAACATGAACGAAGTAATCAAATGCTTAACCGAACGCCGCAGTGCCCGCCATTATGGCCCGCGCCAGGTGGAACCCGATGTGCTGGACCAGATTTTGCTGGCCGGTACGTATGCCCCCACGGGCATGGGCCGCCAGTCGCCGGTAATCGTCGCCGTGCAGGACCCGGCTACGGTCAAACAGCTGTCCCGTATGAATGCGGCGGTGATGGGCAGCGACGGCGACCCATTTTACGGGGCGCCCACCGTGCTGGTGGTACTGGCCGATAAAAACGTGGGTACGTACCTGTATGACGGCAGCCTGGTCATGGGCAACCTGATGAACGCCGCTCACGCGTTGGGGGTGGATTCCTGCTGGATCCACCGCGCCAAAGAGGAATTCGAAAGCGAAGAGGGCAAAGCGCTGCTGAAAAAGTGGGGCATCCAGGGGGATCTGGAAGGCATTGGCCACTGCATCCTCGGGTATGCCGATACCCCCAAAAACGACCCGGCTCCCCGTAAGGAAGGCTATGTGGTCAAAGTCCTGTAAGGGAAATAAAAAGGCTTCCTGCTTTTTAGCAGGAAGCCTTTTTTCGATGGAATAGAAAACCTTTACACGCGCACCATATCGCGGGTAATCTCCGAAAGGGAAAACGCCCCGCACATGGCCATGGTATCGCTTAGTTCGCTTTGGATTTTCTGAATGTAGGCCTTTACGCCGTCTTTGCCGCCGCCGTATACCGCCGCCACAAAGGGCCGGGCAATCAGCACGCCGTCGGCGCCCAGGGCCAGGGCTTTGAATACGTCCACCCCGGAACGGATCCCGCCGTCTACCAGTACTTTCATGTGGCCATTGACGGCCTTTACGATTTCTTCCAGTACTTCCGCCGTAGCAGGGCACTGGTCCAGCACCCGGCCCCCGTGGTTCGAAACCACAATGGCGCTGGCGCCGGCTGCCATAGCCTTTTGGGCGCCTTTTACAGTCATAATCCCCTTGACGATAAACGGGGCGCCCGCCGCTTTGACAATCGCGGCCAGTTCTTCCACCGATTTCCCACCGGCGGGGGGCTGCATATTTTTCAGGAACGGCAGCCCCGCCGCGTCAATATCCATCGCCACGGCAAACGCGCCGCTTTCTTTGACGAGCGCCATTTTTTCCTGGATGGTACCAAGGTTCCACGGTTTTACCGTGGGAACCCCCACGCCGCCGGCTTCGCCGATGGCTTTGGTGGCGGCTACCATCACCTGGCTGTCCAGCCCGTCGCCGGTGAAAGCCGCCAGGCCGTTTTCGGCACAGGCCGAAACCAGCACGCTGTTGTACGAAAGGTCGTTATACAGGTCACTGTAATGCATGCTCACAGCGCCCACCGGGCCCGCAAAGAACGGGGCGGCAAACGTGCGGCCAAACAGGGAAAACGTGGTGTCGGCTTCGCGGCTGGGGACCAGCGTGTCCATGTTCACGCGGATCTGCTGCCATTTGTCAAAATTGCGCATGGCGGTGTCGCCCATCCCCTTGGCACCGGGGCCGGGAATGGTATTGCGGCAGGCGGCGCCGTTGCACACGGGGCACACCTTGCAGGCGCCCATATGGCCGCGGGCCTGCTGTAAAACTTCCTGATACGTCATAAAAGGGACTCCTTCCGGCCGGGCTCTGCGCCCGGCCCATTATTTTCCGTTTTTTTCATTATAAGGCCCTTTTCCTGTGGCGTCAATGAACCGGGCCCTACGATTCCGGTAAAAAATCCCTTGCGGGAAATTCCCGGCCCCGATATAATAAAAGTAACAGAAAAACGGGGGGCAAGTCCTCTATTTTCAGGAAGAAGGGAGACATTTTTATGAAGGAAACCATGAAACAGCAAGTCATGACGGCGCCGGGCGTCATCGAATTCCGGCAGGTGCCCATCCCCATCCCGGGCCCCGGCCAGGTGCTGGTGAAAATCCACCGCATCGGCGTGTGCGGCAGCGATATCCACGTATACCATGGCAAACACCCGTTTACGTCTTACCCCGTTACCCAGGGGCATGAAGTGTCCGGCCAGATCGAAGCGCTGGGCGACGGGGTCACCGGCCTTTCGGTGGGGCAGAAAGTCACCATCGAACCCCAGGTCACCTGCGGCACGTGTTACCCGTGTACCCACGGCAAATATAACCTGTGCGAACATTTGAAAGTTATGGGGTTCCAGACCACCGGCACGGCCAGCGAATATTTTGCGGTGGATGCCGGGAAAATCACGCCTCTGCCCGACACCATGAGCTATGACGAAGGTGCCATGATCGAACCGCTGGCGGTGGCGGTGCACGCGGTGCGCCGGGCCGGGGACGTGGCGGGCCAGGATATCTGTGTGCTGGGGGCCGGGCCTATTGGCATCCTCACGGCCCAAACAGCCAAAGCCATGGGGGCCCGCCGGGTGATGGTCACTGATATCAGCGACACGCGCCTGCAAAAAGCGGCCCAGTGCGGCGCCGACAAAACGGTAAATACAGCCAAAGAGGATTTCGCCGCGGCGTTTGTTTCGTATTTTGGGCCCGATAAGGCCGATGTGATTTACGACTGCGCCGGGAATGATACCACCATGGGGCAGGCTATTTCTAACGCGCGCAAAGGCAGCACCATCATTCTGGTGGCCGTGTATGCGGGGATGGCCCATGTGGATTTGGCCGTGCTCAACGACCACGAACTGGATTTAAACACCACCATGATGTACCGCCACGAAGATTATGTCACGGCTATCGAACTGGTCAAAAAGGGCAAAGTGGCCCTGGCGCCCCTGACGAGCTGTCATTTTGCTTTTGCACAGTACGGGGACGCCTACCGGTATATTGACGAAAACCGTGAAAGCACCATGAAAGTGCTCATCGACGTGGACCGGTAATTTCAGCAGCAGAAAGGGAGCTTTTTTCATGAACAAACGTATGTCCGATTCCTACACCGAACAGGTGCAGATCCTGACCCAGGCCAATATTAACGGCTATAACCGCCTGTTTGGCGGCCAGCTCATGCAGTGGATCGACGTCGTGGCCGCCGTGGTGGCCCGCCGCCACAGCGGCCGCAATGTGACCACCGCCGCGGTGGACAGCCTGCGGTTTGAAGGGGCCGGGCATCCCAACGATACCATTTTGCTCATTGGCCGGGTAACGTACGTGGGCCATACCTCCATGGAAGTGTGCGTGGAAACGTATGTAGAATCGCTGTCGGGGGAAAAGACCCGCATTAACAAGGCGTATCTGGTCATGGTGGCGTTGGACGAACACGAAAAACCCGTGGAAGTACCGGGCCTGGTGGTGGAAACCCACCGCCAGCGCATGGACTGGGAAGCCGGGGAAAAGCGGTACGAATACCGCCGCAGCCTGCGCCGGCATCAAAACGACTGAGGGTTACCGGCGGCGGAACAGGGCTGTGAGCAGGGCCCCCAGGAAAATGCACACGTCGGCCAGGTTAAAAATCAACCGGCGCAAAACCGGCACATCCACGTGCAGAAAATCGGCCACAAAGCCGTTTTTCGCCCGGTCAATGCCGTTCCCCAGTGCGCCGCCCAGCAAAAGCGCATGCCCCAGGCGCGCTCCCCGGCTTTTTTCTTCGCCGGACGGCCACTTCTTTGGCAGCAGCAGGCAAACGGCCGGAATCAGGCAGATAAGCGAAAGAAGTTTGGCCATTTGGGGCCTCTCTTTTAAGAAACCGCCGAACACCCCCGGGTTTTGCGCCCGGCGCAGGGTGATGCGTTTTGTCAGCCGCTGGGGAAAAGCGCTATTTGGTTTTTCTTTCACCTTTTCTTTCGATAGAAGGTCCAAAAAGCAAACGAGAAGGGATGAACCAATCATAAGAAAAGCTCCTCTCTGATTTTTTAGGAAAAAGCCGGGATGCGCCCCGGCTTTTTTATTATAGTTTATTATAGCCTTTTTGAGGCAGAAACGGCAACAAAAAGCAGCTTTTTTAGGCCAAATGGGGCAAACACGTTTGTCAAGGTCTTGACGAAACCGGTAAAAAATAATATCATTATCTTTAATAATGCATTTGCTTTTCCGAAACTGAATCGTAAAAATTTGAGGAAAATCCTTGGTTTTAAAAAAGAGGGAGGGAAATCTTTTGGCAGGATTACTGGATGTCGTAAAATTCGGCAAAAAGGATAAAACGCTGGAAACCAAAGCCGGCATTACCCCGCAGCGGCCCTGGCAGCCGCCGCAGTTTATCACCTGCAAAAAGTGTGAACGCCGCGCAACGCGGAACAATTGGCTCAAAAGTTTGTATGTGTGCCCCAACTGCGGGTACCATCAGCCCATCGACGGCTATTACCGCCTGAGCATGATCCTGGATTCCGGTACATTCCGGGAACTGGACGAAGATATCAAAAGCAAGGATGTCTTGCAGTTCCCCGGCTACGAAGAAAAACTGCAAAACCAGCGCCGCCGCACCGGCCTGAATGAAGCGGTGGTATCGGCGTATGGGAAAATTGACGGCCACGCCTGTGTGGTGTGCGTACTGGACAGCCGGTTCCTCATGGGCAGTATGGGCACCGGTGTGGGCGAAAAGGTCACCCGCGCCATCGAATATGCCACCGATAAAAGTCTGCCGCTGATCATCTTCAGCGCCAGCGGTGGCGCCCGTATGCAGGAAGGTATTTTCAGCCTGATGCAAATGGCCAAAACCAGCGCCGCCTTGGAAGTTTTCTCCCGTAAGGGCGGGCTGTTTATCAGCTATCTGACCCATCCTACCACCGGCGGCGTCACCGCCAGCTTTGCGTCCTTGGGCGACATCATGTTGGCGGAACCCGAAGCGCTCATCGGCTTTGCCGGGCCGCGCGTCATTGAACAGACCATCGGCGAAAAGCTGCCGGAAGGGTTCCAGCGCAGCGAATTCCAGCAGACCCACGGGTTCGTGGACAAGATCGTGCCCCGCAGCGAAATGCGGGCCACGCTGGCGCAGCTGCTCAGGCTGCATGAAAAGAATGGGGGCCGCCGCAAATGATCAAAGATATCCTGCAAATGGAAGAAGACCTGCTCCGGCAGATGGAAGAACTCAAAGGGGACGAACGCCCCTCGGCCCGTCTGCGCCGCCGCCAGCTGGAAAGCGACCGCAAAGAGCTATTGGCCACCTGCACCAATTTGACGGCCGAAGATAAAGTCTTTTTGGCCCGCCATCCCAAGCGCCCTAAGATTGACGAATACATCAACGCCCTGTTCACCGATTTCTTTGAACAGAAGGGCGACCGTGCCAACAGTGACGACACCAGTATTCTGGGCGGTATTGCCATGTATCAGGGCATGCCGGTGACGGTGATCGGTCACCGCAAGGGCAACACACTGGAAGAAAACATGGCGTATAACTTCGGCATGCCCGAACCGGAAGGCTACCGCAAAGCGCTGCGCATGATGGAACAGGCCGAAAAATTTGGCCGCCCCATCATCACGTTTATCGACACCCCCGGCGCCTATCCGGGCAAAGAAGCCGAAGAACACGGCCAGGGCGAAGCCATTGCCCGCAACCTGATGGTCATGAGCGGCCTGCAGGTGCCGGTGATTGCCGTAGTCACCGGCGAAGGCAGCAGCGGCGGCGCTTTGGCGCTGGGCGTTGCCAACCGGGTCCTCATGCTGGAAAACGCGATCTACTCGGTGCTGTCCCCCGAAGGGTTTGCCAGTATCCTGTGGAAAGATGCCTCCCGCCGGGCCGAAGCCTGCGAAGTCATGAAGCTCACGGCGCAGGATCTGTATGAATTCGGCGTGATCGAAGAAGTCATCCCCGAACCGCTGGGCGGCGCCCAGTCGAACCGGGAAGAACTGTTCGAAAATGTCGACGCGTCTCTGAAAAAAGCGCTGGGCGAACTCACCCGGATGAGCGGCCATGCCCTGGTGCAGGACCGTTACGACAAATTCCGCAAAATCGGCCAGTAAATAAAAAAGAAAAACACCCTGTGTATCAGGGTGTTTTTTTATGCCTTCCGGCGGGGAATCGTGCATACCCGATGCATATCGTAGGTGCGGATAAAGGAATCGATGGGGGCGTCCTCCAGTAAGCACCGCAGCAAAATTTCCCCGCAGGCCCGGCTGTCACTGTCCGCCTGGTGGTGGGCAAGATCGATCTGCCAGTACCGGCACAAGGTATCGAGTTTGTGGTCCGATAGCTGGGGCAGCAGCCGGCGGGTGATCTGGCAAGTACAGGCATAGGAAACCTGCGGCTGCCAAACAATGCCGTACGCCTTCAGGCATTTGGCCAGCACCGACATGTCAAACGGCGCGTTGTGGGCAACCAGCAGCCCGCTTTCCATCAAGGGGCGGATCTGCTGCCACACCTGGGGAAAGGTGGGTTTCCCCGCCACTTTTTCGGGGGTAATGCCGGTGAGCGCCATGTGGAACGGTTCAAACGGGCATTGGGGGTCGATCAGCGACGCAAATACCGGCGCGACGACACCGCCTTCCACGACGCTGACCGCCAGGGCACTCATGCGGTTATTGTACCGGTTGGGCGTTTCCACGTCAAACGCCAGGTACCGCCCCGTCATCACGGCTTTTCCTCCGATAGGGAAGCGAGTTTTTCCAAGATGGGCCGGTCGGCCGGGCAGAAGGGGTACTGGGCCATTTCGCTGGCCGTCACCCAGCAAAGCGCCTCATGCTCCCGCTTTTGCGGTTCCCCTTCGGAAATCGTGGCCCAATAGAGCGTCAGGCGCACGGTGATATCCTCATACGTATGGGTGACCTGGTCGAAGAGATCGCCCACCTGGATGGTTACCCCCAGTTCTTCCCGCACTTCCCGGCACAAGGCCTGCTGGGGGCTTTCGCCTTGCTCGATTTTACCGCCGACAAATTCCCACAACAGCCCCCGGGCTTTGTGGGCCGGGCGCTGGCCGATGAGAAATTTTCCGTCTTTTGTGATCAATGCTGCCACTACGTCTGTCATACTGGTTCCCCCTTTGCTTTTTATTGTACGGAAGGAACAGCCGCTTGTCAAATTCCAAGCCGCCAAACGGGATCAAAAGCGAAAAAATCCGGCGAGCCATAAAAAAGCGAACTTTATCTTGACATTTCCCATAGGATAGCTCACAATTAAAAAACTCTTTGCACTGCATTACATCCTTTGGGATGCGAGATCAACAGTACAAACTGAGCAGGCGATACCCGAAAGGGTATGGGGCCGGGCCGCCCAGGCGGCAGCAGATGGTAGGAAAAAGCATCTGTGGGACAGTTGTATGTTCCACGGATGCTTTTTTGCATAACGGCGGAACATTTTTTATCTCGATGGGTGCTCATAAGAGACATCACAGCCCGGTAATAGGGCCAAATAGGAGGATTCTTTTATGGCAACAACAAAAGAAAAACAGCCCCCGCTAGCCGCCCCGCATGCGGAACTCAACGAAAACCGCATCATCCACAAACTCTCTCTCGTCAGCATTGTTGGCAACACGGTTTTGTCCGGTTTTAAGTTATTGGCCGGGGTCGTGGGCCATTCTGGCGCCATGATTTCTGACGCCATTCATTCCATGTCCGACGTGCTCACCACGCTGATTGCGTGGGTCGGGGTGAAGATCTCCAAAAAAGCGTCGGATTCTGACCATCCCTACGGCCACGAACGGTTGGAATGCATTGCCTCGCTGTTTTTGGGCGCGGTGCTGCTGATTACCGGGCTGGGCATTGGCAAAGTAGGCCTTGAAAACATCGTCTCGGGCCAGTACGAAACGTTGGCGGTTCCCAGCGCCATTGCGTTAGTAGCCGCCATTGTGTCCATTGTGGGCAAAGAAGCCATGTACTGGTACACCCGGTATTATGCAAAACTGATCCATTCCAGCGCCTTCCTGGCCGATGCCTGGCACCACCGGTCGGATGCCTTTTCGTCGGTAGGCTCTTTCATCGGCATTGCCGGCGCCATGATGGGATTTCCGGTTTTGGATTCGGTGGCCAGCGTGGTCATTTGCCTGTTTATAGTGAAAGTGTCGTACGATATTTTGAAAGACGCCGTCGTGAAACTACTGGATACGTCTTGTGGAGCCGATTACGAAGAAAAGATGAAAGATTTTGTCGCGGCGCAAAACGGCGTCGAGGGCGTCGATCTGCTTCACTCCCGGATGTTTGGCAATAAAATCTATGTGGATTTGGAAATCCAGGTCGATGGCGACAAATCCCTGCGGGAAGCTCACGACGTGGCCGAACAGGTCCATTCCGGCGTGGAACAGCAGTTCCCCGATGTAAAGCACATCATGATCCACGTAAATCCGGCCCACACCGCCGCCCATTGATCCCAAGCGTTTTTTGCCTTATGATGAAAGCCCCGAGGAAAGTGAACCGCCCCAGATTGTGCAGACAGCACAAAAAGAGCCCCCTGTGCGGGAATA
>CAKNOA010000059.1 GCA_930990065.1 uncultured Clostridia bacterium | reverse complement strand
CGGCGCCCGTAGAAGAAGCGGCTCCTGTCGAGAAAGCGGCGCCTGCCGAGGAAGCGGCGCCTGCCGAAGCAGTAGCGCCCGCCGAGGAAGCAACCCCTGCCGAGGAAGCAGCTCCTGTCGAGGCAGCAGCGCCCGTCGAGGAAGCAGCTCCCGTCGAGGCAGCGGCGCCCGTAGAAGAAGCGGCTCCTGTCGAGAAAGCGGCGCCTGCCGAGGAAGCAGCCCCTGCCGAGAAAGCGGCGCCCGTAGAAGAAGCGGCTCCTGTCGAGAAAGCGACGCCTGCCGAAGCAGTAGCGCCCGCCGAGGAAGCAGCCCCTGCCGAGGAAGCAGCCCCTGTCAAAGAAGAACCTGTAAAGGAGGAAGCGCCTGTGTATGAAGAACCGGCTCCGTATATCCCCCCCATGCCGGATACGCCCCGCCGGAGCGTGGCGTTTATCGGTTCGGAATGCCACCCGTTTGTGAAAACCGGCGGCCTGGGCGACGTGATGTATGCGCTGCCCCGGGAACTGGTGAAGCTGAACTGCGACGTGCGGGTGATTTTGCCCCGGTACGGCTGCATCCCGTGGGAATACCAGGAAAAGATGCAGTACCGTGGGGCGTTCCAGATGGATCTGGGCGAAACCGGGCGGACGTACTATGTGGGCATTATGGAATACGTCTGCGACGGCGTGGTGTATGACTTTATCGACAACCAGGAATTCTTCTATGTGGGCAACCCGTACCTGAACCTGGTGGACGACATCCCGCGGTACTGCTTCTTCAGCAAAGCGGCGCTGGCGGCTTTGAACTTTTTGAACTGGATTCCCGATATCATCCACTGCCACGACTGGCAGGCGGCACTGGTGCCGGTGTATCTGCGCACCCTCTTCAAGACGTCCCCGGTGGGCCGGGCGAAGACGGTACTCACCATTCACAACCTGCGGTTCCAGGGGGTGTATAACATTCCCACCATCCGCTACTGGTCGGGCCTGCCGGATGAAGTGTTTACGATGGGCGCCTTGCAGCAGAACTACCTGGACGCCAACCTGTTAAAGGGCGGGCTGGCCTATGCCGACCGCATCACCACCGTGAGCTATACATACGCCCAGGAAATCCAGACCCCCGAATACGGCGAAGGGCTGGATGCCCATTTGCGGTATCACAGCGGCAAGCTGCGCGGGATCGTCAACGGCATTGATTACGATATGTGGAACCCGGCCACCGACCCGGCGCTGGCGGTCAATTACGGACTGCTGGACGTACTGCAGCATAAGTGGGAAAACAAACTCGCGCTGCAGCGGGAACTGGGCCTGTGGCAGGATGCGGGCAAATTTGTCATCGGCCTTATTTCCCGGCTGACGAACCAGAAGGGCCTGGATTTGGTCAACGCCGTGATTCCCCAGGTCATGGACGGCAACACCCAGGTTGTCGTACTGGGTACCGGCGACAAGCAGTACGAAGACACGTTCCGCTATTATGAAAATACCTATAAGGGCATGTTCTGCGCGTGCATCCAGTACGACGAAGCCCGGGCCCACCGCATTTATGCCGGTTCCGATTCGCTGCTGGTGCCGTCGCGGTTTGAACCCTGCGGCCTGACGCAGCTCAACGACATGCACTACGGCGGCCTGCCCATCGTGCGGGAGACCGGCGGCCTGAAGGATACGGTGGAACCGTACAATACCCAGACCGGCGGCGGCAACGGCTTTACCTTTGACCGGTACGACGCGGGCCTGCTGCTCGACGCCATCAACCGTGCCAAGACGGCATACTTTACCAACCGCTACCATTGGGACGAAGTGGTACAGCGCAACATGGATAAGGACGTGTCGTGGAACCATTCGGCGTGGCAGTATAAGGATTTGTACCTGGAACTGACCCAGTGGTAATTGTATAGGTCTTTTTCTAAACAAAATAGGGCGGGGACGGGGAAACACTCCGTCCCCGCTTTTTTTATGGGCAAACAAAAACCGGACGCCATTTTTTCCCGAAAAGGGGAAAACGGAATCCGGTTTTTTTAACTAGCTCCATCAATCAGGGCGCTTTTTTATAGAGGGGTGCGTTTTGTGGAAAAGAGCGGGCAGCGAAAAAGGCGTCCCCCGAAAGACGGGCGGATTTTTCCACCGCTTTCGTTCCCGTGGGGGAAAAATCAGTATTCGGTGGGAATGTCGCCGTCTTCGATATGATACGTCGCGCGGAAATCGGCTAAGTCCTGGGGGGAGCGCAGGAGCCTGACGCCGGTAAACACCCCGGTCTGTTTATGTTTAAAACCCGCCACCTTTTCCCCGGTGCAGATGCTGGCCCGGATGACCGGGGTATATACGGCCGGGTCAAACGGGCGGGGCACCGTCTTTTTTCGAAACCACATAGAAAATCCCCCTTCCTTTTTAGGGGGGCCCATCAGGGCATCCCCTTTTATCCTACCGCCCCCGGCGGAAAAAGGCAAGGGGGAACGGGCCCGGCTGGCGCTACACCAGCCGGGCCCGTCCTGTCAAAGCCGAAAGGGTTTCGATTTATTCGGTTTTGTTTTTCCGCTTGCGGAACTTCCTGCGCAACGCGAGGGCACCCAAGGTGCCGCCGCACCCGGCAAACAGGGTGGCCCACAGTACCAGACGGGTGGTGTCGCCGGTCCCGGGCGAAGGCTCGCCGGAGCCGGACTCTGGGGTCGTGGAATGGCCGGTATCCGTAGTGGCTTTGCTGGCGACTTGGGCCGCCGCCCCGGCCTTAACCGCGGCGTGGGTGCCGTCGCCCACCACTTCCAGGTTTTGCAGGGAGATGGTGGCGGATTCCTGGGCGGCGTCATCCCGCACCCGGAACCGCAGGGTGATGAAGGCGCCGGAGGCCGGGGCAGTGCCGGTGTCATCCCGGGTGGCCAACACCCGGTAGGGCGACGCCGACATGTTTTCCTGGGCCGTAAACTGGCTTTCGGTGAACAGGCCGCCGGAGGAGTAGCCCAGCAGTTCCAGGGTATCGGTATCATAGGACACCGCCGTCAGGATGCCCCACACATCTACGCTCTTATCCAGGGCCAAGGTGACTTCAAATTCCTTGCCGCGCCGGAACTCGATCTCTTCGGGCGACAGGGTCATGGTGGCGCCGCCTTCGGCCGTCAGGGAACGGGAGGCAATAAGGGGGGCGGTGCGGGCCGCCGGGCGGATCACCGGGGCGGCCGACAGGGTGGCCGGGGCGCTGCTGGAAAACAGGCCGTTCCCGTTGTCGTCCACGCTGTTTCCGCCGGCATCGCTTTCGATTGCCAGGTAGTTGGTGCCCTGGGCCACCTGGATCCTTACCATGTATCGTCCGGCCCCGCGGTTATATTTCTTCAAATCGAAGGTGCCCGTGGTGCTGCCGGTTTCCAGGGTGGTGTAGTTATAATCCGTTTCAATATAATAGAGCAGCGTGTAGGTGATTTGGCCGTCGCCCTTGACCTGGCAGCGGCTGATATCGGTGGTCAAGGTCCAATTGCTGATGGACACCGTGGGGCTCGTGAGCCTGGTCTTGCTGGACATGGAGATGCGGTTGACCGTCACCAGCGGATCCGAAGACGTATAGGAGTAGGCCAGATACTTATCGTCCGCCGGGCGGGTGAGGGTCACCAGGTAGCTGCCGCCCTGGGACGGTGCTTCGCTGGTCCATTCGGAGCCCGCCTTTTCCCACAAATAGGTGACGGCGAAGTCATCGGGTGCCAGGTCGCCGTCCGGCGCGTTAACAGTGACCGTCACGGGGAAGCCTGGTTCCGTTTCGTCATAGTTTTCCGTACGGGGCTCGATGGTGATCCAGCTGTCATCGATGGCAATTTTCGCTTCCCAGCGGGCATACAATGTCTGGTTGCTGGTGGAGGTAAACACAGTGTCCGCCGTCACC
Organism: uncultured Clostridia bacterium; assembly: GCA_930990065.1. GTDB lineage: Bacteria > Bacillota > Clostridia > Oscillospirales > Acutalibacteraceae > Heritagella > Heritagella caecorum. Next base: position 7,301 of record CAKNOA010000059.1, on the reverse strand, counting down.
TGGGTGCCGCCGGTTTCCGACGTGTACCAGCCCATAAACCGCAGGGTGCTGTCGCTGAGGACCGGCAGGGCCCCGTAGGGTTCGCCGTATTGGACCGTCTGGGCGGCGGGGGCTGTACCGGTGGAGGTCACGAAGGTAATGGTATAGGTGTTGGCCGTCCACTTGGCGTACAGCGTGGTATCCTGCCCCGGCATACCGGCGGTAAAGTCAAAGGGCGTGGTGCCCGCTTTGTCCGTGTACCACCCGGCGAAGGTATAGCCTGCGCGGGTGGGATCGTCCGGCTGCATGATGACGGAGCCTTCCAGATACCGCTGGGAGTCGATGGCGCTGCCGCCCTGGGTGTCGAACGACAGGGTAAAGGGTTTGCGGGTTTCGTCCACCTGGCACACCACCGTGTAGGTGACAGAGCTCTCCGAAGCTTCCTGGGCCGGGTCGATGGAGACGATGGACGCGTTCTCCCCGCCGTATTGCCGCACATAGTCGGCGATGCCCGGGAAGGAGGGCCGGGTACCAGACGCGAAGGTAATGGTTACCGGCGGCACATCGTTGCCAAGGCCCAGGAAGTTATAGGTGGCGGTCAGGGCGGAGCTGAGGTAGTTAGCCTCATAGACCGCGCCGCCGGTGCCGTACTGCTGGGCATAGGAGAGGCCGGCTTCGATCTGGAGGGGGAGCGGGTCCGCGTCGTCGGGCGCGCCCGGCTCCGTCAGGTTCCAAAAGCGGGTATAGGTGCCGCTGGCGGCATCGCTGGCGCCGGTAGCGGCCAGGTCGGACAGGTCGAAGGATTCCCCGTACCGGGCCGTATAGGTGCGGGTTTCGGTGGTACCGTCGGCCTTTTGGACGCCGGTGACCGTCAGGGTATAGGTCTGGGGCGTCACGTCAAAGAAGAAGGTCCGGTCGGTTGTGAGCTGCAGGCCGGTGGACGCTTCCGTATACCCACTGACGGCGGCATACTTCAGGTTCGTGCCGTCTTCTGCCTGGTAGGTGTCATAGTCGATCAGGTCGAGGATCTCGTCATAGGTGGGCAGGTCGAACACATCGAGCTTGCTGTACCGGCCGCTCCACACGGTCTGATAGCCGGTGGTCGTGTTGCCCACGGCCACGCTGGCGGTGTACCGGGCGTCCAGTTCCGACTGGCTCATGTTGGTCCAGACTACCGGCACCGTCAGGTCCACATCGTATTTGCTAAAGGACAGTTTGCCGCCCTTCCACACGATGCGCATGGTGCCGCTGAGATACCGGGCGCCCTCGGGGACATCCACACAGATGCGGCCGTTATCATCCAGGCGGAACCATTCGTTATCGAAGGTGACCAGGAACCGGTCAAGGTCATACGGGCTCTGGGTCTTGGCGCCGGTGGTCAGATCGATCTGCTTCATGGTCAGATGGCTGTCGGGGATGGCCATGGTGATGCCGTTGGTGCTGTCGGCGTCCTCGTCCCAGATGTACAGAACGTCGTCTTCGGTAGGCTCCATGGCAAAGCCATAGACGCTCTGCCTATCGCCCACCGTCAATAGGGACCACTCCTTGTCATACAGGGTGGGCTCGTACTTTATGGCGTTCAAAAAGACCTGGGCTTTGAATTTCGCTGTGAGATAGAGCCCGAAATCCAGGTACAGCGCGCCCATCATCTCTTCCGTCTCGTTCCACAGGGACGTGCCGGCGGGCCGCAGGCGCTCGAAATAGTAGATGAAATAGCCGTAGAGCTTCACATAGGCGCCAAATTCCACATTGGCCCCCACGCTGGCCAGGCTGGTGCTCAGCAGGCCGAAGGCCACTTCCGCCTTGATGCCCATTTTCAGGCCCAGCGTGCCCATGACGTAGAACTGGAAGCCGAAGCGCTCGTCGATCAGATCCATTTCACTGGAACCGGAAGTCCCGTCCAGCAGATGGAGCCAGAAGGTGTAGCGCTTGCCGACCTGGTATTCCAGATCCGCGCCCAGGGCCATGTTCACGTTGGCGCTGACGACAAAGTTCGTGTCCAGCCGGATGTTGACAATGGCCAGATAGAAACTGGTGCTGGCGATGGGCTGGTCGAACAGCTTGACCCAGTCGCAGTCCTGTTCCAGCATGGCCCGGTAGCGGTCCATCAGCTGTTCCATGCCGGTTTTGCTCTCCGTTTCGCTTTGGGCGTTGAACACTTCGTCGAACGCCCCGCTGACGTCCTGGCCTTTGAGGTCTTCTTCCAGTTCTTCCAGGGAATAGACCTGGCCGTCGATCTCGATGCCGGGGATCATATTTTTATAGCTTTCGATCTGCGCCAGCACATCTTTGACGTCTTCGCCTTTCGCCCGCATCTTTTTGGCTTTGGCGGCCAGTTTGTTGAGGTTTAAGACGGCCGAACGCACCTGGGGGCTGGCATTGGGGCCGGTGACCGTTTCGGACAGGGCTTTCCACTTTTTGGTGGCGGACGGGTCCGAGCTCACGGTGTACGTTTTCGCCCCTACCGAGAGGTAGGTGTAATCTTCAATATCGATGGCGGTGGTCACGTTCAGCTCTTTGAGCACCGGGATGATGAAGTACCACTTCCACTTGTCTTCCACGTTTACGTCAAAGTGCAGGGCGGCTTCCTGTTCCATGGCGGCGGTGAGCTGGATTTTCAAAGAGGTGGTCGAAGTGGAGCTGACTTTCTTACTGACGGAGAAGACCACCCCGATTTCCAGTTCCACGCCAAAGCCGTCTTTGTAGTGCCGGTCATAAAAGACGTCGGCGCCGACGTTCAGGTCTTCCATGGCGAACTTGACCGCACCGCCCCCGTCGCCGGCGGCCAGCGTGGCGGCCGGCGCGGCACGCATCTGCTGGATATCCGCCTGGGAGAAACCGGCGTCCAGCAGCTGTTGCTGCACGGCTTCCGTCTCCAGGGCCGTTTCGACCAGGTTGCCGGCGGCGGCCTGCGCAAACCCGCTATCCATGGCCTGCTGTTCCACTTGCTGTTTCACGAGGCTTTCGTCCAGGTTTTCCGCGATGGTCTCGCTGTCCACCGTCTGGGAGAGGAACAGGCCCATGAAGTCTTCGATATCCTGTTTCGTAATCAGTTTATAATAGGCCGTGTCGCCTTCGACCCGGGTGATCTGGCCGTAAGCGGCCGGGGTGCTTTCGTCCACCTGGTCAAAGGGCACGGTATAGAACGTCAAAAAGTCGTCCACCGCAAATTCCGGGGCTTCTGTTTCGCCCATCAGGGACAGGGCGTAGGAGTCATAGCCCCCCGTTTGGACAGAGCCGTTCCCGGTGGGCAGCTGGCTGACCTGGATCGGGATGGAATCCGGCATGGCCAGCACGTCTTCGGCGCTGTCTTCATCCAGGCTCTCAAACTGATAGGTATCCCCCTCGATCCCGGTGATGCGGATAAACGCCATGGCATCGTCCTGGTAATCGTCCTGGGTGTAATCCCTGTCCCGGGGGTCCGTGGTTTCGTAGATACACACCGTGTCCCCGACGCTGAGGTCCTGGGTGGTCAGGGTAAAGGAGCCGGTAATGGCTTCTACCCCTTCGTCATTGCTCAAAAGGGCCGACTGGAGCACGTCCACCGTTTCGCCGCCGATGTCGTACGTCATCTCCGGCGTATCCTGTAGGAAGATCATGTCCGCGTTGTATTGCAGGTTGTCGGCTTCGTCTTTCGCGATGATAAAGTAGGCGGTGCGGAACGTTTCGTCCCGGCCTTGGAAAAAGAGGCCGTCGCCCAGGGTCAGTTCATAGGAAGCCCCGGGGGTAAAGCCCTCCGGCGCATAGACCGTGTAGGTGCCGTCCCCGTTGTCCGTCACTTCATACGCCACCGGATCGGAACCGTCCTTGGGCAGCAGGGTGATGGCGTCTTTCACGGCATCGGCCCCGGCCACCGGCCCGGTGAGGGTGAAGGCCACGTCCGGTTCCTGGTCCGTCAGGCTGAAAGAGGTCAGGGTGAGCTGTTCGCTGGAAGCCAGCGGCTCATACACCGCCGTCAGGGTCATGTCGCCGGTGACCGGCTCGCTCATGGGGTAGTAAGTGCGGCCGTCCTCCATGGCCCAGTGGCTGAACAAAGCGTCATCCCGGGTGGGGGTGGGGATCGTGCCGCGGTACGGCAGGCCGTCCCCCGCCTGGATGGGCCCGATGTCCCCGCCGCCGTCCGTTACAAAGGTGAGGGTGTGCAATTTGGGCGTCAAACTGGTGAGGTTACCGGCGAGATAGCCCTTGACTTTCTCCACGTCGGCCTCATCGACCACGCCGTCGCCGTTCACATCCGCCTCCAATGGATGAAGGGCTTCTTTGGCGTCCTCCTGGCCCTCGATGTACCGTTCCATGAGGTTGACGTCCAGCAATTCCACCTTGCCGTTGCCGTCGGCGTCACCGTACAGCATGGCGTCCTGGGCCAGTGCCGTCAGGGCGCCCAGAGGCAGGGAGGTAAGCAGCAGGCTGGCAACCAGCACCAGGCTTACAATCCGTTTTTTCATGTTCTTTTTCCTCCTTTTGGGGGGTCCGTGTCCGGATGGCGGCGTTTGGCTTCGTGGTGGCAGACACCCAGCAGCGTGTCCGGCTCCTGCCGGTAGAAACGGCAGGACCCACAGTCGATGCACGTCCCGCCCTCCGGCGTTTCGCCCCGTTCACAGGCATCCTCGCCCGTGAACAAAATGGGGCGCCCTTCCGGGGTGTAAACCGGGTTTTCCAGAAAATCCGGGTATAATTCCAGGTCTTTTCCGGAGAGCTCATCGTGGTACACGGGGATCTCCAACCATGTCCCCTCTACATTGTGCGGCCGTGTTCGTCCCATAGTACCCCTCCTTTGAGCGGCTGTTTTTGTGTACGGTTCCCCATGCCCCCTATGGTAACAGAAAAAGCGGCCTTTGCCATCGCCCGTTTCATAAGGGGAAACGGGCAGGCCCACGGGCAGCCCATATCCGCCGGACCGGGAAAAACGGGGGCCTAGTGGGGCCGAACCCCCCTTTTGTCCGCCAAGGGCACAGAAAAAGGGAGGAAAACCCTTCGCAGGGGCGTACACTTTTTAAGAGAAAACCCGCAAAAATATCCCGTTTTTCTTTTGTACGATCAGGGATTTCATGCGTTTTCACCGAAAACCGCGCCGCCCCCGCCCCGGAACGAACAAAAAAATCCCCGCACGCGAAAAACGTGCGGGGAGGGGGGAGAGGGGGATATGGTTACCATTTTCTTTCTGTATGCAATTCCCACTTACCGTGTAGAAGGTAAATTTCACAATCATCAGATAGCGCTGGAAATGGGTCTTGCCGACGAACTCCAGGACGCCTTCTTTTAGCTTGGCGAGGGAGTCTTCGGCGATGGATTCCTGGTAATCACGGAACAAGTGCTTTCTCCTATAACTATAAATTTAATGATAGCATAAACCATACTACATTTCCATACTGGACAGGAATTACCCCGCCCAACGGGACTACGGGCGGCGTTTTCATAATCGTTGGAAGGGGTGTTTACCGCTTCAACCGGGCTCCCAACCCCATCGGTTACACACCCCTGTAACCAGGGCTATGAGATGCGCTTCAATACGCAATACCATCAAATAACCACCATAAGTCTTGGTGCATTTGATTATAGCGGATACGGTGTATTATAGCAAGATTGAAATACGGTCCAGCTACATCTCTATCATCCCCTACTTGATATAATTTTAGTGTTCCATAGTAGAAAGGGGGTGTAATATGGAAAAGGAATATGTAGAGGGAGAACCGCAACGATACCAAATCGGAAATCGTGTTTTTATTTTGGAGCCTTACTACAATAAAAAAGGCGAAAGTATGGAGGACATCTTATTGAAGTTAGTGATGGCCGACATAGAACAAAAACTGTGGAACGATAATCACAAGGAATAATTAAATATTTTTGCTATGCAGTCAAGCAAGGTTCTTATCCAAAATATGTCATCTGTTTTACAGACGACATATTTTTTGAAAAAATAAGGGCAATAATCCTTTCGGATTATTGCCCTAAATCAATACAACAATACAATCAAATCAAACAACAATTAAATCAAAAAACAAAAATATCAAAATGGTTTAAAACAAGATACTTAAACTATCTACCTAATATTAGTATATGCAACTTTAGCGAAAAGTCAACCTTTTTTCTAAAAAATTATGGTTGCAGCCAGTAACTATCTGGACGAGCAATTAGTCGAGCATTATTGTATGCCATTTCAGTAGTCAAACAAGTATGCCCATAATACATAGTCTTATCATCACTCAAGGACAAAACCAATGCCAAATCAGGGGTATCAGGGTTAGTTAAATAAAGCGGAGCCAATAGTTGAATTTTCCCCTTATATAATTGCGGCACAATAGTTTTATAGTTTGCTTCAATACGCTTCTTTACGGAGTGAATGGCCCCGTCAATGACATTTTGACAAAAGTCTCGACCATTATTTCTTAATTGCTCTGGTATCCTTTGAAAGTTTTCTTCATCATACAGAATGTGATCCCATTGAGGAACAATGTCAAGATTTACATCAAAAATTAGCGCACTGGGATCTTCAAAATAGTTTGCTCGACGCAGACAAGAAACAGACGCAGTAGGAATATCCGAGAATTTAACTGTATAACTGTTATAAAATGCAGTAAATTTCCACGGCTGGAAACCCTTAATAGGATTTTTGACACAATAAAAATAAATTGGCTGCCATGTCTTGTCATACAAGCCGGTGTTAAAGCAAGCAACTTTGTCGTCCATAAAAACAAACTGTTGCTTCTCCGCTTCCTCAGCATCTTCTCTTTCTTGCCAAAGTTTTTCAAAAGTAAAATAGAGATAGCTTCTCAAAATACCAAAATCATTTTTCCCGGCGTAACTCCATTTTTCAGGAGGTAAATCGTTTGTAGATAACGCCCTGAGTTTGTTGTTAAAAAATTCATAGTTTCCTAAAAAGGCCCAGTCTTTGAGATGCATAATCTTTAACCCCCTCAATAGCAACGCTATATTATATAATAATTTTACCATAGAGGAGGCCTATTGTCATCACATTTCTTCTAAGGGATTATACTTTTCAGTGGGACTATGAGAGTGTTTTCATATATCCCAATGAGAAAGAAGGGGGGGCTCCCCCACAGGCCAGCCATCGGGCTGGCTGTTTCTGTTTTACAACAAAGGAGGTTTTTAGGTGGCTGACGATAAAAACCCCCAATGGGAAAAATGGGATCGAATTCCGGAGAGAGGAAAGAATGTAAGTAGAAAGTAGTCAAAAAGTAGTCAAACTCGAAAAACACAAAAAAAGAAACCGCATAGGAAATGCCAAAAACGGCTTTCCTATGCGGTTTTTTCTGGTCCGAGTGGCGAGACTTGAACTCACGGCCTCTTGACCCCCAGTCAAG
>CAKNOA010000058.1 GCA_930990065.1 uncultured Clostridia bacterium | reverse complement strand
GTTGCTTGAATAATTTTCTTTCAAAATATTGTCTAACTTTTTGGGGTCACTTCATATTGAGGTTCGTGCCCCTGTTTTTTTATTTATCTGTTTGTGGATGCCCCACGCTTTCTTCCCCCAGTGGATACACCCGTTTTCCTTGTTTCCTGGCGCGTGTAGCAAACTGGGCTGCACCGCCCCAGGCATGCGTCACATACGTCACCACGCAGTCCGCATGGTCCAGCATCCAGCGGTTGCGCCAGGAGATGGCAAACCGCTTGGGCACTTTCTCAATGCCTTCGGGCAGCATGGTGGCAAGGCCGTATGGTTCCGGCTGCCGGGGCATGTAGGCGAACACCACGGTACAGGTGATATCCGGATACTGGAATTGTAAGTCTCTCAAAACGGACTGTACAGCGGCGTCAAAAGCCCCTTGATTCCCCACGAAAAATGAAGTGACCCCTTCCGTTTCAATCAATCGGATCAGCACGGCGTAAAGCGAAGAGCGAATGGACGCCGGGCAATCCCGGTGGCCAAAAAAGGTACAAGCAGACACAACAACCGCCCCCAAACTACCCGTATATGGGTAATAACTATTTTGCAACTGGTTTGTTTGAAAAGTCAACCCATATTCGGGTAATCACGCCGATATTCGTTGTTATCATCTTATTAACCCAAAAATGGGTAATGATAACGGCGAGGTTGATTGCTGTGGAGTATTCCGAACTCTATGTAAAAAGGATCCGGTCCTTATGTCAAAAACGCGGTATTACCATCAATAAATTGGCCACCATGAGCGATGTTAAACAGTCCACACTCGACAATATTGTGCGTGGCCTCACAAAGAACCCGCGCGTAAAAACATTGCATAAAATCGCCCTTGCGTTTAATATGACCTTGTCCGAATTTTTGGATTTTGATGAACTGAACGCCTATTCATTTGAGGACGACAACGACGACTAACAGTACAGCGATTTGCAAAAGAATCGTGTAAGGGAGAAGAAGCTATGGATACGATCACAGCCGTACGGAACCGTATTTTGACGTTATGTGGCGAGCGTTCCATCAGCATCAACAAATTAGCAACGATTTGCGCACTGCCCCCTTCCAGCATGAAGAATATCCTGTACGGGAAAAGCCAAAACCCCAAATTGCTAACTATCAAGATGATTTGCGACGGTCTTGCTATCACTCTGGGCGAGTTCTTTTCCACACCTGAATTTGACGCATTGGAACAGGAAATCAAGTAAAAAGCCAGAGCCTCCCATGCGGAAAGCTCCGGCTTTTTTTAGCCGCAACCGTTATTTTAGCGGCAATTCTAAAGAATTGCCGTTAAAGAACGATACGAGGTGATAGGATGGAACAAAAAAACCGGCGAGACCGCAACATGGGCGACAATTTGCGCCGGCTTCGGCTTGATAACCATCTTTCACAAGAAAAACTATGCGCCGAACTGCAGCGCCGCGGGTGCGATATTGGCCGCACCACCTACGCCAAATATGAATCCGGCGACTTAAACATTCGCGCCAGCGTCCTTATTGAACTGCGAAATATCTATGGGTGCTCCTACGATGAATTCTTTGCGGGGCTTGATACACCTGTATAATAAAATCTCTAAAAAAATAACCCGCTCACTCCTGCGGCAATAAATTACTGACATAGGGCCGCTTCCCCGCTAAGACATCCTCATAAAAAGCCTGCTTCTGGTCCACATAAGCCACAGCCCCCTGCAATTGAGCGATTTGCTCCACCAGGGCCTGCCGCTTCTGGGCCAGAATTTTTTTGCGTTCGGGAATCGAAGCTTCCCCCTGTAAACACAGCTGCACATAATGGCGCATTTCCTGTATGCTCAGACCGCAGCGCTTTACACATCCCAAACTTTCAATCCAGGCTACATCCCGTTCGTCAAAAACCCGGCGGTTACCGGCATCCCGTTTCACATGGGGAACAAGCCCCTGGTTGCAATAAAATTTTAGCGTTTCATACGTCATGCCTGTTTTTTCACATACGGCTTTCATGGTAAATAGCACGGCCCATGCCTCCCTGTTATTCACAGTAAATTCATAAAGTTCCCCTTGACCGGTAGTTACTACCGGATGCTACACTAACCATATCACAGACCGCCCCCTTGTGCAAGAGACGGCTGCATAAAAGAAAACGGGAGGAAAAAAACATGGATTTTACCACACTTTCTAACGGCGTACAAATGCCCATGCTGGGGTATGGTGTCTACCAAGTGTCCCAACAGGAATGCGAGCGCTGTGTGCTGGATGCACTGAAAACCGGGTACCGTTCCCTGGATACCGCCCAAAGTTACTTTAACGAAGAGCAAGTGGGTCTTGCCATCAAAAAGTCGGGCATTCCCCGGAATGAAATCTTTCTCACCACAAAAGTATGGGTGGAACATTACGGGTACGAAGCCGCCAAAGCATCGGTTGTCCGTTCGATGCAAAATTTACAGACCGATTATCTCGACCTTCTTTTGCTGCATCAGCCTTTTGGCGATTATTACGGCGCCTGGCGCGCTTTGGAAGACCTGTATAAAGAGGGCTATGTACGGGCCATCGGCGTATCGAACTTTTACCCCGACCGGCTGGTGGATCTAGCGTCGTTTGCGCGTATTTGCCCCATGGTGAACCAGGTGGAGATTCACCCCTATCACCAGCAGGGCGAAGCGATCACCTGGATGGAAAAATACCACGTGCAACCCGAAGCCTGGGCGCCCTTTGGCGAAGGGCGCGGCGGCCTGTTCCAAGACCCAACCCTTATGGCCATTGGTCAGGCGCATGGTAAATCCGCCGCTCAGGTGATGCTGCGCTGGCATTTGCAGCGCGGCGTGGTGGTCATTCCGAAATCGACGCACCTTACGCGTATGGAAGAAAATTTGCAGGTGTTTGACTTTACACTTTCTGACGAAGAAATGGATTTGATTGCGGCGCTGGATAAAAAACAGAGCTCTTTTTTCTCCCATCAGGACCCATCTATGGTAGAATGGTTTGTGAAGATGGTGGAAGAGCGCAAAGAAAAAAACACTCATACCGCCGAAACAGAGGACAATCAATGATTGGGAGGTTTTTATCATGCGGAAAAATTTTGGCTCCAAACCCTGGACGTACCCACAGCCGGTGTTCATTCTGGCCGCTTATGACGAAAACGGCGTCCCCAACGCCATGAATGCGGCCTGGGGCGGAATCAGCGATGACAAGGAAATTTCCTTGTGCATCAGCGCCGGGCACAAAACCACGGCCAACATCCTGGCAAAGGGTGCTTTTACCATCAGCATGGCCACCGCTTCCCAGGTAGTGGCGTGCGACTATGTGGGAATGGTGTCTGGCCATACAGTTCCCAATAAAATGGAAAAAGCCGGGTTCCACACCACCCCTTCGCAATTTGTCGACGCTCCTTTGATCGACGAATTGCCCATGGCGCTGGAATGCCGCCTCATCCAGTACGACCCATCTAGTGGACGTCTGGTAGGGGAAATCGTCAATGTCAGCGCCAGCGAATCGGCACTGGATGAAAACGGCGAAATTGATCCCACAAAGTGGCAACCTATCACCTTTGACCCTGTTCACAACGTGTACCGCACCTTGGGGGACGTGGTGGGCCACGCCTTTCGGGACGGTCAGAAATTAAAAGAGTAAAAAGCACAAAAGCCTTCCGGCGGGAGAAATCCTCCGGAAGGCTTTTTCTTTTTTGCACATTGTCTTTCGCTTTATTTTACCCTATACTGTTTTTATAGGATGTTATTTTTTAAAGAAAGGGGATGTGGGTATGACCGTGAAAAAAATCTGGATGCCTCCCACAGCCGGGCGAAAAAACCGCTATGCATTTGCGACTCTGGGCAGCATTCTGGGCATTGCCCTTTTGATGCTCCTATTGATTGCGGGCGGCATAACTCTGTCGTTTGCCCTATCTTTGCCGCGGGAAGTGACCGCCGTGGTGCTGTGCCTGGGGGTCACCCTGCTGGGGGTGGGGCTGGCCTTGTGCGCAGGGCGCCGCTCGGTGCAGGAGGCCACCGTCTTTTTCCTCACGCAAGACGATAAGCTGTATGTACTCGACGCGAGGCAATTCCCCTACCGGGACTACCGTGCAGCCGGTTACGTGGCAAACGCCGCCAAAACCCAGCAGTTTCTGCAAAATCTGGCCGAAAAGCCGTTTTTGCCCGCAGCCGCCAGCGAAATTCGAAAAGTCGAGTCCATGCGGGAAAACCGCACCCACTATGCCCTTCGCTGTCAGGTATGCCGCCCTCACCGGCCCGTTATGTGTCATACCTATCTGCTCGTAAAAGGCTACGAAGACGAAACGGCTTTGCGGCATGAATTGATGCGCCGGGAAAGTTGGGAAACGGCCCTCGAACCAAAAGAAAACCGTAACCCGTTTTTTCTGTTCCTCAGCGGGCTCTTCTTTTGCTTCTTCGTAGCCGGGTGCCTCCTGAGTCATCCGGCTTTTCAACAGTGGCCCCAAGCGCTCTACTATCCGTTTTTGCTGGCGGCCTTTGTGGCTTTCTTTTTCATCATCTATTTTCTCATCCGCCAACGCCGGGGCGAATAAAGAAAGGGGAACCCTATGAACAAAAGTGACATCACCCGCGATTTTTGCATGCTGAAAGGCCCCTTAGCGAAAAAAGGGTATGACTGGTGGTGGCATTCCTTTACCGCCGAGCATGTCAAAACCGGGGAACAAAAATCTTTTTACATCGAATATTTTCTGTGCAACCCCGCCCGGGCGCAGCAGGGACCGGTGTTGGTATGGAATGACCCCGCAGGGCGCCAAGCGGGCAAACGCCCGTCGTACTGTATGGTAAACGCGGGATTTTGGGGCAAAGAAAAAGGCCAGCTCCACCGGTTTTTCCCATGGAGCCAGGTGTCCATCCCCCCTGAATGAACCCCTGCGGCTGCAAGCGCCCGATTGTACCTGTACCGAAACCCACATGACCGGCCGCATCACAGCCACCCCCGAACAGGCCGCCGCCCACCCGGAATGGATGAGCGACGCGGGGGACATGGCGTGGGATATTCACATTCACAAGCAAGTGGCCTACCATGTGGGGTACGGCGCTTCCAAATTTTTCCGCACCCTCAACGCCTTCGAGATGTTTTGGCATGCCGAAGGCATGAAAACAGCCTATGACGGCTGGCTCACCTGCAACGGGGAAACGTACCGCATCCGGCCCGAAACGTGCTATGGCTATGCCGATAAAAACTGGGGCGGTGATTTTACGTCCCCTTGGGTGTGGCTGTCTTCCAATGACCTGATCAGTACCCGCACTGGTCAGCGGCTGACAAACAGTGTCTTTGAAGTGGGCGGCGGCAACCCCAAAGTGTTCGGCCTGGCCCTGGGCCGCAAACTACTGGGCCAGTTCTACTACGAGGGGCGGGATTATGAATTCAATTTCAGCAAATTCTGGACGGGCAGCCGTACTTTTTTTGACTGCACCGAAACGGACACTCACCTGAAGTGGCACGTTGTGCAAACCACTTTCCGGGCTAAAATGGAAGTGGATATTACCTGCCGGAAAGAAGACATGATTTTGATTCAATACGAATCCCCCGACGGCTATAAACGCCACACCCGTTTGTGGAACGGCGGCACCGGTTCGGGCACTGTAAAGCTGTATGAAAAAAAGCATGGCCGCTGGGTACTTCTCGACGAAGTCACCGCGGGCCATGTAGGTTGTGAATACGGAGTTTATTAAATCCCCCATTATTCCGTTTGGGGCTTTGTCCCCCTATGCTGCAAATAATCATCGGCTTCGGCCCGGGTATGAAAAATCACCACTTGTTTGTCCCCCCGGACAGCCTGCAAAAGTTTTTCTAATGTGGGCCGCTGGTCTTTTGCGAAATCTTCAATCCATTGCCGGAATTCGGGATCAAATTCTTTTTCCACCCACGGCATATCTTCCCGCGGTTTTCCGATACGCGCCGCCGCCCCTTCCAAACACACCGCACAGGGGTAATCCAGCCAAAACACCGTATCACAACGCTGCAACCGTTGGGGCAACGTACGCAGGTAGTTGCCGTCTAAAATCCACTGTTCCTGCGAAAGGATAGAGAAAAGCCGGGCATCAAATGCTTCGGGGCTTATATGGGTGCCGTCGGGCCTGTGCCAAATTTGATCCAAATAATAAAGCGGCAGCCCGGTGCGATCCCGCAACGCGCGGGCCAGCGTACTCTTGCCCGACCCCGGACAGCCAACAATCAGTACACGTTTCATCCGTTCATTTCCTTCTTTTCCCACTCACGGAACGTATACCGTCCCCGGTGCCTGGTTTTTTCGCCGTACTGAATGGCCTTTTGGGGGCATGCATTGATGCAGCGCGTACACTGGTAACACGCTTTGCCCCAAACCGGACGCCCGCTTTGCAGCGTAATGGTATGGGCCGGGCAGTTTTGTTCGCACAATCCACAGCTGATACAGTCGTCCGTCACAAAAAAAGAATCAGTGCGGCGGGCAAAACGGTTAAACCCATAGTTGACCACCCCGGATTTTAGCCCCGGCAGCGAGCCTTCTGTCACCTCATACACCGGCTGCCGTTCCCGAATTTGGCGGGCCATCGTAACGAGCGCTTGTTTCGCTTTTTTAATCTTCTGGCTGGCCGCTGCCAAATCATCGACATCCGAACCGATCACGTAATTATTGGGCATCACCAAACTGTAGCAACTGCGCAGCGGGTAGCATTTTCCCAGCTTTTTCATGGCCAGTCCCGCTTCTTCGCCGCAGGTACAAACAGCAAACGAAAACGCGTCCGTCTGCTTTAGGGTTTTTACAAAATTCATCATGGGTTCCGGCACGCCCCAGGCGTAAATGGGAAAGACAAAGCCCACCTGCTTTTCGCCTGTCACATCCGGCGGTGTGCTGATTTTGGTCACGTCCCGGGTTTCATCCCCTATGAGGGATGCGATCTGCCCGGCCACCCACTGGGAATTCCCGGTACCCGAAAAATAAAAAATCATGTCGTTTTGCCTTCCTTTCTCACCGATTTAGGCATGCCTCGTTACAAAGTTTCTTCCTTTTTAGCTTGCTCCACCACAGTCCGGTAGGGGCCGACGATGGCTTCGGTCATTTTGCCTTTTGCTTTCTTCTGTACCGACGGAATCGCCATCAGGCTGCCCACCAAACGCATCTGCCAGATGCGTTTTTTCTGTTTTTGGGGAAAATCGTAAATGCCGTGCTGTTTATAAAACCGGTGGTCGGCCTTCATCAGCCCCTGCATCACATAGATCAAATCCCGGAAAATCTTCATACCGCCCACCCCGTAAAAATTGGCCGGGCGGGTCACTTGTTTCTCCATGGCAAACGCCAGGTTTTCCGCTACGGCGCGGATGTCCTGTGCGGTGCCCCCTTCGTCGGTGGCCACGCCGCACAGGGTGTTGCCGCCCACTTCGCTGCGCGCTTCCAAGATCATGCGCAAATTGGATTCATACCGGTAATCACCGCTTACCACATACGCAACCGGCGTGCCATGGGTCACCGTGCGGTGGCCGTTGCAGAACTGCCGGTCATCAAAGCACTTAAAACTGGAATGGGTGTAATGGTCCGAAATCGTAAACGCATACACAAACCCGTCCGCTGTCTGAATGGTTTCCCGCAAAAAGCGGTCAAAGCCGTCTTTATATATACACTGCCCGGTCACAGCGCACCCAAAGCACCCCAAACAGCCCCCGGCAAACGGGAAATCCCGCACATTGACCACCCGGCTTTCGTACGGCAATACGGCGCAGAAGTCTTCGATCATATGCTGCAGGTTTTCGTCATCCGGCGCCACGTTTGTCACGATCACCACGTCTTTGCCCGTCTGTTTGGGCGTGGCGGGCAGGGTGGGCCGATAGACATGTTTCTCCCTTTTGGGGGCTTTCCCCATGGGGGTCACAAACACCCCGTGTTCACAGGAAAACAGCAGCTGGTCAAAAAAGTCCCTGGCTTCTTTTTGGCCCCGCTCTGAAAGCAGGTCTTCCATATCGGCCGAAAGCCCCCGCACCACCTTCATGCCCAAATCCAAACAGTTTTCTTCCACATAGCGGTGGGCCGTCACGTCGTAAAAGTGTTTGGACGTGGTAATCTGGCTGGCAAATTTACCGGTCAGATCAACACCGTCCGCTTTGATCAATTCGATCAGCCGGTGCAGCTGGTAGGGCGCAATGAAGGTATACACCGGGTAACAGAACAGAATCAGCTCCGCTTTCTGAAGCGCCGCGCGCACCGGGGAAAAATCTTTTTCAATCTGTTTGATACGCTGTCCCACCGGCAAGAATGTAAAATCATGTTCCGGGTGCAGGGCCTGTACATACAGCGCCGTGTGAACGGTGGTGGAATTTGGCCCTTTGGGGCTGGCGTTTAATACAAGAATCTTCATACTCTTCCCCCTCATCCGGCACCCGGCCCCTATCAAAAAGCGACCTTTTTGTTTTATACGGCTGCCTGACTCTCTTTTTTATAAAACTAGTATAGGCAGATTTTCTCTGCCCGTCAACTGCCGCCATTTTTCCCTTTCTCTCCCGGTTTTTTGGGGATAAAAGCAAATTTTCCCGCTTGCCACCCGTAAAAAGCCCCTTGGCAACCGCCGGTTGACAAAAGAATAGCTATAAGTGATAGCCGGCAACCGCCGTTTCTGTTACAATAAGGGCAGAAAAAAGCCCGGGGCAAAAAGGAGTGATCCATATGATCTTAGCCGAAAAAATCACCAAACTGCGCAAACAACAGGGATGGTCCCAAGAAGAGCTGGCCGCGCGGCTGGATGTCTCCCGCCAAGCGGTCTCCAAGTGGGAATCCATGGCGTCCATGCCGGACCTGGATAAAATTCTGAAAATGAGCGCCCTTTTTGATGTCAGTACCGACTATTTATTAAAGGATGACGTTTTGGAGGAACCGGCTTGTGCCAATACCAATACCGAACCCGAAACCATCTTGCACCCGGTTTCCCTAGACGAAACCAATACCTTTCTGACACTGTCAAAGGTTTGCGGCCGGCGGATCGCCTTGGCCGTCAGCCTATGTATTGTCTCCCCCATTTTGCTGATTCTGCTTGCAGGCGCTTCGGAACAGGGGTACACCCCATTTCGGGAAGACGTGGCTGCCGCGTTGGGGCTCTGCGCTCTCATCCTTCTCGTCGCCGCCGCCGTCGCTATTTTTCTCCTTTGCGGCCTAAAACTTGCCCCTTATGAATACATGGAAAAGGAAGCCATTGCAACCGAATACGGGGTCGCCGGGATTGTGGAGACCAAAAAGGAAGCCTTTGCCCCTTCCTACCGGTTGGGGCTGGTCGTGGGCATTCTGCTGTGCGTAATCAGCGTGCTCCCGCTCTTCATTTCCATGGCTTTGGAACAGGAATTTTTAACGATCTGTGCCGTGTGTTTGATGCTGCTCTTCATCGCCATAGGCGTTTACCTCATCGTCCGCGTTGTCTGCGTGTGGAGCAGCTACCAAAAGCTATTGGAAGAAGAGGAGTACACCCGGGAAAAGAAAGCCGAAAATAAGCGCAACGATCCGTTTTCCTCGTTTTACTGGTGCCTCGTTACCGCCCTCTATCTGGGGATCAGCTTTTTTACCAATGCCTGGGACCGCACCTGGATCATCTGGCCGGTGGCGGGTGTCCTGTTTGCCGCCATCCTGGCTTTCAAACAGATGCTAACCCGCAGCCGGTAAAACGTTCTCCCTATGGTTTTGGGGTTCTTCCTTTTCTTTCTTCTTTTTTCCCGCCTTTTTGCATATGCATGGGCAAACAACACAGGAGGTGTGTCCATGCTCTCGCTCTTATGGCAATTATTCGGTCAACTATTTTTTTCCGTCCTTCATGTCATTCCCACCGGTTCGTTTCCCCGCCCCCTCTCGGCCGCCAAAGAAAAGGAGCTGCTGCAGCTGTGTGCCCAGGGGGACCGAAGCGCCCGCCAGCAACTCATTGAACACAATCTGCGCCTGGTGGCCCATATCGTCAAAAAATACTACGCCGCCCACAGCGACCCGGACGACTTGATTTCCATTGGAACCATTGGCCTAATCAAAGCCGTGGATACGTTCCACCCCGACAAAGGCATCCGCCTGTCGTCCTATGCGTCCCGCTGCATTGAAAATGAAATCCTCATGTTCTTTCGGGCCGGGAAAAAAAGCGCTCAGGATGTCTCTCTCAATGAAACCATCGAAACCGACCACAGCGGCAACCCGTTAACCCTGATGGACACCCTGTCCGACCACTGCGACATGGTCGACATGATGGACAGCCGCCTGAAAACGGAACAGTTGCAGCGCTATATCCGCCATGCCCTGTCCCCCCGGGAACAGGCGATCATCACCCTGCGGTATGGCCTAAACGGCGACGCGCCTCTCCCCCAGCGGGAAGTCGCCCAAAAAATGGGCATCAGCCGCAGCTATGTCTCCCGCATCGAAAAAAAGGCGCTGCAAACGCTGCTGCGCTGTTTTACCACCCACCGCTCCTAACATCGAAGCCCCAGCGTTCCAGAAAAAGCCGTGCGAAAAAGTCGCTCAAGTACAAAAAATGCCTCTCTTGTCCATTGCCGGTTTTTTCAAAACCGTGTATGCTGTAAGAGAAAAGGACGGGAGGACCTTTTCCCGTTTCGCCTCTTTGGGGCAGATATTTTTACAGAAAGAAGGAATTATAATATGGCAATCCGTGTCACGGTATGGAACGAATACATCCACGAAGTAGAAGATCCCAATGTGGGCCGCATTTATCCCAAGGGCATCCACGGCTGCATCGCCGATTTTCTGACCGAAGCGGGTTTCGACGTCAAAACGGCCACGCTGAACATGCCCGAACATG
Organism: uncultured Clostridia bacterium; assembly: GCA_930990065.1. Lineage (GTDB taxonomy): Bacteria > Bacillota > Clostridia > Oscillospirales > Acutalibacteraceae > Heritagella > Heritagella caecorum. The sequence goes on along the minus strand of CAKNOA010000058.1, from coordinate 709 downwards.
GCCTGACGGAAGACGTGCTGAATAACACCGACGTACTGATCTGGTGGGGCCATATCGCCCATGATAAAGTGAGCGACGAAGTGGTTGAACGCGTCCACCAGCATGTGCTGGACGGCATGGGCCTGATCGTGCTGCATTCCGGCCACGCTTCCAAGATCTTCCGCAAAGTCTGCGGCACCCGCTCGTCTCACCTGAAATGGAGAGAAGCGGCCGAAAAGGAAATCCTGTGGGTCATCGATCCCACCCATCCCATTGTGGACGGCCTACCGGATGAAAAGATCATCATCCCCCACGAAGAAATGTACGGCGAACGCTTCAACATCCCCACCCCCGACGAACTGGTGTTCATCAGCTGGTTCCAGGGCGGCGAAGTGTTCCGCAGCGGCGTCACCTACCGCCGTGACAAGGGCAAGGTTTTCTACTTCCGTCCCGGCCATGAAGCCTTCCCGATTTACCACATGCCCATCATTCAGAAAGTGCTGATCAATGCGGTCAACTGGGCGGCTCCCGGCAACATCGTAAACTGCCAGCCCGGCAACCCGGACCCGATCGTCCCGTTCACCATTGAAGATGACGGGTTTGATTTCAAACCGGTTACCCACGATCACTAATTTTTCCCGAATACCATAAAGGAAGGCCCCCGGCCCCCCGCCTTTTTGAACCGCCCCAGATTGTGCAGACAGCACAAAAAGAGCCCCTGGTGCAGGAA
>CAKNOA010000057.1 GCA_930990065.1 uncultured Clostridia bacterium | reverse complement strand
CACCCCACTTGTTATTCAGTATATCATACTGTCTAACAAATGGGGTGCTGTTCAATAGCTCGTGTCCCTGTTTTTATTATGTTTAGCAGTTGCCCGTATACACATAGCGTAGCTGTTCCCGGGCGATATTTACAAGGCGGTAGACGGTAGATACCGGCGTAGGCGGGCGGTCCTGCATGTGGTGCCGCGGGAAAAAACGGGAAACATGCAGCGGTATGTCCGGGCTGACGGACGAGAGCCACGCGGACAGCGCACGCATTTCGTCTTCGCTGTCGTTTTCCCCGGGCACAATCAAGGTGGTGACTTCCACGTGGCAGCTGGAAGCCGCCAGGATAATGGATCGCTTGACGGTTTCCAGGTCGCCGCCCAGCCGCCGGTACCAGCTTTGGGTAAAGCCTTTCAGGTCGATATTTACAGCGTCCAGCAGCGGCAATAACTCTCGCCAGGGTTCTTCCTCGATGGTGCCGTTGGTTACCAGCACATTATAGAGCCCCGCCTGATGAACCTGTTGGGCGCAATCGCGTACATACTCGTACCCTACAAGGGGTTCGTTATACGTATAAGCAAGGCCGATGTTGCCTTTTTCCCGCAGTTCCATCGCTTTTTGCACCAGCTGTTCGGGGGGACAGTCCTGGGTGTAGGTTTCTTCCCCGGCGGCGGCAATCGAAGCATTTTGGCAAAAGGGGCAATGCAGGTTGCACCCAAAGCTGCCCACCGACAGTACCCGGCTGCCGGGGTGGAAGTGCTGCAGCGGCTTTTTTTCGATGGGGTCAAGGGCCAGGGCCGTGAGTTTGCCGTAGTTGAGCGGGACAATGCGGCCATGCCGGTTCCCCCGGGCCCGGCAGGCGCCGGTCTGGCCCTCCGATAGGGTACAGTGGTGAAAACATAGGGGGCATGTTACCTTCATAAGTGCCGCACCACCTTAAACCGCTGGAGGGTGTAGGGGTCGTCTTCCAGGATGCCACCCTTTTGCCGGGCGATGGTGATTTGCTGTTCGACGGTGTCCACGCCATCCAGGTCCGGCAGCAGCAGCCCGCGCTTTCGCCCATAGCTGACGATGACGCCATACTGTTTGGGGTTGAGCTGGGCGGGGGACTCCACCGGTTCGGGCGGGCTTAGTACATCCACGCTGTAGGTGAGCTCGTCCAGTTCCCCGGCGCGTACAGCGGGAAAGCGCGGGTCGCGGGTACCGGCAGAAATGGCGTTTTGCACGATTTCCCACGCCACATTTTTTTCGGTGGGGGCGGTTGTCCCGATACAGCCCCGCAGCCTCCCGTCTTTGTGCAGCGAAACAAAAGCCCCGGCGGCCTGACTTAGTAGTTCGGTGGGCAGGTTCTCCGGCAGGGCTTGCAGGGGATGCCCTTTGCGGATATACGTCTCCAGCGACAGCCGCGCCAGCCGCACAAACGGGTCTTCCTTCGCCCGGCGGGCCTGAAGGCGTTCTTTGTGAATTTGCTCGCAGGCAGCTGCATACCGGCGGGTTTCGTCCCGGCCGGTCACAGGGAACAGCGCCACGGCATACCCAACGCCGAAGGGGCCTTCATGGCTGAGCAGCTGCGGCTGCACCGCCAGGCCGTCCAGGGCCCCCGCCATGATCTGGAACGAGCGCAGGCCGCATTCCGCCGCCCGCTCACACAGGGATTCGTCCATGGTGAGAAAGTCCAGAAAATGGCCGGAGGCCATGGGTTTCGTTACCGCCTCATCAAAGACCGGGCCTTCCGGCGCAAAGCCATAGGGGCCGTCGGATTTCAGCTTATGGGACAGGTCGCCGCTGGCCACAAATACGGCCCGGCGGCCCAGGGATTCTACCGCTTCGGCCACGCACTGGCCCAACCGGTAGTGGGCAAGGGACGAAAAGCCTGATAGGCCCATGCGCACAATGGGGCAATGGACCCCCGCCCGGCGCAAATAATAGAGGGGAATCAACACGCCGTGGTCAAGGCTCGGGTCCCGCTGGCCCAGGGTACCGGCGGTAAGGCCTGCGCTTTCGGCGCGGCGAATGATTTCGTCCCGCAAAGGGGCATCGTAGGTGGCCGTAAACTGTACCTGGGGCGCACGAAAGGCGGCCATGGAGCCTTCGGCGCTTTGGCCGGGTGCGATATGAAAATAATCACCATACAAAATGGTGTGAGGCGACGCGATGATGAGAACATCGGGATTCCACTGGGCGACGGTTTTTGCGGCTTTCTCCATAGCGCGGCCGGTAGCGGCAATGGCCTGCTCCCGTCCATGGCCGACTTCGGGCAACAGTACGGGCGGGTGGGGCGTTAAAATTGCGCCAAGCATGGGCATATGGGTCACTCCTTTCGGGTCAATGTGGGTTCCTATATAGGCAGTATAGCACGGAAAACCGGTAGCGAAAAGAGAAAGGGCGTCAAAAAAGCAATCCACCGGGTTCCATAACGGGACCGGATAAGACAAAGATGTGGGGCGCCCCCGGTGCGGCAAACGAAAAGGGGGCGGCTCTAAAAAACGGGAAAATGTCTCTTTTTTTCGAAAAAAGGCTTGACAAAATGGCAATCCTTCCATATGTTAGAAATAGAATAATTCTAATTTTGGTGGACAAAAAATGCGGTACGAAACAAGTATATTCGAGATCATTACGGCGAGTCATGACCATATGACGGCGGAACAAGTGTTTCTGGCACTCAAGCAAACGCATCCGTCGGTTGTATTGGCCACAGTTTATAACAACCTAAACCATTTATACGAACAGGGGAAAATCCGAAAAATCAGCGTGGAAGGGCACCCGGACCGCTACGACAAAAACACACGGCACGATCATCTGGTTTGCCGCCGGTGTGGAAAATTAGCGGACATCCAGCTGGCCGATTTGACGGCGGAGTTGGAGCGGCAAACAGGCTTTTCCATTGAGGGATACGATTTGAAAATCCAGTATCTCTGCCCCCAATGCCGCGCCGGGCAGGGCGCGGCCCCCAAGGACAACAAGTCTTAGGACTTGCCGATATTGAAAAGGAGGTCTCTGTATGAGAAGCATCACAAAGTTGGAACTGCAGTACGCCCATCGATTCTATGGTTTTAAGGGGGAAGCGCAGTATCTGCACGGACACACCGGCGTTTTGACCCTGGAAGTGGAGGATACTATTGAACCTGGCGTGAACATGGTATTCCCCTGCAACGAAATTCAGAAAACAGCCTGGTCCGTACTGAAGAATTTTGACCATGCCCTGATTTTGCGGGAGGACGATCCGCTGTTGCCCGCGGTATTGCAGGTATACGAAGAACAGGGGATTAAAAACGGAACACCCCAGAACCAGATGAAAGGGCCCGCTTTCCATACGGAACTGGCAACCGCGTATCCCGATTGCCGCCTGGTCGTGACCAAAGAAACCTTGACGGTGGAAGGCATGATCAAAATCGTGTATGACCTGTTAAAAGACAAACTGAATCTGGTCAAGATCACGTTTACCAGCGGCGTCAATGCGGCATCGGCCGAATTTACGACCCATAATGCGATCGACCGCTGCCCGCTGTGCGGCATTGCCCTAAATGAAAATGGCGTTTGCCCCAAATGTGGTTACAAAAAAGCATAAAGGTTTTTGGACAGGCCATAGGCAATAGCTGGCTTTTTTAGCCGGTTGACAGATCCAAACAGAGAATTTGGCGGGCCCGCACAAAGCGGGTCCGCTATTCGCCTAGAAAACCCGAAAGGAAAGATGGATTGCTAGCGTCCCCGGTAGGGGGACGGTTTGAAAAAGGAGGTGCCGGTATGCGGCGCACGTTATTACGAGTAGGAGCGGCGGGCTTATGCGGTCTGATTTTATCCGGGTGCCTGGCGTCTTCCCAGGAGGAAAAAACGATGAAACAACAGACAACATCTCTACCGGAAACAGTGGAAGATCAGGCATGGAAGCAACAGGAAAAGGCAGGTTCACTGCGGGAGATTTATTATGCAGGCGGGTGCTTTTGGGGGGGTGGAAGCGTATTTTTCCCGTATCCCCGGTGTGGAATCGGTCACAGCCGGGTATGCCAACGGGACGACGGATGCCCCCACGTATGAACAAGTGTGTACCGGTACAACCGGCCATGCCGAAACCGTCCATGTGGTGTATGATCCGGAAACGGTGAGCTTGCAGGTGCTGACGGAACATTTTTTCAAAATCATTGATCCGCTGGCGGAAAACCGGCAGGGTAACGATGTGGGCACCCAGTACCGCAGCGGGATTTATTATACGAAGGAAGCCGATCGGGCCATTTTGCAGCAGGTCATCGACACGGAACAGGAAAAATATGAAACGCCGATTCAAACCGAGCTGCGGCCGCTGAGCAACTACTATTTGGCCGAAGAATATCACCAGGATTACCTGGAAAAGAACCCCGGTGGCTATTGCCATGTGGATTTTTCCACCTTGGCGGATTTTGACAAAACCGGTACGCCGTCCGCTTACAAGAGGCCGTCGGACGAGGAAATCCGGGCGAAGCTCACCGATGAGCAGTACCGGGTAACCCAGCAAGGGGGCACGGAGCGGCCGTTTACCGGAACGTACGACGATTTCTTTGAACCGGGTATTTATGTGGATGTGGTCACGGGTGAACCGCTCTTCCGTTCTGCCGATAAGTTTGATTCCGGCTGCGGATGGCCCAGTTTTTCCAGGCCCATCGACGAAGAGGCCGTTTTGAAGTTCCGGGATACCCGTTATGGGATGGACCGGACGGAAGTAAAAAGCCGAAGCGGCCGTTCCCATTTGGGGCATGTGTTTGACGATGGCCCCACCGAACTGGGCGGGGTGCGCTATTGTATCAATAGTGCGTCGCTGCGGTTTATCCCCTATGAAGAGATGGAAAAAGAGGGGTATGGCGATCTGTTATACCTGGTGACCGATGCAAAGACAGACAAAACGCAGGCAGATTCGTAAAAGCTAAACAAAAGATAGGCCCTCTGCGGATATTTATATCCGCAGAGGGCCTTTGTGCGGTGCCGACGTCCCATCCAGCGTTTATACGGCTGCCACTTCAGTTTTTTGGCAAGATTTTTGGCACAAAAGGAAAAAGGCAGCAAAGAAAGCGTTGGTTTCCGATAAAAAAGACGAAGAGGACGGGAAAGAAAAGGGCTTGACTTGGAGCGTACTCCAGGGAGTATGCTAAACATGGTCCGCCGCGGGGGCACACAGGTTGCGAAAAGCGGAGGGAAATCGTATAATAACTTTGTGAGCAAACGAGGAGCGGCGCGCTCTTTCGAGGGAAAGGATGAAAGACATGGAAAAACGTGTACTTGAAAATAAATGCATGGATGAAGAGAGAGCCATGTATGCCTGCGAAAATATGATTTTGCGCAATTGCCGGTTTGACGGCCCGGCCGACGGGGAAAGCGCCCTGAAAGAAGGGCGGGATTTTGAAGTAGACCACTGCTTTTTTAATTTGCGGTATCCGTTTTGGCACGACCACTACATTGCCATCCGCGATAGCGAACTGACGCCGCTGTGCCGCGCGGCGCTGTGGTATACCGACCATGCGGCCATTGAAAACACGAAGCTGCACGGCATCAAAGCGCTGCGGGAATGCCGGGATATTACGGTAAAAGGCTGTGACATTGTATCGCCGGAATTTGGCTGGTCGGTCAACAATATGACCATGGAAGACACCACGGCGGAAAGCGAATACTTTATGATGCGCAGCGAAAACCTGCACCTGAAAAACGTGAAATTTACGGGCAAATATTCGTTCCAGTACGTAAAAAACGCGGTGATGGAAAACTGCGTTTTCCAGACAAAAGATGCGTTTTGGCACAGCGAACATATCACGGTGATTGACAGCGAAGTAAACGGGGAATATTTGGGGTGGTATTCGGACCACCTAACGCTGATCCGCTGCCGCATTACGGGTACCCAGCCGCTGTGCTACTGCCAGAATTTGAAACTGATTGACTGCGAAATGGTGGGGACGGACCTGGCGTTTGAACGTTCGGATGTGAGGGCCACCCTGACGGCGCCCATCGACAGCATCAAAAACCCCCATGTGGGTCGGATTGAGGTCCCCAGTGTGGGCGAAGTGATTTTGGACGAAGCAGAAGCGCTGAAAAAACGCTGTGAGATCGTGGTGACCGGGCAGGCATAACGGTTTCCCCATGGGGAAACCCCGTTCGGCATAGATTTTTGATATGGCCGTTTCCATTGCGGAACCTTTCAAAAAACGGTATAATAAAGAAAAAGAATTGTCGTTTTTAAACAAACGGAAAAAACGGCAATTTTCTTTACTGTGTGGCGAAAGGGGGCAGGCGCTGCCTGCCGGAAAGGAGCGGAGCGTATTGAAAATTATTGAAACCATTCTGACCACCGAGGGGCACCGGTTGGAAAAACAGGGGAACCCCCGGGTCACGCCGGATATCACCACGGAAAACCAGGTGCTGAACGTATACCGGGACGTAAAAAAACAGACGTGGCTGGGGTTTGGCAGCGCACTGACGGACGCGGCGGCGTGGTGTTACGCCCATGTACCGCCGGAGAGCCAAAAAGAGATCTTGCGGCTGTATTTTTCCAAAGACGAAGGCTTGGGGTACGACTGGGGCCGTATGCACATTGGCAGCTGTGATTTTTCCACCTGTGAATATGCGTACACAAAACCGGAAGACCGCACGCTGGAGAGCTTTGACTTAGGACAGGACAAAGCCTACATCCTGCCTATGGTACAGGATATTTTGAAAGTCAATCCGGAGCTTTTCCTGTTTGCGTCTCCGTGGAGCCCGCCAAGCTGGATGAAAACCACCGGCAATACCCGTTTTGGCGGCAAACTGCGGGATGACTGGAAAGATGTGTGGGCCCGTTATGTGGCCCGGTACCTGCAAAGCTATGAGGCGGAAGGCGTGGCAATCGAGGCCGTGACGGTCCAGAATGAACCTGCCGCTGCCCAAACGTGGGAAAGCTGCCAGTATACGGCAGAGGATGAAGCGGAACTGATACGCGACCATTTGGCGCCGGTGTTCGAACAGGAAGGGTTAAAAACCAAGATTATCATTTGGGACCACAACAAAGAGCGCGTATATGAACGCGCCCGCGACACCCTGCGGGACCCCGCCGTGCGGGAAAAGGTGTGGGGGATTGGGTTCCACTGGTATTCCGGCGGCCATTATGACGGGCTGGCCCTGGCCCATGAAGCGTTCCCCGAAAAGGAACTGATCGCCACCGAATTCTGTTACGGGATGACGCGGAAAAACGACGGGGCCTTGGGGTATGCCCGGGATATCCTGCACAACATGAACAGCGGTATGACGGCATCGGTAGACTGGAACCTGCTGCTGGATGAGACCGGCGGGCCGTACCACTACCGCCCCACGGGCTGCGCCGCCCCGGTGATGGTGAACACCCAGACCGGCGAAGTGACATGTATGCCCATGTATGACGGGGTGGCCCATTTTGCCCGGTACATTCCCAAGGGTTCCCGCCGGTTGGCGACGTCCACCTATGATAACAATGTGGCACTGACGGCGTTTGAACGTCCCGATGGCAAAGTGGCCGTGGTGATCCTCAATGATAAGGAAGAAAAGACGAACGTATTCCTGCGCATGGATAACCACACGGCGCCGGTGCAGCTGCCGGGCCGGTCGCTGATGACGGTACTGATAGAAGAATAACGAATAAAAAAACCAGGCTCTCTTTTCAGAAAAGAGGGCCTGGTTTTTTACGATACAGAAAAAGCCCGGCGCCCCAAAAGAGAGCGCCGGGCTTTTAGATAGAAGCTAAACTTTACAGCAGGCTGCGATACAGGTTGGCGATTTCTTCCACGCTGGTGTCGCGGGGGTTACCGGGGCAGCAGGCGTCGGCAAACGCGGATTCGGACAGGAACTGGATATCCTCTTCCTTCAAAATGCCGTTGAGGTTCGCGGGGATGCCCACATCCTGCGACAGCTGTTTGACGGCGGCGATGGTCGCGTCGGCGGCTTCGTCCTCTGTCATCGCATCGATGCCGGGCACGCCCATGGCCTTCCCGATCGCGCGGTACCGTGCCCCGGCGGCCGCTTTGTTATACATCAGGCCCGTAGGCAAGATGATGGCGCAGGCAACGCCGTGGGGCGTATCATACAAAGCCGAAAGCCCGTGGGCCATGCTGTGTACCACGCCCAGGCCCACATTGGAAAAGCCCATGCCGGCAATGTACTGGCCCAGGGCCATGCCCTCGCGGCCTTCGGGGGTGTTCTGTACCGCGCCGCGCAGGTTCTGGGAGATCAGGCGGATGGCTTCCAGATGGAACATGTCGGAAATCACGCAGTGGCCCTTGGTGATGTAGCCTTCGATCGCGTGGGTCAGGGCGTCCATGCCGGTAGCGGCCGTCAGGCCTTTGGGCATGCTGGCCATCATGTCGGGGTCAACCACGGCGACTTCGGGGATGTCGTTGGTGTCCACACAGACAAACTTCCGCTTTTTCTCCACGTCGGTGATCACATAGTTGATGGTAACTTCCGCGGCGGTACCGGCGGTAGTGGGCACGGCAATGGTGAACACCGCGTGCTTTTTCGTGGGGGCCACGCCTTCCAGCGAACGCACATCGGCAAATTCGGGGTTATTGGCGATGATGCCGATGGCTTTGGCGGTATCCATGGACGAGCCGCCGCCGATGGTCACCATGCAGTCGGCGCCGGAAGCCTGGAACGCAGCGACGCCGTCTTGCACATTCTGGATGGTGGGGTTCGGTTTAATGTCGCTGAAAACCGAGTAGGCAAACCCGGCGGCGTCGAGCAAGTCCGTGACCTTTTTCGTCACGCCGAATTTGATCAGATCCGGGTCCGAACAGACAAACGCTTTTTTGTACCCGCGGGCGGTGAGCTCCGGGACAATGTTTTCGATGGCGCCATGGCCATGGTACGAAATCGTATTGAGGACAATACGGTCAGCCATAACAAAATACAACTCCTTTTGGCCGGTCAAAACCGGTGAAATACCGATTCTGTTGTGCAAAGACAATAGAATCTTTTCTTTATTGTAAACATTCTAAGAAGATTTGTAAAGAGGGCTGCCGCTTGCAGGTGGCTTTTCCTATCATGCCTTATAGGCATGATAGAGGCGTATAAATAGGTATTTGCTATCAACTTCTTTCTGTTTTATCATAAAAGAGGCCCAAAACGGAGCATTTGGAGATCAAGATCCCGACAAAAAGAGGAGGAGAGTCCCTATGAAAAAAACAATGGCATTTTTGCTTTCCTGTGTACTGATGGGCGGTATGGCCGCATGCCAGGCGGCACCGGAAAACGGAGCCAGCATGCCGCAAGACAGTGCGGCGGCTTCCCAAAAAGACGAAAGCAGCCAGCCGTTACCGGCTTCCCAAGAGGAACAGGACACGCCGGAGTCCGCCCACCACATATTGGTCGCGTATTTCTCCGCCACCCATACCACCGAACAGGTGGCCAAGCGATTGGCCCAGGGGATGGGGGCCGATCTATACGAAATTGTGCCGGAAGAACCGTATACAGAGGAAGACCTGGATTACAGCGACACCGGCAGCCGGACATCCATCGAGCAAAATGACCCCCAGGCCCGGCCGGCGATCGCCGGGGAGGTGTGGCCCCTTGACTCGTACGACGTGGTATTTGTGGGGTATCCGATTTGGTGGGGCGAGGCTCCCAAAATACTGGCCACGTTTTTGGAACGCTACGAGTGGACCGGCAAAACGGTTATCCCGTTTTGCACATCGGGCAGCAGCGGTATTGCCGGCAGCGTGGAAACGCTACAGCCTTTGGCGGAGGGGGCTACCTGGCTGGAAGGCCGCCGCTGGGAAAAAAACGCTACCGGGGAGGAACTGCTAGCGTGGGTCGAAGAACTGGGCGTTTTAAACGGATAAGGGCGGCAGAAAGCGCCGCCCCCATAAAAAAGGAGGCAGAAAGTTGGAAACGAGCAACCGGCCATTTTCCAACCGGCAGCTGCGGGACATGATTGTGCCGCTCTTTTTTGAACAGCTGCTGGTCATGCTGGTGGGGCTGGCGGATACCTTGGTGGTCAGCTACGCCGGGGAAGCCGCGGTTTCGGGGGTTTCCCTTGTCAACCAGTTTAACACGATTTTCATTTACTTATTTACCGCCCTGGCATCCGGCGGGGCTGTTGTCATCAGCCAGTACGTAGGGCGCCGCGCCCGGGAAGAAGCCGGAGCGGCGAGCAGCCAGCTGCTGCTGTTTTCCACCGTTTTTTCGGTCGTGGTGGGAATACTGGTTTTATGGGGGAACGAAAGCATGCTGCGCCTGCTGTTTGGGCAGGTGGAAAAGCCGGTGATGGAAGCGTGTGTGACCTATTTACAGATTTCGGCCTATTCCTATCCCGCGTTGGCCATTTATAATGCGGGGGCGGCCCTGTTCCGCAGCTTTGGGAAAACCAGTGTGACCATGGTGCTGTCGGTTTTTTCCAACCTGATCAATGTGGTGGGGAACCTGATCGGGGTATTTGTTCTCAAAGCCGGGGTGGCCGGGGTGGCATACCCGTCGCTGATCGCCCGGCTGTTTTCGGCGGTGGTGATTACGGTGCTGTGTTTCCAGGCGAAAAACCCGGTGACATACAGCAAAAAATGGATTTTCCGCTGGGACGGCCAGATGATGAAAAACATGCTGCGCATTGCGATTCCCAACGGGGCGGAAAACGGGGTGTTCCAACTGGTGAAAGTGGCGCTGAGCAGCCTGGTGGCCCTGTTTGGCACCTACCAGATCGCCGCCAACGGCGTGGCGCAGAGTATTTGGTCCCTGGCGGCGCTGGCTGGGGTGGCCATGGGGCCCGTGTTTATCACCGTGATCGGGCAGTGTATGGGAACCGGGGACGTACCGGCGGCCGCGTGGTATATGAAAAAATTATCCAAAATCACCGTGCTGCTTTCTACCGTTTGGAATGGGCTGGTGTTTTGCCTGACTCCGCTGTTTATGGAGCTGTATGCATTGGAGCCGGAAACCAAACAGCTGGTGATTCAGCTGGTACTGATCCACAATGTGTTTAATGCGCTGGCGTTCCCGTTTTCCGGCGCCCTGAGCAACGGGCTGCGGGCGGCCGGTGACGTGACATTTACCATGGTGGTTTCGATTTTTTCCACCCTGGCGGTGCGGCTGCCGCTTTCCTACCTACTGGGGGTTACCTGGCAGATGGGTGTGACCGGCGTGGCGCTGGCCATGGCGTGCGACTGGGTATTCCGGGCGGTGTTGTTTATCTTCCGGCAGAAGTCGGGCAAGTGGCAGACTTTCCGGGTGATATAACAAAGAAGGCACGGCTATTTTCAGATAAGGAAATTGTATAGGGAAAGTGGAAACGTCCCCTATACACGGACAGGTTACACCACAAATCCGGTAAGTACTCCGATCAGCAGGCAAAGGATACCTGCGATTCGCGACCCCCATTTTGCTTTGTTCCCATTATTCTCGTATGCTTTGGGATAAACCGGGTGGACGATAAAAAGGAGCCCATACAATCCCCAGGCAAGATTGGTAAAGAAGCCCTTATGGAAAAGGAAAGCCAATACGTTTCCCGCCACGATCAGCAGGATTCCGAACAGGAGCTGTTGTTTCCATGTGATTTTTTTCATACGTGGCGCCTCCCTTTTTGGGGTTATGGCATGTTATCCATTTGTGAAGAATTTACTGAAAAAAGGGTTCCGGCGCCCACTGTGAACCGCCCCTGTAAAAACGGACAGTAGACAAAGTACCCCCTGATGTAGGAAAATATAAGTACTACATCAGGGGGTACT
>CAKNOA010000056.1 GCA_930990065.1 uncultured Clostridia bacterium | reverse complement strand
TCCTACATCAGGGGGTACTTTGTCTATTGTCCGTTTTTACTGGACCTGTTCAAAAATACAGTGGGGGTTCGTTTTTCCTAGGGCGTGGTCATTGGATTGTGTCACCAATGGAAACAGGAGACGCCATCATCCGGTGTTTTTCCCTGATAATGAGCACCAGCGACAAAACCGTTGCCAGCAAGTCGCTGATGGGCTGCGCCACAAAGATGCCGTTGATGTCCATCCACAGGGGCAATACATATAAAAACGGTACCAAAAAGACCACTTGCCGCAAAAGCGAAATCAAAATGGAGGGAATGGGGCGGTTAATGGACTGGAAAAACGTGGTGGCCAGCATCACAAAGCCCAGTACCGGCGTAATGCAGAAATTTAGCCGCAGCCCGGTGATGCCAATCGCAAACATATCCTCGGTGCCGCCAAAAGCCGCCAGAATTTGCTGGGGGAAGAGCAGCACAATCACCCAGATTACACAGGTAATTCCCACAGAAAGAGCGGTGGCCTGGTAAAAGGTATCCATTACCCGCTGAAACCGGCCGGGCCCGTAGTTATTGCCCAAAATCGGCTGGATGCCCTGGCTAATCCCGCTGGCCGGCATGATGACAAAGGTCATAATGCTGGAAACGACGGCGTACACGCTGATGGCGGTGTCCCCGCCGTAGGCGCCCAGCTGGCTGTTATACACCAAGCTGATAAAGCCCATGGCCATTTGGGCCACCCAAAACGCAAGCCCGCAGGAAATGATGGAAAACGACATGCGTTTTTGCAGGCGGAAGATGGATTTGGAAGGGCGCACCAGGGTGCGGTTGGTAAAGACCAGGTACCCGCCAAACAGGGCGGACAGCAGCTGCCCAGCACCGTAGCGCTGGCGGCGCCGACGACGCCCCAGTCAAAGACAATGATGAACAGCGCATCGAGCAAAATATTGGCCACAGCCCCCACACCGGTGACGCACATGCCCAAAATAGGTTTGCCCGACACCCGCACAAAATCACAGAAGAGCTGGCTTAACCCCTGGAACAGGCACCCCAACGCCACAATGCGGTAGTACAGGATGGCGTAGGGGTACGACGTTTTGGTCACGCCGAAAATCATTAGCAGCCAATCGGGAAACAGCAGCAAAAAAACGCTAAGTAAAATTTCCAGGCCGCAAACCAGCGTCATGGCATTGCCAAAAGCCAGGTTCATTTTTTCACTGTCTTTCTGCCCGGAAAACAGGCTAAAAAATGTAGAACCGCCCGCGCTGCACAGCAGGGCAAACGCCATCATCATGTACGAAAGCGGAAAACAGACCGACAGACCGGCTAGGGCAGAAGTGCCGTTAAAGTTTCCCACAAAAATGCGGTCGACAATGTTGTAAATGGCGGTAATCAATAGGGAAATAGCCGCCGGAATGGAGAATTTCAGGATCATGGGGAATAGTTTTCCATGATAATAATCGACGTGTGTTGTTTGCATAAAAAGCCTCCTATAATTATTTAGGTTCCTAAGAAAAAGGGCCGGAAAATCGCTGCCGTTTTACCGGCAGCGCATAAAAGTTACTCCGCCATATTTTCCAGCATCTTTTTGATTACGCGAAAGAATGTGGCCATGTCTTCCGGTGGAATACCGCAGGTTAGGTCTGCTTCCAACTGCGTAATATCGGCCATCACATCATCTTTATACGAGAGGGCTTTTTCGGTGACAATAATGCGCTTCCGGCGGGCATCGCCCGGCAGCGCTTCCCGGCGGATCAGCCCGTTTTGCTCCATTTTTTTCAGTAGTTCGGTGGCTGTAGAGGGACGCAGGGTGTATTCGTCTTCGATATCTTTTTGAAAGACATCGCCGGTTTGGGTCAGCAAAAAGTGCAGCACTTTTCCCTGAGAGCCACTCATGTGATCCCGGGTGGAAAACGCATCGATTCTTCGCCGCAATTTATTGGAAAGTTTGCTGACATAACGTGTGGCGTGTTGATCGTGCCGCATAAAACGCCTCCATTGCTTAGTTACCTAAGTATAAGAGAAACCGGCTTTTTTGTCAAGAGAAGACGGCAAAAGCGGATACCTGACCCGGCATAAAAAGGCCCGTCAACGGCAAAAACTACCATTAACGGGCCTTGTAAGCAAAAATACAAATAGGATATTTTGCTTTTCATATACAAAAAATTATATCCGGCTAAAGCGAATATTGGCCTGGAACGATTCGGGCGCAAGCAGCGAAGCGTACACCTCTTTCATCCCTTGTTCCACGTCGCTGTCCGAAAGGTCTTTGCCGCAGTACAGCAGGCGGTAACATACGCCAAACGCCCACCCCAGCACACCGCTCATCATAGCCCCGTTGCGGCGGTAAAAAGCAATGCGCCGTTGCCGGATGGTGAGCGTAGTGGGATCTTCTTCGCTGGGCTTTTCGGCTTCGATAAACAGGGTTTCGCCGGGCTGCAGGGATTCCCGAATCCGGGCAAAAATCCGGCTGCCAATGCCCTGCCCGCGACGGTCACTGCACACGGCAAAATAATCCAGCAGAATAAAGGCCTTTTCCCGGTGGAAAAAGGCGTATCCCTGTAAGTCGCCGTTTTCGTAAAAACCTTTTGCCGAATAAGCCCCCCGTTCGAACGCATCGCGAATCACCGAAAAAGGTTTGACTTCATCGGCGGGAAAATCGCGGCACAGGTAGGTGTCGTACACCTCCCGGCACTGCTCGAGGGTGAGGTTTCGCTGTTCCATGGTATTTTCTCCTTTCTCATCCGGTGCCTAGAGCACCTGTTGGGTGCCGTGGATAGGGGAAACCGATCCGCTTATAGGATATGTTCCTTTCCGCTCAACTTTTTCACATCCAGACGAAACACGGCGGTGGAAGCGAGCGTGGTGGGGGCAAAGTCCCAGTCGGTCTGCCCCGTCTGGTGGGCCATAATGTGGGTAAGGGCATGGCGCTTTTCCGTTTCATCTTCGACCAGCCGCAAGGTGCCCTGCCCGATCAGACTTTGATACCCAGCCGAATATTGGCAGGCGTTTTCTCCCGGTTGCACCTGATACCCGGTGTCCATCTCAAACCCTACCAAAGGGGCCGACTGGGAAAGAGTGTATTTCCGCCCGGCCTTGGCTCCATGAAAATACAGGACATAGGAATTCTTCTGTTTTTCAAAGCCAAAACTAACAGGGACTATGTACACTTCGTTCCCGTCAAAAAAGCCAATCCGGCAGCAAAGGCAGGTTTTCAAAATGGATTCAATCCGTTCCGGGTCCTGAATGGCCCGGTCATTCCGGCGCATGGCGATCCCCCTTTTCGTATGTGGGGCTATACACGATGCCCCGGTTGTCTCTATTTTACCATATGGAGGGAAAAAGTGTTTAAAAAGATTTTAAATCAGTACGAGAAAAAACAAAATCCGGGTTTATAAAACATGCCGCCAAAGAACGTATTTATACATCCAAAAGATTACAAAGAAAGCCTATACGAATGCCCTTTCTCGGTTTTTCCGTCGACCCGGAATCCGACGCTTTTAAATAGTTTTTGTGATGCCAGATTATAGTCGTAAATGTCGGACACTTTTAGGTACGGGAAAGAAAGGGCCCGGGCCCGGTCGATAAGTGCACAAAGCACTTGCTTTCCCACACCTTTGTTTCGCCATGTTTTTTCCCCAATCACAATGGGCAGGTCGTCCTGCCAAAAAGTGACATCCCCAATGGGGTAAAAATCGGAAAGGGGCGTGTCTTTTCCTTCGATGATATATAGTTCACCCCGGGCCTGCAGATAGCGATACATGGCGTGCACGTTTTCTAGCGTATAGGGTGTGCGGGTTCCGTCTACCAGCCACAGGGTTTCTTCATCCTGATACCATGGGAGCGCAAACGTATCATGGCCGTCATAAGCCCGAAGCCGCAAGGTGGGGCTGATCGGGAGAAGGGCGGGCTGAGGAATACCGGGCATGGGCATGAAACATCCTTCTTTCGTAGTAAAGTTCAGTTAAAAAGCGACATATTCGCCCTCAAACACATAGGGGTCGACTTGCCATTGTTGTTTGAATTGGGGGACAGGCGTCAGGATAAACCCAACCGTTCCTTTCGTGAGGACGGCGGCATCCGTTCCGTCGACCGCTATCATCAGAGCATCATTTTCCAGCCGGCCGGTGCCCTCAAAAATGATAGAAAGCTCTTGGTCAGACCGGTTTTTAAAAGCTTCCAAGGTGACAGTGACGGTGCCGGGTTCTGTCCCCTGGGTGATCGTAAGGGTACCGGCATTCCAGTCGTTTCCATTCATATAGGTGCCGGTATAGTGGGTGATATCGTCCTGGGTTTCGGTTTGGGCCTCCACATCAGGTTCCAGGGGCTGCCAGTCAAAATTTTCCACCGGCTGTTGGTTCCCGGATTTTTCGGCCAGTACAGTTTCCAGATCAAAAGCCCCTTCGATGACATTCGAGGATTGGAGTTGTGCCTGTCCGCTTTGATCAAAAGTATACACGGTCACCTCGTGAAGATCAGCGCCGCCTGTCCCGACTAAAATCATACGGCCATCGGGATAAAGATAGACGGTGGTTCTTTCGCCCAACGAGGAATCGGCAAACAGTTTATGGGGCTGGTTATTTTTGATTTCGTAAATATCGACTAGGGTTTTCGATTCGGAACCATAGCTAATCAATAATTCGTCCGTACCGTTTTGATCAAGATCGGCATAGGCATAATAAAAACCATGCCAGACATCTCCGTCATAATAGCCACCGTCCTGGTCATACTGCGTCATCATAAAATCATTTACATACGCAGACGAACCCGGTGTGCGCCCGGGTCCGGCGGCCATTTCGGCTTTGTACTCTTCCAAAACCGGTTGGTAGATGGTTTCGGCCGATGGGGTTTGGCCCGCTTGCGCTTGTGTATCATTGTCGGAAAGCGAAGAGGAGGATTCCGACGGCGAAACTTCTGACGACGGGGCGGATGTCAAAGACGCTTCCGGTTGGGTGGGATCTTTCTGATTCAGGGCCGTAATACCCACAACGGCCCCGCCGATCACACCCACGGCGGCGATAGCGGCTACCACTTTCATAATCACACTTTTTGTGGCGGTGCTGGCTGCGGATTTTAAGGCAGCTGTGCCCGTTTCCGTGGAAGCGCTGGCAGAGAGAGTCCCTTCAGCCGAAACCGAAGAACCAATCTGCCCCATAACCGACTGTAAGAGGGTACTGGGAATTTCCGCCGCTTGCCCATCCATGTTCCGGAAAAGCCATAGCAAAAACGGAACCGGCGCCAAACCATACAATTTGGTCCCTTTCTTTTCCAGGGCCCGTACTTCGGTTTCAATCTTTTTTCGGGCATACAAAAGCCGGGATTTCACGGTGTTTTCGCTGACTTGCAGCGTTTCGGCGATTTCGTGCAGGCTCATCCGTTCGTAATAAAACATTATAACGGCTACCCGCTGCGCTTGGCTGAGCGAACCGAGGATTTCTCTCATCAGGCGGGCGGTTTCCTGCTGGTCGATGACGGCATCGGGCAGGTTTTCCGTGCGGTCGTCCTCAAACGCTGCGTCTCCGTTTTCTTCTTCCGGCAGGGACGAGAAGATAACCGGTTTCGTTTTGCGCAGGAAATCTACGGCCAAATTATGGGCCACACGTTTAATCCAGGCCCGGAATTTATTCGGGTCCTGCAGCTGATCGAGATGGCGAAAGCCTTTGACATACGTATCCTGTACCAGGTCCAGCACCGTGTCTTCCGATGAAATCAGGGCTGTCACCGTGTGGTAAACAGCTTGGTATGTGCGGCGGTAAAGCTCCGAAAGGGCGGCTTCGTCCCCTTTTTGTGCTTTTTCGATGAGATCCGGGGAAAATCCCTGTTCTTCGCCGCAATGGGTGCAAAACCGGGTGCCCTCCGGCAATTCGGCCCGGCACTGAAAACATTTCATATCTGGATTCCTTCCCTTTCCAATTTATCACGCATGGCTTTTCTATTATACACCATAGTCGCTTCGAATTTTAGCCTCCATACGTTCTTTTGTTTCAAAAACTCCGCCCATTTCCAGGTAGGTATCCGTGAAACTGACCCAATGCCCGGCGGCATCCAGCCGGGCGTTATGGAGAATCAGATAGCCGGCCGCATCGGGAAACGACTTTTCAATTTTGGAGGAATAGTACATATGATCCCACCAGTCAAAACGGCCGTTTACATCGACGGTAAACGGAATCAGGGTGACTCCTTGGTCGGGCACCGCAATGACATCCGACGAAAAAGTCAGGTTGTCGCAGGTGACGTCGGCTCTTTGCACCAGATCGACGGTGCCGCCACCCGCCAAATAGAAGAGAATGCGGTTTTCAAAAGTGGTATCAAAAAAATCGCGCCATTGCTGCCGGGCTGCTTTCTGATCCCCTTCACTTAACTGGGCAAAATCGGTAAACTGCGTATCCAGGTTATCGATAGTCAGGGTGGTTTCGGTGTGTTTCAGGGTATACCCCTTTGCCGTTACATACGACGGCAGCGAAGCGGTGATCGTCACGGTATCGCCGTTGGACAAATATTGATTAGGTTCGGCGGTATAGGTAATGAGCGAAGCCGGTTCCTGCTGGCAAGCGTTTACAATCGAAAGACTGGCGTTGGGTGACGCCCCTTCGAATACGAGGCGCACGCCGTCGTCTGTGTTGAAAAAGGCAGAATCGAAAGCATCCACTTCGATGGGTTCCTGCAACCCCTCTACGGAGAAAGATTTGGTGCTATCTAAACCGGATAGTCCCAGTTGCTGTGCTAAGGTACCATTACCCGTGACCGTGACCGTCACAGTGTCGCCATTGGAAAGGGTATCCTGGCGATCGGGTGCCAAGGTAAGCGAAGCTTCAAATTGGGCGATGGTGGCCATCTTTTCGGCGGTTTCTTGGGTAAGCTGACCGGCCTTGTCACCCAAGAGTTCTTTTTCCAATGCGACAGTATCCAGTGTACAGGAAGCAGATCCCTGGCCATCCAGGCCACTGAAAGTGACGGTAACATAATCCATCAGGTTAATAGAAGAAGACTGGCAGCCGGTCAGAAGAGCGGCCGATAACAGTAGCAGTGTAGCGACGAGTAAAAACATTTTTTTCATTTTTGGTTCCTCCTTGTGGTGTGATCCGCTTTTGATTTGGTACGCAGTATCCGTAAGATTTTTTTCAGCAGCCGGTTGGCGGTAACCGGGTCCAGCTGCTCTTGTTCCATGAAAGCTTCAAACAACTGGTAGATGGATTTCATACGGTGTTCTTCGCCCCCTTACACCCCCTAGACGAAGGAAAGAACCTCTGGGTTTTATAAAAGAGAAAATTTTTTTAGAATTTTTTAAGGGCAAAAGAAAATCCAGGCCCCGTCTTCCTTTTGTCAGAAGGAAGACGGGGCCTGGATGGATAGAATTCAACATTTTGTGTACAAGGTAAAACGCCTGCACAAACGATTAGGTTGCGAGTGGTTTTACTTTTCTACTTGCGTGGATCAAGAGGGAAACCAGAAAAAGAAGGCTTGTCAGGATGAGAAGACTCCACAAAGGGAACAGATAATCCCAAAAGAAAGTGCGGTCAAGAAGGCCAAAAGGAACGACACAGGCGATCATGACACCGATCTGGATAAAGAAATAAACGGTAAGGGCTTTCAAAGAAAAGCAGATTTCCTTTTTTCTGGCGTAACTGATGACACAGATATGCCCGATTAAGTAAGTCACACCACATACGGCAAGGATCTTTTCCGAAAGGTCCCGCCAATAAAACCGCTGCGCGATAAGTTCCCCTGATTTGCCTGAAAGATCCGCTGGGTTCAGAGTCATGTTAAGAGTAAAAAAGAAAATCGAATAAGATAACAGGCCAACCAGCAAAAAGCCATCTAACAGAAGCAGAGTCGTTTTCATTCCGGTAGACATAGTACGAAGCGTATGATTTTTCATAGGGATCCTCCTTCCCATCAGAATGTCCATGTACGTTAGCCGATGGATTTTCATCGGGTTCCTAATAAATTGGCAGTGCGTTTCTTTATAAAACCGGTTGCCCTTCCTTTTTCTTTACAACTAAAGTATAGCAGAAATATATAAACGTTTCTACCAGTACCACAAGAAAATATTTTATGGCAGCAATTCGGTTTTCTCGGCTTTCTTTTCCGAATGCACTCCTTGCGCTATGAAAAACCTTCATTTGGCAAATCCTGCAAAAAGCATTTGTCGGGCTCCATTTTATAAGGTATAATCAAAGAAAGAAACAGCCCCCCGGTACGGCTTGCTGGGGGTATGATGCGCACGACGGCTTTTCCATCGAGCAATCGAAGACCTTTTAAGCTGTGAAAAGGATAAAATTTGTGAAAAAACGGATAGAAGCCTAGGAGTAAGGAAAAAAACGATGTCCATATTACTTGACCATCAATTACAGGAACAGATCCCCCGGAATACCCGGGCTTTTCCCATCGCCTTTTATTGTGATGAGTTGGCCACTTTTCCGTATTATGCAGGGGCTATGCACTGGCATCCCTACTGTGAGATTGCCACGGCCCAAAGTGGCGTTTTAGACTACCAAGTGGGACAACATCACATTCGCCTGGAAGCAGGAGACAGTATATTCGTTAACGGCAATAGGCTCCACGGAGTTAGGCAGTTGTCAGGGGAGACCCCGGATCCTATGCCCAATATTGTGTTTTCCGGTACGGTGGTTGCTCCTGAAACCAGCACCATTTATCAGAAATATATCCAGCCGGTCATTCAGTGTGACTTACTGCCTTTTATCGTATTCCGTCACGATCATGATTCCTGTGAGGAAGTCCATCAGCTGATCCAGGATACATATTGTGCGATGCGCGAAAAGAGGGATTGTTATGAGCTGAGGGTGCAGCGGAATATTAGCCGGATCTTTGAGTATATTTTTCAAAATTTTGAGGCTTGGCCCAAAGCCGATGCATCTCCCATGCCCCTGAACACACAAATTCGCATGCAGAAAATGCTATCGTATATTTACCAACATTATGCCGATACGGTTACGCTCGCAGATATAGCCCATGCCGCCCATATAAGCCGAAGTGAAGCCGGACGGTGCTTTCATGCGTATCTGGGGTGTTCGCCTGTGGAGGCGCTCATCCAGTACCGCCTGCAGACAGCCCAGCGGCTGCTTAATGAGACCACCCGAACCCTGCAGGAAATCAGTTTTGCCTGTGGGTTTCATTCGGTCAGTTATTTTAGCCGGCAATTCCGTAGCATGTACGGATATTCTCCGGGCCAAAAACACAAATTGGGTAAATAGTGCTTTTACTTGACGCAATTGTGTCTTTCATTTGCCATGGCCTGACCATATAATACACGTAAATACATCGGGAGGGGAATCCACTATGGAATTCAAATGGTTCAATAAAAGCACGATTCATCAGACGGAGAACAGAATCGAGATTTTGGCACCGGCTCAGACGGATTTCTTTTGCGGCAGCATCGATGAGTGCGAAGAGGGAATCCTTCCGGAATCCCTTTGCAATGCGCCCTACTATTATACGGAATTAGAAGGAGACTTTGTGCTCAAGGTTAAAGTCTCCCACGATTTTCAGGATACGTATGATTCCGCTTCGGTCATGGTCATGAAAGATATGACGTGCTGGGCGAAATGCTGCTTTGAACTGACAGATTTTGGCACACATGCGGCTGTCAGCGTAGTGACAAAGGGCGATTCCGATGACGCCAACGGGTGCAACCTGGAAGGGAATACGGCTTGGCTGCAGGTTTGCCGGGTCGGCAACAATTTTGCATTTCACTACTCTGTGGATGGCGAGCATTTCTATATGATGCGGTATTTCCACCTGCCGGCTGATCCGGTTATCAAAGTGGGCCTTCTGGCCCAGGCTCCGGTGGGCAACGGAGGAATCAGAGTGTATGAAAACCTGAGCATCGAGAAGAAAACCGTCAAAAATATTCGCGCAGGCAAGTGAGAAAAGCAGAAAGCGGATAGACCATCAAAAGGGGTGATCTGTTTTTCTGCGTGTATCGTACATATGCCTTATGCTCCGTAAAAAAGCCGTTCGTAGAGAATTTCTACGAACGGCTTTTTGTTTTTTATGTATCGGCGATAACCTCCGGACATAGCTTTTAGAAGGGATGACCCTGCCTCTGCCCGGGTTGCATATGTCATAGCCATCTTTTTCCCGGCGTCAGCCGAAAGCGAAGATGGAACACACGCGACTTTCCGAGGGAAGGTCGTGTGCCAACCGGGGGGCTACTCGCCCCTATTGGAAACCAAGAGCCAAAAGAGCTCATACCCCTCTGGACATTCCTTGTTTTCGTTGCCTATACATAATACAAACCTGCGCCGCTTGTATATTCCATAATCTCCGAAAACACAAAGATCTCACTAACCTCATCTTATGATGGATGAAGTTAGTGGGATCTTCTTTCGTTGCAGAAAGCATTGCTGCCTCATGCCGTTGCGATTAGATTATCTTTGCATATGTTTTTCCAAGAGGATCATCAAAGCCAAGGGACTGGTACATTTGCTCATCACAGGGAGCACAGCAGACGGTCAAACTTGCAAGACCTTGTTCACGGCTCCAACTTTGGACGGCTTGGGCAAGCATCCTTGCTATGCCTTTTTTGCGGAACACAGGCTCCACATAAAAGTCTTCAAATACTCCTGTGTCCGTACAAGCAAAGGTGGAGAAGTGCTTGACAACGCTGCACATACCAATAGAACGGCAGCCACGCTTGGCAATAAAGAAAGTAACCTTACCCTCTTTGATGGCTTGTTGAAGCTGTTTCTTTTTTTCTTCCGTTAGTAATTCTTCCCCAATGTCTTTTTTGAATCCGTTTTCCAATTTCTTGAGCTGCCAGTCCTCTGGATCAGCGAGGATTTCTACAGTAATGGGAATGTTCTCTACTGGGGGTAGGATCATCAGAGATTCACCCCACTCATCGGCGCCGTTTTCGATAAAGCCGACGCTTTCCCAGAAATGTTGTTGCCACTTATCGCCGCCATAGTTTAGTTCCGCATAGAGAGCGCCGTGTTCCTTTGCCCAGTCTAGAAGAACTCTGGCACATTTTCTGCCAGTGCCGTTGCCCCGGAATTCTGGGAAAACACAGAATTCCATAATAAAACACTTTCCGTCATCGGTAGTGAAGATTATCGGCATAGCAAAGCCGATATCCTGTTCATTCCGATGAAAGAAAAGAAAGAAGCAACGATTTTGAGACCTGCTATGAATCTTCATCATGTGCTCATGATACTCTGAACCAAGGAAGTATTCTAGTTCTTTGTTGTCGTGACCGGGGAAGATATCTCGTTTTTGGTAGAGGTGAAGTTGTTCCAAAAAGTTTGCAACATCGTCTTCTGTAACTGCTTCACGGATGGTAATTTGATTTTCCATTTTCTTTCCTCCAAAATTTGATTCGGAGGGTTAGAAAGCGTGAACCCTCCATACACGATTTGCCTTCATAATTAAACCACCCTTTCTGTAAAAGATTTATATTCAATCACCAAAACGGTGTTGATACCCTCTATTGTGTCTCTTACTTTTGAAAAGTTAATTTTGAATGACCGATGATTTCTTCGTCTGTAGCAGGGTTAGTCCATTTTCCAAAGACCTGGGATACCATGTGAGGGAAATTCATATTGTTGTACCCCGGTTTCAAGAGCAGATTCATGCTTGGTACATTCTCCGGATATGTAACGCTGATAATAACGTTTATGGCGCATGCTTATGAGGGCAGACAAACTCTCGTAAGTATAGCCCTTTCGGTGGTAACGTATAGCCTAGGAAGAGTGTTCTATTCTTCGGCATAATAACGATTTCTCCAACTCTCTCATCCGGATCTTTTAAGGTTACAGTAACCATAAATGGAGCATCCACACCGAGTATATCGCTTTTCCTTGTGATTGCTAATTCCTTTTCGGAAGGACATTTTGGCTGTTTAGAATTTTCAGATATTACCGTACTTGGTGTCACTCTGAAACCCGGACATATTCATGTCTTGCGGAGAAAACGCCATACGAATTTTCCCGGCAGTCGATGTTACTCTTGGGAGAGTAAGACGACTGTTTCAACTTGCTGTTCGTTGTCCAAACTGATATTCATATCTTCCTCTATGATAGGCAGCCTGAACTTAATGGATTTCAGCCACTGTCCATTGGACTGACGCTCCGGGTAAATCTGAATTTCAGAGATCAGTTCCTCAATCAGCTGCCG
>CAKNOA010000055.1 GCA_930990065.1 uncultured Clostridia bacterium | reverse complement strand
TTAGCGCACCACGAAACGAAGCAAGCGCACCACTCGACACGGGAATTAAAACCGTTGCTCCCCAGCGTGTTGTTGTGGATCAGATTGATTTCACGGCGCATATCCTGAAGCTCGCCGAGCATTTCTGTCAGCGTTTCTTCCATACCGCCGATATAGCTTACCAGCGACTGCACCTCGTTTTTCTCTTTCATCAAGCCGTTTTTATCGAGTGTGTCTAACAGCTCCACGATCTGCGGGTGTTCCTTTAGTTGATCCATTTCGCTCACCTCTCTATGAAGTGGCAGTAAACGGAAAGACTGCAGTCTTGCGAGACACCGAAGGAAAGGAATACTGCTTTTTGAAAAATTCATCTTCGGTTTTTGTGAATGGTGAAATGCACTCCTTAAAAAAAACATGTTTTCATCGTTATGGGCTTTTCTTTATTCCGATTGCGGAGGCAGCATCAGAACTTTTTGGGTGCTTCACTTCGGAAAATGATGGCGTTGTTGTTATTTCGAGATGTCCAGTGGAACTCAGCAAAGGAGCTGCCCGGATTTTGGCGCACCAGTTAAATGCCCCAGCTCAATATCCAGAGCCGGAAATACATTCGTATTTTGCCGGAAAGGATGAAGAAAAATATGAAAAGTAATTTAAAGGAATATTTAGGCGATAAAAATTTTTATTCTACCATCTTAAAAATTGCAATTCCCGTATCCGCCCAACAGCTTATTACAGTGGGAATCAATTTAATGGATACCATTATGCTCAGCAGCATGGGGGATGCCCAGCTTTCTGCTTCCTCCCAGGCCAGTCGTTCATCAATCTTTTTCAAATCTTTTGTATGGGGATCGGCATGGGCGCATCGGTATTGACCGCACGTTTCTGGGGAATGCAGGATAAAAACAGCCTGCGAAAAGCAGTTACCATCATGATGCGTATTGTGTTGGCCTTTGCCTCTGTGTTTTTCATAGCCACCCTTCTTTTTCCGGAAATGATTATGCGGATCTATACCACCAATTCGGAGACAGCTGCCTATGGTGTTTCCTATTTACAGTGGATTCTGCCCACCTATTATTGCATGGGGCTTTCTTTGACCTGTACGATCATCCTGCGCAGTGTTGGGCAGGTAAAAATTCCGCTGATCAGATCGATAATCGCCTTTTTTATCAACGTATTTTTCAACTGGGTTTTTATCTTTGGAAATTTAGGAGCTCCCCGCATGGAGATAGCCGGCGCTGCCTTGGGCACGCTGATTGCAAGAGTTTTTGAGTTGCTGTTTATATGCGGATTTTTCTTTTGGAAAGATGCACGAATCGCCTATCGGATCCGCCACCTGCTTCTCCCCTGCCGGGATCTCGCCTCGGAATACCTGCGCATTAGTATTCCGGTATTGATCAGCGATGGATTGTTGGCGTTCGGAAACAATTCTGTGGCCATGATTATGGGAAGAATCGGTGATACTTTTGTAGCGGCCAATTCCGTAACCATGGTAGTGCAGCAGCTAAGCTCTGTGTTGACACAGGGAATTTCCAATGCCAGCGGTATTATTACCGGCCACACCATGGGGCGTGGAGAGTATGATAAAGCGCAAAAACAGGGATATTCCTTTTTATTTTTAGGCGGTTTAGTCGGCTGTTTTGCTGCAATTGTAATTTTGCTTATAAGAGCTCCGATTATAGACTATTATCAAGTTTCACAGCAGGCAAAGGAAATAAGCTGGTCGTTGATGGATTCAATCAGCTTTATCGTTATTTTCCAGGCAATGAACTCCATTTTAACAAAAGGTGTGCTGCGTGCCGGAGGGGATACAAAATTCCTTATGGCAGGAGATATTCTGTTTTTATGGGTAGCTTCAATCCCGCTCGGAGCACTGGCAGGATTAGTTTGGCATTGGTCACCGTTTTGGATATACTGCATGCTGAAAATTGATCAGATACTTAAATGTATATGGTGTTTCTTTAGATTAAAGAGTAAGAAATGGATGAAAAAAATATCTCCGGTATCGACGACCGAAGAGGTAAAGGAGGCTTAAAAATGGCATTTTACAAAATGGATTTTTATTCAAAAACACTTCAAAAAGATACAGATGTGTTAGTTTCTGCTCCTGATAAAACGAACAGGGAAAGCAACGTGGTCTACTTGCTCCATGGAGGCGGCGGTGGTGGAGGAACCGATAACAAATCATGGCTGAATCAGAAAGATCGCCTGCAAAAATGGGCAGAAGAATATCAGACCTTTTTTATCATGCCCAGCGCACCGGACAGCTTTTTTGCTAACACGTGCAAAGGAATTCGTTATCAGGACTATATGCTTGATGAATTGATAGTTCAAATACCAGAACTTTTCAGAGTGTCAAAAGATCGTTTACGGACAGCAGTAGCAGGAATGTCAATGGGTGGAACATCAGCTTTTCGCCTTGGGATGGCCGCTCCGAAACGATTTGGTGCAATTGGCTGCCTGAGCTCCGGAAACCTGTGGATGAATTCTCTTTCAAATCAAGTACATGCCTATGCGGTAAAAAACATATTTGGTGTGGAACGTATTGAGGATATTGAAGGAACAAAATACGACTTTTTCGTGGATGCTTTGCGCAATATCCGAGAAAATTTACCACTGCCTCATATATTTCATGCCTGTGGTCAGCAGGATCACGCGCTCCCACATGCACATTCCACTGCTGAATGGTTCAAAAGTAATGCGCCTGAGTATGATTACAACTATTATGAACCTAACCTAGGAAAGCATGACGATGCTTTTTGGTGTAAGTGGATGCCTAAATTTCTTTCTTTTTTCATAGGACTAACGAATTGATGGGAATAGCTTGTTCTTTTCATACTGTTTATAAGCCTTATTTAAGGTGTTTAATTTTCAATTCTAGAAAAAGCTTCTTTATAGCAAGATGTTCATATTTGAATCGGCATCTAAAGTGTCCACCCCTTCCAAACTTGTTACCGTTGTTGATTTAAAATCAGCAACGGTAATTTTTTGTTTATCGCCATTTCGGGGCGTTTTTAGCGTAAAACCGGGTAAATTTATGCTTTTGGGATAATTCTTCGGCTAACATGGAAAGGAACGATCTTTCCAAATAAAAAGCCCACCACACAAAAGGCAATGGCCAAATGTGTGGTAGGCTTTTTATCATTTCATTTTCGCTATTTTGTCTTTGAAATCCTGCAGTTCATCGGCGGCCCCATCGGTATCTCCCCTATACAGTTCGCTGCATATATCGGAGTAGAAGCTATATAGGTCGCCTCGCGTATCCGACCAACTGCTGTACACTTCTCCACGGGCATCGGACCACCAGTTATAGGCATCCCTACGGGCTTCAGACCATTCGCTATACGGGACGCTATCTTTGGCGTCCTGAATGATTCCTTCGTAATAGTAGTCCTTCATTTCCCCGAGGAGATCTTCGTAGATTTCGTCCTTTACAATTTTACAAGCATCTTCATAGAGGCAGTCCTTAAAGTCCTCAAAATCATTGTACATATCCTTGGGGGAAGAATCGGACTGGATAATCATCCCGGCATAGGCTGCGCCATAATCGCAAATCATCACAAGAATCTGCGAAGCGGCCTCCTCTATGTGGGTGTGGAATGCTTCAATGGAATCAACGTTCTCCTTATATTCATCAAAAGTGTCTATATCGGCGGCCATGGTTTCCCATTCATTCCACAAGGCTTGTGTGCACTCGGTAACGTGCGTTTCTATGACAGTTTCCATCTCCTCGGTGCTGCTGGCTGTCCGCAAAGCGGTATCGAAGGTTGCCTCGGTATTCGCACGGCCCGTTTCCTGGCCCTTGGCCTTTGCAATTTTTTCGAGGAACCGCCCATACACCTTTTCGGCCCTTTCATAGTCACCACTATATAATTCGCTGGACATGTCGCAGTAGAAAGAGTAAATATCGGAGGCCGCGTCATAATACAGGTCATAAACCTCAGAAGATGTATCGTACCACTGATCGTATTCATCGGAGCAGACATCATACCAATCGCTGTAGTCAACATCATCCTGGGCATCATCCAGAATGCCATTGTAAAAGTAATCGTTCATGTCATCGAGAAGGCCGTCGTAAATCTCGTCATTGATTTCGTCGCAGGCATCCTCATACAGGCAGTCGTGGATCCCCTCGATCGCATCATACTTATCGTCGTCAGACATATCGGAATCCAAAACCATCCTCGCATAAGCCGCGCTATACTCATAGAGTAGGATACACATTTGATCCGTTTCCGTTATCACGGTCTGATAAAAAGCGGAAACCTGCTCGGTATTCTCCACATATTTTTGGTATGTATCGATCGCAGCCGACAGATCTTCCCACTGGGTGTTCAGAGACGCTATGGTGGATGCCAGATGTTCCTCGATGCGGGTTTCCAGCTCTTCCAGGGTGGTAATCCCCGTCAGATCGATAGTGTATGCATCATCGGCCGGTTTTTCGGACCCGGACGAAGTGGCTGTATCCGAGGAAGGTTCCGCCGTTCCCGCAGACGGATCTGTTGTGGAAGCATCCGTGCTGGATACAGCCGATGGAATTTCTGTGTTTGGGGGTGTTTCCGGGCCGCAAGCCGCCAGGGGCAGCAGCATGACCATGGCCAGAAACCCTGCGAATCGTTTTTTCATTTTCAAATCCTCCCTTTTTTCTCTGAATCCCCGCCGGCTGAGCCGGGAGGGGTATGGTTATATAAGTCTGGGTGGTCAATCATATATCGAATGACCGCCCTGCCATGTGCCGGTGTAAGCTGATCTGTGATAACTTGGGCGATAGAGCCTTCCCCCAACACACTCATGAACAACCCCAATAGGAACGGAGCGCTATTCGAGCCAAGGTATTTGTGACTCAGATCAAATATTTTTTGCATCACCATGCCTCCGGATTCGGATGCCAGCATGGCTTCGTCCATTTTGGAGAACTCCGCGATGAGAGCCGAAAACTCTCTTGCAAAAATCTCTGCATGGGCATCCGGCATCCTATGAGGGGCGCTATCCTCTGTGGATGCATTACGGATAGCCAGAAGAGTCCGTCCCAACTCATCCAATGATAGGCCACGCAAAGACCCACTGACACCATTTTTTGTTCCCGCGAGAACAAGATACTCCAGGGCCGCAATATTCCGCTCGATATGAATTTTCTTCTCCCGCTCCATGGTGATCAGTGTATGCAGAACCCTATGGCTGTCATAATTGGGGGCCAGCATGATATCCTTGATTTCGTCGCGCTTCAATCCAAGTTGGTAGTACAGAGCGATCTGCTGCAGCTTCTCAACGGCTGCATCATCGTATAATTTGTATCCGTCATGGTCCTCCACGGAGTAATTGGCATAAGCGACGGCCCTCACAACATTTTCATGATGGAAGTAATATAGATGCTTCCGTGTGAGCCCGGTCAGGGCACACACCTCTTTGACCGTCTTATACTTGTCCATAGTTGGCATCCCTCGCCTAAAGTATAGGGCGTTCCCGAAGAACGCTTCAAGGCGCGTTTTTCCATATTTTGACAAAATAACCTGACCCACTTTGGCTGCCTCCAGCAGCCTTTGAAATTTTTGCAAATCCATCGTTTACCTCCTGCCATGTAGTAGCTATGAAGCTCTACAACAGGAGCTGTTTTTTTCGCGAAGATAAAAATCCCCCTATAGGTGAGGTCACTTACCTATAGGGGGATTGGACATTCTTCGTATGTGAAACCTTCTGCTAGGCTATGTCCGGGCCAATATATGATGCCCGTAACAATGGACTATTCTGCCATTAAAAGGACGGGAAACCTTTTAAGTTTTTCCGTTTCTTTCCTTTTTCGAACTATATGAAATAACAGATTGGCCCGGGGGTATCCGCCGTATGGCAGCTCTTCGTACCGGCCTTTTTATGCCGGACACACACCGGCGCCTACCGTCCGGCAAGGTAAAGCCTTTCAAAAGCCCCCCCTTGCCAACGGCGAAATTTTTTTGTAAGATGGAATCGGACTGTTTATCAGAAAGAAAGGATGATCGGAATATGACGGAGGAAAAAATGCAGGCCCGCCAGGCTTTCCTGGTGGACACGCTGCAAAAATTGCTCGGGCAGGACAGCCCCACCGGCTTTACGGACAAAGTGGTCACCGTAGCCGAGGGCATCGCCCGGGAGCTGGGCTTTACCACCCGGCGCACGAATAAGGGCAACCTGGTCATCACGGTACCCGGCCGGGAAACCGGCCGCAAGGTGGGGCTCTGCGCCCATGTGGACACCCTTGGCCTGATGGTGCGCTCGATCACCGCGGACGGTATGCTGATGGTCACCAAGGTAGGCGGCCCGCTGCTGCCCACTTTGGACGGCGAGTATTGCCGCATCTATACCCGCGAAGGCAAGGTGTACACCGGCACGGTGCTCAGCCTGTCGCCGTCGGTCCATGTACAGGACGACGCGGCCACCCGCCCCCGGGACGAGAAAAATATGGCCGTGCGCATCGACGAAAAGGTACACAGCCAAGAAGATGTGCTGGCCCTGGGCATTGCGGCCGGCGATTATATCTGTTATGACCCCAAAACAACGGTCACGGACAGCGGCTTTGTCAAATCCCGTTTTCTGGACGATAAAGCCAGCGCTGCGTGCCTCCTGACCCTGCTGTGGCAGATGCACGAAACCGGCACCCGGCCCCGGTTCGAGACCTATATGACCCTCACCGTCCACGAAGAAGTGGGCCACGGCGGCGCCACTTTGCCCACGGTGGATGAACTGCTGGCGGTGGATATGGGCTGTATCGGCGAAGACCTGAGCTGCACCGAGTACCAGGTATCCATCTGCGCCAAAGATGGCGGTGGCCCCTACGACTACGGCATGGTCAGCCGGCTTATAAAGCTGGCCAAAGAACAGGGCGTAGATTATGCCGTGGACATCTACCCCCACTACGGTTCGGATGTGGGCGCCGCCTGGCGCGCCGGGATGGATTGCCGGGCCGCTTTAATTGGCCCGGGGGTCCATGCCTCCCACGGCATGGAGCGCACCCATCTGGATGGCCTGCACGCTACCTTACAGCTGGCGGCCCTCTATCTGGAGCTGGCCTGAAGCCGCCAAATGCCTATTCCCCGGCCTAACTGCATATTTGGCTGAAACGTATGGGGAAAACGGTTTCGGAATCCGAAAAAAGAGCCGTCATTTTCCTATGGTTTCACTACTTGCTCCACATATTGGGGAGGCAAGGGCATGTATGTCAAAAAAAGAGATACGCCGCACGGTGCGGCGTATCTCTTTTTTACTGCACAAAATGCCCATCCAGCAGGAACCGGCACAAACCGTTTATCCTTTGGGCATGGAGGTATAGGGCTGATCCATTGGAATCGTTATATGGAGGTTATCAAACGTGAGCGGCTGATCCCCTTCCATACGATAATAAATATGGAGCGAATCGGGGTCCCCGCCCGCACAGGTGGCGGCAAAATTTTCCTGCAGTGTTTTCTTCACGCTATCTAAAATTGTCGGGATCAGTGTATCGGCGTCATACACAAAAAACTCCTCTTTTTGGGGTTCAGGGGGGCCGGCAAACAAAGCCGACGTTTTGGCAAATGATACGGTTATATGGTTCTTCTCGATGGTGACCGCTTTCGACAGGCTCAAATCCCACCCTGTTAAATTGGACATACCCTGGAGCAACGTTTCCGGCTTTAATTCACCCTGATATTCGTACGGATACTCTTTAAAATCACCCTGTGTACCGATATACAGGATCGCTTGCTGTTTTTCTGTTTGAGGGGAAGTTTCTTCGCTGGTTTGCGTGGAATCGGTTTGTGTATGGGAAACTGCAGAAGCATCCGACGGTGCAGAAGACGGCTCACCGGACGAGCTGCACCCCAGCAGGGAAACGGCCAACAACCCCATCATGGCAAAAATAAGAGGGATTTTTCGGATCGTTTTTTTCATAATGGACACTCTCCTTTCTCTGCCCAAAAGATAGCAAGGCTGTCTGTGAAAAAGATGAAAAAATGAAAAGAATCTGCAAATAGATCGGGAATCATCCCGCACTTTTCCCGCCCCAAAAAGCCCCTGCTTCCATTTCTTCAGAAAGGGGGATTTCCGCCGTCACATTGTTCGTGAAAACGGCCGGCTATATCCCCCAAAAGGTTCTCCGTTCCACCAGCGGACTTGACAAGAAAAAGTCACGGGTTTAAAATAGATCGCAAGCAATCGATCGTTTGCGATCTATTTTAGAAGGTATCTCAATGATAGAAGCGGCACAATATAAAACGGCATCCTATGTGGTACGGCTGGGAAACGCCGTCACGAATTACCGTAACGTAAAAATGCAGGAATATGGCCTGACCTCCGCCCAGGGGGACACCATGCGGGCCATCCTGCACGCACCGGGCATCACCGCCGCCGAACTGAAAAAGCAGCTGGGTCTTTCCCAGTCCACCGTGGCCGGCATTCTGGCCCGGCTGGAACAAAAGGGATTGCTGGAAAAAAAGCTGGTGGACGGGGATGCCCGAAAAATGAGCTTATGCCCCACCCCCCAGGGATTGGAACTGGAAGCGATGCTCAAGCAAACCGCCCTGGACACCCAAAACAGGATGACCAACGGCATGACCAGCGAGGAACAAGCCGAATTCGACAGGCTTTTGTCCAAAGCCCTGGCGAATCTCGCAGCCGCTCGTGAGAAAAGAGGGACTCCACATGAATGAAAATCAGGAACTTTTCGAATCCATGCCGGTGGCCAAAGCCCTGACTAAAATGGCGATCCCCACCATCATCAGCCAGTTGATCACCATGATCTATAACTTAGCTGATACCTATTTTATCGGGCGCACCAATAACCCTTACATGGTGGCCGCCGCTTCCCTGTCGTATGTGCTTTTCTTTATTTTGACGGCCCTTTCCAATTTGTTCGGGGTGGGCGGCGGCAGCCTGATTTCCCGTTTGTTGGGCGGCAACCGCTATGAAGAAGCCAAAAAGGTGTGCTCCTTCAGCTTTTACGGCACCATCTGCATTTCTCTCTTGTACGCCCTGCTGTGCCTGGTTTTCATGGACCCGCTGCTTCGGCTATTGGGGGCGACGGACCGCACGATTACGTATTCGTGCCAATATACGTTGTGGGTGATTGTGATCGGCGGGGTCCCCTCTTGCCTATCGATGACCATGGCCCATTTGCTGCGAAGTGAGGGGTATGCCAAATATGCCAGTTTGGGCCTGAGCGGCGGCGGCGTTTTGAATATGATCCTCGACCCGCTTTTCATGTTTGTGATTATGCAGCCGGGCCAGGAAGTCATCGGGGCCGCCCTGGCCACCATGGTATCAAATTGTGTGGCGTTAGGGTATTTTCTCTTCCTCTTTTACCGGCTGCGGAAAAGTACGGTGCTGAGTTTATCGCCCCGTATGATGATCCCGGAAAAGCGGTCGGTTTTTTCGATTTTTGCCGTGGGTGTTCCGTCTGCCATCGGTTCTTTGATGGCATGTATATCCAACACGGTGGTCAACAAATTGACGTCCGGCTATAACGACTATGCCGTCGCTGCCATGGGGATTGTCAAAAAGGTGGATATGCTCCCGATGAACGTGGGCATGGGCCTGTGCCAGGCCATGGTCCCCCTGGTGGCGTACAACTACTCCACCGGGAATTACCGGCGGATGAAGTCTTTTACTTCGACGGCCCGGCTTTTTGGGGTCGTGTTTGCCGGTATCTGTATTGTGGGCATGGAACTTTTGGCCCCCCAAGTGATTACGCTCTTTATTGGCGACGAAGAAACGGTGCGGTACGGCGTGGACTTTTTGCGGATTAACGTCTTGGCGACACCGCTGATGATCTGTAATTTCCAGATGAGTTATTCCTTCCAGGCCATGGGCAAGGGGGCCGAATCGCTGCTGCTGACTTCCTGCCGCCAAGGCCTGATCAATATCCCCCTGCTGTTTCTCATGAATGCCTTTGTGGGGCTATATGGCATTATCTGGACCCAATTCTTGGCCGACAGTATCACCATTGTGATTTCCTTTATCCTATACCGAAAAGTGATCCATCAACTGGAAAAGGCCATCCGGACATAAAAAGGGCCTTTCCCCTACTTATGCCTGTTCCGGGTGGGAATCCGCTGACAGCTGCCGGTGGAAATCGTCGATCATGGACGAAAGCGTAATCCCCTCCATGGTGCGGCGCACGGCGTCCTCGATTTGCCGGTAAGGCCGCTGCAGCACCGGGCGGATATGCCGGGCCACGGGGCACGGCCTTCCGTCGCAGGGATGGATGCCGATCAGGGACGAAAGCCCTTTGGGCTCCAGTGCGCTGTAAATGTCGTACAGCGTAATGTGGGCGGGGTCCCGGCAGAGTTCCGCCCCGCCCGTCCCCCGGGGGACCGTGATGAGCCCCGCTTTTTTCAGGGCGCTGAGGGTGCTGCGGATGACCACCGGGTTGCACCCTGTGCTCTGGGCCAACAGGGGGCTGGTCACCTTGGCCCTCCCTTTTGCTTCATGGATAAAAATCAGGCAATGTACCGCCACCGAACATTTCATACTCAGCTGCATAGGGTTGTCCTTTCTGTCTTGTAAGATGTAAATCTTGACTTTACATCAAATCAATGGTACACTGGATGTAACGTCATGTCTTACATCAAATTGTACCGTGCCGCCGGAAAAAAAGCAAGATGCCGGCGCACTAAACAGAAAGAGGACCGTTATGAAAGCCGTACAGATGGACCATTACAATAAACAAAGGCGCATCGTACTGCGGGATGTGCCCATTCCCACCCCGACCGGCACCCAGGTGCTCATTTGGGTAAAAGCTGCCGCTGTGAACCCGCTGGACCTATTGACCTTATCGGGGGAAGTCCGGCTGCTGCAGCCTGCTTCCTTGCCGGTAACCCTGGGAAACGAATGTGCCGGTGTGATTGTGCAAACCGGCCGGCAGGTGTCAAATTTTCAGCCCGGCGACCGGGTGTACACACGCCTGCCCGTGGGGCAAGGCGGCGCCTTTGCCGGTTATGTGGCAGTGGATCAAAACGCCGTTGCCAACATGCCCGCCGGGTATGATTTTCCCACCGCCGCTGCCCTGCCACTAGCCGGCCTGACCGCGTACCAGGGGCTGACCGAGGAACTGAACGTGCAACCGGGCCAAACCCTGCTGCTGCCCGGTGGGTCGGGCAGTTTGGGCCAGGTAGCGGTTCCGATTGCAAAAGCGCTGGGGTTGCGGGTGCTGGTGACCGGAAGCGGCCAGGCCCGCGACCGGCTGTTGGCATTGGGGGCCGATGGGCACCTGGATTACCGCCGGGAAAACTACTGGGAAACGTGGTCCGGTGTGGACTGTGCCATGGACACGCTGGGCCCGGGAGAATTTGCACACGAATTATCGGTGCTGAAACCGGGCGGGCGGCTGCTCAGCCTGCGGACCGGGCCCAACCGGGCTTTTGCCCGGCGGCATCGTGTGTCCCCGCTGAAACGCGGGCTGTTTACGCTGGCTGGCCTGCGCTATGGCCACGCCGCACATAAACAAGGCAAGACCTACCGCTTTTTATTTGTGCGCGCCGATGGCGCACAACTGCGGGCGGTGACAAAGATCGTGGAAGAACACGCCATCCGGCCGCAGGTAGACGAGCGGGTGTTTTCGCTGGCCCAAGCCGGGGAAGCGCTGCAGCTGGTGGCCCAAGGCGGTGCACACGGAAAAATCATCCTACAACCGGAACAGGAGGATATAAAATGAAACATGTATGGGAAATTGTCTTTAGCCCCACGGGCGGGACGAAAAAGGTGGCCGACGTACTTACCCAGGCCGTAAGCGAAGCTATTCCGGAGGAGAATGTCCGGTTTATCGATTTGACGCTGGCCTCTTCTCATGATGAAGCCGCGATGGAACCGGACGACCTCGCCCTGCTGGCCGTGCCGTCCTACGGTGGCCGGGTACCGGCAGTGGCCGTCCAGCGGCTAACATCCCTGCACGGTAACGGCGCTAAAGCGGTGCTTGTCTGTGTATATGGCAACCGCGCTTATGAAGATACCCTGGCCGAATGGCAGGATGCCGCGAAACAGGCGGGATTTTGCGTGGTGGCAGCGGTCGCCGCCGTGGCGGAACACTCCATTGCCCGGCAATTTGCCGCCGGACGGCCGGACGATCAGGACCGGCAGCAGCTGGCCGCCTTTGGCGCTTCCATCCGGGAAAAATGGGAAAAGGGGGACCTGCATGAACCGGCCATTCCCGGGAACCGTCCGTATAAAAAGGCCGGCGGCGTGGGGATGATCCCCAAACCCACCCGGCATTGTGTGGCTTGTGGTGTGTGTGCCAGCCAGTGCCCGGTGCAGGCCATTGACCCCAAGGACCCAAAACAGGTGGACAGCGGCAAGTGCCTGTCGTGTATGCGCTGTGTGGCGGTGTGCCCGCATTCCGCCCGCAAACTTAACAGCGTGATGTTGTCGGCGGTAGGCGTAGCACTAAAAAAAGTATGTTCCGACCGAAAAGAAAACGAACTGTTCCTGTAACCTCCATAAAAAACGCCGCCGTGCGAAAGGTGAAGTGACCCCAAAAAGTTAGACAATATTTGAAAGCAAAAATTGTTTAAGCAG
>CAKNOA010000054.1 GCA_930990065.1 uncultured Clostridia bacterium | reverse complement strand
CTGCTTAAACAATTTTTGCTTTCAAATATTGTCTAACTTTTTGGGGTCACTTCAGACCGGGAAAAGGGGGCTTTTTTCTTTTTTCGTTTTGCGCTATAATAAAAAGACAAAATGCGTATATTAAAAGGAGCGAGGAGGCCGAACGTTATGCCGTCTGTGTTCAGCGTATCGATCGCCAAGATCATTAAGGAAATTCGTCTGCAAGAAGTGTATTTGCCGCGTACAGCGGAAGAAATCATGATTTCCTCCCGGGATATTAACCGGCCCGGCATTGAAATCTCTGGCTTTTTTGATTATTTTGATGAAAAACGGATTCAGATTTTGGGCCGGGCCGAAGTGGCCTTGCTCAAAGAAATGGAACCGGAACGGCGTCTGGAAATCCTGGAGGCATTCTTTTCCCGCAAACCGGCGGTGGTGATTTTGTCCCGTAACCTGGATGTGCCGGAAGGCATGCTGGAAGCTGCCAAAAAATACGGCATTGCCATTTTGCGCAGTGCGGATACCACCACCGAACTGGTGGGGGCGCTGGTTTCGTACCTGAACGTGGAACTGGCGCCTCGTATTACGCGCCATGGCGTGCTGGTGGAAGTGCTGGGCGAAGGCATTTTGCTGGTAGGTGACAGCGGCGTGGGCAAAAGCGAAACCGCGATTGAACTCATTAAGCGCGGCCACCGGCTGATTGCCGACGATGCGGTGGAAATCCGCCGGGTTTCCAGCCATTCGCTGGTGGGAACAGCGCCGGAAAACATCCGCCACTTTATCGAATTGCGCGGCATTGGGATTATCAACGCCCGGCGTATCTTCGGTATGGGCGCTGTCAAATTGACCGAAAAAATCGATATGGCCATCAACCTGGAAATCTGGGATAGTTCAAAGGTCTATGACCGTATGGGCATCGATAACGAATACACCGAAATTCTGGGGGTACAGGTGCCGGTGCTCACCATCCCCGTCAAACCGGGACGGAACCTGGCGATTATCATCGAAGTAGCCGCCATGAATAACCGGCAAAAGAAAATGGGGTACAACGCGGCGCAGGAACTGCTGGCTAATTTGGGCATGGATGTTTCGGCGGAGAGCGTGGGAAATACCCGGGAACTGAAATTGTGAGGAATTTATGAAACTGATTGCTGATTTGCATACGCACACATCGTTTTCTACCCATGCCTACAGCACACCGGAAGAAATGATCCGGCGCGCCGGGGAACTGGGGCTATATGCCATTGCCCTGACGGATCACGGTTATACCATGCCGGGCAGCCCGGGGGCGTGGTATTTTGGCAATATGATCGAAATCCCCCATCATCTACATGGTGTGACCGTACTGCGGGGGGCGGAAGCCAACGTGTGCGATTATAATGGCACGCTGGATATTCCCGAAGACGAACTGAAAAAACTCGACTGGGTGGTGGCGTCGGTACACGATGTGTGCATGACGAAAGAGCCCCCCACGGTGGAAGCGTGTACCCGCATGTGGCTTTCCGTGGCCCAAAACCCGTACGTGCGGGTAATTGGGCACAGCGGCAGTCCCACGTACCGGTATGATTACGAAACCGTGATTCCCGAATTTGGCCGTCAGGGCAAACTGGTGGAAATCAATGCCCACTCGTTTGCCGTACGGGCCGATTTTATTCCCAACTGCCGGCAAATTGCCCTGACCTGTAAAAAATACGGGGTGCCGGTGGTGGTGGACAGCGATGCGCATTTTTCGGCGCATATCGCCGAATGCGACCAGGCGCTTGACATGCTGCGCGCCATCGATTTTCCGGAAGAACTGATTCTCAACGCGCAGGAAGAACGGCTGAAAGCCTATTTGCGGCAGTACACCTGTGTGCTGGAAGATGAATCGACCCTATGACACAGGAGGGCCAAAGAACTATGAAACAAGAACAGGCAATCCGCCAGCTTACAAAGCTAGCGGAAGAGTGGGGCTGTGGAGTGAAACCCCAGGAACCCATGAAACACCATGTGACCATGCGGGTGGGCGGACCGGCCGACCTACTTTTGGAAGTGCCAACCGAACAGGCGCTGCGCCAAGTTTTGCTTTTCTGCCGGGCCGAAGAGGTGCCGTATTATGTGGTAGGGAAGGGTAGCAATTTGCTGGTGAGCGATGACGGTGTGAAGGGCGTGGTGTTGTTATTAACCGGTGACCTGCGCAAAATCCGCCGGGAAGACAACGACGTTATCTGCGGGGCCGGGGCTTCGCTTGCTTCGGTTTGTTCCTTTGCCCGGGAACACGGGCTCAGTGGGTTGGAGTTCGCCTGGGGCATTCCGGGCAGTGCCGGCGGCGCTGCGTATATGAACGCCGGGGCCTATAAAGGCGAAATGCACGATGTGCTCACGGCGGTGCGGTATATGACACCCGATGGACAGATCGGCGAATATCACGGGGAAGAATTGCAGCTTTCCTACCGGCATAGTGTGTTTACGGATACGCAAAACGTAATTTTATCCCTGCGGTTGTCGCTGCACCCCGGGGATCCGGCTCAAATCGGGGCCCGGATGGATCACCTGATGAAGTTGCGCTGTGAAAAACAGCCGTATGACCTGCCCAGCTCCGGCAGTACGTTCAAACGCCCGGAAGGGTATTTCGCAGCGGCCCTTATTGAACAGTGCGGATTAAAAGGCCTGCGGGTGGGCGGCGCACAGGTTAGCCCCAAGCACTCCGGTTTTGTTGTCAACGATGAAAACGGGACGTGCGAAGATGTGCTAGGCGTGATCCGACTGGTTCAGGAAAAAGTAAAGGAGAAGACCGGCGTGCAGCTGGAATGCGAAGTACGCCTATTGGGACGCTAAAAAACGGTAGGGAAAGGAAGGAAGAGAGACATGGAATTTATTGTGGTAACCGGACTGTCGGGAGCGGGGAAAACGCGAGCGATGCACGCCATGGAAGATATTGGCTTTTTCTGCGTGGATAACCTGCCCGCCAAACTCATCCCCACGATTTACGATTTGTGCAGCCAGACCAAAACGGAAAAAGTGGCGGTCGTGACCGATATTCGCGCCGGTGAATTCTTCAGCGACCTGATGCAGGTTTTGGAAGAAATGAAGGCGGCCCACTGTGAATTCCGTGTCCTATTCCTGGATGCCACCGACCGGGTGCTGATCAACCGGTTCCAGGAGACCCGCCGGCGCCATCCGCTGGCGGACCGGTACCAGGGTTCACTGGAAGAGGCCGTTGCCCTGGAACGGGATATGCTGCGGCCCTTGCGGGCTTGTGCCGATTATGTGGTGGATACTACGTCACTGACCACGGCACAGCTCAAACAGCGCATGAGCAACCTGTTTTTGGGGGATGCCAGCGACGCTTTGTCCATCCACTGCATGAGTTTTGGATTTAAACACGGGCTGCCCACCGAATCGGACTTGCTGTTCGATGTGCGCTGCCTGCCGAACCCCTATTATGTGGAAGAATTGCGGCCCCTGACGGGGTTGGACGAGCCGGTGCGCGACTATGTGATGCGTTGGCCGGAAACCCAGGGCTTTTTGACCCGGCTGCTGGATTTGGTCGATTACATGTTGCCGCTCTACTGTTCCGAAGGGAAAAGCCAGCTGGTGATTGCCATCGGTTGTACCGGCGGGCATCACCGCTCTGTCGCCATTGCCCAACATTTGTATGCCCACCTGGTGGAAAAAGGCCAGCGGGTGAGTGTACAGCACCGTGATATTCGCAAGTAACGAAAGGAAGAAGCATCTGTGTCGTTTGCCAGCCGTGCCAAAAAAGAGATCGGCCGCATCCTGCCGCAAAAGGAATGCTGCCGCCGTGCCGAATGTTTTGGCATGGTGCTGTTCACCCATGTGTTTTCGCTCAAACCCGGCAGCTATGTGTCGGAAAATAGCGAGGTGGTCCACCGTATGGCCCAGTTTTTGGGGGAAGTCTGCGGCGTGATGTGCGAAATCAAAACCAATATGCGCCGCGGTGGTTCGTCGGTCTTGACCGTACCGGGGGACGATCAACGGGCCCGCCTGCTGGACACTTTTGGCTACACGGGGCGGGAAGTCAATCTGCGGCTCAACCGGGCCGTGTTGGAAAACGAATGCTGTACCCAGGCGTTTATCCGGGGGGCCTTTTTGTCGTGCGGGACGGTGACGGACCCGCAAAAAGACTACCACCTGGAATTTGCGGCGTTTTACCGCAAATTGGCGGGGGATTTGGCGGCTTTATTGCGGGAAGCCGAACCGCTGTCGCTGCAAATTAACCAGACGGAACGAAAAGGGTCCCAGGTGATCTATCTCAAAAACAGCGAAGAAATCGCCGATTTGCTCACCTATATGGGGGCCCCTACGGCGTCCATGGAGCTGATGCAGCAAAAAATGCGCAAACAAGTGCGCAATGATATCAACCGGAAGGCCAATTTTGAAACGGCCAACCTCGACAAAACCATGTCCGCCTCGGCCCGGCAGGTGGCGGCATTTCAGCAACTATTGAAAAAAGTGTCGCCCGAAACCCTGCCGGACGATCTGCGGGAAGTGCTGCAGCTGCGGTTGAGCGAACCGGAGATGAGCTTGCGCGCCATGGGGGAAAGGCTTTCCCTGACGCGCAGCGGGGTCAACCACCGGCTGCGGCGGCTGATGGAGCTGGCTGAAAAGGCCGGGAAGGAGGAGAAGGCATGAGCTTTGCCCATTTACATCTGCATACGGAATACAGCCTACTCGATGGGGCCTGCCGGATCGAAAAGCTGTTTGACCGCCTCAAGGAGTTGGGGCAAACCAGTGTGGCGATTACGGACCACGGCGTCATGTATGGCGCCGTGGATTTTTATAAACAGGCAAAAGCCCACGGCATCCACCCGGTCATTGGGTGCGAAGTCTATGTGGCATCCCGGTCCCGGTTTGATAAAGTGTTTGAACTTGACGGGGAATACCGCCACCTCGTGCTGCTGTGCGAAAACCAGAAGGGGTACCAAAACCTCATTGCCATGGTATCCAAAGCCTGGACCGAAGGGTTTTACCGCAAGCCCCGGGTGGATTGGGAGCTGCTCGAACAGTATCACGATGGGCTGATTGCGCTTTCGGCGTGCCTGGCCGGGGAGATCCCCCGGCAGCTGTCGGCGGGGGATTATGCCGGTGCCAAAGAGACGGCGTTGCATATGCAGCGTATTTTTGGCGAGGATCATTTCTTTTTGGAACTGCAGGACCACGGCATTGCCGAACAGCGCACCGTCAATAGCGGCCTTGTGCGTATTTCCCGGGAAACGGGCATCCCGCTGGTAGCGACCAATGACTGCCACTATCTGCAAAAAGAGGACAGCCGCATGCACAAGGTGCTTTTGTGCATCCAAACAAACCACACGGTGGATGATCCCGACGCGATGGAATTTGGCACCGAGGAGTTTTACGTAAAATCGGAAGAAGAAATGAGCGCCCTGTTTCCCGACCACCCCGAAGCCATTGCCAACACCCAAACAATTGCCGACCGGTGCCAGGTGGAATTTGAATTTGGCCATACAAAATTACCCCGTTTTGAGCCCCCCACCGGGGAAGAAAACGTGGCGTATTTCCACCGGTTGTGTGAAGAGGGGCTGCACCGGCATTATGGGGAGACGCCGCCCCCGGCGGTTCGCGAACGCCTGACGTACGAAATGGGCGTGATCGAGCAGATGGGGTATGTCAATTACTACCTGATTGTGGATGACTTTGTGCGCCATGCCAAGTCCATTCACCTGCCGGTAGGACCCGGACGGGGCAGCGGCGCCGGGAGTTTGGCGGCTTACTGCATGGGCATTACAGGCATTGACCCCATTCGGTATGATTTGCTGTTTGAACGGTTCCTCAACCCGGAACGGGTGAGCATGCCCGACTTTGATATCGATTTCAGCGACGAACGCCGCCAGGAAATGATCGATTATGTGGTGGAAAAATACGGCAGTGACCACGTGGCGCAAATTGTCACGTTTGGGACCATGGCGGCCCGGGGCGCTATCCGCGATGTGGGACGGGCCCTGAATATTCCTTACGGTACGGTGGATGCCGTGGCGAAAATGGTGCCCATGGAGCTGAATATGACTCTAGATCATGCGTTTTCTGTCAGCCGTGCTTTGCGGGAACGCTATGAAGAAGACCCCACCATCCACGAGCTGCTGGATATGGCCCGCAAAATCGAGGGCATGCCGCGGCACAGCTCCACCCATGCCGCCGGTGTGGTGATCACCGACCGGCCGGTGATGGAGTATGTGCCCCTGAGCTGCAACGATGAAGCTGTGGTAACCCAGTACACCATGACCACCCTGGAAGAACTGGGCCTTTTGAAAATGGATTTTCTGGGGCTGCGCAACCTGTCGGTGATGGATCATGCGGTGGAGGATATCCACAAGCGGGAACCGGATTTTTCCCTTTCTTCGATTCCGTTTGACGACCAGCATGTGTACGATATGCTCACCAGCGGGGCGACCGAAGGGGTGTTCCAGTTTGAATCCCCGGGTATGAAGCGGGTGATTATGAACCTGCGTCCGGATTCCCTGGAAGACCTGATCGCAGTGATTTCCCTGTACCGGCCCGGCCCCATGAAGTTTATTCCCACCTATGTGGAGAACCGCCATCACCCGGAGAAAGTCACCTACCGCCACCCGCGGCTGGAGAAAATCCTGAAAGTCACATATGGCTGTATCGTCTACCAGGAACAGGTCATGCAGATTTTCCGGGAACTGGCCGGGTATTCCCTGGGACGCGCCGATGTGGTGCGGCGGGCCATGTCCAAAAAGAAGAAAAAGGTGATGGAGCAGGAAAAGGAGATCTTCCTCCATGGGCTCACCGATGAAGACGGGAACGTGCTGGTGGAAGGCTGTGGGCGGCGCGGCGTGCCGGAAGACGTGGCGCTGGCGATCTTTTCCGAAATGGAAAGTTTTG
Organism: uncultured Clostridia bacterium; assembly: GCA_930990065.1. GTDB lineage: Bacteria > Bacillota > Clostridia > Oscillospirales > Acutalibacteraceae > Heritagella > Heritagella caecorum. The sequence goes on along the minus strand of CAKNOA010000054.1, from coordinate 6,929 downwards.
CTTCCTATGCGTTTAATAAATCCCATGCGGCGGCGTATGCCACGGTTTCGTACCAGACAGCGTACCTAAAATACCACTATCCCCGGGAGTATATGGCGGCGCTACTGACCAGCGTACTGGAAAATACGGGCAAGGTGGCCGAGTATATCGGGGAATGCAACCGGCTGTCCATTCGGGTTTTGCCGCCCCACGTGAACGAAAGCCGGTGGGGCTTTACCGTGGTGGGGTCCAATATCCGCTATGGGTTACAGGCGGTCAAAAACCTGGGGGCCGGGTTCCTGCAGCGGCTGGTTCACGAACGGGAGCAGAACGGCCCGTATACGTCCTTTGTGGATTTTTGCCGCCGGTTATACGGCACGGAACTGAACCGCCGGGCACTGGAAAGCCTGATCCAGTGCGGGGCCTTGGATGATCTGGGGCATAACCGCCGGGAAATGCTCACAGGGGCCGGGGCGCTGCTGGAACAATTGGAAGCCGATAGGCGAAAGAATGTCGACGGGCAATTGGGCTTTTTCGATACCCCGGGGCAGGACGGCGAACTGTCCACAGAAGCATTCGAGTTGCCGCGGCTGCCCGAATTTCCACCGGCGGAGTTATTGCGCATGGAAAAAGAGGTCACCGGTATGTTCATCAGCGGCCATCCGTTGGCAGCCTATGAGGCCCGGTACCAGAACCGGGAAGCCGCCCGTCTGGCGGATTTACAGGTGGAAGAGGGCGAAGTACCCCTTTACCGGGATAATCAGCCGGTGTGCGTATTGGGACTGGTGTCAGGGGTCAAACAGAAAGTGACGAAGTCCAACGCCACCATGGCGTTTGTCACCCTGGAAGACGTTTCGGGCCATGTGGAAGTGCTGGTATTTCCCCAGGTTTATAGCCGGTATGCCTCCCTATTGCAGGAAGGGGCCGTTGTTTGCCTGCGGGGCAAACTCAGCCTGACCGAAGAAAAAGAAGCTAAAATCCTGTGTGACGGGGTGTGGGAAGCGCCCAAAGAAGGGGAGCCTATGCCTGGTATAGGGCGGATAGGCGAACCGGCATCCCCCACAAGTGCACGGCCGGTACCGGCACAAACAACCCCGCGCAGCAACCGGTGGGGTCTTTATTTGAAGTTCCCGTCCCGGGACTGCGCGACTTATCGAAAAGCGTTGCAGTACACGGCTATCTTTGACGGCCCGGCGCCGCTCTACCTCTATTTTGAAGACGAAAAAAAGCTGGTGCGGGCGCCTTCTTCCCTGTATGTGGACGAAAATGAAGTGCTGCTGCGGGAACTGCGGCGCTTGTTGGGAGAAAAAAATGTGGCGGTGCGCACATAAAGCGGTATTCCGCAAAGTTTGAGGGAAACCCCTGGTTTCTTTGTGCAAAATTCGGCAAGATGGCTTGATTATTGTGAAGAGATTCATTATAATAAGATAAAGTTCCTTTGCAAAAAGGAATATATAAAAGGTAGGAGGATGTCTTCCCATGAGCAAGAAAATAGCAGTTCTTACCAGCGGCGGCGATGCGCCTGGCATGAACGCCGTTGTTCGTTCTGTAGTTCGCGCCGGCATTGATGCAGGGCTTGACGTATTTGGTATTCGTAAAGGTTATAACGGCCTGTTGACGGGGGATATTGTTCCCATGTCGCTGCGTTCCGTTACGGACATTATTCACCGTGGCGGTACGATTTTGTACACGGCGCGCAGCCCGCGCTTTAATTCGCCCGAAGGGGTCAAAGCGGCTGCCGATAAATGTCGGGAAATGGGTATTGACGGCGTGGTCGTAGTAGGCGGCGACGGTTCGTTCCGTGGCGCGCGGGATCTGACCAATGCGGGTATTCCCTGCATTGCCATTCCCGGTACCATTGATAACGATATTGCCAGTTCGGAATACACGGTCGGGTATGATACCGCTATGAATACCGCTATGGAAATGGTGGACCGTCTGCGTGATACATCGGCTTCGCACAACCGCTGCAGCGTGGTGGAAGTGATGGGCCGCCGGTGCGGGGATATCGCCCTGAATACCGGTATTGCGGTAGGGGCTACGGCCATCTTGGTGCCGGAAGTCCCCTATGACTTCCAGCGCGATGTGGTCGACCGCATTCGTCACACCCAGAGCACCGGCCGCCAGCACTTTATCATTGTGGTGGCGGAAGGCTGCTCCAGCGTAGCGGGGAACGACATCAATGATATGGCCCGCCGTATTCAGGAAGAAACCGGCGTTGAGACCCGGGCGACCGTTTTGGGCCATGTACAGCGCGGTGGTTCTCCCACGCTGCGTGACCGCGTTGTGGCCAGCCAGATGGGTTGCCATGCCGTGGATCTGCTCATGGAAGGCAAGAGCAACCGTGTGGTGGTTATGCAAAAGGGTCAGATTACGGACTTTGACATTACAGAAGCACTGAACATGCCCCGTACATTTGACTATAAACTGTATAACGACGCGATGCGCATTTCGATTTAACAGAACCTACCTAAAATCCCCTCTGCCAACCGGTAGAGGGGGTTTTTTACAATTGTTCAAGATAAATTTTAGAAATATTGCAGAAATCTTTCGAAACTCCCTTTTTCCGCATGAAATTTTACGTAAATTTTACATAGCGTATCTTTTACTTTTACAGCACACCCTTATACTGGCGGCGAAAGAGAGTGTGAGAGAGAGTATGTTAACAAATGTGTTGTCCTTTATTCTTGGGCTGGCTCTGTTCCTGTTCGGAATGAACGAAATGGGCAAGGGCCTGACAGCGGCCTCTGGCGGCAAGCTGGAAAAAATCCTGGCCAAGCTAACCAGTACGCCGATTCGCGGTGTTTTGCTCGGGGCCGCGGTGACGGCCATCATTCAGTCTTCGTCGGCCACGACGGTTATGGTGGTCGGGTTCGTAAACTCCGGGATTATGCAGCTGCGTCAGGCTGTGGGCGTGATTATGGGTGCCAATATCGGTACCACGGCGACCTCCTGGATTTTGAGTTTGACGGGAATCGAGGGTGACAACCTGTTCCTGGAACTGTGCAAACCGACTTCGTTTTCTCCTGTTCTGGCCGTCATCGGTGTGGCGCTTGTCATGTTTGCCAAACGGGAAAGACGGCAAAGCGTTGGTTCTATCCTGGTAGGCTTTGCTGTTCTGATGACCGGCATGAGCATGATGAGCGATGCGGTATCCCCGCTGAAAGACGTGCCGGAATTTACCAGCATGCTCACACTATTTAGCAACCCGTTCTTCGGTGTGCTGGCTGGTACGCTGCTAACCGCTATTATTCAGTCCTCGTCGGCATCTGTGGGTATTTTACAGGCTTTGTGCTCCACGGGTGTGGTTACCTACAGCACGGCTCTGCCCATCATTATGGGGCAGAACATCGGTACGTGTGTAACGGCCCTGCTTTCGGCGGTTGGCGCCAGCAAAAACGCTCGCCGGGCGGCGTTTGTACACCTGTACTTTAACCTGATCGGTACGGTAGTCTTTATGATTATTGTGTATTCGGTCAATTTTGTCATGCCCCTTGCTTTCTTTGGTGAGCAAGCCGACGCACTGGGCATTGCGATTATCCACAGTACATTCAATGTGTTTACCACGCTTCTGCTGCTGCCGTTTAACCGTCAGCTGGAAAAACTGGCCTGCGTAACGGTGCCGGAACGCGCCAGCGAAGGGACGCTGCAGGATTTGCGGGAACTGGATACCCGCTTTTTGGACAAGCCGGCCTTGGCTTTGGCTCAGAGCGAAAAAGCCGTGTACCGTATGGCGGACCTGAGCCGCAGTGCGCTGGAAAAAAGTTTTGCCCTATTTAGCCGGTACGATGAAAAAGAAGCCGAACAGGTCGGACTCATGGAGACAAAAGCCGACCATTTCGAAGACCGGCTGGGTTCGTATCTCGTACAGCTGTCCCGTATGCCGCTGAGCGAAACGGCCAGCCGCCGTGTGTCGGTGCTGCTGCACGATATTGGCGACTTTGAACGGATTACCGACTACGCTAAAGCACTGGCGGAATCGGCGACTGAAATGAACGAAAAGCAGATTGGCTTTTCTCCGGCGGCGTTGGCAGAACTGAAAGCGCCGATGAAAGAAGTGCAATGCCTGGCTGAAGGCATTGTGGAAGAACTGCAGGGCAGCGATTATGAAAAGGCCAAGGAGTTGGCGGCCCGCCGTACCCGTGTGGCGGAATTGTGCGAAATTGCCCGGGCTCATCATATTGAACGGCTAAAAAACGGGGAATGTACCATTGAAATGGGCTTTATCCTGACGGACGTGTGCACCAACCTGCGCCGTACGGCTGATCATTGCATGAATATTGTCAATTGCCAGTTCGAAATTTACGAAAAAGATTTGGGTGACAGCATTCCCGATGGACAGGAAGTTGTGGCTTCGAAATAAGAGGGATGAGGGAATATGTGGATTGCCATTGTAGAAGATGACCCGAATATCAGTGAAATTGAAGCCTATGCCATGAAAAACAGTGGCTTTTCTGTGAGCAGTTTTCAGACGGCCCGGGATTTTTATGCCGGTATTGCCGAGCGTCGGCCGGACCTAATTATTTTGGATATCATGCTACCCGATGAAGACGGGCTGCATATCCTGCAAAAACTGCGGGGCCGTTCCGATACCAAGCGGGTACCGATTTTGCTGGTAACGGCGAAAACCACCGAAATGGATAAAGTAAAAGGCCTTGACAATGGGGCCGATGATTATTTGACGAAACCCTTTGGGGTGATGGAACTCATTGCCCGGGTCAAAGCGCTGATCCGCCGTACCGGCGAATCCGGGGAAACCAATTTGACCCTGGGGCCCGTGCACCTGGATGCCAGCCGGCGGCTGGTGCTGGTCAATGGAGTGTCGGTGGAACTGACCTATAAAGAATTTGAACTGCTGCAACTGCTCATGCGGAACCATGGCATTGTGGTACCCCGTGATACCATTATGGAGCGGGTTTGGAAGGAAAATTTTGAAGGCGAATCCCGCACCATTGATATGCATATCAAGTCCCTGCGGCAAAAATTGGGGGATGCGGGCAAAATCATTCGTACGGTGCGCAATGTAGGGTACCGTGCAGAATGGAAGGACGAAAATGAAACGCAAAATTAACGGTCATTTTATGGCAGTGGCAGGGCTGGCGATTCTCGCCACCCTGACACTGCTGGTTTTTATCTTTTACAACTTATTTGGCGAACAGGTCATGGAAGACCTGCGCGCATACGCTTATTTGCTGCAGGATACCTGTACTGATGAACAGCAGGCGCAGGAAGTACTTAAACGCAATCAACTCAATCACGATGAAGTACGCTTTACGGTCATTTCGGCCGATGGTACCGTATTGTTTGATAACGATGTCAATGCATCGGAAATGGAAAACCATGCCGACCGCCCCGAAGTCAAAAAGGCGTTTGAAACAGGGGAAGGGGAAGATGTGCGGCTCTCCAGTACCCTGTCGCTGAGCACGTATTATGTAGCCGTGGCTCTGCAGGACGGATCGGTCGTGCGGGTTGCCCGGGAAACCGACAGTATTTGGAGCTTGTTTGGCCGGGCCGTACCGGCTATGATTGTAGTGCTGTGCCTGCTTATGGTGGTGTGTTTCCTGCTGTCGAATATTTTGACCAAGCGGCTGATCCGGCCCATTGAAGCGCTGGCTGAACATCTGGATGACCCGCAAAATAAACCGGTTTATCCCGAATTGCGCCCGTTTGTGGAAACGATCCGCTCACAGCACGCCGAAATTATCAAAAGCGCCAATATCCGCACGGAATTCACGGCGAATGTCTCCCATGAGCTGAAAACACCGCTTACGTCGATTTCCGGCTATGCGGAACTCATGGAAAGCGGGATGGCAGCCAGCGAAGATATTCCCCGGTTTGCCGGGGAGATTCGCCGCAGTGCCAAACGGCTTTTGAATTTGATTAACGATATTTTGCGCCTATCGCAGCTGGATTCTCCCGAACCGGTTATGCATCCGGAAGTGCTGGATCTGGCTGAGGTGACGGCACGCACGGCTCAGTCGCTGCAATTGCTGGCTTCCAATAACCGGGTGACCTTGGTACTGGAAACGCAGAAGACCATTGTGCGGGCTGACAAAGGCATGATGGAAGAATTGTGCTATAATTTGTGTGATAATGCGATTCGGTACAATGTACCGGGAGGCAGTGTCTACATTCGCACGTTTTACGAAAAAGACAGCGCCGTGCTCAGCGTGCGGGATACCGGTATTGGTATTCCCAAGGAGCACCGGGAGCGCATTTTTGAACGTTTCTACCGGGTGGACAAGAGCCGCTCCAAGGCAACGGGAGGCACCGGCCTGGGGCTTGCGATTGTGCGCCATATTGTCGAGCAACATAAAGCAGAGCTTTCGCTGGAAAGCGAACCGGGGCGCGGTACGTGCATTACCGTACGGTTTCATCGCTTCTTGCCGTAAAGCTTGAAAATAGGGAGAAGGAACCTTGTAAATTTACGTGAAATTTACAAGGTTCCTTCTCGTATTTTTACCTTCCCGGACTATAATGGGTCAAATCAATGGGGAAGGAGCACCGGTTTATGAAAAAAATCCTGCATTTTTGTATGGCACACACCAAGGGACGTGCGACAATCCGATTGTTTTTGGTCTTGAATATGGTGGTCTGGGGATGCCTGGCAGCGGCATTTGGCGCTGTGCTGGGATGCATGATGCAAGTTTCCGCCAACTTTTTTTTGCAAGAAATTGTTGCCTTGGCTGGGTATGGAGCCGCCGGGGTGGGGTTTATCGGCGGGGTGATCTTCCTTTTTCGTAATGGTTATTGATAAAAAAGAGCTAAATTCTGAATAAAAACAGGGCAGAAGAACGAAGAAACGAAAAAAATAAAAAAGTTTGTCAAAACCCTTGACTTTAACCCCTTGTGGTGATATTATAATACTCGCGCTGTGAGAGATCGCAAAACGATACAGGGGCATAGCTCAGTTGGTAGAGCAGCGGTCTCCAAAACCGCGTGCCGAGGGT
>CAKNOA010000053.1 GCA_930990065.1 uncultured Clostridia bacterium | reverse complement strand
TATTCCTGCACCAGGGGCTCTTTTTGTGCTGTCTGCACAATCTGGGGCGGTTCATAAGTGGGGAAGGATCCCTGTTTTCCGGTTTAATCCCCGTTGGTTTTCGTCCCGGTACGGATATTTTCCAGCAGCTGCATGCAGTCGTTATAATAATCAACCTTGCCCTGATCTTCCGCAAATTGTGTGCCTTCAATGACCCGCAACGAAACATGATAATCACTGAACAGCTTTTGCAAATCATCGGAACTGATTCCTTCGTACCAGGTCGATTCCAGTTTGGCATCGGCCAGCCCTTTGCAATCCGACCACAGCACATACATGTTGTCGTAATCGGTAGCCCCTTCTTCCGGCGTGGTACCGTCTATATACGCAAACATCGACTCATTTTTTAACCGGTCAAAACAGCTGGGGTCGCTGATGTAAATCACGGAATCGAATGTCGTGGTATCAGCCGCCAGCTTGGCCATACCGGCCTGGGCCACCTGCGCGGTTTGCGCATCGGTGGTCGTGCCGTTGCTCGACCCTAATGCATAGTTGACAAGACTGACAACTACCTGTCCGTCCCCGTTGCGGTCCACCCCATAATCACTCAGTTCGTCCGCCACACACTCCAGCAGGTCGCCACCGCATTCATCTTCCGACAACACCGCAATAGTGTAATCGGGATATACTTTGGTCGCCATATCATACACAAAGTATCCCCCAATTAAAACGGCAACCAACCCGATCAGCAGGTGTATTTTGTGATAATACCACCAATTTTGCCGCTTTTCTTTTTTACTGAGAGGTTTTTCTTCTGTAAGATGGATCGTGTCTTCCGATCCTTCCAGAAGCAAATGCTCCCGTGCCATACTACATTCACTCCTTCACCCGGAACAGGCGCCGCAAAGATGGTTTCCCGCACGGCGGCTGCCTGTCCCTTATCAACCGGCCGACGGCCGGATTTTTTCGCTTTCAACGTGTTCCATTATACTGAGCAAGTATGAACTTTTCAAGACTTCTTTATGTCTATTTTTGTATGAAAATACAAGTTTCCTCTCACCTTCAAAAACATCCCCCTCCTTCTACCCTTCTAAAATTTGGTTGCCACTGGGTAACAATAACCGGGCCGGCGGAAAAATTTCGCGCATAAAAATACCGGCTTTTCTTTCGTGAAAAGCCGGTATTTTTATTCATGTCATGATCTTACTTTGCTTTCCGCTTCAAAAAAGCAGCGGTTCCTGCCAATGCCGCTGCGCTGGTAAGCAGCATACTGACTAAGAGGATCCACGAGCTATGATCGCCTGTTTCGGGCCCTGTGTCCACCTCACTATTTTCTTGCCCGGTAGAAGAATCATCGGGCTTCGAAGTTGTCCCACCAGATCCTTCTTCCGACGAAGAGTCAACCGGTTGCGAGGAATCTTCGCTGGAAGCTTTTTTCTCCCACATAGCCGTATACACCACGTCTTCGGTCACAGTTTTGCTTACCTCCGGGGTCCAACCGGTAAAGACATACCCGTCCCGTTCCGTCGACCCGGCAAACGCAGGCGTCGGCATGCCGGAAAAGATATCTCCCGTTACCTGATCGGCAAAAATTTCTTCGCCGTCAACGCCGTCGGTATACGTAACCGTATAGCGGGGTTCGTCCTTATCATCCAGGCCATTTCCATTTTCGTCCATGCCCCATGTAGCCGTATAGGTAACGCTGCCGGTCACCGTCTCACTGGGAACCGGATCCCAGCCGGTGAACACATACCCTTTCCTTTCCGGGACACCCAAAAACGTGGGCATATCTTCTCCGGCGGACAGCCCCGTTGTTACCTGATCCGGGAAAATGTCTTCCTCCGCCACACCGTCCGTATAGGTAACCGTATATGTTACCTGCCATACCGCGTAGTAAAAGCCGACGCTGGCGCTGTCACCGGGCTGGAGGAACGACGCTTCATTGGTGAGATCGGTTGACCCGATATAATCGTTTTCTGGGGCCCACCCCTTGAAGGTGTAGGTGTTTCCGTCTACCGTCCCGCTGGGCAGCGTGGGCAGTGTTTTCCCTTCCGCATCGATCTTAATGGAGAAAGCCTGACCGGGCGTCCATCCGTTTAGGGTCACAGCCGCCATATCACACAGCTGCCGTACCACCGGCAGGTTTTGGCTACTCCCTTCATCTTTTACCACGTTACCGGTAATCTGGTTGCCCGTCAGGGTGACATTGGCCGTCCCGGCAAACTGGCAGGAGGAGCTGAACTGTACCACTCCACGGGTATTCTCTTTACCCGATGCGGCGTATTGGTCGATTGTATCAAATTTGTTATTGGTTATGACCAAACTGGTTCTGGGAATGCCCCCCTCAAAATAAATAGCCCCGCTGCAATTTGTAAAGGTGTTCTCGCTGATGGTAGCCGAAGCCGGATAAATATCCTTTAAAGCATAGGCATTGTACACATTTTGGAAGGAACTGCCGGTAACCGATAAGGTACGGTTCGCATCGTTGGGGCGGTTATTCTGATTACCAAAGGGACTGACGATCACCTTTTCGAAGGTGCAGCCGCGGATGGTCACACTGCCGCTATTTAAAAACTGGAATTCCGCATTGCGGATTTGCTCTTTGGTCCAGTCTTTATTCAGGCCGCTCCATCCGTCGCTGTGCTGCGGAATATCCGCCGGCACATACTCAAAATTCACATTGGATATCGAAAGATCCCCCAGATCCTTGAACAGCTGGTATTGCGCATTGGGTTCCTGTACCCGCTGGATTACGTTGGCTTTTTCATCCGGGGCCCATTGTACCACAACACCCTGTCCATCGAATGTACCGTTCCCCTGTTCCACAGCGGCGATGAACTCGCTGAGCGTCATGGTTTTATCCGCCGCCATCACGCGATTTGGCACCATAGCGGCTACCAATACCACCGCCAACAGGCACGCCATCCATTTTGCGATCCCTACTTTTTTCATGGCTTCATCATCCTCCTCCGATGATTACTAGGACATTTTCTTTCCCATAGCGTGTGGTTCTAGAAAGAGCTTCCCCCCTTTCTTTATATTAAAAATAGATTTCATTCACGCTTATCTAGAATCTTATCTAATATGTATAAGTATACGTAGCCAGTTTTTTCTTGTCAAGAATATGGCCATGTAAAGCAGATAGAAATAATGTCAGATTTTTTAGGTATAAATATAAGGCTCCATCACTTTCTTTCTAAAAATTTGTTCTTGATTTTGTATTTCTGCCCAATAACCGGCTGTTTTTCTTGCTTTTATCTTTCATACCAGTGTTTTTTTATAATAATCAAAAAGAGCAGCCCTATCTCTAGGACTGCTCTTTTTTGCTAAACAATATTGTTTTCGCAAGTAATTCTATTTTTTAATACAGTTTGGCCCCGGCCGGAATGTGATCATCCACCATCAGCACATGAAGCTTTTCTTCGCCTTCCTCCTCATGCACGGCGCTGAGAATCATCCCGCAGGAATCAATCCCCATCATCTTCCGCGGCGGGAGATTGGTGATGGCAATCAGGGTTTTGCCCACGAGCTCTTCCGGTTCGTAATACGCATGAATCCCGCTCAAAATAATGCGGTCCGTGCCGGTCCCGTCATCCAGCGTGAACTGCAGCAGCTTTTTGCTCTTCTTCACCGCTTCACAGGCCTTTACCTTTACCGCCCGGAAATCCGATTTGCTGAACGTATCGAAATCGACAAATTCTTCAAACAGCGGTTCAATCTGCACGTTGGAAAAATCAATGACTTCCGGTTCCTTGACAACCGGTTCCGCTGCCGGTTCGGATACCGTAGGTTTCACAGCCGCTGCCTTTTTGCTGCCGTTATCCAGCGGTTTCATGGTGGGGAACAGCAGGACATCACGGATAGCCGGTGCATTGGTCAGCAGCATGACCAGACGGTCGATCCCCATGCCCATGCCACCGGTAGGCGGCATGCCGTATTCCAGCGCCGTGAGGAAGTCTTCGTCCACATCGCACGCCTCATCATCGCCCGCCGCTTTTAACGCCGCCTGGGCTTCGAACCGCTGGCGCTGGTCAATGGGGTCATTCAGTTCCGAGAAGGCGTTGGCATATTCCCGTCCGGTCATGAACAGTTCAAACCGTTCCGTATAACCGGGGTTATTCGGGCAGCGCTTGGCCAGCGGCGAAATCTCCACCGGATGGTTGGTGATAAACGTGGGCTGAATCAGTTTGTCTTCCACGTATTCTTCGAAGAACAGGTTCAGAATGTCGCCGCGCTTGTGGCGTTCTTCGAATTCGATATGGTGTTCCCGGCACAACTCGCGGGCCTGTTCCAGGGTTTCCACCTGGTCAAAGTCCACGCCGCTGTACTTTTTGACCGCTTCCACCATAGACAGCCGGGCAAACGGCTTCATCAGGTCGATGGTCACGTCGCCATAAGGGACTTCACCCGTACCCAGCACTTCCAGGGCCACGGTGCGGATCATATCTTCCGTGATATCCATCATGCCGTTATAATCGGTATAGGCCTGGTACAGTTCCAGTTCGGTAAATTCGGGGTTATGGCGCGTATCCATCCCTTCGTTGCGGAAGACGCGGCCAATTTCATACACCCGTTCGAAGCCACCGACGATCAGGCGCTTTAAATGCAGTTCCAGCGCAATGCGCAGGTACATATCAATATCCAGCGTATTGTGATGGGTAATGAACGGACGGGCCGAAGCACCACCGGCAATATTGTGCAGCACCGGCGTTTCGACTTCCAAAAACGACTTTTCATCCAAATACCGGCGGATGGCCGTAATAATGCGGCTGCGCTTGAGGAACGTATCTTTTACTTCCGGGTTCACGATCAGATCCAAATACCGCTGGCGGTACCGGGTATCCGTATCTTTCAGGCCATGGAACTTTTCGGGCAGCGGCAGCAGCCCTTTGGAAAGGATCACGAAATCCGACGCCCGAACGGTCACTTCCCCCATTTTGGTGCGGAATACTTCGCCTTTTACCCCCACGATATCGCCAATGTCCAGGTGTTTTTTCATATCGGCATAAACGCCTTCGGGCAGCAGGTTTTTCTTGACATAAACCTGAATGCGGCCGGTTTTATCCACCAGATCCATAAACGAGCTGCCGCCCATATTGCGCCAGCTCATGATGCGCCCGGCCAGCGATACCCGGCGCAGTTCTTCTGCCTGATCGTCAAAGGTATCGATCACCGTCTGGGCATGGGCATCCACGTCATACGTGGTGATCTGATACGGATCATGGCCGTTTGCCTGCATGTCAAAAAGCTTTTCCCGGCGGATGCGGCTCAGCTCACTGATATCCTGCGCCCCGGAAGTCGTTTGCACCTGTTCACTCATGTTACTTGTTCATCCTCCGATCAATTTCGACAAGAACCAGAAAAAGAAGCACGCGCATAGGGTGCCTCTTTTTCCTGCTATTCTTTATCCTTGTTTGCCTTTTAATCTTAGCCGATTTCTTTAACGTGATACTTCACAATACCGGCGGGTACTTCTACTTCGACTACATCGCCTTTGGTGTGGCCCAGCAGCGCTTTGCCCACAGCCGATTCATCCGAAATACGTCCTTCCCGGGGATTCGCTTCGTTGGAACCCACGATTTTGTAAGTTTTCTCCGTCGTACCGCTGGCCCGTTCGATGTCAACGGTTACCGTGGAACCGATGTGGATATTGCCGCTGTGCAATTCATTTTCATCGATCAAGCGAACGTTTTTCAGCATCACTTCAATATCCGCGATGCGGGCTTCCATAATGGCCTGTTCGTTTTTGGCTTCGTCGTATTCACTGTTTTCCGACAAGTCACCAAACGAAAGAGCCACTTTGATTTTTTCAGCTACTTCTTTACGACGTACAGACTTGAGGTAGTCCAGTTCTTTTTCAAGGCTAGCCAGCCCTTCTTTGGTTAAAATAATCTCTTTCGAGGCCATTGTCCGATTCTACCACCTTTATCACAAATTCATCTCACCCGGCACGGAAATCCGCCCGAAGAATCTTGTACTATTATATCCGCATGCCCGCGGGCTGTCAATGAATAAAGCCGGGCAAAAAGGGAAATCTTTTCGCCCGGTTTCGCGTTTGTTTATGGATAATCCGTTCAGGATTCCTTTTTTTCTTCCGTTTTTTCCTGGCTGGAGGTTTCCTTCTGGCTGCTGCTTTCTTCGGCATCGGCATCTTTGCTTTCTTCCGATTCTGAGCTGCCAGGTACCTGCTCCACGTCGGCACCGCTGGCCAGCAGCCGGGTGACCGCCGATTGCACCATGGGGTCGTCCTGGGGCTGCAAATCATAACGGCTGAACGCCTGCTGTTCTTCCTCATTGAGGCTGGCGGGCACATCGGCTGCTACGCCCTGCCCGTATAAAATGGCGCCCGTCTTACTGCTGTAGTTCTCGGTGGGAATAAACAGGGCCGACCCATCAGACAGCACGACGACTTCCGTCACCTGCGCCGTACCGGCGGTGGTTTCGCCCACCGTTTCGCACCCGGCATCGTGCAAGGCGCTGGCCATCACTTCGGCCGCCCCTGCGGTACTGCCATCGATTACCACTGTGATGGGCAAAGTGACCGATTCGGCATCGGACAAATAGGAATCCATCTGCTTGCCGTCTTTATCCACGGTGCGCACGATTTCTCCCGCCGGCAGCAACATATCGGCGACCTTTTCCATATTGTCCACATCCCCGTCGGAATTCCCCCGCAGGTCGATCACGAGCCCGCTCAGATTCTCTTCACTTTGCAAGACCGTCAAAGCGGTACGGAAGGCCGACACCGAACTGTTGCCAAAAGCCGAAACACGGATATACCCTACATTCCCGTTAATGAATTGATACGAAACCGATGTGGCCGTATACACGCTGCGTACCACCGTAAAATTCAGGGTCTTCATTTTGTCCCCATCGGGCCGCAGCACCGTCATAACCACTTGGGAGCCATCGGCCCCATCTAGTTGGGCGCTGGCGTCAATATACCCAATACGCGACACTTCTTTCCCGTCCAGGGCTACCACCACATCGCCTTTTCGCAAGCCGGCCGTTTCAGCCGAAGAGGAAGCATAGACTTCGACAATCTCCATATTGCCATCTTCGTCCATAACGGTATTGATCCCCACACCTACGTTGACCCCCTGACTGGAAGACGCGTAATCCGCATACCGTTCCGCGGACATATACCGCGCATTGGAGTTGGAAAGGCCAGCAGCATACCCGGCACAAATCGCATCCTGCAAAGTGGCTTCGTCAATCCCTCCGGCAAAACGGTTGCGGGCCTGGTCGTCGATCTCGCTGAGCTTGTTATACAGCGCTTCCCGTTCATTCAAATCCGAAATCTTTTGATTGAACCGGTCCATGGCATAGGTGTATGTGAGCGAAACGGTTACGGCCGCCGATAACAGCATCAAAGCCACCGTAGCCCCCAAGGAGATCTTTCTCATGCTAACCCCTCGCTTTTTCCCTTATACATAGTTACCCGGATTCACAGCCACGCCGTTAACCCGCACTTCAAAATGCAAGTGAGCCCCGTAGGATTCGCCGGTGTTGCCCACATAGCCGATGACCTGTCCTTCGGTGACATAGTCCCCGGTGGAAACCGTCAAAGCACTGCAATGGGCATACCGGGTGGCAATCCCGCTGCCGTGGTCAATGTCTACACAGTAGCCGTACCGGTTGTGCGAGTTCGCCGCCGAACCGTACCCGGCAAAAATCACCGTGCCGCTGGAAGCCGCTACAATAGGAGCGCCGTAAATCCCGCCGCCGGAAATATCATAGCCCTTATGGCCGGAACCGAAACCCTGGTAAATACATCCGCTGTACCCGGGTACCGGCCACGTCATGGAACCGGAATAGGACTGGTTGCCGCCCGAAGAAGATCCCCCGCTGCTGCTCGATCCACTACTGGAACCACTGCTGCCTGAGCTGCTGCTCGAAGATTCTTTTTGCGAAGCATAATAATCGGCATACCACTGGTCCAGGGCGGCATCCGCTTCGCTCATTTCGGCTTCCAGCTGGCTGGCTTTCTGTTCCGCATCGGAACGCTGGCCCTGGATCTCTTCCAACGTGGCCTGGGCTTCTTCTTCCAAATCTGCCAGCTCCTGACGCTGTTCTTCCAGATCGTTTTTACCGTCGGTTACTTTCTTCTTGTCGGCCTCAATCTGGGCTTTTTCATCGGCAATATCATTGAGTTCCTGATTCAGGGACTGGATCAATTCCGTATCATGGCGGGTAATCGATTTGATCACTTCGCTCTTCCGGGCCAAGTCTTCAATATTGTCCGCATGCAGTAAAATGGCCAACGTGGAAGCATCCCCGGCCATATACAAAGCCTTCAGCCGGGTCTTCAGCTGTTCCATGTCGTCGTCAATCTGGGCCTGTTTATCAGCAATGGCCTCTTCTTTTTCGGTGATTTCATCATTGAGCAGATCCACCTGCGCGTTCAGGGTATCGATTTGATCCTGCATGGTCTTGACCTGGCTCTGCAGCGTTTCCAGGTACGCCTGCTGCTCTTCTTCGTTATCGCGCAGTTCATCCAGTTTTTGCTCGTTTTCTTTCTGCTCTTCCTGCAGCTGCTGCTGTTTATCCTGCAGATCCGCCAGTTCGGCCGCCCGGGTTCTTATCTGTCCCAGCGGCGTGGCGGAAAGCCAAACCAGTGTACCGCACAGAATGACTGCCAGTACCCGCTTCATGCGGTTTTTCGTTTTACGCTTCAATGCTGTTCTCTCCTTCCCGATTCAGGAACCGTCCGATCGAAATCATACTGCCCAAAGCGCCAAAGGCCATCCCGGCCAGCACAAACCCCAGGGTATAGGGCACGACTAACTGCGACAATCCCACCGGGGTAAAGAACGACAAAATCCCGGTAATAACGCCGGCCATCAGGTGATACATCAAGAATAAGAGGCCGCTGGCCAAGATACCGGCAATCAGCCCAATCATGACACCTTCTACCACAAACGGCAACCGGACAAACCAGTTGGTGGCCCCTACCGATTTCATAATGCTGATTTCCATCCGGCGCGAGAACATGGTAACGCGAATGGTGTTGGCAATGATAAACAGCGACACGATCCCCAGCAGCAATACAATCCACATGCCGGCCGTCGCCACCAAATTATCAATCCGAGTTAATTTATCCGCCACATCGCTGTAGTCGGTGATCTGCGAAACACCGTCTACTGCCTTGATTTCTTTGATGGTTTCGTCGTATTTTGTCAGATCTTTCATGGAGATATCGTAGGAATCCGGCAAAAAGTTGTCGTCCCCTGATAACCCCTGCAGCACGGTCCCGTCATCGCCCAGCAGTTCCATCATGCTTTCCAGGGCTTCATCTTTTGACACATAACTGCAATCTTTCACATTTTCAATCGAGCGCAGCGTCTCGCCCACCTGGACGGCCTCCAATACGGGCATATCTTCATCCAGATACACCGTAATACTATTGCTGCCTTCCAATTTTTTCATAGCGGTTCCCATGTTCTGTGAAAACAGCATGGCCGCCCCCGTCAGCAACAGGCACGAAATCAGCACGGCGACCGACGCCAGCGTCATGGTACGGTTTGTCCACAGGTTATGGAACCCTTCGCGAATCAGATATTTTGCATTATGCATTTTCATAATTTTCATTATTTCCAGCCCTCCTGGTCCCCAATGTACTCCGCTACCGCCGGTTTGCTCTGTTCGGTGTCGGCCACCACTTCACCGTGGTGGATCTGGATCACACGCCGGTTAAAGTGTTTGACCAGATTATGTTCATGGGTAACCATCAGGATGGTGGTGCCCCGGTGATTGATCTCGCTGAGCAGGTCCACAATTTCAAAGGAAAGGGCCGGGTCCACGTTACCGGTGGGTTCGTCGGCGATAATCAAACTGGGGTTATTCACCAGTGCCCGCGCCAGGCCCACACGCTGCTGTTCGCCACCGGATAGTTCGCTGGGGTAGCACTTGGCTTTGCTCTGCAGGCCCACCAGCCCCAGGATATACGGCACACGCTTGCGGATATCACGGGGGGCAGCGCCCACCACATGCATGGCAAAGGCCACATTTTCATACACCGTCATGCGCTCAATGAGCCGGAAATCCTGGAACACAATGCCCATGGTCCGCCGCAAATAGGGGATTTCTTTGCGCTTTAAATTATTGATCACACGATTGTTAATCAAAATTTCCCCCGAAGAAGGGCTTTCTTCACACATCAATAATTTTAAGAAGGTACTTTTCCCGGCGCCGGACGACCCCACAATGAAAACGAACTCTCCTTTTTCCACTTGCAGATTCACATTTTGAATCGCTTTTGTGCCGTTCCCGTATGTCTTCGACACATTTTTGAACTCGATCATACTCATGCTGTTTCCTTCCTTTCGTTTCCAGCCAAACTGTCTTACCCTACCTTTTTCTTCCTCTATTTTCTTTATCCTTCACAGGGGCTCAAAAAAGCCCGTAAAATGTTATATACACAAAGAAAACGGCAATTCGCCGGTACTTAACATAGTACCAATGAATTGCCGTAATATAATTCTTTTAAAGAATTAACTGTAATTATTTTGTAACCTTTTTTCGTGAACGTTCTATTTTTGTCAGAATTTTACAGGGTTGGAAGACAAATACCGCTTGACCATCAAGGCGACTTTAAATACAATCGCATCTTCGAATTCGCGCAGATCCAGCCCGGTGATCTTTTTGATCTTTTCCAGCCGGTACACCAGCGTATTCCGGTGCACAAACAGTTTCCGGGAGGTTTCCGACACATTCAGGTTGTTTTCAAAGAAGCGCTGAATCGTAAACAGGGTTTCATGATCCAGGGATTCAATGGAACCGCGCTTGAACACTTCTTTCAGGAACATTTCGCACAAAGTCGTGGGCAGCTGATAAATCAGACGGGCGATGCCCAGATTATCGTAGCTGACAATGGAACGTTCCGTATCAAACACCTTGCCGACTTCCAGGGCAACTTGTGCTTCTTTGAACGAACGGGCCAAATCTTTGATGCCCGTGACCATGGTGCCAATGCCCACGGTGCAGTGGGTGTAAAATTCACTGGACAGGGTGTCAACAATCGAACCGGCCAGTTTATCCAGGTCTTTGGAATCAATGCCGGGCCGCACTTCTTTCACAAGGGCAATGTCGTTTTCGTTGATGCTGATGATGAAGTCTTTGCTCTTATCCGGGAACAGGTTCTGCACCACATCATACGCCGAAATATCGGTCTTGTTGGTGATCTTGATCAGCATGACCACACGGTCCACATCGTTGTTAAACCGCAATTCCCGGGCCTTCAAATAAATATCACCGGGCAAAATGTTGTCGAGAATGACGTTCTTGATAAAATTGCTACGGTCATACTTTTCGTCGTAGTACTGCTTAATATTGCTCAGCGATACAGCCAACAGCCCGGCATACCGGGACGCTTCCACATCGGTGCCGGACACGAACACGGCGTATTCCGGACGCGGACGGCTACCAAAAGAGTGGTAGGTGTATCCATTGACAACAAACGAGTTGGGCGACGTCATGGCGTCGGCCGTTACACTTTCATTGACTTCTCCGATGCGGCCTAACTCACTACAGGCGATGATCACGGAAGTTTCATCCACAACGCCAATGGTGCGGTCGATCGCATCGCGCATCTGATGGATCACACCCTGAAACAATCGATTGGACATTTTATCTCCCTCATTTCTTGAGAATCACACGCCCGTTTTTGACCGTGTAAATAAGTTTCTCGATTCATATAGTATTATTCTACATAAAAATCGAAAAAAATTCAACACGAAAAATAACAAAATTTCAAAAAAATTTGAAATTTCCCCTCTTTTTTCGTGATTTTAGCGAAAGCCCCTGTTTTGATACGTTCAACTTGTCATTTTACGAAAAAAAGCGGGCCGTACATCCGTACGGCCCGCCCCTTTATAGTCGGGAATTGATCAAACAGTCTCTATAATTAGTTCAGGATGGTCTTTTCCGTTTCTTTGTCAAATACATGCATCTTGCTCATGTCAAAGCCAATCTTGATGGTGTCGCCGGACTTCGCGGTGGAGGTGGGCTTTACGCGAGCGGTAATGGCGTTGCCTTCGCAGTTAAGGTACAGATAGATTTCAGCACCCATCAGTTCCGTTACTTCTACGCTGGCTTCCGTAACAGCGCCATGCGCATTTTCCAGGAATTCGGGATCGTCGCTGACGTTTTCAGGACGGATACCGAACACAACTTCCTTGCCAACATAGTCGGCCAGGTTGGTGCCTTCTGCCTTGTTGGCGGGCACATTCAGCGTGCAGTTGCCGAACGTCAGGGTCAGGCCCTTGTCGTTCTTGCCAACCGTCGCATCGACAAAGTTCATCTGGGGAGAGCCCATGAACCCGGCTACGAATTCGTTGCAGGGCAGATCATACAGGTTCTGAGGCGTATCCACCTGCTGAATGAAGCCGTCTTTCATAACCACGATGCGGTCGCCCATGGTCATAGCTTCGGTCTGGTCATGCGTTACGTAAATGAACGTGGTGCCCAGTTTCTGGTGCAGTTTCGCGATTTCCGTTCTCATCTGAGCACGCAGCTTAGCGTCCAGGTTGGACAGCGGTTCGTCCAGCAGGAACACCTTAGGATCACGCACGATAGCACGGCCCAGGGCAACACGCTGTCTCTGGCCGCCGGACAGAGCCTTCGGCTTTCTGTCGAGCAGGTGAGAGATGTCCAGAATGCGGGCCGCTTCTTCTACGCGGCGTTTGATTTCGTCCTTCGGGGTCTTGCGCAGTTTCAGGCCGAACGCCATGTTATCAAATACGGTCATATGGGGATACAGAGCGTAGTTCTGGAACACCATGGCAATGTCGCGGTCCTTGGGGGCCACATCGTTGGAGAGGGTGTCGCCGATGTACAGTTCGCCTTTGGAAATTTCTTCCAGACCGGCGATCATACGCAGGGTGGTGGACTTACCGCAGCCAGAGGGACCTACCAGAATGATAAATTCCTTATCAGCGATATCCAGGCAGAAATCGGTAACAGCCGTTACACCACCGGAATAAATCTTATAGACGTTTTTCAAAGTTACACTTGCCATAATTGACCTCCTGAAAACATTCGTTCTCGATTTTTGCTTATGTCCAGAATACAACTCCATACCAATAAGCATCCGTCTGCATGTAAGTATATCAAATTCCGCCGGAAATGGATAGGTTTCATTTGCCCAAACTTTGGCACCGTTGTTTAGCAAAAAGTTCTAATCATAAAAATAGAGGAACAATCTTTGTTTTTTTTTAACAAAAGTCATGCAAAAATAACTGCTCGCACTCTTCCTTTGTCATTTCACGACATTCGCCAGGAGCCAGATTTTTGTCGATTTCTACCACACCAATGCGGATTCTGCGCAAAGAGAGCACGATTTTTCCACAATTTTCAAACATGCGTTTCACCTGGTGGAATTTTCCTTCATGCAAGATGACTTGTGCAACGTACCCATCGGGGGTAACCGGTTCCATCTCGGCCGGCAGCGAAATAAAGTCCCCCAAATCCATACCTTTGGCAAACCTATCCTGGTCTTCCCGGGTAACCGGTTTGTCCAGTTCGGCTTCATAGACCTTGTCCACATGGCTGCGGGGGGCTAGCATGCGGTGGGCAAATGCGCCGTCATCGGTCAAAATGAGAAAACCCGTTGTATCTTTATCCAACCGGCCGGCGGGGAACATCCCGGGCCGCCGCCATTTTTCCGGCAGCAGATCCACCACTGTCATGGCTCTTGGATCCCGGGAAGCCGATAGCACGCCTTCCGGTTTATTCATCATAATATAGAGGTACCGGCCCATGGGCAACTGTGTTCCCTTCACGCAAATCTGGTCGCAATCGGGGTCCACTTTTTGTTCCGCACGCCGTACCACCAGGCCGTTTACCGTTACCTGCCCGGAGCGAATGAGTTGTCCCACTTGTTTCCGGCTGCCGGCGCAGTTAAGCACCAGCACCCGGTCGAGTCTTTCTTTTTTAGCTGCCATCACTTACCCTCCCTCTTCGGGGTATCCGATAAAATTATACCGTTTTTTGCCCGCCGGTACAAGGGAAGAATCAAAGGGATTTTAGGAATCCGTCTCTTCAATGGGCCCTTTCCACCCGCTTAAAAAGCCGTCCAGTTCCACCGTGTGCAGGTCGCCGCCGATGACTTGCCCCTCATAAATCAGTAAGACCGCCTGCACATTGCGGCTCTCATCAGGGAAATTTACGACCCGGTAGGTATACTGTTCCACCGTTTTTCCGGCATAAGGCAGTAAATCCATCCCCTGGGCTTTTTGCACCTTATTATACGCTGTGTATATTTCGTCAAATTTTTCCGGAAATGTAACTGTTTTCTTTTCCATTTCGGGCATTTCGATTTCCCATCCATATTGCAGCAAAAAAGCCCGGCGTTCGTCGGCGGTGACCCCCGATACGGAAAAAGCCGTTTCTTCGGTTTTCTCTTCCGCTGCTGCCTGGGTATCACCCGGTTTTACCCATAACCACAACCCCAACATGGCCGCCAGTACCAGGCACAGTACCGCCAACCGGCCTTTCTTAATTTTTGTTTCCTCCAAACGTTCCTCCTCCCTTCTTCGTTACCAAACCTTTTTATAGGTATGCAAGGAAACGGGACGGCATGAAAAAAGGGTCCTGCTTTTGGCAGGTGAACCGCCCCTGTAAAAACGGACAATAGACAAAGTACCCCCTGATGTAGGAA
>CAKNOA010000052.1 GCA_930990065.1 uncultured Clostridia bacterium | reverse complement strand
AAAAATATTCAATTTTCGGGTCCAGCCGGATTCGAACGAACTGCCGCTTAGGAGGGGTTTATTATATCCATTTAACTAAGGAGGCACAGTGTGTGGAAAAAGGGTCCTGCCGCGCCTTGCAAGGCCCGAAAACGGCCAAGTTTTGGGCAGAATCTTCTGTATATTTTACTGCAAAGCGGGAAGATTTGTCAATAGCGGAAAAAATCGAAAAAAGCCTTGCTTTTCCCCTCTCTTCATGATATGATGCTACATGCGGATTCCTGGGTTAGGGACCCGCAGGTTTTCCTTGCATTTTCGTACGATTTATGCTATGATAAATCGTAATGACTAAAAAGATTGAAGGAGGTGTAACCATGCCGAACATCAAGTCTGCGAAGAAACGTGTGAAGGTCATCGCTACCAAGACCCTGAACAACAAAATGTTC
The DNA here is from genome assembly GCA_930990065.1 of uncultured Clostridia bacterium. GTDB lineage: Bacteria > Bacillota > Clostridia > Oscillospirales > Acutalibacteraceae > Heritagella > Heritagella caecorum. The sequence goes on along the minus strand of CAKNOA010000052.1, from coordinate 14,284 downwards.
AACTCTGCGCTGAAGACCGAGATCAAGAAAGCTGACGCAGCTATCGAAAACAACGCCGATAACAAGGCGGAGGCTGTGCGCGTAGCTGTCAAGAAAATTGATCAGGCTGCCGCGAAAGGTATCCTCCACAAGAACAACGCGGCCAGAAAGAAAGCCGCTCTCATGCACAAGCTCAACGCTTCCGCATAAGTCCTTGTATATTGATCTTCCAAAAAGAAAGCAGGCTGACGGGCCTGCTTTTTGTTTGTCCGGATAAATGGAAATTGCACAAAAACCGCATTGACTTTTCCGCTTTTTTGGGGTATCATAGAGCAAAACGACAGACACTGATCAGGAGGTGCTTTCACTGTATGAAAAGCAATAAGCTTGCCATGGTACTGGGCGTTGTTTCGCTGTTCGCCGCCATTGCTGCCGCTGTAACGGCTGTTGTTCTTTTCCTTGAAAAGAAGAAAAAGGATGATGAAGATCTGGAGCATTACCTGGATTGTTCCATTCAGTAAGTACCGGAAAATCACACGGGCGCACGGGTAAAAAACGTGCGCCCGTTTTCCGTTTTAGGAGGGAAGATTCGCGATGCATCTGCGCCCCTTTGCCCCCGGTGACGCCGCCGCCTGCGCCCAGGTTTTCTATGAAGCCGTCCACCAAACTAACCCCGCCCTATATCCGCCAGACCAGCAGAAGGCCTGGGCCCCCGCTGTCCCCGACACCGCCGCATGGCAGCAGCGCTACACCGGGCACCCAGTATGGGTGGCCGAAGAGGATGGCCATGTCATCGGGTTTGGCGATATCTACCCCGACGGCCTGCTCGACATGCTGTATGTCCACCCGCAGTGGCAGGGCCGGGGTGTGGGAAAAGCTCTGATTCGGGTGCTGGAACAAGCGGTTACGCCGGAGCGGTACCGGGTGTTTGCCTCCCGGGCCGCCCGTCCGCTGTTCGAAGCGATGGGCTATACCGTTATCAGGGAAGAACACCCGGTGCGAAACGGCGTTCGCCTGATAAATTTCCGCATGGAAAAGACCCGGTGACCGGTCAGCTCTTGTCGCGGCTTTGACTCAGCAGCGCCGCCAACAACCCAAAAAACACAGCGGCCCCCACCCCGGCGGCACAGGCCGTGCCCCCGCCGGCAAACACGCCAAAAAAGCCATCGGTGGCGACTGCCTGTTCCACGCCTTTTGCTAGGGTATAGCCAAAACCGCACAGCGGCACGGTGGCCCCGCAGCCGGCCAGTTTTACCAGCGGTTCATACAGCCCCAGCGCCGTCAATAGGACCCCCACCGTGACATACCCGGTTAGAATCCGGGCCGGGGTCAGGCTGGTGCGGTCAATCAAAATCTGCCCCACCCCGCACAGGGCTCCGCCCACCAGAAACGCCATGAGATATTGCATACAAAAGGCTCCCTTTTTTGTAAGATTCCTTCTTAGGATTCCGAAAAAAGGGAGCCTTTATGCGTATTTTCGTTATGCGAAATGATACGAACCGGCGTCCAGCACGGCGGATACGCCGTTTTCTTCCTGCCGGGCCTGAATGCCCGCCTGGGCAGCCGGAGTCCCGTTCACCGTCAGGGCCGAAAGGTCCGCACCGGGCAGGAACAGCTCCGCCTTAGCGCCAAAGGGCACCGTGAAATCGTAGGAAAAGCCGGTTTCTTCCGCCTGCCAGCCGCTTTCATACCAACCGGCCGCCGTGTTCACCCGGGCCCGGGCATGGTGCATGCGGCGGTCGGGCTGGGGATACAGTTGCGCACGGGTAAAGCCGGGGCCTTTTTCGCTAGGCCGCAGGCCGCACATGTGGCGGTACATCCATTCCACAATAGAACCGTAGGCATAGTGGTTCATGGAGTTCATGCCCGTGCCGCTGATGGTGCCGTCGGGCAGAACCGAGTTCCACCTTTCCCAAATGGTGGTGGCGCCCAGGTTCACTTCATACAGCCAGCCCGGTGCCTTTTCATCCAGCAGCAAGGTATACGCCGCTTCGTTTTCCCCGTTTTCCGACAGCGCCCGGCACAGGTACGGCGTGCCCAAAAAGCCGGTTTTCAGCTTCATGTTGTTTTCTTTCAGTTTTTCCATCAGGCGGGCCGTGGTCTTGTGCCGGAATTCGGGCGGGCAAATGCCAAAGAACAGCGACAGCACCAGCCCCGTCTGGGTATCGGCAGCGCAGCGTCCGCCGGGGGTGTAGTATTCCCGCCGGATGGCTGCGAGGATCTCCCCGGCCCGGGCGGCATACCGCTCTTTGTCTTCCGTCAGGCCCAGCGCATCCGCCGCTTTGGCGGTCAGAGTGGTGGAATAGAAGTAATATACCGAACACAAGAACGTCATGTCCGTGCCGCCCATGACGGCTTCCGGGTCAAAGCCGGACTGGGGCCCATCCAGCGCCAGCCAGTCGCCAAAGTGGAATTTTACGGCCTGCCACAACCGGGTGTTGCCGGTGGATTTATCTTCATTATACACCCAGTCAGCCCACGCCTTCATGCCCGGGTAGGCCCGGCGCAAAGCGTCTTTGCCGCCGTTATACAAGTACCGCATCCACGGCACCACGGTGCCCGCATCGGCCCAGCCGCAGGCGCCTTCCTGACCGCTGCCGCCGTCGTCAAATTGCAGCTGGATCACTGGTGCCACAAACGGCACGGCGCCATGGCGCACCCGCTGTTCTTCCCGCAGATCGCGGCAATACTTATCATACAGCGGCGCACAATCCATGTTAAAGCACGCGGTGGAAATAAACACCTGGGCGTCCCCCGTCCAGCCCATGCGTTCGTCCCGCTGGGGGCAATCGGTGGGCACATCCAGGAAGTTGTCCCGCTGGCTCCACAGCGCGTTTTCGAACAGGCGGTTGACCTTGTCGTTGCCGGTTTCCAGCCAGCCCGTACGGGGTAGGTCGGTGTACAGCGACACGCCTTCAAAAGCCGCCGGGTCCACGTCCCCCGGCCAACCGGTCACGTTGATATACCGGTACCCGTAAAACGTGAACAGCGGTTCCACCACCGCCGGGCGTCCGGCGGACACAAACCGGTATTCCGCCAACGCACTGCGCAAATTATCCCGGTAGAAGCAACCGTCCTGCAGCAGTTCGCCCACCTGCAGGCGGATTTTGGTGCCGGCGGGCAAGTCTGCGTGGAAACGGAAGGCCCCGGTAATATTCTGCCCCATATCCAGCACCGTTTCGCCCCGGGGCGTGCGAATCAGGGTGGGGTGCAGCGTGTGCTTTTCCACCACCGGTACGCTCATGCGAGCCGTCAGCTGGCCGATAGCGGGACTCCCCACGGTGACCGGCGCGTAATGAAACGCCGTATCCCCCTCCGGTTCGGCCCAGTGGGGGATTTCCCGGCCCTGTTCATACCGTTCCCCGTCGTAAATACTGGAAAACGTCACCGGCGAGGGCGCGCACTGCCAGCTTTCGTCGGTACCCATCACCACTTCGCTGCCGTCTTCACACAGCACGCGCACTTCGCCCAAGAACCAAAACCGGTCGGCAAACATGTCGATGGGCGCGCCGCGGTCGCCGGTTTCAAAATTCCCGGCTTTGCCGTCAAAGCCAAAGCGTCCCCGGGCCCAGCCGTTGCCCAGCATCACCCCCAGGGTGTTGGCCCCTTCGTGCAACAGGGACGTGATGTCATACGTCTGGTACTGGATCCATTTGTCGTACGCCGTGCAGCCCGGGGCCATGGCTTCCCCGCTGCCCTTTTGTCCGTTGACCCAGAACCGGTACACCCCCAGGCCCGTGGCATACAGCCGGGCGCTTTTGGGGGCCGACGGCAGAGTAAACGTGCGGCGCAAGAGCGGGTGCACGTCTTTTCCCAGTGTGGCCGTGATAAAGTGCCCGGCAAACGGTTCGTCCATTTTGCCGGTTTCAAACCACGCCGGGGTGCTCACGGCTTCTTCCCCCGCATCGGAGCGCACCCACACCCGCCACCAGTACCGGGTACGGGGGGAAAGCGCAAGGGGCAGCGGGAAATCGACGGCCTGTACCTCTTCGCCGTTTTTCTCGCCGGAATCGTAGCACACCTTTGTAAACGCTTCATCCAGCGCCACCGTCACCCGCACTTTGTCAGCCCGTTTGCCCGCGCTGCCCACCACTTTCCACGAAAGGGACGGTTCCACAAGCAAAAAGCCGAGGGGATTTTTGATTCGGTTTACTTTACATTCAATGATATTCATAATAACTGCCTCCCTGCCGGCGCCCGATGCTGCCGTCATGCGCCGCCCCGCCGGGCGGGGCCTTTTTTCTTTCATTATAGCGCCGGGAAACCGAAAAGAAAAGGACAGCATTTGCGAAAAAAAGCGTCCTTATTTTTTTTATTTTGGCCCCCCGCTCCCCGGCGGCGGTGAAAAATACGCTGCAATTTGTGTGAAAAACCTTGCCAATACCGCAAAAAATGGTATAATAAAACTTGTACGGCATAGGCCAATCGCATCAAAAAACCGAAAGGAGTACCAATATGAATTATTCCGCTAAAGTGGAAAACATGTGTACGGTAACCAAGGGCCCGCACCACGGCCCCGCCCCGATCCCGGAAGAAGGCAAATGGATTAAGTCCTATGAAATCAAGGACATCTCCGGTCTGTCTCACGGTGTCGGCTGGTGTGCTCCTCAGCAGGGCGCCTGCAAGCTGACCCTGAACGTAAAAGAAGGCATTGTACAGGAAGCGCTGGTCGAAACCCTGGGCTGCTCCGGCATGACCCATTCCGCCGCTATGGCCGCGGAAATCCTGCCCGGCAAAACGCTGCTGGAATGCCTGAACACCGACCTGGTGTGCGACGCCATCAACGTTGCCATGCGTGAAATCTTCAAGCAGCTGGCCTATGGCCGCAGCCAGACGGCTTTCTCGGAAGACGGGCTGCCCATCGGCTCCGGTCTGGACGACCTGGGCAAGGGCCTGCGTTCGCAGGTCGGCACCATGTACAGCACGGGCCTCAAGGGCGTGCGCTATATGGAAATGGCCGAAGGCTATGTTCTGAAGATGGCTCTCGATGAAAACAACGAAGTGTGCGGCTATCAGTTCGTAAAGCTGGGCAAGATGCTGGAAGACATCCGTCACGGTGTTTCTCCCGACGAAGCGTACAAGAAGAACATCGGTCAGTATGGCCGCTTCGATAACGCTGCCAAGTATATCGATCCCCGCGAAGACTAAGAAAAAGACCATCTGAAGGAGGACAAATAGAAATGGCGAATGAAGTCATGTTTGAAGGCAAAGAAAGAAGAATGCCTAAAATCGAGAAGTGTCTTGCCGAGTATGGCCTTGCCAGTCTCGAAGAGGCGCGCGACCTTTGCGTAAGCAAGGGTTTCAACCCCTATGATATCGTCAAGGGCGTACAGCCCATCGCTTTTGAAAACGCCGGTTGGGCCTACACCCTGGGCTCCGCTGTGGCGCTGAAAAAAGGCGTAAAGAGCGCTTCCGAAGCCGCCGAAGCTATCGGCATCGGCCTGGAAGCTTTCTGCGTACCCGGCTCTGTAGCTGAACAGCGTAAAGTAGGTCTGGGCCACGGCAACCTGGGCGCCATGCTGCTGCGTGACGAAACCAAGTGCTTTGCGTTCCTGGCCGGCCACGAATCCTTTGCGGCTGCTGAAGGCGCCATCGGCATTGCCCGTACCGCCAACCGCGCCCGTAAAGAACCGCTGCGCATCATCCTCAACGGCCTGGGCAAAGATGCGGCTTATATTATCTCCCGTATCAACGGCTTTACCTATGTAAAGACGGACTACAACTTCTTCAACGGTGAACTCTCCATCGTGGAAGAACGCGCTTTCTCCGACGGCGAACGCGCGGCTGTTAAGTGCTACGGCGCCAACGACGTGCTGGAAGGCGTAGCCATCATGCAGCATGAAGGTGTGGACGTGTCCATCACCGGTAACTCCACCAACCCCACCCGCTTCCAGCATCTGGTAGCCGGCACGTACAAGAAGTGGGCTATTGAAAATGGCAAGAAGTACTTCTCCGTTGCTTCCGGCGGCGGCACGGGCCGTACCCTGCACCCCGACAACATGGCGGCTGGCCCTGCTTCCTATGGCCTGACCGACTCCATGGGCCGTATGCATGGCGATGCTCAGTTCGCAGGTTCTTCCTCCGTTCCGGCTCACGTAGAAATGATGGGCCTGATCGGCATGGGCAACAACCCCATGGTCGGTGCGACGGTAGCTTGCGCTGTGGCTGTGTATGAAGCGCTGAAATAAGTTTGTCTGCTGTAGCAGAACATCTTTCGGGCTCCTTTTGGGGACCGTCCGGTTTATACCGGACGGTCCCTTTTTTGGTTTTAGCGGCCACTCATGGCCGTTTGCCTGATAGCGGATGATTTCCCTTTCTCCCTCCTTTATCCGCCTCTCATATGCAACGGCCAAACAAAAAAGGGCCGCAGAACGTTTTTCCGTTCTGCGGCCCTTTTTCGTTTTTCTTAGAATTTAATGGTTTTATTTGTCACGTAACTGCTATTGGAAGAACCGGAATACGCCTTTACCGTGTAATAATACGTGGTGCCTTTTTTCGCCGTCGTATCGGTGTAACTGGTGCCGGTGGTTGTTTTTAATTTCGTCCAACTGCCGGTGGCACTGGTGCGCCGGTACACATAATAACCGCTCGCCCCCGTTACTTTGCCCCAGCTGACTTTCACCCCGGAACTTGTCTTACTAAGCGTAACGCCTGGCTGAGCCAAGCGTTTGATGCTTTTGGTGGTCACATAGCTGCTCATGGTACTGCCCGAATACGCCCGCACCGTGTAGTAATACGTGGTGCCGTTTTTCGCGCTGGTATCCGTATAGCTTGTGCCGGTGGTTGTCTTGATTTTGGTCCAGCTGCCGGAGGACGTCTTGCGGTACACATAGTAGCCGCTCGCCCCCGTCACTTTGCCCCAGCTGACTTTTACCCCGGAACTTGTATTGCTCAGGGTCACACTGGGCTGGGCCAGGTATTTGATCGTTTTGTTCGTAATATAGCTGCTGGCATACGAACCGGAATACGCCTTCACCGTATAGTAATAGGTGGTGCCCGTTTTCGCAGTGGTATCGGTGTAGCTGGTGCCCGTTGTGGATTTCAATCGTGTCCAGCTACCGCCGGACGTCTTCCGGTACACATAGTAGCCCGAAGCGCCCGTTACCTTGCCCCAGCTGACTTTCACCCCGGAACTTGTGTTGCTCAGGGTCACACTGGGCTGGGCCATGCGCTTGATGGTGGCATTGGTCACATAGCTGCTCATGGTGCTGCCGTAGTATGCGCGCACCGTGTAGTAATAGGTGGTACCGTTTTTCGCGCTGGTATCCGTATAGCTGGTGGACGTGGTGGTTTTGATCTTGGAAAAGCTGCCGCCGGACGTCTTGCGGTATACATAGTACCCGCTGGCGCCCGATACCGCGCCCCAGCTGACTTTTGCCCCGGTACTGGTATTGCTCAACGTCACGCTGGGCGTGGCCAGGGTTACCGTCACTTTGCAGCTGGCTTTGCAGGTGCCCGACGACGAAATGGCCGTAATGGTCACCGTGCCCAACTTTTTGCCGGTCACCTGGCCGGAGGCATTGACCGTCGCCACCGATGTATTGCTGCTGGTCCAGGTTACGGTATCGGTGGTATCCGCCGGTTTCATAGTGGCTTTTAGGGTGGTGGTTTTGCCCATATACGCCGTCGCGGTGCTGGGCACCGAAATGGACGTGGCCGGGGCGCCGGTCACCGTGACCACACAGGTGTCTTTATACTTCCCGTCGGCCGTTTTTAGGGTCAGCACCGAACGCCCGGTACCCACGGCCTGCAGAATCACATATTTGCTGCTGTTATCAATGCCCACTTTGACGACCGATGTGTCGCTGCTGGTACAAGTCATGGTGGTATCGGCGGCCGTACTGGGCAGGATCTTATAGGTGAGCATCTTGTACCCACCCTTGTCCATCGTCACCGCATCGCTGGAAAAGGCCACACTGCTCACACCGCTGGCGGAACCGCTCACCGTTACCCGGCAAATCAGGTACGTGGTGCCTTTGCTGTTCATGGCATAGACTACCGCATCGCCGCTGCCTACCGCCGTGATCTTCCCGGCCGAGGAAACCGACGCGACCGACGTGTTGGTGCTCTTCCAAGTCATAGTCCCGGTGGCATCGCTGGGCAAGCTGCCCGACACAGTCGCCGTACTGCCCACATTCAGGCTCTTTTTCAGCTCGACACAGCTGGAAGCCGTGGACGTGCCGAATACCGTATCATTGGTAAAGGCCTTGATGCAGGCATTGCCCACTTTCTTTGTAAAGGTGCTGGGGTACTTGCTAGGCAGATTGGTGGCATCGATCCAGCTGGAACCCACCTTCATATACGTCTGCCCGGCGCTCACTTTGTAGGAATCGCCATATTCAAAGTTGATATACCCGCCGCCCGAACAGGTAATCACGATGGAGTAATACTGCCCGGTGTACAGCGACACGCTCTTTTTCAGCGGGATGGTGAAAAAGCCCGGGCCGTCGGTGGTATAAATGGTGGTGGCTTCTTCCATCAACGTGCCGTCGGTGGGATCGCTCATTTTCGAATTTTTCACATACACTTTTATCGTGTACGTCCCGGCGCTGATCAGCGCCGTCAGCCCCACCGCCTTCAGCGTTTCGTTGCCCGACGCCTTATACACATTGCCCATCATGCTGTTGATACCGTTGGTCGCCAGGGTCCCGTCATACTGGTAGGTATTATCGTACCCGGTGGTGCTCATTTCCACATAATAGGCGTTATCCCCGGCGTGTACATCATAATAGGAAACCCACACGTATCCGCTTTCGCCATAGCTGGTGCCCCAGCTGTTCTTTACCAGCCACGCCCCGTTGCCGGCCGGTTTTTTGCGGAAGTTGGAAGCCGAATAGTTATCGTTCCACCCCACAATGGTCACCGCATGGTTCACCCCGGAGCCGCCGGTGTAGTTGTAGCTAGCTTTGCTGCTATTATAATAGGTGGTATCGCTGCTATTGGTCATATACACATTGGTACCCACGGCGCCGTATTCTACAATAGCGGATTTAATCGCGGCTTTCCGCTGGGTCAATGTCATTTTTGGGTTGCAGATTTCCGCTACATTTTTTAGGTACGCGCTGCTTTTGTACCGGTAGCTTTCCGGTACCGACAGCCCGGTCATCGAGGTGGTATTGGGGAACGCCAAATACGTGGACGACACGCTTTCGTTCACGGCACCGTTGCCCCGGAACAGCGTGGCCGAGGCCTTCTGCCAGTTGCCCCCCAGGTTCCATACCGAGTTGCTGCCGGTACCCTGGGTGGGATTATTCACGCCGTCGCCCAGCCCTCCGCTGCCTTCCGACGGGTTCTGGGTAAACCAGACCATGTGGCGTTCGGAAAAGTTATAGCTTTTGCCTGTATTGAGCAGCAGGTTGCTTTCAGCTACCGCCGCCATGGCGTAGGTCCAGCAAATCCCGCGGCTGCCCTGGTTTTTCACCGAGGTGGTGGTCTTTTTGCCGTTAATATTGGTGGTCACCCGGGGATCATACGACGACGGCAGCGACGCATACGCGCTGCTGTTCACATCGGGCACCGTCACGTGTTCCAGATCCACTTCCTGGCCGTCCATATTCGTCACGACATACGTGGATAAATCCCCGTTGTCGCTTACTTCTTCTTCCATCTGCACGATCAGCGGGCCTTCGTCCTCCCCGCCGACAATGCCAAAATCTCCATCCTCTTCTGCCTGTGTATCAGCCGCCGGTGCGCCGGCTACTTCGGCAGCCCGCAGCCCTTCGGCCCCCACTGAAAACAGCAGGCATACAGTCAAAAGCCACGCAATCCCACGTTTTCCTTTGTTCATCATATCGTAACCCCTCTTGATCTTTACGAAAACCTGTTATCTTTCCCGGTTGGTATGGCCATGGTGCAGCTGGGCCACCGCTTCGGCAATATAAGCCGACAGCGGCGCGGGGGATACCCCCATCACCTGCACATGGCAGCGCATCATGGGGATCAGCAGTTTTTTGGCCTCACTGCCCGAAACCGCTGCTGCCATAGCGGGAGAAATTTCCCCCATCATCGAATGGGCAAACGCAATACCCATGGGCCCCACAATCACATCGGCCCGCTGGGCGTTATACACCACGGCGCTTTCCCCTGTAGCCGCCGCATCGGCTCCGGCTTTCAGCATGGCGCTGGTGGCCATACTATTGGAGCCCACAGCCCAAATTTCCCAATCCGGTTCCTTTTCCGCTTTCAATTGGGCAATACACTGGCTGCCCACGCCGCCGCCTTGCCCGTCGATCACCAGAATCTTCATTCGAACGGCTGCTCTCCTTCCCATGAACGGCCGGCTTCCCCCTGGGAAAACGGCCCGCTGTTTCTTTCTGTAAGAACTCCCATTTCTATCGGGTTTTTTCATCTATTCTTCTGATATTAGTTATACAGGAAAGTTCCCTTATCGTCAAGGGAACGGGGGGAGATTCTCCCTTTTGACAGGAAAAACGGTTATTTTAATAGACGTTTTTATTATCTTTTTTACAGAAATTCCCTTTAAATTTCTCTTCCCACATTCTTTCGTTTTTCCGTTTCTTTGCTGGAAAAATGGCATTCCTTAAGAGAAATTAAATTTTTGTAATTTTCTTTAAAAGAATATTATTTCCCCACCTGTTTCCTATACTTAGAAGGCAGTTAAAACTGTAATTTTTGGTTTGAGAAAGGATGTGCTGTCCCGTCATTTCGGACGGGCCTTTTTATGAAAAAACGTATCATCGCCTTTTTGCTGGCGGCCGTAAGCCTTGTTTCCCTGGCAGCCTGCCAATCTACGTCCGACGCTACTGTGTCCACTTCCGTTTCCTCATCGCAGCCGGAAGCTTCGGCTACGCCGACGCCGACGCCGGAAGCGACTCCCACCCCCACGCCTACGCCTACCCCTACGCCGGAAGCCACGCCCACCCCGGATGCGAATGCGAACACGGACGACAGCTGTTTTGATAATTCGGCCTTTTTGGGCAACTCGCTCATTAGTGACCTGTATACCTACGCGTTGGTGACCAATTCCGATTACTACTTTAAAAACGGCCTGACGGTCCGCTCGGTATTCACCGAAGCCCAGGCCGGTTCCGAAACCGGCACGCCGGTTTATGACGCCGCCGTGTCCAAGCATTATGACAAATACTTTTTGATGTTCGGCCTGAACGAATTGGGATGGTCGTACCCGGAAGTCTTCATTGACGACTATCGCACCCTGATTCAAACGCTGCAAAAAGATGAACCCGGCGCCGAAATCTATGTCCAGTCCCTGACCCCGGTGAGCGCCAAACGGTCCAAAGAAAATCTGTATGGCGTCACCAACGACCGCATCGTGGAATACAATGACATGCTGCGGGATCTGTGCAAAGAAATGAATGTCACGTTTGTGGATGTAGCGTCGGCTGTGTGCAATGACCAGGGCATCCTGCCCGATGGGGCCGCTCCCGACGGGGTACACCTGAATATCGACTACTGTAAAAAATGGGTAGGCGCGCTGCGCAGTGCCCTGGAAAACTGAGGAACGGTAACAAAGAGGAGGGTCTTTCATGAAACGTTGTCTCTATGCCCTGATGGTACTGGTGGTGCTGCTCACCGGCTGTGCCTCCAGCGGAAAAACCTTTACGTCTTCCCCCGATAAGCTGGCCAGTTCGATTTTGGAACAGGCGTCCTTTACCGACCAGCTCACGGCGCTGCCCCAAGACGCCGCCCTGCGGCTGTATGGGCTGGATGCCGGGGATGTGGACAGCTGCAGCGTGTATGTCGGCACCGGCTCCACCGCCGAAGAAATTGCCGTGTTCCGTATGAAAGACGAAAGCCTAGTGGATACGGCCAAGCAAGCGGTGGACAAGCGTATTCAGTACCAAACGGACAATTTTGAAAGCTATGTGCCCACCGAAGTGCCCAAGCTGGAAAAGGCTGTCACCGTCACCGGCGGCACGACGCTGATCTTTGTGGTGAGCGACGACGCCAGCAAAGCGAAAAGCGTGATCGATTCCCTGTCGTAAAGAACGCCCGGCTAATTGAGCAGCCACGATAAAAACAAAAACGGAGCCTGTGTCCCCAATAGCCAGGGACAAAAGGCTCCGTTTTTTATACCTCTTCGGTGAACCGGAACAGGTCGTTGGGGGTACAATTAAGCAGCAAGCACAGGGTTTCGATATTTTCGTACCGGATGGATTTGGTTTCGTTATTCACCATTTTGCTGAAATTCTGGTAACTCATCCCCAGCTGTTTATACAGCCAATATTTTGTTTTCCCCTTTTGTTCCAGTAGGCGCAACACATCGAGCTTTACCATGTGATATCCCCTCCCCTAAAGATTAAAAAAGGCCCGCCCTCATACGCGTATGAAGGCGGGCCTTTCATCTTATTTCTGGCGTTTATCGTTCCAGCTGCGCATTTTTTCAAAGAAGCTGCGGCGTTTCTGGTAGTTCCGGTCATCCCCGGCCTTATCCAGTGCCTGCAACAGTTCCTTTTGCTTCTGGTTCAGGTTCTTCGGCACTTCTACCGTCACCTGCACATACTGGTCGCCCCGTCCCCGGCCGCCCAGGCTTTGGATGCCCTTGCCGCGGAGCTTGAAAATATCCCCGGGCTGGGTGCCTTCGTGCACATGGTAGCTCACCTGGCCGTCCAGCGTGGGCACGGTGACATCGGCGCCCAAAGCCGCCTGGGTAAACGTAATGGGCATTTCGCACCACACATCGTTGCCCCGGCGCTCAAAAATGGGATGCGGCCGCACGCTGACAAACACGTGCAAATCGCCGTTGGGGCCGCCGTTTACCCCTGCATTGCCGTGACCGGACACATTCAGCACCTGATCGTCATCAATCCCGGCGGGAATGGTGATTTCAATTTTGCGGTTCTGGCGCACCCGGCCGCTGCCGCCGCAATGACGGCACGGTTTTTCCACGATCTTACCCGTCCCGCCGCAGCGGTCGCACCCGCGGCTGGTCTGTACCACGCCAAAAGGCGTGCGCTGGCTCACCCGCACCTGGCCGCTGCCGCCGCACTGGGGGCAGGTCTTGGGGCTGGTGCCCGGTTCGGCGCCGGTACCGTTGCAGTCTTTACACGCCGCCACCTGGGTAAAGCTGACTTCCTTTTTGCAGCCCTTGGCTGCCTCTTCAAAGGAAATCACCACCTGGGTTTCGGTGTCGCTGCCCCGGCGCGGGCCGTTGGCCCGGCGGCTCTGGCGGCCAAAGCCGCCGCCAAAGAAGCTGTCGAAAATATCGCCCATATCGAAATCCATGCCCTGGAACGGGTTGCCGCCCGCCCCGCCGGCGCCGCCCCCGAAGTTGGGGTCCACACCGGCAAAGCCAAACTGGTCGTAGCGGGCCCGTTTGTCCTTATCGGACAGGACTTCGTACGCCTCGTTGACCTCTTTGAATTTCTGTTCGGCTTCCTTATCCCCGGGGTTCAGATCGGGGTGATACTTTTTGGCCAGTTTGCGATAGGCTTTTTTGATTTCGTCTTCCGGGGCATTTTTCGGTACGCCCATCACCTCGTAATAATCCCTTTTATCTGCCACTTCGAATCACTCCACTCTGCTTGTGTCACGCATAACAGGGAAAGAGAGGGCGGCGCCATGCCGTCCTCTGCTTTTCCAAACCGTTGTAACCGGCCGCCTATGAGGCAGCCGTCTTATTTATTATTTCTTGTCGTCGTCCACTTCGCGGTAATCGGCGTCATACACGTTGTTGTTGCCGCCGGCCGTGGTACCGCCCTGCGGATTCTGCGGGCCGCCCTGAGGAGCGCCCTGCTGCGGGGCCTGCTGCTGGTACATCTTCTGACCTACCGCCATCATGGCCTTTTCCAGGTCTTCCATGCCCTTCTTCATCAGGTCGGCGTCCCCGCCGTTCATGGCCTGTTTCAGCGCGGCCACTTTGTTTTCCACATCCTGCTTATCGTTGGCATCCAGCTTATCGCCGTTATCTTTGATGAGCTTTTCAGCCTGATAGCACATATTCTCCGCGTTGTTGCGGGTATCCACTTCTTCGCGGCGCTTCTTATCTTCGCTGGCGAACTGTTCGGCTTCTTTGACAGCCTTATCAATATCTTCCTTGCTCATGTTGGAGCTGCTGGTGATGGTGATATGCTGTTCCTTGCCGGTGCCCAGGTCTTTAGCTGACACGTTTACAATGCCGTTGGCATCGATATCGAAGGAGACTTCGATCTGCGGGATGCCGCGGGGCGCGGGGGCGATGCCGTCCAGACGGAACAGGCCCAGCTGTTTATTGTCGCGGGCAAATTCACGTTCGCCCTGCAGCACGTTTACTTCTACCTGGGTCTGGCCATCGGCCGCCGTGGAGAAGATCTGGCTCTTCTTGGTGGGGATGGTGGTGTTGCGGTCG
>CAKNOA010000051.1 GCA_930990065.1 uncultured Clostridia bacterium | reverse complement strand
TTCCTACATCAGGGGGTACTTTGTCTATTGTCCGTTTTTACAGGGGCGGTTCACCAGTTGGGGCAGGGCCTCTTTTTTGGCTGTCGATGTCACCACACCCGCCGGACAATGGTGATCGTTTAGGTAATGCAAAAGGGGCACAAGGCCTTCCTTTACGGGTGTGCCCTCCGTTTCCCGCAGGTGCATACGGATCGTGTGGCTGCGATGGGAAAATTCATCGTAGGATACGTTAGGAAAAAAGGAAGAAAACAGCTCGCGGCTGCGGGTTTTGTTGGAGCCAATACAGGCGATGGCAAACGCTTCAGCCCGCTCAGCCGAAAGCCCCATTTCTTCGCCGGCCCGGCGGCAGGCGGTGACCCCGCCCCGTTCGGAATCGATCATCAGGCCGTCCATGTCGAAAAGGACGGCGCTCAGTTTTTGCAGCGGCATAAAGGACATGCTCCTTTCACAAACAGAAAAACCGCTGCTCCCAAAAAGGGGCAACGGTTTTCCTTATGTCTGAAATCGTAGTTTTTTCAAAAATCAGGCGTTCTTCGACTGGATGTACTTGTCAATCGAAGCGGCCGCCGTTTTACCGGCGCCCATAGCCAAAATAACCGTAGCCGCACCGGTTACGGCGTCACCGCCGGCATAAACGCCCTCGATCGAGGTAAGACCGTTCTCGTCGGCAATGATTTCGCCCCATTTTTTGGTTTCCAGACCGGGGGTGGTCTTCTTCAGCAGCGGGTTCGGGGACGTACCCAGGGACATGATGATGCAGTCCACATCCATTTCAAATTCGCTGCCGGGAATCGGCACAGGACGGCGGCGGCCGGAAGCATCCGGTTCGCCCAGTTCCATGCGGATGCACTTCATACCCACAGCCGTGCCATATTCCGGATCGCGGGGGTTGTCGGTGGGAGCGGCCGTGATTTCCACGGGGTTGCACAGGGTTTTGAAGATGATGCCTTCTTCTTCGGCATGTTCCACTTCTTCTTTACGGGCGGGCAGTTCTTCCATGCCGCGGCGGTACACAATGTACACGTTTTCCGCACCCAGACGCTTGGCCGTACGGGCGGCGTCCATGGCCACGTTGCCGCCGCCTACCACGGCCACGTTCTTCGCGTGCCAGATGGGGGTGGTGGAATCGTCGCGGTATGCCTTCATCAGGTTGGAACGGGTCAAAAATTCGTTGGCCGAGAACACGCCCTTGAGGTTTTCACCGGGGATGTTCATGAACCGGGGCAGGCCTGCACCAGAACCAATGAACACGGCTTCAAAGCCATATTCATCTTTCAGTTCTTCAATGGTGAGCACGCGGCCGATGACCATGTTGGTTTCCACCTTCACGCCCAGCGCCTTCAGGTTATCGACTTCCTTCTGTACGATGGCCTTGGGCAGACGGAATTCCGGAATACCGTATACCAGCACGCCGCCAGCCAGGTGCAGCGCTTCGAAGATCGTGACATCATAGCCCATTTTGGCCAGGTCGCCGGCACAGGTCAAACCGGCAGGGCCGGAACCCACGATGGCCACCTTGTGGCCGTTGGGCTGGGGCTTTTCGGGGGCCGTGGTGCAGTGGGAGTTGTGCCAGTCCGCCACAAAGCGTTCCAGACGGCCGATGCCCACCGGTTCGCCTTTGATGCCGCGGGTGCACTTGCCTTCGCACTGGGTTTCCTGCGGACATACACGGCCGCACACAGCCGGCAGAGAAGAAGACAGGCTGATGATCTGGTAGGCACCTTCGTAGTCGCCTTCGGCCACTTTCTGAATGAATTCAGGAATGTGGATGTTCACCGGGCAGCCCGACACGCAGGGTTTATTTTTGCAGTTCAGGCAGCGCTTGGCTTCGTCGACGGCCATTTCTTCGGTATAGCCCAGCGTGACTTCCAGGAAGTTCTTGTTGCGGACATTGGGGTCCTGGGAAGGCATGGGGTTTTTTTTCGGATTCATGTTAAATTTTACGGGCATGATTACTGAACCTCCTTCTTAAACAGGTTGCAGGCTTTTTCTCTGGCTTTGGCTTCGAATTCGGGGTAGGAGCGTGCACGGCTCATAGCCTCGTCAAAGTCTACCAGGTGCCCGTCAAAGTCAGGGCCGTCTACGCAGGCAAACTTCGTTTCGCCGCCTACGGTGAGCCGGCAGCCACCGCACATGCCGGTGCCGTCAACCATAATGGGGTTCATGCTGACAATGGTCTTCTGGTCATAGGGCTTCGTGGCCAGGCAGACAAATTTCATCATGACCAGCGGGCCAATGGCGATGACCACATCGTACCGTTCGCCGGCTTTCAGCGCGGCTTCCAGCGGCACGCAGACGTTGCCCGTTTCGCCGTAGCTGCCGTCATCGGTCATCAGATGGAAGGTGTCGCTGCAAGCTTTGAATTCATCTTCGAGGATCACCAGGTCCTTGTTGCGGAACCCGATGATGGAATGCACTTCGCAGCCCATATTGTGCAGCTTCTGCGCTACAGGCAGGGCGATGGCGCAGCCCACGCCGCCGCCGATGATACAGACTTTCTTGTAGCCTTCGGTTTCGGTGGGCGTGCCCAGCGGGCCGACAAAGTCGTGCAGGCAGTCGCCTTCGTTGAGATGGTTCAGTTCTTCGGTGGTGCCGCCTACAATCTGGAAGATGATCGTAACGCTGCCCTTTTCGCGGTCATAACCGGCTACGGTCAGCGGGATGCGTTCGCCGTTTTCATCGACGCGCAGAATGATGAACTGGCCGGGTTCGGCCTTTTTGGCAATCAGAGGGGCCTCGATCTCCATGAGCGTCACAGTGGGGTTCAGGGCCTTTTTCTTAAGAATTTTGTACATGATTGAGCATGTCACCCTTTCTTGATGATAACAGGAATAGTCAAAACCGTTCGCGATGGCCTTATTATAGCGCAATCCCAGCGCTTCCGCAAGGAAAGAAACAAGGAAAATCCGGGAAATTTGCTCATAAGGAAAGAACAAAACAAAGCCGCAGAAGAAATTCTGCGGCTTCGGTTTTACAAGCAGGAAAAATTAGAAGTCGATTTCAAGATCGTAGTAGCAGGCCTTGAGCAGTTTTTCCATTTCTTCCTGAGAAGGCTGACGGGGGTTGGAGCCCGTGCAGGCGTCGGCAATGGCATTGGCTGCCACGTCCGGCAGTTTTTCCAGGAATTCTTTTTCGTCGATGATGCTGGTTTCCGCCTTCACACCGCCGGGGCCATAGTTCTTGATAGCCTGCGGGATGTTCAGTTCGTCGTTCATATGACGCAGTTCGGCGATGAGCAGGTCGACTTTTTCTTCTACCGTGTTGCCGCCCAGAGCCAGGAAATCAGCGATTTCGGCATAACGCTTGGCTGCCGTTTCATCTTTGGAGTTGTACTTGATGACCTTGGGCAGGTACATCGCGTTGGCGCAGCCATGGATGATGTGGCCGCCGGTGAAGGCAGCGCCCGTCTTGTGAGCCATGGAGTGAACGATACCCAGCAGAGCGTTGGAGAACGCCATACCGGCCAGGCACTGTGCATCGTGCATACGGTCACGGGCTTCCATGTCGCCGTCATAGGACTTCTTCAGGTCAGCATGGATCATCTTGATGGCATGCAGGGCCAGCGGATCGGTGTAGTTGCAGTTGAGGGTGGACACATACGCTTCGATGGCATGGGTCATAGCGTCCATACCGGTATGAGCCGTCAGTTTGGCAGGCATGGTTTCGGCCAGAGCCGGGTCAACGATGGCCACATCAGGGGTGATGTTGAAGTCAGCCAGCGGATATTTGATGCCCTTGTGGTAGTCGGTGATAACAGCGAACGCCGTTACTTCCGTAGCCGTGCCGGACGTGGAAGGAATGGCGCAGAATTTGGCCTTCTGGCGCAGGGTGGGGAAGCTGAAGGGGGTGATCAGATCTTCGAACGTGGTTTCGGGGTATTCATAGAATGCCCACATCGCTTTAGCCGCGTCGATAGGAGAACCGCCGCCCATAGCTACGATCCAGTCGGGTTCGAAATCGCGCATAGCCTGAGCGCCCTTCATAACGGTTTCCACCGAAGGATCGGGTTCTACGCCTTCGAACAGAGCAACTTCCATGCCGCCTTCTTTCAGATAAGAAACGGCTTTATCCAGGAAGCCCATTCTCTTCATCGTGCCGCCGCCGACAACAACAATGGCCTTTTTGCCGCCAAGGGTTTTCAGCATTTCCAGCGAGCCTTTCCCGTGATACAGGTCTCTAGGCAGAGTAAAACGTCCCATTAGTAAGTACCTCCCGAAAAAATAAAAAGTTGTGACACCGGGGAAAACCGGCGCGGGGAATTGTGAAGATTGTGTAAAAACCTTCACAAAGACTGTTAATTTTCTAACAACACTATTATAACACTTGGCGGGGGGAAAGGGATAATGTATAATATGCATGAAGTCCATCATTTTTTGACATGGGGTGACAAAGTATGCATTTACAGCAGATCCGTGCCGTGGGGGAAATCTGGCGTACCGGCTCCATTACCCGGGCCGCCCGCAACTTATATATGGGGCAACCGAATTTAAGCCGTCTGCTGCAGGAACTGGAAGAGGAAGTGGGCTTTCCGATTTTTCGCCGTTCCGCCCGGGGGGTGGAGCCCACCGCCGAAGGACTGCTCTTTTTGCACCGGGCCCAGGAAGTGGAGCGGGCCATGGAGCATATGGAGCGTACCTATGGGCCAAGACGGAAAGTGCCGGTGCGCATTTTGATTCCGCAGGTATTCTATGTGGTGACCAGTTTAACGGATTTTCTGTCACGGGAATCCCGCCAAGCGCCGGGGGCCGGCCACACCCTTCCGCACTTGAGTATGGAGGAAGAGGCTTCCGAAGTGATTGAAGAAAAGGTTAAGCAGAATGAACAGATTTTGGGGCTGATCCGGTACGAGAAGGAGCGGGCCCACGCCCTGCACGACCGGTGGCGGCGGCAGGGGCTTTGCTGGGAGGAACTGTTTACGTTTCAGGAAAAAGTCACATTGGCGTGCACTCATCCGCTTTCTGAAAAGGACAGTATACGCCGGGAAGAATTGCAGCCTTTTACCGAATTGCGCAGCCAGTACGACCATACCGGTTTAGGGCGGGAAGAAACCGGCAAGGAAAATGGGAAAAACGTATTGACAGTGCCCGACCGCCATGACCAGCTGCAGATCCTCAATCTGGTGCCCGGGGCGTATGTATGGGCCGGGCCCCTGCCGGAAAAAACATTGCAGCAATACGGGTTATGCCAAAAAGTGGTGGAACAGTCGCAAGTGTATACCGATGCTTTTTTACTGCGGGAAACGCGCTATTTACCCATGTT
The DNA here is from genome assembly GCA_930990065.1 of uncultured Clostridia bacterium. Classification (GTDB taxonomy): domain Bacteria; phylum Bacillota; class Clostridia; order Oscillospirales; family Acutalibacteraceae; genus Heritagella; species Heritagella caecorum. The sequence continues at coordinate 10,075 of CAKNOA010000051.1, read as the reverse complement.
TACACGCAAGTGGATGCAGTACCTGCGCCGTTGGATTCCCCAGAATTTGCAATACGAATAGGACAAAAGCCATAGATAAATTGTATGCCTTCCGGGATATTCGCTGGTGGCCGGTTATGTTATACTTTGAAAGGAAACATAATGGAAGGGGCCCTCTTGGAGCCCCGAAAGAAAGGAAGGCACACAAAATGTCATTACAAAAACCGGTTGTTTGCGAAGTAGCCAAAGATACGTATATCATCGACATGTTTGGCGAGCAGAGCCCTGCGCTGCTGGTAGGGACGGAAAAAGCCCTGCTCATCGATACAGCCTGCGGCGATTATGATTTGGCGGGGCTTGTACAAAAGCTGACGGATAAGCCTCTGACGGTCGTACTAACCCACGGGCACGGCGACCATGCCGGTGGGGCGTTTCAATTCGAAACGGTGTGGTGCCACCCACTGGATCATACCATGGTACAGGAACTGGACGACAGCCATGTGGACGAGTATTGCGAGACCATGAAGCAAAATGATGAAAACGGCTTTTTTGATGCCGGGCGGCAGCGCCTGCCCGGGCCGCATCCGTGCCCGAAACTGCTGCCCCTTTCGGATGGGCAAGAGTTCGATTTGGGCGGCCGCACGGTCACGGTCCATCACACCCCCGGCCATACCAAGGGCGAAGTGGTGCTGATCGATCACCAAAGCCGCATTCTGTTTTCCGGCGACGCCGTCAACGGTAATTTGGGTATTTTTGGCGCCAGCCTAATAACCGCCCTGCGGGGCCTGCAAAACCTGGCGGCGTATGCCGGGCAGTGGGACCGCAATTTTACCGGCCACACCGGGTGGGGCGGCGACACGTTCCTAACCAGTGTCAGCCCTTCGATTTTCCCCACGTGTATGGCCTTGATGCAGGAGGTACTGGATGGTTCTTTGCAGGGGGATGTCCATCCCACGCCGCTGGGGGACCGGTATAATGTGGTGCGCGACGGCGTGATTGTTTCCTATGATCCCGCCCGTTTGAAAGACCCGGTATAAAAACGGTACCCAGCCGGGGAAAATGCTTGCACAAGCGGTGGGTTTGTGCTACCGTATAAGACATATAGAAAGTTGCGTGAAGCAGAAGGGAAGATCGAAAATGAAGATGACAGCTGCACAGCGGAATCAAGTTCACGACTGGCTGCAAGAGCATCGGGAAGAGATGCTTTCGGATATTGCTTCCTTGGTAGCGATTGACAGCGCCCGGGGCGAAGAAAAAGAGGGCATGCCCTACGGGGAAGGCCCGTATCAGGCCCTGTGCGAAGGGGAAAAGATTTTGCGGAAAAATGGCCTTTCGCAAGTGGCCATGCACGGCAACCGGGTGATCACCGGGGAGATCGGTCCCGGGGACGAAGCCGAACTGGGCATTCTGGCCCATTTGGATGTGGTGCCGGTGGGCAACGGCTGGACGGTAGACCCGCTGAAAATGACCCGCCGGGACGGCAAGATTTTTGGCCGCGGCGTGATTGACGATAAGGGCCCCGCCGTTATGGCGCTGTATGCCATGCGGGCACTGAAGGAATGCGGCATTGCCCTGCAAAAAAAGTGCCGGCTGATCCTGGGTTCTGACGAAGAATGCGGCAGCAGCGATATTGCCTGGTACTTTGACCGCAATCCGGTGCCGCCCAAAACGTTGTCGCCCGATGCTTCTTATCCCTGCATTTGCATTGAAAAAGGCAGCCTGAAAGTGGAAGCTTCGGCCCAATGGGAGCGGGAAACCGTGCCGCCCCGGGTCACCCGGATTGACTGCGGGGTCAAAATCAATGTGGTTCCCGGTGAAGCGGAAGCCGTAATCGAAGGGCTTTCGAAAGAAGCCGTGGAAGAGCAGGCCCAAAAGGAAACCAGCGGGGTGCGGTTTACCGTAACCGGTGAAGGGGACAGCGTGTTGGTACAGGCCAAAGGCACTACGGCCCATGCCAGCCTGCCCGAAACCGGCAATAACGCCCTGACGGGCTTGCTCAGCCTGCTGGATCATCTGCCTTTGGCACCTAGCCGCAGCCGCGATGTAATCCACGGGCTGTGCCAGCTGTTCCCCCACGGGGATACCTGCGGGAAAGCAGCTGGCGTTTTTCAGGAAGATGAAGAAAGCGGCGCGTTGACGCTGGCCTTTTCGATTTTGCACATGACGGACGAAGGCGTTATGCTCAATATGGATATCCGCTCGCCTATGTGCGCCAATGAAACCAATGTGCGGGACGTGCTGGTGGAACAGTTTGCGTCCCTTGGGCTTCATATGGAAAAAGAACCCATGAACCCGCCCCACTATGTGAGCAAAGATTCCCCGGATGTGCAGCGCCTGATCGATATTTTTGCCGCGTACACCGGAGAGCGCCTGCCGGCTTTGGCCATTGGCGGCGGCACGTATTTGCATCATATTGAAGGCGGTGTGTCGTTCGGGTGCGAATTCCCCGGGTATGATTACAACATGCACGGCGCCGACGAATATGCGCTGGAAGATCAGCTGCTGCTGTCGAGCGAAATGTATGCCGCGGCGATTTATGACATCTGCGGATAAAATAACCGGTGACAGATAAAAATCCCTCTCTTTCTTAAAAGGAAAGAGAGGGATTTTTCTTTTATAAATGTCAGGCGGGGGAAGCCCGGCGGTTGCGGGTCATTTCCTGGGGATCCATGCGGTAGATAAGCCCCTGTTTATCCACCATGGCAATGGGGATACGGGGCAAAGCCCGCCGCAAACAGTCGATAAAGCCATTGATGGGTTCAGCCGCCATACCGGTAAAGATGATGACGGCGTGGTGCGCCCTGGCCACCTCGGCCGCTGTTTCTGCGGCGTTATCGCTGAAGTAAATATTCATATCGGCCTGATGGTCCCGCGCTGTGCTGCGCAGATATTCCAGCTCGTTACACAAAGCTTTCCCGGCAGCCGCTACCGGCAGGACACACAGAACCTGCATGGGCAAATTCTTTTCATCGGCGAACGTTTTGCCGGCCCGGATCAGACGATCACAATCCCGTTGGCCGGTCACACACACCAGTACACTGCGTTCAGCAGCCGGTGACTGGTGCTTCGTATGTTTGGACAAGAAATAAGACCTCCTTTCTGCCCGGACCGAAGTATCCGGGACATTTCTCCCTTATTAAGTATATGCGATTTTTCGCGCCAGGATAAAGACCACCTGTTGCATAATTGTGAATAAAATGTAAACAAAAAACAGGGCCATGCCAGCTAGTGCAGAGTGATATAAACAAAAAAGGTTTTATTTTACCGCAAAAAAAGAAACAATTCGCACAAGATGGATTCCTACATTTTGTTTGCTTATTTCATTGACAAACTTATTTTAGCCCCCTATAATCAGAAGTGAAATCCGTAAAGAGAAGGCGGGGAAAAAGCCTTGAAGAAACTCAAAGCCGGTTGGATCGGCTATATCCGTTCGGAACAGGAATTCTGGGCCCGGGCCGGCCAACTGGCCCAGTTGGGCTACCGTGGGGTGGAAACCCCCGAACGGTTTTTGCTGGTGGGCGATGTGGACGACAATATGAAACGGTTGCATGAAATGGGGTTGCGGGTATTGTGCACCTATGCGTCGTTAGATGCCGTGCGGGCCCATGAACTAAAGGATATTGTGCGCACGGCCCGGCTTTTGCACACCGACCGGGTAACCTGCTATACCAGCGCAGTCAACGGGGCTTTTTGGAATTGCCCGCCCACGTATGACCGGGTGCGCCGGGATATAGAACAGCTAGAACAATTGGCGGAGGAGCTGGACAAAGAGGGCATGACCCTTACTTATCACAATCACGCGCAGGATTTTCAGGTGCGTTTTCGGGGCCAGACCTGCTTTGATTGGATGCTTTCGGAAACGGAAAAACTCAAAATCCGGCTGGATGTGGGGTGGGCCCACTATGCCGGGGAAGATCCCTGTTTGCTGCTGCGGCAGCTGGGGGGACGTGTGATAGCGCTGCATGTCAACGATTACCGGCTAAAATCCGACGGCGCTTCCGGCGGCCCGGTGTTTACCGCGGTAGGATGTGGCATGGTGCCGGTGGCCCGTGTGCTGCAAACGGCGGTGGAAACTGGGGTGGAATGGGCCATAGCGGAGCAGGATGAGATGGACCATCTGCCGCCTGTGCAGGCGATGACCGTTGCTTATTTGAACATGAAAGAAACCGGTTTTGTTACATAAAGCTAAAACCGGTTCAGAGATACGGACCCCTATTTTCAGAAAGAAAGGATGAAAGCCAACATGAGACGCGGAGTACAACTGTATACCGTACGCGAATACCTGGAAACCCCCAAACAGGTGGAAGAATCGCTGCGCAAAATTAAAGCGATCGGCTACGATTCCGTGCAGGGATGGGCGGCCGGAGGCCTGACGGCCAAAGAATATGTGGAGTTATGCGGGGAGATCGGCCTTGTGAACTGTTCGTCGGGCGGCGAGTATGAAGAGATGCTCCACAGCCCGGCGGCGATTGACGCCGCCATCGAGCAGGCAAAGCTGTTCGGGGTGAAAGATATCGCCATCGGCACCCTGCCAAAAGAACTGCGGGAAAGCGAAGATGGCTACCATACCTTTGCCGCCGGTGTGAACCAGATTGCCGCCCAGTTAAAACCCGAAGGCATGCGCCTACTGTATCACCCCCACGCACTGGAGAGCTATTCCCTGGGCGGCGGAAGAAAAGGGCTGGATATTCTCATCGAAGAAACTGACCCCGATGGGCTGCATTTTGCGCTGGATACCCACTGGCTGCAATCGGCCGGGCTCAATCCCCCCGACCAGATCCGCCGGGTAAAGGGGCGCATGCATATTGTCCATTATAAGGATTATAAGATCATCGGCGGCGCTGTCAAAATTGAAGATGTGGTCAAGATGTTTGGCGAAGTGGGCGAAGGCAACTTGGATTGGCCGGCCATCATCCAGGCCAGCCGGGATATTGGGGTGGAATACGCCATTGTGGAACAGGATATTTGCCCCGGTGATCCGTTTGCCAGCCTGCAAATAAGCTTTGAGAACCTGGTGAAATTTGGCGTGTAAAGCCCTGAAATTAGAAAGGAGAAAACACCATGGGTACATTTCGAAGAATCAAAGCGGCGCTCATCGGCAGCGGCGCCATCAGCGAAAAATATCTGACCAATATTACGCAGAAATTCCATGTGATCGACATGGTGGGCTGTTCCGACCTGATCCCTGAGCGTTCCGCACACCGGGCCGAGCAGTTCGGCATTCGGCAGATGACCAATGAAGAAATCCTCAGCGATCCCACCATTGAGATCGTCATCAATACCACATATCCCCTATCGCACTATGAAGTGACCAAAGCCGCGCTGCTGGCCGGTAAACACGTGTACACCGAAAAGATGCTGGCGGTCACCTTGGAAGAGGGGATCGAACTGTGTGAACTGGCCAAAGAAAAGGGCCTACAGCTCACCACGGCGCCCGATACATTCCTGGGCGGCGGCTGGCAGACGGCCCGCCACATGATCGACACCGGCCTGATCGGCACCCCCATTGGGGCACTGGGCGTGTGCATCCGCTCATACCAGGATCATGGCGATACCTACCGGGAACCGAAGAGTTTCATTTTCGGCGGCGGCGGTGGCATTCCGTTCGATATGGGCGGGTATTACCTGCACAACATGATTAACCTGCTGGGAGGGATTCGCCGGGTGACCGGGTTTATCCAGACCCGCAACGAAACCCGCACCTACACCAATCCCCGGCACCCGAAATTTGGCCAGGAATGGAAAGTGGATTCCCCCAATGTGATGTTCGGCACGCTGGAATTTTGCAGCGGGGCGCTGGGCAGCCTCATTGTGACCAGCGAATCGTCCATGTTCGATACCCCAAAATTTGAAGTGTATGGCACCGAAGGTACCATTCGCCTGTTTGACCCCAACGATTACAGCGGCAAAATCACCTTGCAGCGCAATGTGGACCCCGAACCGGTGGAGATGCCCCTTTTGTTCCCGTATAACGACGAAAACCGCGGCATTGGCGTGGCCGATATGGCGTATGCCATGTTAAACGGCCGCAAACCGCGGGACAGCTATGAAATCGGCCTGCAAGCCTTTGAAGCGGTTCACGGCATCTGGAAGAGCGGACAGGAAGGCATTGTGTACGAAATGAAGAGTACCTGTGAAAGACCTGCCGCTGTGCCGCTTACGGCGCTCAATGGCAGTGCTTATGAAACGCAGTTAAACGATTGACAGTCGCAGCCGGCAGCCTGGTTTTCCCCGGGCTGCCGCTGTTTTGTGGAAAACAAAATCAGAAGAAAGGAAGAGTGCCTATGCGGCCGAAAGACTGGTACCAAACAGAAGAAATCATGCCCGGGGTTTTTCATGGGGAGGAGTATGAAGACGCCTCCTTCTACCTGATTGAAGGCACCGAAAAAGCGCTGCTCATCGACACGGGGATGGGCGAGGGCGACTTTCGCAAAGTAGTAGAAGCATGGACCGAGAAACCCATTGAACTGGCCATTACCCATGCCCATGGCGACCATTTCCTGCATGCGGACTTATTCCGTGGCTCACCCATCTACATGCACAAACGGGACATTGATAAGCTCGACGACTGGTACCATATGCATGACGGGCTGTTTGCCGGGCATGAGTGCCGGAAAGAGGATTTTACCCCGATTTGGGAAGACAGCGTCATTGACCTGGGCGGTGGGTATACCGTACGGGTGCTGGAAGTGCCGGGGCACACCCCCGGCTCGGTGGTGTTTTACGATGAAAAGCGCAACCTGCTGTTTACCGGGGACGCCATCGGCAGCGGTATTGGGGTGTGGATGATTGTACCCGGGGGATTAACCCTCAGTGAATACCGGGAAGGGCTTCTGCATTTTGCCGGCCGGCTGCGTAAGCTGCCGCCCATGCGCATGTTGGGCGGCCATTTAACCCAGGAAGGAAAGCCGGGAACCGATCATTATAACCCGCTGACGTTGACCACCGTAACCGATATGGCCCGGTTGTGTGAAGAGATTCTGTCCGGGCGCATAAAGGGCACGCCCGCCGAAAATAAATTTAACGAAGAACCGGCCTTCCATGCCGAGTGGGGCAAAGCCTCCATGGAATACCGGTTGTCTCAAATTCGATGAGAAAAAGAAAAACCGGCCACTGGTTGGCCGGTTTTTTGTTGCCATGGCATATAGAGGCATGACAAAAGAAAAATTTCCCATAATAAAGAAGTATCCATTTTCATACACAGGGGGAAAAGGGAACGGTATTTATTCATATCCATTTCATAAATGCGGAGTATTCTGCCATATGTGCCTGCTGCAAAAAGGATTCTATGCAGGGAACCGGGAAAGGAAGGGAAAAGAAGACTGTGCTTCAACTGAAAAATATCGTCAAAGAGTATCCTACCGGGGAGACCAAAGTGAAGGCTTTAAAAGGGATCTCTGTGGCGTTCCGGAAAAATGAATTCGTGTCGGTGCTGGGCCCCAGCGGTTGCGGTAAAACGACGCTGTTAAACCTGATCGGTGGGCTGGATCAATACACCACCGGCGATTTGATCATTCGCGGGCGTTCGACCCGGCATTATAAAGACCGGGACTGGGATGCCTACCGCAATAATTCGGTGGGGTTTGTCTTTCAAAGCTACAATCTGATCCCCCATCAGAGCGTGCTGGCAAACGTAGAACTGGCTCTGACGCTATCGGGCGTTTCCCGGGAAGAGCGCCATCGCCGCGCGATGGAGGTACTGCGCCGGGTGGGGCTGGAAGACCAGATGCACAAAAAGCCCAACCAGATGTCCGGCGGGCAGATGCAGCGGGTGGCCATTGCCCGGGCGCTAGTCAATAATCCCGACATTCTGCTGGCCGATGAACCCACCGGCGCACTGGATTCGGCCACCAGCGTACAGGTGATGGAAATCCTCAAAGAAGTGGCCAAAGACCGGCTGGTTATCATGGTCACCCACAACCCGGAACTGGCGGAAAAGTATTCCACCCGGATTGTCCGGTTGAAAGATGGGCAGATCGTCGATGATACCGATCCCTTCCCCCTGGAGGAAGAGGAGAAAGAAGACCGGGACGAAAAGGAAGAAACGCCCTCCCGCCGGCGGCATCGCCGGGGGTCTATGTCCCTGGTTACGGCGCTTTCTTTGAGCCTGAATAACCTGATGACTAAAAAAGGGCGCACGTTCCTGACAGCCTTTGCCGGTTCCATTGGGATTATCGGCATTGCGCTCATCTTATCGATCTCCAACGGGGTACAGCAGTATATCGATAAGGTAGAAAAAGACACCCTATCTTCCTACCCGGTTTCGATTCAGAAACGGTCGGTAGACACGTCGGCTTTGCTCAGCTCGCTGATGGAGACCCAAACAAAGGAAACCGATCATGATCTTGACAAAGTGTATTCCTCGGACGTCATGGGCGATATGTTCAACATGATGAATGCCGATGCGAAGATCAACAACCTGAAAGGGTTTAAAGAATACCTGGAAAACAGCGACGAAATCGATCAGTATGCCAGCGATATTCAGTATGGATACGATTTGGATTTGCAGGTGTTTGCTTCCGATACGTCGGATGGGGTGATTCAGGTGAACCCCAGCACGGTCCTTGACAAAATGGGCATGGGTTCCATGGCCGGGATGAGTGATATGATGGCATCCAGTATGGGGTCAACCTCCGGCAGCCGCGTGAATGTATTCGAAGAACTCATGGACAGCCAGGCGCTGCGGGACACCCAGTACGACCTGATCGCCGGTAAGTGGCCGGAAAGTGCGAATGAAACGGTGCTCATCGTGGATGAGAATAACGAAGTGAGCGATTATACCCTGTATGCATTAGGACTCAAAGACCAGGATGAACTCGAGGGCATGTTCGAAAAGATCGAAGACGGTCAGGAGCTGGAACAGACGCAAGAAAGCTATTCGTATGACGATATTTTGAATCTCACCTTCCGCCTGGTGCTCAACACGGACCTGTATAAAAAAGGGGACGACGGTTGGTGGCACAGTGTGATGGATGACGAACAGGCCCTGAAAGACAAGGTCGACGCCGGCATGGAACTGAAGGTTGTGGGCATTATCCGGGTAGACCCGGAACAGAGCAACGGCACGGAAACCGGCGGGATCGGCTATACCCACGCGCTGACCGAGCAGGTGATCGACGCCATCAATCAGTCGGACATCGTCAAAGAGCAAAAGGAAAACCCCGATATCGATGTGTTTTCTGGGCTGCCTTTTGACGGAACGGAAGAAGCCGAAAAGCGCAAGGCCGAACAGGAAAATGCGGCTCCCACCTATGACCTGAGCAGCTTGCCCGCGGAACAGCAGGCGTATCTGTCCACGCTGTCGCCGGACGAACTGGCCAGTGTGATGGAGCAATACGGGATTAAGCCGGAAGAAAAGGAAAGCGTTATTTCGTCTTCCACGTACGAAAAGAACTTAGAGCTTCTGGGCGTATGTGATCGATCATCCCCCAGCAGCATTCAGATTTTCCCCAAGGATTTCGACGCAAAAGAATCCATTTGCGACATGATTACCGAGTATAATGACACCCAGGAAAACGAAGAGGACAAAATTGATTATACCGATTATATCGGGCTGATGATGAACAGCGTCACGACGATTGTGAATATGATCACCTATGTGTTGATTGCGTTTGTGGCCATTTCGCTGATTGTGTCGTCCATTATGATCGGGATTATCACGTATATTTCCGTATTGGAACGCACGAAGGAAATCGGGATTCTGCGCAGTATCGGCGCTTCCAAGAAGGATATCTCCCGGGTGTTCAACGCCGAAACCGTTATTGAAGGCTTTGTGGCCGGGGTACTGGGCATTGGCATTACGCTGCTGCTGTGTATCCCCGTCAACATGGTGGTGGAATCCCTGGCCGGTGTCAGCGGCATTGCCAGCCTGCCGTGGTTGGGGGCTGTGATCCTGGTGGCCATCAGCATGGCGCTGACGGTAATCGCCGGGTTGATTCCGTCGAAGATGGCGGCCAAGAAAGACCCCGTTGTGGCACTGCGCACGGAATAAATGACCCGAAAAGCAAAAGAGAAAAGAAGGCCCCCGGCCTGGTATCAATATTGAACAGGTCCAGTAAAAACGGACAATAGACAAAGTACCCCCTGATGTAGGAAA
>CAKNOA010000050.1 GCA_930990065.1 uncultured Clostridia bacterium | reverse complement strand
ATATTCCTGCACAGGGGTTCTTTTTGTGCTGTCCGCACAATCTGGGGCAGTTCAGTTCAAAGGAAAGGCCGGGGGTTTTCTTTTTATCCGGCGCGGTACACCACGCGCCCGCCCACCAGCACCAGCCGGGGCATCAGGTTTTCGTCGGTGATGAGCACGTCGGCCCGTTTCCCGGGAGTGAGGCTGCCGGTTAAGGCGTCCAGCCCCACCGACTGGGCCGGGCGCAGCGTCGCCGACCAGATGGCTTCTTCTTTTGGTACGCCCATGCGGATCACCCGCCGCACACACTCGCTAAGGCTCGTCACGCTGCCCGCCAGCGTCCCGTCATGGAGCGTCGCACGGCCGTTTTTCACCGTCACCACCTGGCCGCCCAGGGTGTAAGCGCCGTCGGGCAGGCCGCCGGCGCGCATACAGTCGCTGATCAGGCAGATTCTCTCCCCGCCAAACCAGCGGAACGTCTGGCGCACCACCGCCGGGTGCAGGTGCCGCCCGTCCCCGATCAGTTCGCAGAACCGGGCCTTTTCCGCCGCTGCGCCAATCACCCCCGGCGCCCGGTGGGCAAAGGGCGGCATGGCGTTATACAGGTGGGTGATGTGGTCGGCGCCGCTGGATAGCGCCTGGCACGCCGTGTCGTAATCCGCTTCGGTGTGCCCCACACTCACGCGGCACTTTTGGCTTGCCAAGCGGATCAGCTCCATGGCGCCGGGCAGTTCCGGAGCCATCGCCATCAGTTTTATTTCCCCATCGAATGCTTCCCACAGCCGGGTAAACAGCCCTTCATCCGGGTCGATCACCGCTTCCGGGGCCTGGGCCCCCCGCTTGGCCTGGGAGAAAAACGGCCCTTCCAAATGCACGCCAAACAGCTGCGCGCCGTCGGGCTCGGGGGCCCGGCGGTACTGGCGGTAACTGCCGGCCGCCTGCATCAGTTCCCTTTCCGGCAGGGCCATGGTGGTCCCCAAAAATCCGGTCACCCCTTCCCTAGCCAGCGCTTTGGCCATACGCCCTAGGCCTTCCACGCTGCCGTCGCTCATATCCGCCCCGGCATACCCGTGGATGTGAATATCCAAAAATCCGGGCAGGATGTATCCGTTCCCCGCGTTAAAACTTTCGGTATTTTCCAAAGTCCCGCCCGTTTCCACTGCCTGAATAATGCCGTTTTCCACGGTGACCGTGCCCGGGCGGAACCCTTCAGGGGTCAGCACCGCCGAACCGCTCAGTTTCATACCGCTTCCCTCCTGTCTTTTCCCTCATTATACCCTTCTGTGTATGCCGGAGCAATGAAAAACGCGGCCTTTTTACAAAAGGCCGCGTTTTTTCTTTTGCTTACCGGCGTTTCTTCTTATCGAACGACGGGTTAAAGGCATACACATTTTTCACATCCAGCCGGTCGGTGAGCAGCCGCAGCGCTTCGCCAAACCGCTGGAAGTGGACGATTTCCCGCTCCCGCAAAAAGCGGATGGGGTCTTTGACGTCGGGGTCGTCGCAAAAACGCAGGATGTTGTCATACACCAGCCGCGCTTTCTGTTCGGCGGCCAGGTCTTCGGTCAAATCGGCCACCGGGTCGCCGCTGACCGCCAAAGCAGCCGCCGAAAACGGCGTGCCGTTGGCATCGGCCGGGTAAATGCCCGTGGTATGGTCGATAAAATAGGCACCAAAGCCCTGTTTGTCGATCTCTTCCGGCGAAAGCCCCCGGGTGAGCTGGTACACAATGGTACCCACCATTTCCAGGTGTCCCAATTCTTCCGTGCCAATATCGTTGAGCACGGCGGTCAGTTCCGGGTACGGCATGGCGTACCGCTGGCTCAAATACCGCAAGGATGCCCCCAGTTCCCCGTTGGGGCCGCCATATTGGGCCGAAATCAGTTTGGCCAACGCGGCGTTGGGATTTTTGATTCGGACCGGATACTGCAATTTTTTCTCATAGACAAACATCCGTTAATCCTCCTCCTCAAGCTGCCACGGCCACGGGTTGCGGATCCAGGCCCAGCGGTTCCCGGTTTCGGTGCGTTCATCCAGTGGGCCGTATTTTTCCTCATACTGCGCCCGTCTTTCCTTCAGCCGCGCTTCCGTCTCCTTATATTTGGCGGCGGCTTCCCGGCAGGCGGGGTGGGTATCCCGGTACACGTGCAATTCCCACAGGGCAAACTGGGTAGCCTGGATGCGCCGGAGCATCCGTTCACGTTCAGTCACAGGCCTCCCCCTTTCCGCACAGGAACGGTTTATTCAGTTCGGGATAAAGGGTACCGGCTTTCAGCGCTTCTTCGTCTGCGTAGGTCTGGCCCCAGGATTGGAACGGGACATACGCCATGGCAAGGGAGTATTCCGGCGGGAAGGCCGGCATCATATCGTCTTTCACGTTTTTGAAAGCTCCTTTCCAAAATGATCATGGGCGGACAAATCCCCCTGCCAACAGCGTATGTCAAAGCCTTTCGATTGGTTCCAAAAAAAACCGGCCCCCAAAAAGGAGGCCGGTTTTTATCCGTTTATTTCGTTCTTTTGCGCAGCAACCGGTGGTACGTTGGATCACCGCTTGCCGGGATTGTGACGGCGGATAATTCGCCCCGCCGGATCATTTCCTCCATGCGCATAGCGATCCATGCGTCCCCCATGCAGCCGTGGCTCCGCATGAGTACCTGCCCGATGACAGCCGCCTGCCGGAACACCGGTGCCTGCTCCTCGATTGCCTGCCGGATCAGCGGATCATACAGGGTATCCGGCACACTGATCAGGCTGCCATTTATCACGGCGCGCAAAGGGGCATTTTCCCTTTTTCGCTGCTGCCATTGTTCCGATAGGTGCCGAATGAGGTCACTTTTCCATGTTTGGCCCTGCCGGGCGAGGTGCCCCCACTGGTGGGGCGGCACCTCGCCCCATGCGGTGGGCTCGAGAATATCGCCCGCCGGGGTTTGCCAAAAAGGCGGCAATTTCACTGCCGTCACCGCCGCATTTGCCAGCCCCGCTTCGGTGAGCTGGTTCATCAGCCACCAGGCACCGCAGGCTTCGTCGGATTGATCGCTGTAATAAAGCCGGATTCTTTCCCCTTGTCCCGCACGGCTTAGCAAGATACCAAGAGTATGCCGGGCCGTTTCCACCATAGTTTCGGCAGCTTTATCCCCCTCTTCCGGGTACACCGCAAAAAGCCGCCGCAGGGCTTCCCGCCGTTTTGGGCCGGGGCGCTGTTCGTCAATGTCCCCCACACTGAGCATCAGGGGCAGTACCATTTGATCGTCACGGCTTCCGGGAAGAAGTTCCGCCGCGTCCCAGTTACGGCGCTCCTTTTCTTCCCACTGCTTTTGCTCTTCCTTTGTCATGCCAATATAGGCCGAAACACCGCCTATTGGTTTTCCTTTTCCCAGCGCCACCGCCAGGGCCCCACCGGCACTTTCACTGAATACCACTTCCATCATTCGGTGTTCTTATCCTTTCAATACGTCCCGCAGTTTGTCAAGGAAAGCATCTTCTCCCCAGGTGTTGATTTTAAAGAACATGGCCTGGCTGCCGCCAGACGTGACGGCCGACAGGTGCGTGATCCCGTCCGCCCCCTGGAACAGCGTGACGCTTAAACTGACGCGGTTGCTGCCAAGAAAGCTGTACCGTTCGAATACCCGCACACTGCACCGGGCGTTGCCGCTGACAAAATCGCTGCTCTCTTCCAGGGACGCCGAAAAACTCCCCGCCAAAATACCGTTTTCAATCCGGGCCAGGGCCTCATAAAAATCCCCGTACCATTCATATTCCAACTTCGCCATCGTCCATACCTCCTATCCATCGCGACGCCCACAAAAGCAGGCGTTGTGCGTAAGGTTTCCCCTCTTCCCAGGAAAGATTTTTCCCCTTTAGTTCCATTCCCGCTTGCAAAATCGCGCGGTCCTGCGGGGCCAAAAGGGGCAGCAGCGCCCGCTTTTTCTTTTCATACCGGCCCGTTTGCCAGAAGGCAATGGCCTGTAACGTAAAGGCCGCCATTTTATACGACTCCTTCACTATTTCGGCGCTTTTTTCATGAACCAAGTTGTGAGCACACAGGTGATAGAGGTTACAAGCCCCTATGCGGATCGCCCGGCGCACGTCCTCTTTCCCTATTTGCGCCAGTATATCGTCAAGTGACCCCACCAGCGGTACCGTATCCCGACAAAACTGGAATAAATCCGACCGCTCCCAGGCAAACAGCTCCCGTTTTCCCGACACAAACCCGCATACCATCTCCCGCATGGGCAGTGTATCCAGCAGGCGGCTGTACTGTTCCAGGTCTTCGGGCGATACGGTATCCAAAATCAGTACCACATCGATGTCGCTATGCTCGGTCGCTTCGCCGCGCCCATAGCTGCCCTGCAGCCCCATAAACCAGATGCGCCCTTGAAAGGCTTGTTCCACGGCTTGCCGGTACTGCGCAAGCCACGGTTCAAGGTTACCGTTCATCGTATTCCCCTCCCGATTGGGCCAAACCTATTTTGGGCTTGCCCGCTTCATACGCCTGGCGGGTCAGGCAGCAGACGTGGGTATCCCGCCTGTCACCCAATAAAGTGAGCTTTTGTTTTTCGGTATGGTGGTACGAAAACCCGCACTTTTCCTGCACCCGCCGGGATTTTTCGTTGCCGTCATAATACTTGTACCACACCGTTTCACAATGGAGTTCTTCAAAACACCGGCGTAATAGCCGCCGGACCGCTTCGGGGATAAGCCCCTGCCCCCAGTACGGCACGGCGATCCAGCAGCCGATTTCGGCTTCGTTTTCGCCGCTCTTTTTATGGATGCCCACGCTGCCCACCGGGCGGCCGGTTTCTTTTGGTACCACGGCATAGGTTTCCGGTTGAGACAGCACCGTGCGAATGATCGTAAGGCTGTCTTTTTCATCTTTGTGGGGCGCCCATCCGGCCATGGGGCCCACACGTTCATCTTTTGCGTATTGGTATAAATCCGCCGCGTCCCCGTCTTCCCAGGGGCGCAAAATAAGCCGCTCCGTTATCAGGACCATGGGCGTCACGCTCCTTTCGCTTTCAGTATACCTGACGAAACAGGGAAAAGCAACGGCCAGCCTTCTTCCATGTTGAGAAGGCTGGCCGCTATACGGTTTACAGGTTATTTTATCAGGCGCATGGCATAGAAAGCTTCGCGCGCCGTGATGTATAAATAGGCGCCGTCATCGCTCACCAGCACCCCGGCCGGGCGGTGGGGCAGCCGCCAAGCACACGGCGTTTCGCCCGCTTTACCGCCATACAACAGAGAATCGGGCACATACATGGTGCCGTCGGCCGTCTTCGCCACGCTATACTCCCCGCGTTCGAGCACAATGTGGGGATGAGTTAAAACAAAGTCTTTTTCGACTTGCACCTTTACGATGCACTTATTGTATTCATCCACAAGGAGTGCTTCCTGCCCAACCACAAGGGGCGCAAGGCCTGTGGCCCGGGCCAGCCCCGGGTGATGGGCCACGGCGGTTTTCCCGTCGGGGGCCGGGTAGCACAGCGGTTCCGCCGTGCCGAACGACATCATCATGTCCCCGTCGTCCCGCCACTGGTTCATGGGGTACAAGAGCGTTTCCGGTGCGGCATCGGCCGTTTTCCTTACGGGCAGCACCTGCAAACTGTCCTCCGGGTGTTCCGGGTCAAGGGCGCACACCCGAATCTGCCGGTCCATCCGGAAGAACGGGAAGTAGCACCCGCCGGATGTCGCCACCCGGTCTTCGTAGCCGTCGCTATCCATTTCCCGATGGCCGTCCACGGTGGAATCGGGCACGGGTTTATACTCCGTCACCATCAAAAGGTGCCCCGCCGTATCGCACCACAGGGAAAGCGGCCGGAACGGCAGCACGGTTAGGAGCGATAAGGCCCCCGCTTTCGGGTCCCACCGGTACAACCGGTGCAGCCGGCTATCGCACACAAACACGGTGCCATCCGGCCCGGCACACAGCCCGTCGGCAGCATCCAGCCCATCACTGAGCAGCACCGGCTGATGGGGGGCCACAGGCAGCGTACAGCCGGGCGCTTTTTCGCCCACAACCAGGCGGCTCATCTGCCAATACCCCACGGTGCGGCCGGTATCCATATCCCGGTAAAAGTTTTCGATGGTATACTTCATCTGGGTGTAGTTGTGGACATTCATAAACACAAGGTTTTCACAACCCCAGGCTTTCATTACACAGGGATACGGACGGTCCACCCAAATCACACGGAACGCGTACACGTTACCGAAAATCAAATCGCGGCAGTCCGACAGTTCCCACGGCTGGCACTCGCTGCCTTCGGCCACCTCTTCTTCGGTCTGCATGGCATAAAACTGCCAGTTTTTCACCCGCCGCAACAGGATTTCATGGCGCACATGGTGTTCCACCGACACTTGGTACATGACCCCAGGCGTTTCCGTTTCCGAAACCATAAAACCCGCCAGGGCATAGGTGCTGGCGCTCCACACATCTTTAAACACGCCGCCGCCCCCGGCGGTAATCCACAAACTGGGGTACTGTACGTCCCACGGGCGCTGCGGGTCCACATCGGCGGTACGGCTGTCATTATACACCGGCACGTTTTCCTGCTGCGGAGTGATCTGCCCATGGCCGCCGACGAACTTCACATCGTTCATGTACGAATCCACCCCGGCCGTCCACCGGCACCCCACGGCCCGGGGATTGCGGCAGGCGGTGTCGATGCCAAGGCCATTGACCACATCGTGGCCGCCCGCGCTGGTTTGCAACACGGCTTTCGCCGGGCCCACCCCCGCAAACGCCGGGCTGTTTTCGTCCAGTATGAGCTGGGTGGAAATGGGGTTCATGCCGATCAGCGCCGAATCCGGCCGCATTATAAGGGTATCCGTCACGCGGTACATGCCCTGGGGCAAGTAAACGGGCCCGCCTTCATCTAGGGCCCGCTGCAGCGCGGCGGTGTCGTCGTGTGTACCGTTCCCCATGGCGCCCCAGTCCCGCACATTGCGCCAGGTTTCCTGGGGCGGCAGCAGGGGCACTTCTTCCCGCAGGGACGAAATGGCGTTCTCCCAGTCGGAAACCGGCGAAAACGTGCTGTCCCACACCCGCTTTGGCGGTTCTCCGGCATTTTCCAGCGTAACGGTGTCGCCCACACACAGGCTGTCGAGCCAGCTTTCCTCCTCCCGGCCGGGCAGAGTTTTCCCGCTCACTTTGCCAAGGAGTAGTACCGGCGTGCGCCGCACAAGCACATGGCGCAAATTTACCTGGGTGCAGCTGTTTTCTTCCCGTGCGATGCGCAGCGCCGGGCCGGTGATATCCTCCAGCACGCAATCTTTCCAGCACACCTTTTCCCAGTAGCCGTCCATCACGGTAAGGGCGGCCGGCACATGGGCAAACCGCACCCGGCTGAATGTCAGGCCGCATTCCCGGGAAGAAACGGCAGCCTCGCGTTGACCTTCAAATTCGCTGTTTACTAGCACGAACGGCCACCCGGGGGAACACTTGGTCGTATAGATCCCATAGGTACCACCGATGAAGTGCAGGTTTTCCATTTCGTTGCCCACATCGAAAATCCCGGCTTTGCCATCCCCAATCCGGAACACACAGTGGCTGACAAATCCATGCTGGGCAAAATGCGCCCGCAGCGCCACGGCCGCCGGGTTCCCTTTTTCGATGGTAAAATTGATATTCGATACGGCGCTATAAAACGTGCCGGGGTTCGCATCCTGAATGGTCCCCGCTTCCATAGGGGCGTTTCCGGTAAACCAGAACATGTAAACCGCCTGCCCCTTGTCATCCGTGGGGGCCTGTTGGAAGCCGGGGGTATTTTCGCGCAGAATAAATTCCGGCCGCTCCTTACCGTACCCAATCATGCGCACCGCCCGCGGCAGATACACCGTGCGGCTGATGGCATATTTCCCCTGGGGGATCAGTACAATCCCCCGATGGTCCCGGCGTTTTACACCGTCAAGCAAGCGCTGAAGCCGTTCGGTTACATCCACCACACCGTTTGCATCGGGCACAAGCCCCACGGTGGACAAGACTGCCGCCTGGGGGTCATCCAGCGGCTGGGTATATACCGACTGGTCATGCGTAAACCGGTTTTCCATAAATAGTCGTCTCCTTTCGCGGGCAGTGCCCGGCTCTTCTTATAGCGTAGTAAAGCCGCCTGTGTTTGTCAATGCATCGGGCCGAACAGGCGGCTTTGTTCCTTATCAATCGCAGTTTTTTACCCTTTTACGGCGCCAATCACAATGCCTTTGATGAAATACCGCTGGAAGAACGGGTAAATGATCAAAACGGGCAACGCACCCATGACGGCCACCGCCATCTTGATTCCCGTAGACGGCAGCACAAAGTCCTGGCTTTGCAGGTTCTGGGCCGCGTTGGTGTTGCTCATCAGGAACTGCACGTCCATCAGCATGCGGTTGAGCAACACCTGAATGGAGTAGAGGCTATCCTGGTTGATGTAATAAAGGCCGTTGAGCCAGTCATTCCAGTACCCCAGCCCTACTAGCAGCGCCAGCGTGGCAATAATGGGAATGGACATGGGCATAACGATACGGAACAAAATTCTCAATTCCCCGGCGCCGTCAATCCGGGCCGCTTCAATGACCGCATCGGGAATATTGGTGTTAAAGTACGTGCGCATCATAATAACGTAGAACGCGCCCATGAACAGGTTGGGAAAAATCAACGCCGCCAGGGTATTTTTGATGTGGAAAATCTGCGTCCACATGATGTACGACGGCACCAGCCCGCCGTTAAACAGCATGGTGAAAAACAGGAAAAAGGCCAAATAGTTGCGCCCGGGCAAATCTTTGCGCGACAACGGATACGCAAACAGGGTGGTCAGGGTTAGGTTGCCCACCGTACCTACCACCGTTACCAGCGCCGACAGGATATAGCCGCGCACAATACTGGTTGAATCCACCAGCAAATACCGGTAGGCGGCAAAATCAATCTGTTCGGGGAAAAAGCTGTACCCGTTGCGGATCAGGCAGGTTTCCTGGGTAATGGATGAAACAATCAAAAGCACAAAGGGAATCAGGCAAAACAACACCAGAAGGATCATGATAATGTTTGCCACGATCTGGAATGCTCTTCCTTTATCGACCATAAAAATTCGCCTCCTTTAGAACAGCGCGTTGTCGGGGCTGAGCTTTTTCACAACCCAGTTGGCCGTGAGCACCAGCAAAAACCCAACCAGCGACTGATACACACCGGCGGCCGACGACATGCTGATGTTGTTCAGCGACATCAATCCGCGGTATACATACGTATCGATAGTATTGGTCACATCCATCAACGGACCGGAATTCATGGGCACCTGATAGAACAGGCCAAAATCGGAATAGAAAATTTTCCCGACAGCCATCAGCGTCAGGGTGATGATCGTGGGTTTGAGCGACGGCAGGGTTACATGCACCACTTGCTGCCAGCGGTTGGCCCCATCGATGACCGCCGCTTCGTAATACCCTTTATCAATCCCCACCAGCGTAGCGTAGTAGATAATGCAGTTATACCCCAGCCCTTTCCAGACGTTGACAAGGATCAAAATAAAGGGCCAGTACTGAGGCGACGTATACCAGGAAACGGATTCCATGCCCAAAGGCTTTAAAATCGAATTGTTGATAAAGCCGGAATCACTGCTCAAAAACGCGTAGACCAGGTAGCTGACCACCACAATGGAGATCAAAAACGGTACCAGGATGGTCGTTTGATAGATCTTTTTAGCCAGCGAGGAATGGATCTCGTTGAGCAGGATGGCCACGGCAATGGCCAGCACGGTGCCCAGCACAATAAACGCCATATTATATAGCAGGGTATTGCGGGTGATAATCCATGCGTCTTTGGTTTTAAACAGGAATTCAAAGTTTTTCAGTCCCACAAACGGGCTGCCCCACATACCTTTGCTGTAATTAAACTGTTCAAAGGCAATGGTGATACCCGCCATGGGGATGTAGTTATTGATAATTAAATAGATGGCGCCCGGCACCATCATCAGGTACAGAGGGAAATAGGGGCGCAGGCGCTTCCATAGGCTCTTTTTGTGTACTTCCACCATGGGTTTTCCTCCTTCTTCGGCTCTCTTTTGACAAAACAAAGGGCGGAACCGGCACCGCAGTGACAGGTTCCGCCTTGTTTACTTGCCAATAGCCCGCCGGATCATCGTTGTCCGCCGGACCGGGCCGGGCCCGGCAGATTTTCGCAAGCAGACCGGGATCACAGTCCGGGTGCGAAACCGGCTGGTTTTATTCTTTATTGGCCAGGTATTCGTCCAGCTGTCTCTGCTTCTCGGCGATGATGTCGTTGACACCCGCATCTTCCAGTTCTTGCAGGAACTGCGGGATCGCTTCGTCGGGATCAATCGAGCCGGTGACCAGCGCGTTTTCATATTTGCTCTTTACGTTGGTGCAAGCCGTTACCTGGTTGAGCACACTGCTATTGTTCCAGCTAAAGCCCATAGCCGGGGAGATCACCGCTGCTTTGTTCCATTCATCGGTCGCGGTCCACAAATCTTCCGGATCGCCGTCCCAGATGTACGAAATCATTTCGTTCGGCCAAGCCCAGGGATACGACGGATACCCGGTGTTGGTGCCGTCCACACCTTCGGGATACCCCACAATGCCTTTATCGGCATCTTTGACTTCGAAGTGTTTGCCTTCGATCCCGTTGATGCAGATATTTTCCAGTTCCGGATTGGTGTACAGTTCGTTGAGCACCTGCACAGCACGTTCCGGTTTTTCGCTGTTGTGCGCCACATACCACAGAATATCCAGACGGGTAGTGGTGGTGTACACCGGCGTCAGAGTAAAGACCAGCATTTCTTTGGTGGTCTTCTTTTCCAGTTCGTTTTCAATGCCGGGTTTAGTGTTGGTGAACATGCCAAAGCCCTTACCGGAAGCGATTTGGGCCGAAGCGTCTTCCGAGGTGGAAGAGGCATCGGGAATAATCAAACCTTCCTGTGCCCATTCATACCGCCGTTCGCAGATTTCGCGGAACGCATCGGTGGCATACCAGTTTACGACGGTGGTATTGCTGCTGTCGGTGCAGTCTTCCAGCGAACCGATATCGGCACCCAGGTCGTCGTTTGTGTTCATGGTGCTCATGCCGCCGTAACTCGCTACCACCGGCCAGACATCGGGATACATTTTTTTCGCAGCCCGCAGCAGCGGCAGCAAATCTTCTTCGGTTTTAATATTGCTGTAATCCACACCGGTCGCATCGGCCATTTCTTTTACGCAGGCAAAGCCCCAGCTCACGGCAATTTCCTTGTTGGCCGGTACGGCATACACTTTACCGTCAATGGATGTACAATCCCAGCGTTCCTGCGGGATCTGTTCCAGCAAATCTTTGCCGTATTCTTCCAGGTAAGGTGTCATTTCCACGATCTGGCCGTTGTTGACCGCCGACACAAAGATGTCGCGGTTGTTGTACAGCAGATCGAGTTTTTCCCCGGACGAGAACATCAGGTTCACCTGGTCCGGGTAACTGCCAAAGCCCACACGCACAATGTCCAGGGTGGTGTTGAATTTTTCCTCCAGAATCTTGCTGGCGGCTTCGGATACCTCCTGACAATCCTCGGTTTTGGCATCCCCGGGTATCATCAGTTTGACGGTGTACGCTTCCTGTTGGCTGTAATCCGTGGTGCCGTCCCCACCACCACCGCCGGTGCCGCCTGATGGCGTACTGCTCGTACCGCTGTCGCCGCTGCACCCTGCAAATGCGCCCGCACACAGGCTGGCTGCCAGAAGAGCTGCCAGAATCTTTTTCATACGTTGCTTCCTCCCTTTGTTGCGGCAAACCCGGGCCCAAAATTCCGCGTCACCCCCGGGCTGCTCTTTTTCGGCAAATCTTCTAAAGATTCGCCACTTTGTTTTAAGAACACCGCCATTATACCGACTTTTTCTTTCTCTCTTCTGCCCGGCAAATGACATCCCGCTGTTCCAAAAATGACCACCCACCTTTTTATGACTGCTCTTTGCGGGAGGATTGGCGATATTCGGACGGCGACACCCCGTATTCCTTTTTAAAAATCCGGGCGAAGTGCGAAAAATTCACATATCCCACCCGGGAAGCCACCAGCCCAATGGGCAGCGTGGTACTGCGCAGTAACGTTTGGGCGATTTTCATACGCTCCTGGGTTAAATATTCTGTCAGCCCGATATGCATTTCTTTTTTAAACAGCCGCGACAGGTATTCCGGGTTCAGGTATACGGCCTGGGCAATTTCTTTGCGGCCAATGTTGCGCTGGATGTTCTGGTGAATAAATTCCAACACCCGGTCAATCTGGGCCCGGCCACCGGTTTCCGGTTCCGCTTTTTCCCGCAAATATGTCAGGGTAAAGTGGATAAACTGCCGCAATTTTTTCAGCGATTCCCCTGACTGCAGCATCAATTCGTAATCGTACGTTTCCCGGAAGACCTCGTGGGCACTGTCCTGGTATTCCTGCATCAGGGCAAAGAACATCTGCAGATAATCTTCATGAAACCGCCGGAGCGCTTCGCTGTTTAAAAGCCCCCGCCCGGCCAGATCCTGCAAATACCCTTCGATTTCCTTTTCTACCAGCTCCGTGCAGCCCCCCTGCCGCAACAGGTTTTTCCACCGGGTCAAATCCGGCGGATCCGGCAGCGTTTGGCGGCTGATGCCTGTGGAAAAAACGTCCTCCTGCCCGGTCACGTTATCCCGGCTGCAGGCCTGCAGCCGGGTAAGGGAGGCGGGCATGTTGGCAAATATAGCCGGTGTATCCGCATAAATCGCCGCCTGAAGCCCCGCTTCTTCCCGGCAGAACCGGGCAAACAACGCCATACCTTCCGGGTTCTTCCCGGCTATCTGGTCTGGACGGTACACAAGTAAAAGCCCGTACTGATCCGGTGGCCAGTACAGAGCCATACTTTGCCCGACGGCAGGCTCCATGACTTCCTCCACCACATTCTGCATGGCGTACAGCAGCAATTCCGTTTCCCACGGTTCCTTCGTCCAGGCAAAGCGCTGGATCAGCACACACTGGCACACCGTGTCTGGCTGTACCTGGAACCCAAAGGGTAACAGACACCGGGCTGTATCCTCCGCGGGCCGCAGACCCGACAAAAAATCCTGTAGCACGTGGCGGCTATACCGCTTTTCTTCCTGCATAGCCTGTTTCGAATACGCCGACAGGCTCTTTTTTTCCCACTGTTCCAACATGGCTTTCTGCAAAGCGTTTTCAATAACTTCGTACCGGGCGGGCTGCAAAATATAATCGCTGGCCCCCAGTTTCAGCGCCTGCTGGGCACACGAAAATTCGGCATGGGATGTCAAAATAATACAGCGCACCATGGGATCGTGCTGCTGTACCCAAGCGCAGAGCTCTATCCCGTTTTCGGCCGGCATTTCAATATCGCACAGCAAAATATCCACCTGCTGGGTTTTGAAAATCCCTTTGGCTTCTTCGGCACTGCCGGCCCCCAGGGCACGGTCGATGTGCAGTTTTTTCCAGTCGACCCCCTCCAGAATGCCCCGTACCACATCCGGCTGGTCATCCACAACTAAGACGGTCACAATGCTTCCCCTTTCTCGTCTGTAGGCTCTTGGCCCGGTTTTTGCAGGGGCAGAATAATTTCGAACTGACACCCTGTTTCCTGGTTCATACACACAAACCCGGCTTTTTCTCCATACAGCAGATACAGCCGCTGACGGATATTGCGAATGCCCACATGGTTTTCCTTTTTTTCAAACACCAGGTCTTTTGTGCATTCTTCGTATACATCCGGCGGCAGCCCGGGCCCATTGTCACTGACCGAAATGGCCACCTGGTCGCCTTCTTCCGATTGCAACCACAGCACTCGTACCTCAATGACCAATTCCTTGCCCGGCACGATTGCGTATTTGCAGCTGTTTTCAATAAAGGTCTGCACACATAAAACCGGCACTAACGCCTGGCGCACTTCATCATCGACCTGCATGGAACAGCGGATATCCTTTAACGTCATATACCGCTGTAAATCCAGATAATTTTCTACGTGATGCAGTTCGGTGCTCAGCGGTACCGTTTGGGTATTGTCGTAAAACATATAGCGCACATAATCGGAAAACAGCAAAATGGCCTGCTGAATCCGGTCAAAGCGTTTGCGCTGGGCCATGGCATACAGGCTTTTTAAAAAATTGAGGAAAAAGTGCGGGCTAATTTGCAACTGCAAATACTGCAGTTCCGCATACCGGCGCTGTAGTTCCGTTTCGTACGCCTGGATTTTCAGCCCCTTCATCTCGTCCATCATCTGGTTAAAGGAAACACACACCTGTTTCAGTTCCTGTACCCGATGATTCACCGGGAACCGCCTAGCTAAATCTCCCCCCCGTATGGCCTGCAAAACCTCGGTCATCCCTTCCAGCGGACGGATATATAGGCTCTTGATCCTAGTAAACAGTACGGGGATCAGTGCCATGATAATAGCCGAAAAGACCAGCGTTACAAGCAAAATCCACCCCATATTTTGCAGTCCACCGGGATACGCTTCCAGAAAAACGACGTACATGCCGCTTTTTTCCGACCACGTTTTTACTACCAGATAAAGCGGTGAACCCGAAACGGAAAAGGAAGAATCCAGCGGCAACAGGGAAATCGACTGCTCCCTAACCCAATCCGATGATGTAATAGCCTTGCCCTCTTTGTCAGCATACAGCAGCATGGCCCCATCAGACATATACGGGGCATCCTGGGGCTTGACCGTATCGTCCAAATTTAAAAAACAAATGGTGCAGGCTTTTTCGTTGCCCATCACCCGCACCAGAAAATAGCGGTCCCCCATCCGGCGAGGCTGCCATCCTTTTTGAATTTCTTCTTCGCTGTTTGACAACACCTGGGCTGCATACGCCTGCATATCCTGCCGCTCTTGATACGTCGTATAATTTTGGTCGCACGTGGACCGAATCAGCTCATTCGGCCGGGAAACCAGAAACATGGCCGCCAGCGTCGTTTCCCCCAGCATGAGGGTTTTATATTGGTTAATAATGGTATAGGTATAGCCCAATGCATCCAAATCACTCTGGGTATACAACATGCGCCCATGGCTATAGTCCTGGGCCCAGTAGCTGGCTACCGTTTTTTCAATCCGTGCCATACTGGTTTCCAGCTGATTTTGATACAGATAAATGGTGCTTTTACCCCCTTGTTCCACTTCCCGCACAAAAGACTCCAGGGCAAAATAATTCTGCAGCAGTTGCATGAACAAAACCGGAAAAATAAAACCGAATAGTACCACCCGGCGCAGCGCCCGAATGGTATAACTGCGCCTTTCTCTTTTCCTCTTTTCCATAAAGCCTTCTCCCCTTCGCTCCAAAAAAGAAAACTGACAAAACGGGCCTTTTCCTAAAGAAAAGGGATATTTTATCCATTTTGTCCGTTTCTCTCCCTCCGATTCTATGAAAATATTATAACACGGCTTTTTTCTGTTCCCGCCCACCGGGCCTGTTCGGATTATGTCTTTCTTTGTTCTGTGCGTGATGTCTACAAAAAAACACCCGGTGGAAACCGTGTTCCATCGGGTGTTTTAATAACTATTTGTAGAATCCTGTGTGATTATACAATAAATCGGTCTTTTATAGCCGTACTTTCTGGCCACACCGGGTACAAAAGGCCTGACTGGGAAGTAACGCCGCTCCACAATGGGGGCAGTGTAAAGGCATTGGCCTTTTCGATTCTGGCGCTTTCGGGGCCGGAGTAGCCGGTTTGACCGCAGCCGGTGCCGCCGGAGCCGGAGTGGCCGGTTTGGCCGCAGCCGGGGCTTTCGGAGCCGGGGTAGCCGGTTTGGCCGCAGCCGGGGCTTTCGGAGCCGGAATGGCCGGTTTGGCCGCAGCCGGGGCTTTCGGAGCCGGAGTGGCCGGTTTGGCCGCAGCCGGGGCTTTCGGAACCGGGGTTGCCGGTTTTACCGCCGCAGGTGCCGTCGGGGCCGGAGCCGCCGGTTTGGCCGCAGCCGGTGCCGTCGGGGCCGGAGCCGCCGGTTTGGCCGCAGCCGGTGCCGTCGGGGCCG
>CAKNOA010000049.1 GCA_930990065.1 uncultured Clostridia bacterium | reverse complement strand
TTCCTACATCAGGGGGTACTTTGTCTATTGTCCGTTTTTACAGGGGCGGTTCACCCTAAGCGCGGGGCTTTTTTCGTTACGGGGTATTTTCGGCCATCACGCCCACCAGCGGGTGGGGTGTGTAGGCTTCTTCCAAAAAGCGGCTTTCTTCCTGTGTCAGGTGCACAGCAAGGGCCGCTGCCATCCCGTCCACCTGTTCAGGCCGGGTGGCCCCCACTACGGGGCTGTCGGTTTTACTGAGCAGCCATCTGAGCGCCACCTGGGTCATACTCACGCCCTTTTCGTGGGCGATTTTCTCCACCCGGCGGATGATTTCGGCATCCTGCGCGGCGCAGGGGCTGTATTTTTCCCGGGCATACGCGTCCAGCCGCAGCCTCTCGGTGCTTTGGCCCACCGGCCGGGCCAGCCGTCCCCCGGCCAGGGCGCTGTAGGGGGTGAGCGCTATGTGTTCCTCCCGGCACAGGGGCACCATTTCCCTCTCTTCCTCCCGGAACAACAGGTTATAGTGGCCCTGTATGCTGACAAACGGCGTCCATCCCTCTTGCTTTGCCAGGGCGTTGGCTTTCATCAGCTGCCACGCAAAGCAGTTGGAAATCCCCACAGCCCGCACTTTACCGGCCTTCACCTGCCGGTGCAGCCCTTCCATGATGTCCGACAGCGGCGTGTGGTAATCCCACATGTGCAAAATCAGCAAATCCACATAGTCCATGCCCAAATGCTGCAAACTGCGCTCCAGGCTTTGGGCGATATGTTCCTGCCCGCTGATACCTGCGGCAATCTCCTCTTTCCCGCGGGGCAAAAACTTGGTGGCCACCACCACGTCTTGCCGGGGGACCAGTTGCCCCAGGATTTTCCCCACATATTGCTCGCTGGTGCCCCCCTGGTATGCGGCGGCGGTATCAAAGAAATTGATCCCCTTTTCCAGCGCCCGGTGCAGAATCTGGCGGCTTTCGTCCAGCCCCACGGTCCAGCGGTGGGGGCCCTTGCCGGAATCCCCCAGCCCCATGCACCCCAAACACAGGCGCGACACCATAAGACCACTTTGCCCCAACCGGGTTTTTTCCATCGAAAACGCTCCTTCCCCACGGGTTCTTCTTGTCTTTTATTATACAGCCCCCACCCCGTCCCGTCCAATACCTGTTTTCACGGCCCCCACCTGCCTTTGGGGCATAGCGGCGTTTTTCTTGCCAGCGCCATGCCAGACGGGTATAATAGAACAAGATGTTTTACTCCGGGGAAGGAGGAACCTATGTACTATGAAAGGGTCCCGCAACTATAACCGCCGCTTTGCGGTGCAGAGCATTGTGCTGTTTCTGGTGATGAGCGCCATCGCCTTTTTGGGGGTATACACCTCCGGCTCCACGGCCTACCGGTCCGCTAACCGCCTCGGTACCATGACCGCCGACTACCTGCACACCCAGATCGACGCTTTGCTGCAACAATATAACCAAATCCTGGAAGACGCCGTGTATATGGCCGACACCATGCTGGCAGACGGCCGCACCGCCAGCGATATTGAAGACTGGATCACCTCTTTTTCCCAGGAATATAACGAAACCATGCAGTACGACGAAAGCGGCCTGTACGGCGTCATCCGGGGACAAGGGGTATATAGCAGCGGCTGGCAGCCGGATGAGACCTATGATATCTATTCCCGCCCCTGGTACCGGCAGGCGCTGCAATCCCCCGGCACCGTGGCCCGTTCCCAGGTATATAACGATGCCCGCACCGGCACCACCATGATCAGCCTGTCAAAGTTACTGTCCGACGGGGAAAGCGTGCTGGCCCTGGACATCCGGGTGGGTGACATACAAGTCGACTGGCAGGAAGGCAGCGACGCGTTCCCCGGCACGGCCACGGTGGTCGACCAGGACGGGAACGTGGTGCTGCGCCAGTCCATCGGCCAGGAACACGTCTCCTGCGGATTAGATGATTTCACCCCCGACGATTACCGCGCACTGCTGGCCAACCTGACCGGCAACCGGGGCATGTACCGGTGGGACGGGGCCCAGGACCGGTACCAGATGTACTATATCCGCACCAGCGACAATTGGACATTTCTTGTCATCATTCCCCGGTCGGTCATCACCCAAGACGCCACCACGCTGTTTTACGTGCAGCTTTTGTTCCAGGGGCTGTTTTTGCTCATCATCATCTACCTGTGCCTGCGCAATTATTACACCCTGCGGCAGAACCGCCAGGTGCAGCGCAGCCTGGAAGCGGTGGGCCAAACGTACGACTGCCTGGTACAGGTGGATGCCGTGCGCAACCGGTGCGATGTGCTCAAACTGGCCCCGCCGCCTAAAAAGAAAGGGCCTCCAATTAAAACCTACTCGGATTTTCTCGCCATGATCCATCCCACGGTGTACCGGGCGGAGGACTGGAAAACCTTCTGCGACATCTTTTCCCTTTCACGGCTGCAGGCCCTGCACCAGGGGGGGCGGCTGTATCTGGAATATGAGCGCCGGGGCGAAGACGGCCCCCGGTGGGTCAGCGCCGAAGCCCTGACAGCGCCGGACGCCTCGGGCCAGGAACCGGTGATCCTGGCTTTCCGGCAGATCCACGACACCAAGTGCGCCGAACTGGAGAAAAACCGGCTATTGCAGGAATCCCTGCAAAGCGCCCGCCAGGCCAACCAGGCCAAGAGTGATTTCCTGTCGCGGATGAGCCACGACATGCGCACCCCCATGAACGCCGTGATCGGCTTTGCCGCCATGGCCAAACAGTACCGCCACGACCCCGAACGGGTGGACGACTGCGTAACGAAAATCACCGCCGCCTCCCAGCAGCTTTTGCACCTGATCAGCGAAGTGCTGGATACCGCCAAAATCGAACAGGGCAAAATGGAACTGCGCCCCGCCCCCATGGATCTTCGATCCCATGTACAGGAAACGGCGGCCCTGTTCCGGCTGCAAACGGAAGCCCAGCACCAGCAGTTTGTGCTGCGGGAACCCACCCTGACCCACCAGTGGGTGCTGCTGGACGGCAGCCGCCTGGACCAAATCCTCAATAACCTCCTGTCCAACGCCGTCAAATACACCCCCGCCGGGGGCACCATCACCCTGCAAGTGGAAGAGCTCCCCGCCAAAGACGACGGCACGCTGCTCTACCGCTTTACCGTGTCCGATACCGGCATCGGCATGGCGCCGGACTTTTTAAAACGGCTCTTTTTGCCCTTTGAACGGGAAGACACGTCCATGACCGGAAAGGTCAGCGGCGTGGGGCTGGGCATGGCCATCACCCGCCACATGGTGCAGATGATGGGCGGGCATATCGAAGTGAGCAGCACCCAAGGGAAGGGCTCCGTTTTTACGGTGCTATTGCCCTGCCAGGCGGCCGAACAGGCCCCGGCCCCCGCTGCAACCGCACCGGATGACAATGGTGCTCCGTTTACCCTGCAGGGGCTCCACTTCCTGCTGGCGGAAGACAACATGCTCAACCGCGAAATCGCCCAGGAGCTGCTGCAGCTGGAAGGCGCCACCGTGTTCCCGGTGGAAAACGGGCAGCAGGCGGTGGAAGCGTTCCAAAACGCGCCGCCCGGCACCTTTGACGCCATTTTGATGGATATCCAAATGCCGGTGCTCGACGGTTACGGCGCCGCCAAAGCCATCCGGGCGCTGGATCGGGAAGACGCGGCGTCCATCCCCATTTTTGCCATGACGGCCAATGCATTTGAAGACGATGTTCTCGCCGCCCGGCAGGCGGGCATGAACGGCCACATCGCCAAACCCGTGGATATGGACCGCATGCGCGCCGTGCTGGCCGCCAATATGCCGCCTAGCCTCACAACCGACGCATAAAAATGGCCCCGGGCTTGTTTCCCGGGGCCTTCTTCTTTCTTACGGGGCCAGAATGTGGTATTCTTTTGTAAATGTGCCGCCGGGGGATAGGGTCACCACCCCGGGCCGGGCGGCAAAATCGCCCTCATACCCGCAGTCTTCGCACCGGCCCTGCCACGGTTCCAGGCACACGAACCCGGCGCCGGGTTTGGCCCACACGCCAAAATTCGGGAACCCCGGGCACATCATGCCTACCCATTTTTCGCGTCCCGGGCCTAATAGCCACACTTCTTCGATTTGCCCGCCGTCGAACACCAGCGCGTCGTGGTCGAATACGGTGTTGTGCAGCTGCCACACCCCGTGATCGAGGGGCAGCGGGTAGCTCTTATCCGCTATCACCGTGCCGCTATTCGGGTCCAGCAGATGATATGTCAGTTCCGTTTTGTCCGGGAACCACAGCGCGCAACCGGCGTGGTCCTTAGCCCCTTTGGGCAGGGTAAACGCCGGGTGCCCGCCGATGGTAAACGGCATCTCTTCCTGCCCCGGGTTTTCCACCTTCCACTGCACCGTCACATCGCTGGGGTGCAGGGTATATGTAACCGACAACACAAACGGGAACGGGTATCTTTTCAGCGTTTCCTCATCGTGCCGCAGGGTAAAGCGCGCCTGCCCATCCCCCAGTTTTTCGGCTTTAAACACCCGGTCCCGGGCAAAGCCGTGCTGGGTGCTTGTATACTGCCGGCCGCCCAGCCGCAGCACGTCCCCGAAGGTGCGCCCCACATGGGGGAACAAAATGGGCGCATGCCGGGCCCAAAAAGCGGGGTCGCCGTCCCAGATCAGCTCTTTTTCCCTGGCTTTATCATACAGCGACGTGATTTCGGCGCCTTTTTCTTCCACCTGCATCAAAAACCGTCCGTTTTCCAGTTTCATGTGTGTTGTCGACCTCCTTGCGCCCAAGGGTTTCCCCCGGCGTTTTTCTCTTATTATACCATGCCCGCCCTCCCGACGCACTGGCAATTTCGCATAAATTACAAAAATTTTTCTTATTGCTCGTAGAATTTTATCATACCCGCCCGGCCATGCCCACCATCCCGGCTTCTCTGTTTCCGGCCCGGCAACACTCTATTTTTCATAGCGTTAACAAAGAATCCCTTTCGCTAAACAGGAAAAAGCCCCGTCGTGACGGCAGCCGTTTTCCGGCGGCGCACCCCGCCTCATTTCGCTAAACTTGAAGAATCGGTTTTGCTTTTTACCAAGGCCGCGAGTTTTCCCAAAAAGCCCGGCAGCGGAACGCCCAGATCTTTTACGTTTTCCAAAATGGAAATCACTTCGTTGACAATGAGCCACACCGCCGTGAGCATGGCTGCCGCCATGGGCAACGGGACCGTCATGCCCAGCGCGGCCCCGGCATACCCGATCAGCCAGTCGAGCACGCCGCCCACGGCGATGAGCAGCCACATACACACCTTTTTGGCGATGCCGTTGATGCCCGTGTAACTGCTGATCTTCTGCCCCCGGCGGTGGGCGGCTAACAGGCCCGTGATGTAATCCATCACGTTGCACCCCACCAGCACATACACCGGGATAGCTAATACTCCCAGCCACGAGGACAGCACCCCCAGCACGGCCCACAACCCCGTTTTCACGGTTTTTACTACGTCCATACGTCCCTCCTTTTTTTCGTTATGCCAAGGTGATTTGCAGCCGGTCGATAGCTTTGCCAAACGTTCCGGCATACCCGTCCTGGCCCCCGGTTTTTTCTTCATCCAGCTGCCAGGCATAGTACTCGCCACGAAGCGGCGCTACCCGGTATTTCGCCTTTTTCACCGGCTGCCCCGCAGGCGTTTCGTAGTACACCGCAATGGCGTCAATTACTTGGCCGTTCCCGGCATAGCCGTTTTTCGCGTCTTTTACATCGTATCCGGTCACCCACGGCAGCCACGCGCCGCCTTTGACGTGCACCCGGTAGCGCACCTTACCGGCGGATACTTTCACCGCCACGTCGGTGATGGCGTCGCCCGTCACCCCGGCAAAATCCTGTAGGTCATAAACCGGCGGGTACCAGGTACCGCTTTGGCCCCGCACCCGGTAGGTGACGCTCGCTTTTTTCGTTGGCACTTTGCTGGGGGCCTTGTCGGGTACCGCCTGCACCGGTACATCCCCGGCCCGGTTCATATCGACATTGCCGCTGACCCCCGCCAGCTGCCCGGTGCTGGTGTACTGCCAGTAGTCGCACGGGTACGCTGGGGTATCCACCCCATACTGCGCCAGCCACAGGGGATAGTCTTTCAGCTCCTCATAGATAAGTTTGTTGCGGATAAAATCGGGGTTCGTGTACACCCCGGGGGTAAAGCCCCCTTTTTCGATTTCGTCGCAAAACGCGCGAATCCACGCGGTGCGGCTCTCTTTGGTGGGGGTTACGCCGTTTTCTTTGGCGTACCGGTCGGAATCCCCCTCGTAATCGGCAAACACCGGCAAAAGGATTTTCCCCTTATACGGCGCCAATACCTGCAAACAAGCTTTGGCTTCCTTTCGCGCGTCCTCTTCGCTTAGGCAATAGTTAAACCAGTACACCCCCACCGGCAGCCCCACCGCCAGGGCCCCTTTCATATGGGTTTCGAACATACTATCCTGCTGGTTTACGCTGTTGCCAAATCCCGCCCGCAGGATTGCAAATGCGATTCCGGCGTCTTTCACTTTTTGCCAGTCCACCTCTTTTTGGTAGGTGGATAGGTCAATACCCAATTTCTGCATGCACATTTTCTCCTTTCTTTCATGACCCGTCCGCGCCTTAAAAAAAGCGGCCCTCCTTCCCCCGGCGGCGGCTCTTTCTACTTTTTAGCCTACTTCCCTTTTTCCGCCGCTGCAACGCGGTTTTTTCCCCGCCGGGGGAAAGCCCGTCCTTTTTTCGGGGACGGGTAGGCCATTCTATGAAAAAACGGAGGTTTTTGTGCCCATTTTAAAAAAAGAAAAATTTTTTTCGGGTAAAGCAAACACTTGCCCCTTCCCGTTCGTTCTATAGGCAGAAACCCAAAAGAAAAGGAGGTGAGCCGAACGGATTTCCCCACTTTATACGCCGGCTTTTTTCCCACGCTGCAACGCTACCTGCACGCGTTTTCCCCCCTATATAGTGAAGACATCGCCCAGGAAGCGTTCCTCAAAGCCATGGAACAGCCGGATTTCGAAGCCCTGTTGCCGCCCCAGCAAAAAGCCTGGCTGTATAAAACCGCCCGGCGCCTAGCCATTGACCGGCTGCGCCGGGCCCGGCGGGAGGAAGAACTGCTGCAAAGCATGGCGCCTCCGCCGGAAAGCACCGTGATGGACGACATGAAGCTGTCGTTTGCCGATGTAGCCCGGCTGCTGCCGCAGCTGTCCATGGAACAGCAGCAAGCCGTGTCCCTGGTTTTCCTGGGCGGGCTCACCAGCGCCGAAGCGGGCCGCCAACTTTCGGTGCCCGCCGCCACCATCCGCACCCGGCTGCGTGCGGCCGTCATCCGGCTGCGCCGCCTCTTGCAAACCGAAATTTGAAAGGAGTTTTTTTATTATGTCTGACAAGAAAAACCTGATCCTCAACACCGCCCTGGCCGATCTGCGCCACGTCACGGAAGAGACCCTGTCGGCGTACCGTCAGGTGAAAATCAACGCCGCCGCCGTGTTCACCACCCCCCGGGTCCAGGAGCTGTGCGCCCGGTACGGCTGCTCCATTGACGCGGCCATTTTGCTCTCCCTGCCGGAGGACGCGCCCTTTGCCCAGCACAACGGGACGTTTACCCTCACCCCCGGCACACCGTTTGCCCCCGGCACGGCTTTGCAAGTAAACGGCACACTCATCATCCAGCCCGGGTGCGAAAACATCGTCGAAAACGCTTCGGCCCTGCTGGTAAACGGCAAAGTCCTGTGCCCCGCTTCCATGGCGGCGCTGGTCCAGAGCAAAGCCCGGGTAAACGGCTCCGTTATGCCCTACCCCGATGAAGCCATCGTACTCTCCGGTTCCGTCACGCTGGATAAAGTGTTCCTGCTGCGGGTAAAGCCCGGCGCCACCTACTTTGTCTCCGGCAAAATCAAAGCGACCACCCCCGGGCTGCCTCTGCATGAACTGTCGGATAAACAGGTGCGTTTGACTGCCCACGGGGCCATCATGCTGGAAGCCTATCTGCCGGACCTTCTCCCGGTGCTGCCGGATGACGCGTCGCTGACCGTAGTGCCCGACGGCTGGGCCTACCAGGACGGGGACTTCCCCCTCACCGCCGAAAAAGCCCAAGCCCTGGGCGGCCGTGTGTTTGTAAACGGCGACCTTCTCGTGCCCGATGCCCAGGCCCTGGCGGCTTGCACGGCGCTGGAAGTCACCGGCACGGCGTATGTGCCCCAGGCCCTCGCTTCGGCGTTCTACGCCGTTTGCCCCCACTATGGCGACCTGGTGCTGTATACGGGCTATCTGTTGCGGGAAGAACCCACCTTCACCCTGACGGAGAGCTTTTTGCTCGAACACCCCGAAGGCGTCGCCCTGTGCGAAGCCGGGATGCTCTCGATCCAGCCGGATGTGAACCCCGACCTTTTAAAAGAACGGGTCACGCTGCTGCATGGCTGTGGCTGTGTGTCGGCCACCGACCGGCAAAAAGCCGTGCTGCTGCCGGTGAGCCAGGACATTGGCGCCTGGGTGGAACCGGAAACCGTATCCGAGGAAGAAAACCCCCACGCCGTGGTGATCAACGCCGCTACCTATCAGCTGTAACCATACCGGTGGCTACCTATTGCCCTCCTTTTTGGTGGGTGGCCGCCCGCTTATAAAAAAAGAGACGCGCCCCCTTCCCGTTTCGGGGAAGAGAGCGCGTCTTCTTTATGCGGTTTACATCCCCGGGATGAAAATCCCGAGGGGCCTGTTTGTTAGCAGGTGGCGCCGCCCTTGAGGTGCTTTTGCGCCTTCAGGTTTTCGTCCTTGCGGCTGAGCAAGGCGTTATCCAGCAGCTGGGCCTGTACGTTTTCAAAGCCCAGGCGATCCACCGTGTCGGCAAACCGTTCGCCGGTGATACCCTGTTCGCGGAACAGCAAAATGGCCTTTTCCACAATATCCAGCACTTCTTCGCGGCTGGTGAACACGGGGGCCAGGTACCGGCCATGGGCCACTTTCTTGCCCCAGCGCCCGCCGATATACACGCGGTAGCCATTGACGGCTTCTTCAAAGGCGCCAAACGGGCACTTGTGCAGGCAGCGTCCGCAGTGGTTGCAGGCGTTGCCGTCCACGGTGATCTTCCCGTTTTCCACATGGGCCACATGGATCGGGCAGGTGTTTTCCACCTGACAGACCTTGCAGCCGCGGCACTTGGCGTAATCGATCTGCGGCACCCGCTGGCCGATGATACCCAGGTCGTTCAGGTCGGGTTTTACGCAGTTGTTCGGGCACCCGCCCACGGCGATTTTGAACTTGTGGGGCAGTTTGACGTCCTTGTACCCATGGAAGAACCGTTCGTGGATTTCTTCCGACAGGTCGAAGGTGTCGATCAGCCCATACTGGCAGGTCGTGCCTTTGCACGAGACCACCGGGCGCACTTTGGAACCGGTGCCGCCGGTTTCCAGCCCGGCCTGCATCAGTTTTTCGCGCAGGGGTTCAATGTTATCATAGGGCACGCCCTGGATTTCCATGGTCAACCGGGACGTCATGGTCACATATCCGGTGCCGAATTCTTCGGCGGCTTCGGCAATCACCCGCGCTTCGTCCGCCGTAATGCGGCCGTTGCGGGTAATTACACGGCCGTTAAAGCGGTCGGGGGTGTTCTTGTCCCACAAGAAGCCTAAGGCCTTTACCCGGGTGACGTCTTCGGGCGAAACCGCCGCCCCGGCGGATGCCACTTTCACGTCGTTAAACACCGTAGAGCCTTCCAGCACATAGGTGTTCGTATACCCGGCGTTGCGCATGCGGTTCTGCAGGAAGTACGCGCGCTTGCCGCGGGCGCACACAATCAGCAGGTTTTCGTGCAGATCCAGCCCGTCGATGGGGCCTTCCACCTTGGTCAGGTCCACAAACTTCGCGCCGCGGATGGTGGGGGCTTTGTTCGCGTCGATCACCGTCCAGCCCTTGGCTTTCCCGGCGGCGTATTCGGCGGGGGTCATGCTGACCATATCGCCCGACAGCTTGTTTTCCAGCATGTACACGGCCTGTACAAACGGATGGATTGCGGTGGAGAACGGCGGCGCATAGGCAAAGTCGCTGTTGTCAAAGTCTTCCAAGGTAGCGCCCATGTTCAGCCCCATCACGGCGATGTCCACCATTTTGTCCACGGCCCCGGGGCCCAGCACCTGCACGCCCAGCAGCTTGTGGGTCGCCTTGTCGGCGATGAGCTTGGTGATGAAAATCCCGGCGTCGGGGTAGTAGTGGGCTTTATCGTCGGTGACAGCCAGTACGGTTTCCACCTGATACCCGGCTTTTTCCGCCTGGGCCTGGGTCAAGCCCGTGCGCCCGGCATTGAGCCCCGGCATCTTCACAACGCCCGTGCCCAGCACCCCGGGATACGAAACGCCCCGGCCGTTCTGGCTCAGCGCCAGGGTGCGGCCTTCCAGGTTGGCGGAAGAGCCCATGGGCGACCACTGGCGGGCGCCGGTCAGGCGGTTCGTCACCAGGGCGCAGTCACCCACGGCGAAAATATCCGGCAGGTTGGTCATCAGGTGTTCATCCACACAGATGGCGCCTTTTTCCATCTGCAGGCCCGTGTCCTGCAAAAAGGCCGTGTTCGGGCGGATACCGGCAGCCAGCACCACCAGTTCACAGGGGATCTTCTGCCCCGCAATGGTCACGCCCTGCACCTTCTCTTCGCCTTCAATGCTCTGTAAAGCCGCGCCGGTCATGACCCGCACGCCCGCTTTGACCAGATGGCGGCGCACGTACCCGGCCATTTCTTCATCCAGCACGTTGGGCAGCAGCTGGGAAGCCATATCGGCCACCGTCACCGTCAGGCCCCGGGCCTGCAGGTTTTCGGCGGCTTCCAACCCGATAAAGCTGCCGCCGATCACGACAGCGCGGCGCACGCCGCTTTCCTGGGCATAGGCGCGGATGGCTTCGGCGTCGTCGGGGGTACGCATCACAAATACACCCTGTTTGTCCGTGCCGGGCACCGGCGGTTTCACGGCGGAAGCGCCCACCGCGATGACCAGTTTGTCGTAGTCATACGTACTTTCTTCGCCGGTTCTCACGTTCCGGGCACTCACGGCTTTTTTCGCCGGATCCACATGGAACGCTTCCCACCCGGTGAGTACCTGCACCCCCGTCAGGGCCGCATACTGGGCCGGGGTGTTCACGATCAGTTCGTCGCGCCCTTCGATCAGGCCGCCCACATAGTACGGCAGCCCGCACCCGGCATAGGAAATTTCGCTGTCCCGGGTGAGCACCGTCACCTGGGACGAACGGTCCATGCGTTTCCACTTGGCCGCCGTTTTGGTACCGGCGGCCACGCCGCCAAGGATCAATACGTTCATGTGGTTTCCTCCCATCATGCTTCGTGGCAGCCGTCGTGCCCACAGCCGCCGTGTTCGTTATGGGCACAATCGTGCCCGCCTTCGTGATGACCGCAGGTGTGGCCTTCCCCGTGGTGGTGGCAGGTAGCCCCGGGCACCGAAACAAGGGTGCCCGCCAGGTACGCCAACACGGCCGCTTTCGCGTCGCCGCTCACCCCGGCCAGTACCGTGATGCCCGCTTCTTTCAGAGCCTGCTGGGCCCCGGGCCCGATGCCGCCGCACAACAGCACCTGTACCCCGGCGTTTTTCAGCAGCCCGGCCAGCGCCCCGTGGCCTTCCCCGGTTACGGGCAGCACTTTCTGATCCAGCACGGCGCCGTGATCCGTATCACTGAGCAAAAACGCCCGGCTCTTCCCGAAATGGCCGAATACCTGTCCGTTTTCCACGGGCACTGCGATCTTTTTCATGGTCTCTTCCCCTTTCTGTGGGCGGTGGCAGCAATGTTTGGCCCCCGCGCACTCCGGTTTTAACTTTGTGCACACGATCACATCGCCGCCGTGAATCTGCAGTTTTTTCCCTTCCACCAGCGCGCGCACCACCTGCCGCCGGGCATGGTCGTACATCCTTGTCACCGTGGGGCGGGACACCTGCATTTTTCTGGCACACTGCTCCTGGCTGTATGCTTCGTAATCCAGCAGGCGCATCACTTCGAACTCATCATACCCGATGGTAATCACCTCGTCCCGGCCGCCGACCGGCTCGAACAGGGTCACGCTGGGCTTGGCGCAAATGCAGCGCCGCTTTGTGGGTCTTGGCATGGTGATACGCCTCCTTTCTTTGGCTTCATTCTATCATCATTATGAACATATGTCAATTATAAAGCCCCTTTTTCCTGAATTTTACGGTTCCTTTACCGCGGCAGGGTTGCACCGGCGCGCCGGGCGTGGTACGGTAAGAAAAGAAACAAAAACAAAGGGGAAATTGGCCCCTGCAAAAGGAGAGAGAGACACGATGACTGTTACCTTTGATACCATCCGCCATAATGAAGAAATCCGCGCCCTTTTGGAAGCCGGCGACGAAGCGCTGGGCGTGATCGGCTTTACCGACCACGGCTATGGCCACGCCGGGCTGGTGTCCAAAGTGGCCGGGGACATTTTGCAAACCCTGGGGTATGACGAGCGCACCTGTGAACTGGGGCGCATCGCCGGGTTCATTCACGACATCGGCAATGCCGTCAACCGCAGCAACCACGCCATGACCGGGGCGCTGCTGGCGTACGAAATCCTTCTGCGGGCGGGTATGTCCCCCCGGGAAGCTACCACCATCACCACCGCCATCGGCAACCACGACGAAGGCACCGCCGCCGCGGTGACGCCCCTGTCCGCTGCGCTGATTTTGGCCGATAAAAGCGACGTGCGCCGCAGCCGCGTGCGGGCCAGCCGGGTGCGTTCCCGCTTTGACATCCACGACCGGGTAAATTTCGCCGCCGAAAGCTCCCGCCTGCTGGTGGACCGGGACCGCTCCATCGTCACGTTGTCCATCCGCATCGATACCGAAATCTGCGCGGTGATGGACTATTTTGAGATCTTTTTACAGCGCATGACCCTGTGCCGCAGCGCCGCCGCGTTTTTAGGGCTCAATTTCGAACTGGTCATCAACGAAACCCGGATGCTGTAAGTACGGGATAATCTTTTCATACGCCCGCCGGGGGGTGCCGTCTTTTACCGTAATCTGTCCGCAGTACGTAAACCCGCACCGGCCGATGGCCCGGCGCATGGGGGTGTTTTGTTCGTGGGTGTCCACCCGTATGCTCACGCATTTTCCCCGGGCAAATTGTTCGCAAAACGAAAAGCACTCATCCGCCACCCGGCTTTTCCGCCCGGCGGACGCTAAGCGGTGTACGGTGACATAGGGACCGTTTGTCAGCCAGGCCCCCTGAATCACCCGGTACGTGGGGTCTTCGCCTTCATACAGGGCGAAGACCCCTTCCAGTTTTCCTGCTTCTTCCAGCACAAAGCACGCCCCCGCCGCCATATCCTGCCGGATCATCGCTTCCGGCGGGTGCCCTACCGGCCATTGGGTGGGGTTGCCGGTTTTGACCATGTACGTTTGCGCCCCGCGGTAGATAGCCATGATGTCCGGTAGGTCCGTTTTCACGGCTTTCCGCACCGTCATAGGGCCGGGCTCCCTTCGTACACACTTTCATCGAAATCGTCCCCGGGGAAATACGCCCTCGTATACGCCCGGCGGCCCTTTTCGTCGCTAATTTCCAAACGCACATACCCGTCGGTTTTTTCCAGCGGGAAACGGGCGCCCGTCAGCGCCGGGCCGTTGCCCCGTGCCACCCGGTCGGCCCGGCGGCTGCCGCAGGCCAAAATGATCTCTTCGCACGGCGCGCACGCGATGTGGATACAGCCGTCTTCGATCCATACCTCTTTGATTTCCGGCCCGCCGGATGCATAATAATCCCCTTTTTGCAGCGCCCGGAACACCGCTTCATACGTCAGTTCCGGCGCGGCGACCATGGTAAAGCCGCCAAAGCTGTCGCAATTCGGGTGGCCAAAGGGGTGGCGGTTGTGGTTATCGTCGGTAGCGAGCACCCCTAGGCGCTTACCGTGGCGCAATAGTTCTTCATACACCAGGATGTTGTCGCTGTCCTGCCGCCCGTCGGCGGTGCAGCCGTAGTTGCGCACTTCCATGGCAAAGCACCCCTCGTACCGGTTATAATTGTCGCCGGTCTCCATGGACCACTGGGGGTGGTTGTAACTGACCAGGTACCCCATCGACCGGGCTTTTTCGATCACGGCATTGATGCTTTCCGGGGTATACGCCCGGCTCATGCCCTCGTCCGGCTGCCCGGGCGGGCAGGGGGTGGGGCTATATAAATTTAGGTGGCAGCATTTGCCCCGCACCCAGTTCTCCCCCTCGGCCTCGTTAAAATCCACTTCGTAGGCCGTCAGCAGCAAAAAGTGCCCGTCCCCCAACGCCTCGTGGCTTTCCAGATGGTTGTGGTCGGTGATCGCCAGCACCTGGTAGCCTTCTTTTGCATAGGCGTCCCGCATAGCCTCAGGGCTCAGCTCCCCGTCGGACAGCGTCGTGTGGCTGTGCAGGTTCGCCTTAAAAAACAGCCCTGGGGGTAATAATTCCACTCGTTTCATCAGAATAAAGTCTCCTTTCTAGTAGAAAGGGCCGGGCTTTCCCCCGGCCTT
Source organism: uncultured Clostridia bacterium (assembly GCA_930990065.1). Classification (GTDB taxonomy): domain Bacteria; phylum Bacillota; class Clostridia; order Oscillospirales; family Acutalibacteraceae; genus Heritagella; species Heritagella caecorum. Next base: position 1,591 of record CAKNOA010000049.1, on the reverse strand, counting down.
TTGCTTTTCCTTATGACTATTACAGCACAGCCCATGGAAAAAAGCAAGGTTTTTTGCCCGTTTTTCTCTTGCCAAAGAAGCGGGCCTTCCTGTATAATTAAAACAAATTTTTTATAAAATTTCCCGGAGGTCACACGGTTTATGGAACTGATGGATACCCCTTTTATCCTGCTGCTGGACGCCTTGGCGCCGGCCCGGGCCCAACTCGCCCGCCAGTTGCCTGCCTGCCGGGCGCTTCATGCCGAAAACTGTGAAGAAGCCCTCACATTTTTACATACCTGCCCCGTTTCCCTGGTACTGGCCGATTGTACGCGCCCCGCTTCCCAAGGGCCGCAGCTACTAGCCCGCATGCAGCTGGAACCGGCCCTGTCGGCCATTCCGGTGCTGGCGCTGGTCAGTTTGGAAAACGAAACCGCCGTGGAACAGGCCTATTCCCTGGGCGCGTTCGATACCATCGCGGTACCGGTGCTGCCGGCGGTACTCTACCGCCGGGTGCTCAACATTTTGCACGCACCGCCGCTATACCGCCCCGCCGTACAGGGGCGCCTGTGGCAGCCCGGCCCGTTGGGTGCCACGGCGCTCTTTTTATGCCAGCCCGATACCCACCCGGCCCCGGCGCTTACGGTGCCGCCCAAGGCGTTTACCCTGTCCCAACTGGGCACGCTCGGGCTGTTCCATACGGTGCGCCTGATTGCGTCCGGCAGCCGCCAGGCCTTCACAGTCACCGCAGACGGCGCCCTGCAGCCGGACGACGGGCCCTGCTACATGTTTTGGGACCATCACGCCCCGTGTGACATCTGCCTGCACACGGACGCTATAAAACCCGGCGAACCCCCCTGCGCCCACGCCGCCGACAAATTCGAATTTGCCCACGGCCGGTTTTACCATGCCTTTTCCTGCCCGGTCACAGTGGATGGGCAGTCCTATTCGATGGAAATCGTCCGGTCCGTGCCGGAACGGGCGCTGCTTGATTTGTGCAACGACGCCGATTTAAGCCACATGATGGAGGAATTCAACGAAAAGCTGTACGTCGATTCCCTCACCCGGGTGTACAACCGCCGGTATTACGATGAGCGGGTGCCGTTCCTCGGGCCCCACGACGCCCTGGCCATGCTGGATCTGGACAACTTCAAAACCGTCAATGATCAATACGGCCACGCGGCGGGGGACAGCACGCTGCAAGCCGTCGCCGCGGTGCTGCTCGGCAGCGTGCGCAAAACCGATGCCGTCATCCGGTACGGCGGGGATGAATTCGTCTTGGTGTTCCGTGACATCCCGCCGGATGTCTTCGCCGCCAAACTGGAAGCCATCCGCCACACCATCGGCCAAACACCCCTGGGGCTGCCCGGCGGCATGCGCCTGACCGCCAGCGTGGGCGGCGTTATGGGTCCCGGGCCCACGTCCTCTTTGGTGCGCCGGGCCGACGCGCTGATGTACTGCGCCAAAGAGAGGCGCAACCGCGTGGTGGTCGACCTTAGCCCCGCCCACTGACAGAATAAAACAGAATAAAAAAAGAAAACCAGCCGTGTCCCGGCCCTTTGAAGTGACCCCAAAAAGTTAGACAATATTTGAAAGCAAAAATTGTTTAAGC
>CAKNOA010000048.1 GCA_930990065.1 uncultured Clostridia bacterium | reverse complement strand
AAAGCATCGAAATAGTTTGGAAAAGTGAGCGGCTGTATCAAGCATGGATGATGTATAAAGTTTGGTGCCAACATAATATCTCAGTATGTCGACACAGCAGGTAAGAATGCAAAAAAGATTGCGGAGCAGTATACCTAAGACCAACTCAAAGAAGATCAAGATGAAGACTAGATGACAATTAAAGAATACATAGGCTCGTTTATGGGTACCCGCTTGGGTTCAGCATGAACGGGTGATGCTGCGGTGTGACGCAGTAGCACATTATGCCAAGGTGTATCTCAACGGGGAATTGATCGGAGAACACAAAGGAGGGTTCCTGCCGTTCGAAATGGAGATAACCGGTAAACTGCAGAATGGGAAAGACAATTTGCTGACCATCGCAGTGAGCAATATCATTGACTATACCACGCTGCCGGTAGGCGCCCAGTCCGACATGATAGCCAGTATGATGGGGATGGACGGCGCGGATACGCAAAAGCCGCAGAATCACCCGAACTTTGATTACTTCCATTACAGTGGCATTATTCGCCCGGTAAAAATTTACACCACCCCCCACGCGTATATTCAGGACGTGACTCTTTTGCCGCAGGTAGAGGGCGATCACGCAACCCTGTCGTATACGGTGGAAACCGTCGGCGAAGGCGCATGCCGGGTAGAAGTGCTGGACTGTGAGGGCCAGCAGGTAGCTGTGGCCGAAGGAACCAAAGGGGAATTGACAGTCCCCAAGGTGCACTTGTGGGAACCGCTTCACGCGTATTTATATGATGTGCGCATCTCCTTTGAAGGTGATGTATACACCCTGCCGTATGGCATCCGCACCGTGCGGGTGGAAGGCACCCGGTTCCTGATTAACGAAAAGCCCTTTTATTTTAAAGGGTATGGCAAGCACGAAGATACGTTTCCCCATGGCCGCGGGCTGAATTTGCCCATGAATACGAAGGACATCTCTTTGATGAAATGGCAGGGAGCCAACAGCTTTCGTACCAGCCACTATCTGTATAGTGAAGAGATGATGCGCCTTTGTGACCGGGAAGGTATTGTGGTAATCGATGAAACCCCGGCGGTGGGGGTGAATTTGCAATTCGGTGGAGGGGCCAATTTTGCCGGTCAGGAAGTGGCCACCTTTGATAAAGAGCACGGGGTACAAACCCAGGAACACCACAAAGAAGTCATTCGGAATATGATCGCCCGGGACAAAAATCATGCCTGTGTGGTGATGTGGAGTATTGCCAACGAGCCGGATTCTGCTTCGCAAGGGGCCTATGACTATTTTGCCCCGCTATATGAACTGGCGCGGCAATTGGATCCGCAGAAACGGCCGTGTACCCTGGTGAGCGTTCAAATGGGCACGACGCCGGAAACAGACTGTTCGGCACAGCTCAGCGATGCGATTTGTTTGAACCGGTATTATGGTTGGTATGTAGGGGCGCCGGATTTGGAAGAATCGGAAAAGGCCATGCGCCGGGAACTGGACCGGTGGGAAAAAATTGGAAAACCAGTTATGATTACTGAGTACGGCGCCGATACCCTTTTGGGACTGCATGATACCACCCCGGTCATGTACACTGAAGAATACCAGGTGGATTATTACCAGATGAACAACCGGGTGTTGGATGACTATGCGTTTATTGTCGGCGAGCAGGTGTGGAATTTTGCCGATTTTGCCACCAGCCAAAGCCTGTTGCGGGTGCAGGGTAACCGGAAAGGACTGTTTACACGGGATCGCAAGCCGAAACTAGCGGCGCACTACTTTAAACAGCGGTGGCACAAAATTCCTGATTTCTTTTATAAACCATAAAAAAATCCCACAGGAAACCCTGTGGGATTTTTTCATGGTTTTCTTTTTGATACAGGTCCATTACCCTTCCACATACTGACGAAACGTGCGGAACATACCCTGCTTCATATCGTTGACCATAAGCGTTTGTACGTCTTTACAGGAAACCTGCCCTTCGTACCGGAACCACCAACGCACCAGCGTCATCATGTCCGAAGCAAACAGCCGGGCGTATAGGTCGATATACGGGGTCAGACGGTCGTCCTGTGCCGAGGGGGCTGTCAGCTTTTCTAAAATATTATTATGTACCACTTGTACCATACGGCTGAATACCGGGGTTTCCAGCGGAAGGTCCCACAAAAGCAGATACGCTTTTTTGTGCTTATAGAGAAACTGCAGCGTTTTTTCAAAGTTTTTCTGATATACTAGATGATGGATATTGTCGGACGAAGCATTGATAAACGCCACATCCATTTGTTCGCGAAAGTCTGTGAGCGTGCGGGTTAGATATTGGTCCATCAGATCGAATTTATTTTTGTAGTACTTATAAAAGGTGGAGCGGTTGACTAGGGCCATTTGGCACAGTTGCTCCACGGTAATTTTTTCAAAAGGCATATCCGAAAGAAGGGTAAGCAGGGCGTTATCGATCTGTTTCAGGGTTTTAATCACCCGTAAATCTGTTTGCGGCATGGTTCTGTCAACCTTTACAAATTTTTTTGAATATCCAACATCACAGGGGGACTTTGTTGGATAAACACCAAATAGAAAAAACTTGGTGGTAGCCATATCCCCCAGAAAATTGTTACAATAAAATAATAAGAAAATGCGCAAGGCCTACTTTTATTATAGCACGTTTCGATGCGGGGTTAAAAACCAAATTCGCGAGAAAAAGTAGGAAATGATGTGGTAAGTGGGGTGCGCATGAACGGATACGGCAAAATGACTGGATGAAACTTTGATGCCCATAGCGGGGGCGTACAGCGCCGGCGTATAGGAGGGATAACGACCCTATCCCCTGATCCGGCGGCACGAGAGGGTTTGCCATGAATACCGGGAAAAGTGGCCGGAGAGAGAGCATGGCCCAGTATAGCGCCGAATTGCAAGTGAGGAGGCCACTGAATCGTGAAAAAAGCGGAAACGCTGACACTCGCGCTGTGTATTGCCTTGCTGCCGCCTATTTGGGCGGTGGCAGCGCCCTATCTCAATGTGACAACGGGGGCCGTGGCCCTGATTTGTGCCGGGTTGTGTGCAGCCAACGGGGATAAAACATCCGATGCAGTAAAAGTTTCCATTGGCTTTTTGCTGGGGGATTTTTGGGCGTATCTGGCCGTTTGGGTGATGGATGTCATGCCGTTTCACCCGGATGCGGAACTGTTCGGCACACTGTTTGTGCTGGGCGGGCTGGCCGTGTTGCTGTCGTCCCTGGCGCCCAAATGGATTTTCTGCCCGGCCTGGCTATGTGGGTGGGCCATTGGGCTGACCATTATGGCTCCGGGTGGATTTTCTCAGATTGGCACCTTGCCCCTTCAGATTGCGGCTGCCATGTTGGTGGGTGTCTGGTATGTGGGCGTACTGCTCAACAAGGTGCGTTCGATTCTGTTAATGCTGGTTGCGAAACGGCGCAGCCATTAAATGGAGGTTACTAGTTATGGGAAAAAAGTGGGCGTGAGCCGGGAAGAAAAGGCCCTGTCGTATTATCGTTTCTTTGAACAGCCGCTGGCACCAATCCCGCTGGAAAAGTTGGAAATCTTGGAAAAAGGGCCGTCGGAGAAACCGGGGCTGCCCTTTGAAAAGCGGAACCTTTTTCTCAAAGGGCAGGACGATGAGTATTGCCAGATCGGCTATGGCATTGCGCCGGACGGTACGGGGTTTGTGTGCAACCGCACCTATATGCCCGGTGTGACCGGAGAAATGCTGGATTGGTGGTTCCCCTGGCACAGTGTGGGGTCGGATCTGCGGTATAAAATCTGGGACCCGGAAGACCACTACTTTGCCAGAGCCGACCGGGCCGATTATGTATGCGACCCGGCGGTACCTATGAACCAGAAAACCTGGGGTGTGAGCCACTATATTATTGAAGACGTAGGCCCCGGCCCCGATTTTGTGAAGCTGTGCTTTAAGAGCCCGGAAGATTTTGGGTATGATCCGGCTCTGGTGGGGACGGATACCTGCCAGTCGCTGGTGTGCGCCATCGGGGAAGGCAACTGCCCGGCGGCCATGACCCACAAATGGGTGCCGTATCGCGACGGGGTATTGTTTATATCCCGGTTCTGGATTGGGTTTGGCCTGGTGAACGGTGTATATCAGAAGGTACTGCCCGACGGCGTAAAACTGCCGGACTTTGTGCCCAAGTCTTTATTTGCCCACAATATCAAAGAATTCAGTAACCTGGCAGCCATCCTGCCGGAAGTATATAAGGAGTGCGGCAAAATGCCTCTGTAAAGGCAGCCCAACCGCCCCATACAAAACCCCCGACGGGGACCTGTGAAAATGCAGGCGCCCCGTCGGGGGTTTTTCGATAAAAAAGCAAAAAGACGGAGTGTTACGGTAAAAGCGTATAGGCAGCGTCGTCTACCGGTTCCAACCATTCGTTTTGGCTCTCTTCTCCGGGTACTTCCACCGCGAGATGGGAAAACCAGCTGTCTTTGGCGGCACCGTGCCAATGTTTGACATTGGCAGGAATATGGACAACATCCCCCGGATGTAGTTCCCGGGCCGGTTGTCCCCATTCCTGGTAATATCCCCGGCCGGCTAAGGCAATCAACATTTGGCCACCGCCGGTTTTGGCGTGGTGGACGTGCCAGTTGTTGCGGCAGGCAGGTTCAAACGTCACATTGAAAACGCCCACCTGCTGTGTGGAAATGGGATACAAATAGCTTTGGCCCGAAAAATAGGCGGCATAGGCGTCATTGGGCTGGCCGATGGGGAACAGCATGGCCTGTTGGTGGGCGGTTTTGGCATCACAGGGAGTTTCTTCTTCGGACCATACTTCTTTAGCCAGCCGGAAAGCGGCCCAGGCTTTGGGCCATCCGGCGTAAAACGCGGCGTGCGTCAGAATGTCGGCTATTTGTGCCCGGGTAATACCGTTTTGCTTGGCGGTGAGTAAATGGTAGCGGAACGAGGAATCACACAGCCCCTGGGCCATCAGGGCGACGACGGTGATCAGGGACCGGTCGCGCAGGGACAAAGTTTCGTCACGGCTCCATACCTGCCCGAAAAGAACATCATCGTTGAGCGCAGCAAACTGGGGAGCAAAATCCCCCAACTGGTCGCGGCCGGCGGTTTGTTTTACTGCCATAAAGAGGCCTCCTTTTTTCATCATAAACGGGGCAGTGCCCCACGGTTTCCTTCTATATTTCTATTGTAAACCGGCCGGGAAACCTTGTCGAATACCTTTCGTGCAGAAAGGAGCATGCTTTTTAGGCATGGAAAAGTTTATCGTGTAAAAAAAAGGACCTACTAGTGCCCGATAGCCATGAATGGTGCTATTTTAAGACAAAAACCAATACCATTAAGACAAAAAATAAACACATTTTATCACAATATACTATTATTAGTATAAAGAGGGGGCGGAGCGTTTTGCTAAATCGGTGTGCTTGCCAGCTGACGGAGCAGCTGTGCCGCCGCGGCGTTGTGGAAGAAAGAAAACGCCCGGTGTTTGTATATGGATTCGAACTTTTACTGTCCACCCTTTGCTCCATGTTGTCGGTGCTGGTTATTTCCCTGCTAGTGGGGGTGCCGTATACGTCCCTGTGCTTTTATGTGGCATTTATGGGGCTGCGCTTTTTTGCGGGTGGATACCATGCGCCCACATACCGGTTGTGCTTTTTGACATCCAATAGTGTGTTCCTTCTGGTGCTTGGGGCAACCTGGCTCGTAACCCGGTGGCCCATGGAGCCGGTTTTATGGGGGCTGCTGGTCTTTTCACTGGCGATTCTTTTTTGGCTATCGCCGGTCAAGAATCCGCACCACCCGATTTCAGAGGCTACCCGGCGCAAAAATGGGCGCCTGGCCCGGGTGTGGGCAGGACTGCTTACCCTAGGACTGGTGGTTTTGGTGATAGCCGGTGGGTGGGAAGCCACCCGTACGGTGCGCGCCAGCGTTATTTTGTCCATGACGGCCGTAGCCGTTATGATCATAATTCCTACCATACAGGAAAGGAGGTGCCGAGAATAATGTTCTGGACTGCGATCAGCTGGTTCGTGGAAGCCTTTGCTAACCTGGGGGCCGGTATGGCTTCTTCCGGTATGGCTTATGAACCCGAAGTTCCCGAAGAACTCCGCAAATAAGGAGAAGAAAGATCCCTTTCGCCCGGTAAAAAGCGAAAGGGATTTTCTTTTGCCCAAAAGAAAACACAAAAAGGAGAAAATTTCCTTTCTGCAAGCCATAGCATAAAGGCGGAACATGAAAAGTAGGTGAACAGAAAAAGAAAACCAGAAGAAAAACCAGTGATTCTTATGTCCGGGGCGGTAACTTTTTGGGCCAGGGCGTCCCCCGCTCTTGTTCTTCGCGCATCAGGGCGAGGGAATCTTCTTCTACCCGGCGGCGCAGGGCTTGGGTATAGGGGAAGGCCTGGCACTCTGCCTGCCCGTAAGTCAGCTGTAAGTCATATTCCAGATCGAGCCAAGTGGCACAGCCGGCTTCGTTATGCTGAATCAAGGCTTCCAATTTATCGAGGGCCTTATACAGTTTAGCTTCCGGGGTGGTTTTCTGCTGCATCTCCTGATAGAGTTGCTGCAATTTGTCGCGATAAGGGGCGGGCAGGGTGGTGAGCCAGTGGTGAAGGCACGTTTCCTCCCTCTTTTCGTCGCTGTGCTGTTTTTCAAAAGCGGGAATATCACCGGTAAACGCCTCGCCAAAATCATGGAACAGGCACATAAGCCACACCTTTTCCATATCGAGTTCGGGAAACTCATCCTGGCAGAACCAGGCCATCAGGCACAGGCGGAACGTGTGCTCCGCTACGCTTTCGTGCCGGCCGGAGGACGTGAGGGAATGGCGGGTATGGTTTTTCATGGCTTCGGTTATGTGAAGCAGGGATAAATACGAAGAGATTTCCAAAAGACAAGACTCCTTTCCGGAATTCATAGGGCCAGTGTATCACAGAAAGGAAAAAATGCAAAGGGATAGGTGGGAAGCGGACCCGGCGGATGTGAAGAAAGGCCTTATAATTCTTTTAAAGAATTATAAGGCAAGGCGAATCAAGTACAATGAAAACAGCTTGACGGCGGCCGTATACGGACGCTGCCCGTAGAAAGGGGAAACAAACATGAATTTTGCACAGCGGTTAAAAAAACATCAGGATGAACTGCGCTGGCTTTATATGGAATTGTATAACAACGGGGATCGTTACCAGGAACTGGTTACCTCCATGGAGAATTTTTCCAAAGAGCGGGCAGCCGACTTGAAAAAGTTGGATCTGAAGCGGGAACAGGACCCGAACTGGTACCGCCGGGGGAATATGCTGGGCATGACAATGTACAGCGATCTGTTCAACGGCGGCGTGCGCGGGGTCATGGAAAAGCTGGATTACCTGTCGGAACAGGAACTCACTTATTTGCACCTGATGCCCCTTTTGAAAATGCCCGAAGGGGAAAACGACGGCGGCTATGCGGTGGAAGATTTCCGTCAGGTGGATCCGCGCATTGGCACCAATGAGGATTTGCAGGAGCTTACAGCCGAGCTGCGCAAACGGGGGATTAGCCTGTGCCTGGATTTCGTGATGAACCACACGGCCGATACCCACGAATGGGCCCGCCGGGCCCGGGCCGGGGAATGGGAATACCAGGACCGGTATATGTGTTTTGACACCTATGACATTCCGGCCCAGTTCGAAAAGACCATGCCGGAAGTGTTCCCCGGTACGGCGCCTGGGAACTTTACCTATATGGAAGATATGCACAAGTTTGTGCTGACCACGTTCCATCCGTATCAGTGGGACCTGAACTACCGCAACCCGGTGGTATTTAACGAAATGGTGGGGAACATTTTGTACCTGGCTAACCTGGGGGTGGAAGTGTTCCGCATTGACGCCGTGCCGTATATCTGGAAGCAGCTGGGCACCTCCTGCCGCAACCTGCCCCAGGTGCACACGATTATGCGCATGATCCGTATGATCACGGAAATCGTGTGCCCCGGCGTCATTCTCAAGGGCGAAGTGGTGATGGCACCCCAGGAAGTGGCCGCATACTTCGGTACGCCGGAGAAACCGGAATGCCACATTTTGTATAACGTTTCGGCCATGGTGAACCTGTGGGCGGCGCTGGCTTGCCGGGATACCCGGTTGCTCAAGCGCCAGCTGGATGATATTCACAGCATCCCCACCGGGTATTTTATCAACTATATCCGCTGCCACGACGATATTGGCTGGGGGCTGGACGAAAAAGCCGTACAGGAATTGGGCTTTAACCCGCTGGAAAATAAAATTTTCCTGTATCGGTTCTATCAGGGCCACTACCCCGACAGCTTCTCGTTGGGCGAACTGTATAACTTTGACCGCAATACGCTGGATGCCCGTACCTGCGGCACGACGGCCAGCCTGTGCGGCGTGGAAATTGCGCTGCGCAATCATGACGAACTGGGCGTTGCGGTGGGCATTGCCCGGGTGCTGCTGATGCATGCGTGCATGATGACGCTGCGCGGGTTCCCGATGATCTACAGCGGTGACGAAATCGGCCAGCTCAATGATAACGACTACCATAACGATCCCCTGCGCCGGGACGACAGCCGCAACTTGCACCGCGGTAAGTTCGACTGGAACAAAGCGGCCCTGCGCCATGAACCGGGTACCGTGCAGCAGTCTATCTTCGAAGGGCTGCGTCAGATGGAGAAAATCCGTGCCACGGAACCGGCTTTTGATGGCGACAGCTGGGTTTCCACGTGGGATACCTTTAATAAAGCGATTTTGTGCCTGGTACGCCGGTGCGAAAAAAGCGAGCTTGTCTGCTTCTTTAACTTTACGGAATACCATCAGACGGCTTACACCAACTGCCTGGCTGGGGAATACGAAGATCTGTTTACCGGCGGGCATCATGCCGTCGATGAAATCCACCTGGGGCCGTACCAGTATATGTGGCTGCGCCGGGTGAGATAAGGGAAGATTTGTACGACGAAAACGCGGACAGTCCGCGAGGAGAATGCACATGAATCCAAATGAACCGATGAATCCAATGGCCGGTGCCACGCCGCCTGTGAATGCAGGCGGGGCCGTACCGCCTGGCGGGCCGCCGCCCTATGGGCAACCGCCGTTTTACGGCCAAGGTCCCGCTGCGGGCCCGGTACCGCCGTATGGCCCGGGGATGTATCCGCCGGTGAATCCGTACCCCCCTGTGAATGGGCAGCCGGGCTATGGACAGCCCCCTGTCTATGGCTACCCGTTTAACCCGGCGGAAATCGAGCGAAAACAGAAAAAACGTGGGTTACGCCAAGCGGTGAACCGCAGCAACTGGGCCGTGTTTTTGGGCATTGTAGCCATGAACCTGCTATTTTTGCTGCTATTATACCTGCTGCCGCTGCTGGGATACCGGTATACCGGTGTCGAACAGGGGTTTGGCGGTGTCAGCCCGGTGATGTATTACCTGATTCAGTGTGTGGCTTATATTGTGGGCATTGGGTTGCCGTTTGCGCTGGTGCTAAAGCACTGCGGGGTGCCCGGCCATGATGTGCTGCATTTTGACCATGTTTCGCCGGGCGTTGCGGTGTGCTGCGTACTGTTCGGGTTGGGGGCGTGTATGGCGTCGAATTACCCGGCCAACATCGCTGTCGAGATCCTGGATAGCATGGGCGTGAACAGTTCGCTGGATACCGGCGTGCCGTATACCTTCAATGGCGTGGCCAATGTCCTCTATGTAATTGGGGTAGCCGTGATCCCGCCTTTAGTGGAAGAGTTGGGCTTCCGCGGCGTAATGCTCAGCGCGCTGCGCCGGTATGGCGACGGGTTTGCCGTGGTAGTGACGGCCCTGGCCTTTGGACTTTTCCACGGGAATCCGATTCAGATCCCGTTTGCTTTCTGCGTTGGGTTGGCGCTGGCCTATATTATGGTGCGTACCAACAATCTGTTGCTGTGTGTGATCATTCACGCGCTGAATAATGGGATTTCGGTGTTCTTTGAACTCATTGCGCCGTATGTGAGCGAGGGTATGTATAACCTGCTGAATGTGACCATTGCCTACGGGCTCATTTTGGTGGGCGCGATTTGTGTGGTGATTATGCTGACGCGCTACAAAAAGCAGTTTGGCAGCCGTAAAATGGTGGTCATGTCCCCGTGGGGTCCGCAGGTGTTGCGGCCCCGTCCGCCGGTGGAACTGAGCCTTGGCGACCGGTGGGGCGCCGTGTGGAGCACCCCCGGGTTCCTGTCGCTGGTGGTATTGTCCCTGTTGGAATGCGCGCTGTTTATGTATGGATGAGGGAAAACCCATGGTGATACCAGAGGAATCCTTCATGCAGGAAGCGCTGAAACTGGCCCGGGAGGCCGCGGCCGAGGGCGAAGTGCCTGTGGGGGCGGTGGTCGTCAAAGACGGCGAGATTGTGGGCCGGGGCCGCAACCGGCGGGAAAAAGAAAAAAACGCCCTGTGCCATGCGGAAGTGGAAGCAATCGATCAGGCCTGCCGTACCCTGCACGGGTGGCGGTTGTGGCAATGCGAACTGTACGTTACGCTGGAGCCCTGCCCCATGTGTGCCGGGGCGATTATCAATGCCCGCATCCCGGTGGTGGTGTTTGGGGCGTATGACCCCAAAGCCGGTTCCTGTGGTTCGGTGGTGGATTTGTTTTCGCTGCGGTATAATCACAAACCCGAAACCGTGGGAGGCTTTTTACAGGAAGCATGCGCTGCCGAATTGCAGCAGTTTTTCCGGCGGTTACGGGCCAAACGAAAAAAATCCGAAGAAAAAAGCGAGCCGCTTTCGTAAAAGAAGCGGCTCGCTTTTTTTCCACCATTTTCGCGTTATGCGTTGAAAACATACCGGTCCAGCCGGTGCATGGCCTCCTGGACCAGACGGTTCGGCAGAGCCAGGTTCAGGCGGATGCTATACGCACCGTGGAAAGGACGGCCGTCTTGCCAGATGACGCCTACCTCCACGCCGGCGCGCAAGAGCTCGTCCAGCGTCTTTCCGTGGGTGTGGCACCACTCTTCGCAGTCTAAAAACAGCATATAGGTGCCTTCGGGTTTGGCCAGCGTGACCCCTTTGAAATGTTCCGTGATGTAGGAATAGGCAAACTCTGCATTTTCCGTGAGCACTTGACGCAGTTCGTCGAGCCATTCTTCCCCTTCGTAACTGTAGGCACCAATGAGGGCGTGCATCGACAGCACATTGCAGCTATTATAATGGCTCAGGGATTCAAATTTATCCAGACGGTCCCGCAGGTAGTCGTTATAGACGATGTGATACGAACCCACCAGCCCGGCTAGGTTGAAGGTTTTGCTGGGGGCGTACAGCGCGATGGTGCGCTGGCGGGCATCGTCCGAAACCGACTGGGTGGGGATATGCTGGTGCCCCTGCAAGGTGAGATCGGACCAGATTTCATCGCTGATCACATAGCAGTCGTTTTTACGGTAGATTTCCATGGCTTTTTCGATTTCCCAGCGTTCCCACACGCGGCCGCAGGGGTTATGGGGGGAACAGAAAATTGCCACATGGATTTTTTCGTCCCGCAATTTGCGGTCCATGTCTTCGTAATCCATACGCCACACGCCCTGTTCATCCAGCCGCAGCGGGCTGTGCACGATGGTATACCCGTTATTCGTCAGGCAGCCGGTAAAGCCGATATACGTCGGGCTGTGCAATAGCACTTTGGCGCCGGATTCTGCCAAAATATGCATGGCCGATACCACACCGCCCAGCACGCCGTTTTCGTACCCGATATGTTCTTTTTGCAGGCCGGTTACCCCGTTGCGGTGGGCCTGCCAATGAATAATCGCGTCATAATACGCATCATTCATGGGAAAATAGCCAAAGAGCGGATGCGCAATGCGTTGGGCCATGGCGTCCACGATCGAAGGGGCCGTGGGAAAGTTCATATCGGCGACCCACATGGGTAGCCGGGAAAACCCGTCCCGGATTTTGGCGCCTTCAATCGGGATCTGTTCCACGGCAATGGCATCTTTGCCGCGGCGATCGGGCAAAGTGGTAAAATCGTATTTCATGAAAAAAACGCTCCTTTCGTATGGTTTCACCACATACTGCTTTTACTATACGCCTTTTTTCGCAGACCGGCAACCCGGTTTTTTTTCCGGAAAAAGGGGGAAAGAAAAAGGAAGGAATTTTTCAAAAAGATTCCACCTGCTTCCCATTGCGTTTTCACAGGGGAAATGGTATAATGCGAGAGAAGAACTGGCAGGGGAAACCCAACCGGCCGGAAAGGAGAAGCAGAAACGATGAAATTCTATATTTGCCGTCATTGCGGAAATGTGATCGCTTTTGTGAAAAATACCGGCGTACCGGTGATGTGCTGCGGAGAAAAAATGCAGGAAATCGTACCGGGTTCGGTAGATGCAGCCGCGGAAAAACATGTGCCCGTCATTAAGACCGAAGGGCAGAAGGTAACCGTTTCGGTAGGTTCGACGGCCCATCCCATGCAGGAAGAACACTATATTGAATGGGTGGCGCTGCACACGAAGCAGGGCAACCAGCGCAAAGAACTCAAACCGGGCATGGCTCCGGAAGTGAGCTTTATGTTGTGCGAAGAGGACGAGCCCGTTGCGGCTTATGCCTATTGCAATTTACACGGATTATGGAAAGCGGAGGTATAAAACTATGAAAAAGTATGTTTGCAGTGTATGTGGCTATATCTATGATGAAGCGGCGGGTGATCCCGATAACGGGATTGCGGCTGGCACCAAATGGGAAGATGTGCCCGATGATTTTGTCTGCCCGCTGTGCGGCGTTGGCAAAGATCAGTTTGAAGAAGCCTAATTGCTTGACGGAGTAAAATGCCTGCGTGCTACATAGCGCGCAGGCATTTTTTTTAAAATTCCCCCATAAATTGCGGGAAAAGCCCGCTTGTGCTATAATGACAGGGATTTTTTGGATCCAGCCCCTAAAAGCCACCGAGAAAGGAGGAACCCGCATGAAAAAAATAAGGCATCTTCATTTGCCGCGGCTCTGCCTGGTGGTAGTTCTGGCGGTGTTCCTGCTGTCGGATTTGCCGGGGCTGGTGGGATGGAAACTCCCTTATGCTCAACCGGCCCAGCGGCAGGCCGAAGATACGGTATCCGGTATTTCGCAGGCGGCTCCCTTTGCGGTGGAACAGGAAGAAGAATCGGAACCCGAAACATCGCTGGATGCCGTCCACACGATTTCGCGGGTTCGCTTTTCTTCCTATAGCAACCGGGGGGCGGCGCTATGTACCCCGGGGGAAGATTCCCTGAAAGATGACCCGGCTCTTCATTCCTTGTATGAAAAAATGAAGGCGGCGGCCTATATGGTGGCCAACGAAAAAGGGGAAAACGGATACCCCATGGCGGCGGTACGGGTTCAAAACGAACAGATTTCGTCGGGGAGAATTGGACTTTGCCTGTCTCTGCTGGCCAATGACTGCCCTGAAATCTTCTGGCTCAGCCGCCGGTATTCCTATTGGTATGAAGGGAATGATACCGTGGTACAGCTGTATGCCTATGTGTCCGGAAACCGGTGCGAACGCCTATTGAACCAGGTAAAAGAAGTGGTGGACGGCGTGATTGAATCGCTGCCTCCCGGCCTGACAGAATTACAGCGGGAGCAGCAGATTTACCAGTGGCTGGCCGCTCACTGTACCTATGATAAGACGGTGGAACAGGTGTCCGATAACTGGCGCTCCTATGCGGCGGTGGGTAGTTTATTAGGCGGCAAGGCCGTGTGTGAAGGATATGCCCGGGCCCTGCAGCTATTGCTTTCCCAGGCGGGCGTCACCTGCCGCAGTGTCACCGGCACCGCCGAAGGCGGCGGCCACATGTGGAACATGGTAAAGTTGGGGGATGACTGGGTGTATGTGGATCTCACATGGGATGACAGCGGCGATGAAGGGCCGCTGTACCGGTATTTTAATTTGCCGGATTCGATCCTACTGCAAACCCACACCCTTTCGCCTGAGTATACGCTTTTGAGTACCGAAGAACTGGACGAAAACGATGGGCTGCTCAATGCGCCGGTACCCGCTTGCGAAACAGATACCTACACGTATTACCGCAATTTTGGCATTCAGGTTACGACGTCTGGTTCGGAAAAAGACCAGGTGGTGGAAGCCATGGTGCAGGCCATGAAATCCGGCAGTCCTACCGTGGCGTTGTATATTCCGGAAGAGCTGGATTACGATGATATGATCGAAGAGATTTTCCGCAGCGCGGGCAACCGCTTTATGGACGAAGTAGCCCAGGCCAATTGGCAGGGGGCGAATATTTCGTATAGCGATTGTGTGTATTATTGTTTAAAGGAAGAACGGGGCGTTTGCATTGTGCTGCGCCGGTAAACCCCGTGGGAAAGGAAGAAAAAAGATGGATCAGGAACGCATTCAAAAGGCCGTCTATGAATTGTTGCAAGCGGTAGGGGAAGACCCGGAGCGCAGTGGGTTGCAGGAAACGCCCGCCCGGGTAGCCCGTATGTATGCCGAAATTTTTTCCGGGTTGGAAGAGGACCCGAAGCAGTATTTGAAGATCTTTGAGGAAGACCCGCACCACAATGAATTGGTTTTGGTGCGGGATATCCCCCTTTATTCCGTGTGCGAACACCATTTGCTGCCCTTCATCGGCAAAGCCCATATTGCGTACATTCCCCGGCATGGGAAAATTATCGGCCTTTCGAAATTTTCGCGCATTGTCAACTGCTTTGCCCGCCGGCCCCAGGTACAGGAGCGGTTGACGGCACAGATTGCCGATTTTCTGTTTGAAAATCTCGATCCCCAGGGGGTGGCCGTAGTGATTGAAGCGGAACACCTGTGCATGACTATGCGTGGGACCCGGGCAGCCGGAGCTTCTACGTACACCTCGGCGTTGCGGGGCGTGATGCGCAGCGATGCCCGCACCCGGGCCGAAGTGATGGCGCTGCTGCAGGGGGCTTCCCGGTGAGCCGGGCCTTTCAGGCAGGGGCTTACCGCCTGCCGTTGGGCGAAAAAACGTATATTATGGGGATTTGTAACGTAACGCCCGATTCGTTTTCCGATGGCGGCCAGTTTCTGCGCCCGCAGGATGCCATCGAGCATGCCCTGCGGATGCAGCAGGAGGGGGCCGACCTGATTGACATCGGCGGGCAGTCCACCCGGCCCGGGTTTCAGGCCGTTTCGCCGGAAGAAGAATGGCAGCGCCTGCAGCCCGTATTGGAAGGGCTGCGGGGACGGCTTACCGTGCCGCTGTCGGTGGATACGTTTTATCCCCAGGTAGCCGCCCTGGCCTGTGAAAAGGGGGCGGATATCATCAACGATGTGACCGGGTTTGCTCCGGCCATGTGGGAGGTCGCGGCCCGGTACGGGTGCGGCTGTATTGTGATGCACCCGTCGGAGCCCGAAGGGGACGTGCTGCCGGCCGTGCGGGCTTTTTTTGAACAAAAACGGCAGGAAGCGGCCCGGTGGGGGATTGACGAAACAAAACTTTGTATGGACCCGGGCATCGGTTTCGGGAAAACGTACGAGCAGAATTTGCAGCTCATTCGGGATGTAAAAGAATACCGGCTGGCAGACTGCGCGCTGCTCATGGCGGCGTCCCGCAAACGGGTGATTGGGCGCCCGTGCGGCGATCCGCCTTTTGCCCAGCGTTTGGCGGGTACCCTGGCGGCCCACACCGTGGCCCAGATGGGCGGCGCCGATATGCTGCGGGTTCATGATGTAAAAGAAGCGGTGCAGGCAGCCCGGGTGGTGGATGCCCTGCTTCATATATAAAGGCGGGCTAGAAAGGAGAAACCTATGTTGGATCGGATTTCTATTAAAGGGCTGCAGCTTTTTGCCTATCACGGGGTAAATCCCGAGGAAAAGCGGGACGGCCAGCATTTTTATATGGATATAACCATGGGAGCCGATTTGGGGAAGGCATGCAGGGACGATGATTTATCGTCAACGGTCAATTATGCCGCCGTACGGAAAACGGTGCAGCGGGTGTTTACCGAAAAAAGCTATGATCTCATTGAGCGGGCGGCCCAGGTGTGTGCCGATGCCGTTTTAAACGAGTACCCATTGGTACAGTGGGTGGAAATTACCCTGAAAAAACCGGAAGCCCCCATGAGCGCTGTGTTTGACTATGTGGCTGTTACCATTCGAAGGGAGCGAGAGAAATGAAGCAAGCTGTGATCGGATTGGGCTCGAATCTGGGCGATTCCGGCGAAAATTTAAAAAAGGCAATCGAAGCACTGGCAGCCCTTCCGCATACGGAGGTGCTCCGGTGTTCTTCTTTATACCGCACACCGCCGGTCGAGGTGGAAGATGAGCAGCCCGACTATCTCAACCAGTGTGTATGGCTGCAAACGGATTTATCGCCCCACGCGCTGCTGGGAGCCTGCTTGGGAATCGAAGCGGCGATGGGCCGCCGGCGTGTGCGTTGGCACGGAGCCCGGTGTTTGGATCTCGATCTTTTGTTATATGAAGGGGAAACAGCGGATACGGAAGAACTATATTTGCCGCATCCCGGCCTACTCAATCGGGCTTTTGTATTGGTTCCTTTACAAGAATTGTTCCCGTGTAAAAGGTTTTTTACGTTTTCTTTCGAAAAAGCTTACAATACTATTGACAAAACAGATATACACATGGTAAAATCTTTTGTAAATCAGGGCGAAACTCGAAAAAAGTGTTGACACCTGACGACTGGTTTGTTATAATAGCAAAGCTGTCTGACGAGAGCGGCTGAGCCGAGAGGCCGG
>CAKNOA010000047.1 GCA_930990065.1 uncultured Clostridia bacterium | reverse complement strand
TGTGATGTGGTTCCCGTTGCATAAATCGGAAATCCGCTGTCCGGGCGTTCCGGGCAAGGCCATAGGTACACGCCTTCCCCGCCTACTTCCATTATACAGAGGGATCGCCAAAATGCAATGAACGCGCAAAAAACGGCGTGGCCTTTTTTTAAAGATCACGCCGTTCGGCTTTTTTTAATGAAGGGGCGAAAGGCCCTTTTCCATGGCGGCCATCACATCCGGCAGCCGCTCGATCATGTCGGTCGGCAGCATGGCCATTTGCGAGAGGTCCCGGGCCGTCACATCTCCGCACAGCCCGTGCAGGTACACGCCGCACACCGCGGCCCACCGGGGGTCCATCCCCTGGGCCAACAAAGCGCCGATCATCCCGGCCAGCATATCGCCGCTGCCGCCCCGGGCCATCCCGGCGTTGCCGGTTTGGTTCAGGCATACGGCGTCGCTGCCATGGGCCACCAGGGTGCCCGCGCCTTTGAGCACCAGCACCACATCGGGGTACTGGGCGGCAAAATCCCGGGCCGTTTGCAGCCGGGCCGATTGCACCTGGCCGGCCGTTTGCCCGATCAGGCCCCCCATTTCGCCGGGGTGCGGGGTGAGCACCCGGGGCCCTTTGGGAGAGAGGAGCACCGACAGATCCCCTTCCAGCGCCCGCAGGCCGTCGGCGTCAATCACCATGGGGCCGGGGTATTCCCGCACGATCCAGCGCACCAGGGCCGTTTTCTGCTCGCTACGCCCGAGGCCGCAGCCCACCACCACCGCGCTGGCGCGGGATAGGGCCTGCCATAGGGTATCCCACGCCGCCGGGGCGGGGTCGCCGTTTGGCAAAATCGGGTACGGGGTAAAGACGCTTTCCCACAGCTGCCCCGCGGCAATGGGGTATAGCATCTCAGGCAAAGCCATTTCCACTAGTCCCGCGCCGCTGCGCAGCGCGGCCCGGCCGCACATCATGGCGGCCCCCGCCATGCCGGGGCTGCCGCATACGCATAAAAGCCGCCCAAAGTCCCCTTTGTTCGCCTGGGAATCCCGCCGGGGCAGGTGGGCGCAGATATCGCTCTCCTCCGGCGCTAACAGCGAACAGGGGCACTCGTCCAGCACGTTTTGCGGGATGCCCGCTTCTTCCACCGTCAGGCGGCCCGCATACCGGGAACCGGGATACAGCGCGTGGCCGATTTTCGGCGCGGAAAACGCCACGGTCTCGTGGGCCTGGAAGCTGCCTTCCGAGGCATGGCCGGTGTCGCACTCCACGCCGCTTGGCAGATCCAGCGACAGCCGCCGCCCGGGGGCCGCGTTGGCTACGGCAATCAGCGACAGGGCCGGTTCCCGCAGTTCCCCGTGGAAGCTAAAGCCATAAAGGCAGTCGAGGATCCAGTCGGCCCCCTGCACCGCCCGGCGGCACAAATCCCGCTGGTTTTGCCAGTCGATTACATTCACGTTCGGCCCCATGGCGCCATAGGCGTCTTTTGCGAGGTCCGTCCCCGGGAACCCTTCGGCCAAAATGACGGCGACCCTGGCGCCCCGGCGGCTGAGCAGCCGGGCGGCCACAAAGCCGTCGCCGCCGTTATTGCCCCGGCCGCACAAAATGGCAAATTTGCGCCCCGTTACATCGCCCCGGCGCAAAATGTGCTCTACCGCCGCTTTGCCCGCCAATTCCATCAGCCGGGCCATGCTGCTGCCCTGCCCCACGGCGGCCCGCTCCATGCGCTGCATCTGCATTTTCCCAAAATAGCGGTTCATCTGTCTCCTCTCCTTTTTCTTCGCCCGGTCAGCCTACCTGCCGGGGGAACGCCTGCTGCCGCACGAGATACGGCAGCGCCGCTTTAATGGCCTCAATAATTTCGTCATTGGGGGAAAAGGTCAAGAGCACGTGGCCGTGCTTTTTGCTGTGGCAATCCATGTACCAGCACCCCTGTCCCATATCAATTTCCCCGCAGGAAAAGCGTTTATCAAACGCGCGGCCTTCCAGTTTTTGGGCGGCCTTTTCGTCATACAGGCCCATATCTTCCACATCTTTGCAGTCAAAGGACACCATGCGCTTGCGGGAACGGCGGTTGATGATCTTATCCACCGTCACGTCGCCGTTTGTGAAACTGTATTCATATTCGAGGTTGCGCATACCCAGAAGGAAAAACCCGCCGTAGCACACGCCGATGATCACGATAAAGGGAATGAGCACGATGCCCGTGATCATAAACGCAATCATCGACGCGGCCAGCAGTACAACCGCGGCCACGATGATGCCCGCAATAATGGCAAAATCTTTGCCCGTTTTGCGGCGCACAATAATCTGTTCCATAAAAGTATCCATTTTTCGTCCTCCCGTTATTCGAAAAAGCATAGGTTTTGCCCTATTCTACCATGAACCCTTGAAAATTGCAATTGGCAGGGCAAAAGCCGGGGGTCTTTCTCCCCCGGCTTTCCTGCCTATGGAAACCCGGCCGCCGCCTTAGCGCATGTCGACGCCCAGTTTTGCTTTCAGGTTGCCCAAAATCTTGCGGATAGCCCGTTCGGCATCGGCCGGGGCCACTTCCTGTTCTTTATTTTGCAGGGTGATGGTAAAGGCCATGCTCTTCTTCCCTTCACCCAGGTTTTTGCCGCGGTAGATGTCAAAGAGCTGCACATCCTGCACCAGCGGGCTGGCGCTTTGGATCACGTCTTGCAGCTGCCCGCAGGTGACGGCTTCTTCGCACACCAGCGCAAGGTCGCGTTTTACAGGCGTCGTAGCAGGCAGCGGATGGTACCGGCGTTCTTCCGGGAAATGAGCGCTGAGCGCTTCGTAATCCAGTTCGATCAGATAAATATTCTGGTTCTGCCGTTCATCCCGGGCGATATCCAGTTCCGCCGTCACTTCCAGGGACAGTTTCCCGAATACACCCACTTTTTTGCCTTCGCACAAAATGCGCGCGGTCATGCCCGGGTGCAGGTAGGGTGCTTTGTCCCGTTCATAGGTAAACGTAAGGCCAAAGCCCCCGGCAATCGCTTCCACGGCGCCTTTGGCGGTGAAGAAATCTTCCCCGGGCCCAAACAGGCCAAGGCACAACGTCATTCTCTCGTGGGGCTGGCGGGCAAGGGGCAGTTCATAGGGCAGGTACACGGGGCTCATTTCGAACAGGCGCCCTTCGCCGTTGCCTTTTTTCAGGTTATTGACAATCACCTGCAGCATGCTCGGCGCCAAGGTGGTGCGCATAATGGACAGGTGTTCGCTGATGGGGTTTTTAATGCGGATGGCGTTGCGCTCCGGCGCATCGGGAGCAAAGTGCAGGCGATCGAGGTCCGCCGTGGCGTAAAACGCCAGGGTGCTGGCTTCATAGAAGCCCTGCCCGGCCAGCAAACGCTTCATCTTCATCTGCTGCTGCTGGGCGCGGGTCAGGCCGCCGTTTGTCACACTGGCATGGGAGAGGAACGTGGGCACAATGTGCTCATAGCCGTATTCGCGGATGATCTCTTCGGCCACATCGGGGAACGAATCCATGTCTTCGCGGTAAAGCGGCACGCTGACTTTCCAGGTGTTTTCGCTGTCGTCCACCCCGAAATCCAAGCGGCACAGGATGTCTTTCATGGTGTCGCGGGGCACCTGGATGCCCAGCACGGCGTCGACCTGTTCCGGCGAAACGGTGATCACCCGGCGCTCAAACGACACCTTGTCGCTGCAGCAGTCAAAGCACGTGGAGGTGATGTCGCCGCAGTTGAGTTCCTGAATCAGATGCAGCGCGCGGCGCAGGCCCAGGCCGGTGGAGTAGGCGTCCACGCCCTTTTCATACCGGGCGCTGGAATCGCTGTTCTGTCCCAGGGCGCGGCTGGTTTTGCGCACGCTGTCCCGGGCGAAGGTGGCGCATTCGAATAAGAGTTCCGTGGTATCATCTTCGATTTCACTATTCAGGCCGCCCATAATCCCCGCCAGGGCCACGGGCTTTTCTTCGTCGCAGATCACCAGGTTCTGGTCCGTGAGGGTGAAGGCCTTTTCGTCCAGGGTGACGATTTTTTCGCCGTTTTTCGCCCGGCGCACAATGATGTGCCGCCCGGCGACATGGGAAAGGTCAAACGCATGCATGGGCTGGCCCATTTCCAGCAGGGTGTGGTTGGTAATATCCACCACATTGTTGATGCTCCTTAGGCCGCACAGCGCCAAATGGCGGCGCATCCACCTCGGGCTCTCCGACGGGCGGATGTTGCGCACATAGTGGGCCATGTACCGCGGGCACAGGTCGGGGGCCTGTACCTCCACTTTGATGCTGTCGTCCGGGGCAGCGGGGGTGGTGTAATCGAGGGCGGGCATTTTCAGGGGCTTATTCAAAATCGCCGCCACTTCCCGCGCGATGCCGATCATGCTCTGGCAGTCGGGGCGGTTGGCCGTCAGGCTGATGTCGAAAATATAATCGTTTAATCCCACCACTTCGCAGATATCCCGGCCGATGACGGCGTTGGGGTCGTCATTTAAAATCAGCAGCCCATACACCTGGGAGCCGGGGTACAGGTCGTCATTGAGCCCCAGTTCTTCGCCGCTGCACATCATGCCGTTGGACATGACGCCGTGCATTTTCCGCGCTTTGATGGTCACCGGGCCGTTTTCGCCCGGCAGGGTAGCGCCGTCCAGCGCCACGGGCACCAGGGCGCCTTCAAAGATATTGGGCGCGCCGGTGGTAATGGCCAGATCGTGGCCGTATTCGTCGCCGCAATCCACACGGCACAGGTACAGATGGTCCGTGCCCTCCTGTTTTTCCAAATGGGTGATGCGCCCTACCACCACGCGGGAAATCCCCGCGGACAGGTCGATCAGCTCTTCCACTTCAAACCCGCAGCCGAACAGGCGCTTTTCCAGTTCCTGGGCAGTGATATCCACATCCACCAGTTCTTTCAGCCAACTGAATGGTACTTTCATTGTTGTTTCCTCCTTATTCCTGGAACTGCTTCAAAAACCGCAGGTCGTTTTCGAACATCAGCCCAATGTTGTCAATGCCGTATTTCAGCATGGCAATGCGTTCCATGCCAATGCCAAAGGCAAAGCCGGAATACACGTCCGGGTCGATGTGGCAGTTTTCCAGGACCCGGCGGTTCACAACGCCGCCGCCCAGCACTTCGATCCAGCCGGTGCCTTTGCACAGGCTGCACCCTTTGCCGCCGCATTCAAAGCAGCTGACGTCCACTTCCACGCTGGGTTCGGTAAACGGGAAGTAGCTGGGGCGCAGCCGGGTGCGGGTGCCCGGGCCAAACAGGTTTTTCACCAGTTCATCCAGCATGCCCTGCAAATCGCACAGGGTAATGCCCTTATCGACGACCAGGCCTTCCATCTGGTGGAACATGGGGGAATGGGTGGCGTCGGAGTCGGAACGGAACACGCGCCCGGGGCTCAGAATTTTAAAGGGCGGGGTCAGGGTATCCATGGCGCGGATCTGGCCGTTGGAGGTCTGGGTGCGCAGGAGCCATTCGTCCGTTAGATAGAAGGTATCCTGCATATCCCGGGCCGGATGGTCTT
Organism: uncultured Clostridia bacterium; assembly: GCA_930990065.1. Lineage (GTDB taxonomy): Bacteria > Bacillota > Clostridia > Oscillospirales > Acutalibacteraceae > Heritagella > Heritagella caecorum. The sequence continues at coordinate 11,376 of CAKNOA010000047.1, read as the reverse complement.
TCGGCACATTGAGCCGGGTAAAATTGTGGTCGTCGTCGTCGATTTCCGGCGCTTCAAACACCGAAAAGCCCATGCCGGCAAAGGCGTCGATAATTTCGCTGCGCACCAGGGTCAGCGGATGCAGCCCCCCGGCCGGGCGGGTTTTGGCGGGCAGGGTGATGTCCACGGTTTCGGCAGCGTTGCGGGCCACCAGTTCCGCTTTTTTCACGTCTTCGGCCGCTTTTTCATACAGCGCCTGTACCTGTGCTTTGACTTCGTTGATGAGCTTGCCCATCAGGGGACGCTCTTCTTTTGCGACGTTTTTCAGCTCTTTCATCAGCGAAGGCACCTGGCCGTTTTTGCTCAGGTACATTTGCCAAAACTGGGACAGCGTCGCCTGGTCTTTGACCTTTTGCAGGTCTTCCTGCACCTGTTGGCGCAGGGCTTCGATTTTTTTCTGCATGAGGAAAAACTCCTTTCGTACTGGGCAGAGGACACGGCCCTTCGGGCTTATGCCCGGCAAAACGAAAAGCCCCGCCCCTGCTTACTCATGAAACAGGGACGGGGCCAAATGATGCATCATCAGCCTCGCGGTACCACCCGCTTTCCGCCGGACGGGTCTCCCCGTGCCTGCGGCACTCGTTTGCTCGCCGTAACGGGGCGCTGCCGTTCCGCACTACTGGGTTTTTAAAAAACCGTTCCCGCGGACCACTCGGAAGGGAACTTTCCGCCATTTTCCGCCCGGGAGCCTTTCAGCCGGTGAACTCCCTCTCTTTTGGGCTTTTTTTCTTTATGGCGTACTTTGCTTCGTCATCGTGTTGTGTCGGTTATGTTACCGGCTGTGCCGCCGGTTTTTTTATTGTACCACGTTTTTTTCCCGTTGGCAAGGGCTTTAATAATCCCCGTACATGGTCCGGTCGGCAGTGGGGATCAGGCAGTTCGTATCATGATTGAGCACGGTCATGGTGCCGTCGTGGTAGTACCCCAACTTGCCGGTCCCTTTGTCCGCATCAAATTCATACAGGTACAAAATCGAGCCGTCTTCCCGCATCTGGAACGAGTGCACACCGGACGCCACCGTAGTCGCCCCGCCGTTTTCCCATACGCGCAGCGTACCGCTTTCCGTTTCGCTGTCCCAGGAAGAAAAATACGCCAGGTTTTCGCTGGTGCCCTGTACGGCTTCCTGTGTGGTACCGCAGGAAGCCACGGTATCGGTTATATCCGTGCCGGACACATACAAATCCACCTGGTTGCCATCCCCACGGGTCTTGCTGTAGACCAGATATCCGTCTTTCAGCATGGCCACGGGGTACGCGTCAATGGCGAAGGTCTCCCGCGTGCCCAGTTTGCCGTCCTCAATGGGGTAACGGCACAGGGAGGAACCGTTTTCCGTGTTCTCCAGCACATACGCGAGCGAGCCGTCCCAAGAAAAGGCCACGGGGACCATCCCTTCGGAACCAAAGGTGCACGTGCCCTGCACCACAATGCCCATCAGGCCGCTGTCCATGTTTTCTTTCAGTTTGTCCTGCACCACCTGGGAGATTTCATAGTACGACTGCTCTTCATAGGCTGTGAGCACATCCGACAGGAGGATCTTCCCGGTGGACGTGGGGTCAAACTGGGTGATAAACCCTCTGGGTTCATAGGTGCGGCTGTTTTCTTCACGGGACATCAAACTGAATGTACCCTGCCAATTGTCCGTGGAAACATGTTCCGCCACCAGCGTGGCCGTGGTACCGTCATAATAATATAGGTCCGTCATCAAGCCCGAAGCGCTCGCATTCTCCAGCTCTTCCATGGCCCACCGGGCCGTATCCATGTTGTCCTGGTAGTCGTAATAATCCGACATGGCCTGTTCCCATTCACCCATGGCCTCTATGTACGCTTCCCAGTCCTTTGCGTACTGTTCCAGGGCTTTTTGGTACGCCTCTTCGTCCTTATAATCGCTGCTGGAGGGCGCCTCGGGCGCTTCGGGTTCTGCCGGTTGCGTTATCCCGCCGTTCGCCGTCACATCGTCTTCCACAAAGTCCATCATGGTTTTCCCGTCGCTGCCATCTGCGGTATAGTACACCTCCCCATCGGTGGTAATCCACACCACTTTCTGGGCATCGGGGGCAATCTGTTTCGCGCCGCCGCTGCCGGCTACATACTCATACAGCGCGCCGTCCTGCATGTAATAGACGGCCATTTTTTCGGTGGCGATCCCCATGGTAACGGCGGAGTTGTCCGTAATTTGCTTGGAGCCGCCCTCGCTTGTCCACTGGTACATCACCCCGGTGGCATCGGCATAGAACACCGTCTGGCCGTCCGGGCTGCCGGTAAACGCACTGACATCAGCGGCGATCCGGGTTTTATTTTGTAAATCGCTCTGGTACAGGGCGTGGTCGCCCCCACGAATATACGTGACCTTTTTCCCGTCCGAGGTAATCTGGAACTGCGCGACCTCCGAATCGATCATCACGGCTTTTTCCGCCGGTTCGCTGACAAGCCTTGTATACAGCGCCGGGCCGTAAGCATCCGTTTGCGCCTGATCGGGGTAGAAAATGCGGGTACCGTCGTCGCTGATGGCAATATAATACCCCAGGCTCGGCCCGTCGGAAGCCATCATCTGGTTATCGATGGAATTATCCGTAAACAGTTGGTTCGTCAGGGGCACTTCTTCGCCCTTTTCGTTCAGGTAGTACACTTCGCATCCCCTCGCGTACAAACTGTTCGGGTCTACTTTCTGTACCTGCGTCATGGGCCGAAAAACGAAAAGGACCAGCACTGCGATGATGCCCAGCAAAACGACCCCCACGCTGCCAAACAGGGCTGCTTTTTTCCCGCGGGACATCTTCTTTTTCGGTTTCTTTTCCCCGGCGGGTGCCGGTTCCGTCCGGTTCGGCTGCTGTCCGGGCATAGCTTGTCCGGGCATCGTCTGGCCCGGCATCGTCTGGCCCGGCATGGGCTGCGCCCAATTTTGGGGCTGGCCCTGGGACTGGCCCTGGGACTGCGCCGGGTTTAGCCCCTGCGGCCGGTTTAAAGCGCCCTCCCCTGGGGCTGCCTCTTTTCCCTGAAGCGGCACGCCGCAATACCGGCAAAAGGCCATGCCTTCCCGGTTTTCCCGGCCACAGGCCGGGCATACATTCCCCTGTGGCAGTTTCCCGCCGCAGCCGGGACAGAATTTGACGTTATCCCCCACTGTGCGGCCACATGTAGGACAAGTTCGCATGATATCTCCTCCTCATAAAGGGCGGCTTTTAAAAAACGGCCCCGTTCTCTTTTCTTCCTTTATAGTATAACATTCCCTTTTTACCGCCGCAAGGTTCCCCGCGTTTTTGGACGCTTTTGTGTCCTTTTTGGAAAAAAGCAAAAAAGCGGCCCCTCCTTTTTCATAAAGGAAGGGCCGCTTGCCGCATGCTATGGTTTTTTCATCGGCCGGGTACGCGCCCGGCTTTGTATACGGGTTTCTTTCGTTTAATAGTAGTAGTAGTCCCCGTGGGTGGATGTATCAACCACCGCCAATAGGCTGTTGGCGTTCTGGCTCAGCGGTGTCAGGGTACCGTTTGCGAAAATCCCCACGGTGCCGATACCGGTCTCTTCGTTCACATCATACAGGCACAGAATACGGCCGTCATCCAGCATCTGGAACCGCTGCACGTTACCGGCTACCGTGACACTTTCGCCGTCGCGCCACAAGCTCAGCGTGCCGCAGTTTTGGCCGCTGTCCCACGTGGAAAAATAGGCAAGGCTCTCCCCGTCGGTCCCCTGCACGGGTTCGCCCGACCCGTAGTGGATGTCGGTGGTGTCGACTTTGACGCCGTCGACATACAAGTCCAGCGTCAGCCCATCGGTACTGTAGATGCCATACGCCAGCCGCCCGTCTTTTAGCACCGCTACGGGCATCGCGCCGGTCTGGATGGTCTCCTGCTCGCCCGGTTTCCCATCCTGAATGGGAGTGCGGTACAGCGTGGCGCTGTTATGGGGGTTTTCCTCGTCATAGCGGGCAGTATACATCACCGAGCCGTCCGGCGCAAAAGCCACGGGACTTATGCCCTCGGCGCTCAAGGTACACGTGTTCCCCACCACAATGCCCAAATGGCCGCTGTTTTTCGCGTTGCTCAGTTTGCTTTCCATCACCCAGGAGGCGGTGCACGACTGCTCCTTGCGTTCTTCTATCACTTCGGACAGCGGAATCTTCTCCATGGTAGACGGGTCCCACTGGGTGACAAACCCCATGGGCTCGTCAGGATAGCTGTTCCATATACTTGACATCAAACTATATGTGCCCCGCCAGTTATTCACGGCTACATTTTCCGCCACCAGACTCGTCGTATTCCCGTCATAGTAATACAGATCGGCGATAAAATCTTTGGCCGAAGTATTTTCCAGTTCATACCGGGCGGAGTCGGCTTCCTCGGCCGCTTCCTGCTGGTCGTAATAGTCCGACATATCCTGTTCCCACTGGCCCATGGCTTTATCGTACGCGTCCCAGTCCTCTTCGTACTGCTTCATGGCTTTTTCATAGGCTTTGTCGTCTTTGTAATCATCGCGGCTGGGTTTTTTTGGTTCTTCGGGCTCTTCCGGCATCGTTACGGTGCCGCCCTGCGCGATATCATCCTCCACAAAGTCCATCAGGGTAAGGCCGCCGTCTTCCCCGACGGTATAGTACACCTGGCCGTCCGGGGTAATCCAGACAATATCCTGCACATTCGTGCCAATCTGTTTGGGGGTGGCGCTGGCTACTGTATATTCATATAGGGTGCCATCAATGATGTAATACGCCGCCATTTTATTTTGGGCAAACCCGCTGGACGTGCTGGTGGCGTCGGTGATCAGCGTTTCGCCGCCGCTGGCCGTCCACTGGTACATCACCCCGGTGGCATCGGCATAGAACACCGTCTGGCCGTCCCGGCTGCCAAGGAACGAAGTGACCCCCACACTGATCAGCGTGCGGTTTTTCAAATCGCTCTGGTACAGCGTTTTACTGGAGCCTTTGCAATATAGGACTGTTTTCCCGTCCGAGGTGATCTGGTACTGGCGGACTTCCGTATCGATCAGCACGGCTTTGTCCGCCGGTTCGCTTACAAGCCGCGTATACAGCGGTATGTTCGAGGCATCCCCCGCGATCTGATCGGGGTAGAAAATCCGGGTGCCGTCGTCACTCAGGGCCAGATAATAGCTCACAGCCCACCAGTCCGACGTCATCAGCTGACTATCAATAGACTCATCGAGAAACAGCTGCCGGGTAACGGCCACTTCTTCCCCGCTTTCGTTCACATAATAAATTTCGCCGTCCTTCGCGTACAAGCTGACGGGGTCGATGCCTTCCGGCTGCATCATGGGCAAAATGACAAAAAAGGCTAGGGCAGCGAGAAGCCCCAGCACGACGACCCCCGCGCCGCCCAGCAGCGCCGCTTTCTTCCCGCGGGGCATTTTCGCTTTCTTTTTACCCTCGGGCGGGTTGCCGTCGGGCGGGGGGACCGGTTGGGCCCCAGCGGGCTGCCCCATCGCGTTTACAGGCGGCACCGGGGGCGTTTGTTCGGGCATGGTTTGCTCCGGTTTGATTGGTTCCCGGGCCCAGTCCGAAGCCCCGCCCGAGACCCCATCCGAAGCCTGACCCGGCGTCATTCCTGGAGCCTGAGTCGGAGTTTGACTCGTGGCCTGCTCCGGGGTTTGATCCAAGGTTTGATCCAGGGTTTGACCCAAGGGTTGCCCCGCGGTTTGCCCCACAGGCTGACTTTGCGGCGTGGTGCTTTCGCCCTGCATCGCCGCCCCGCACGCACTGCAAAAAGCAGAGCCTGCCCGGTTTTCCCGGCCGCATGCCGGGCACACATTCCCCTGTGGCATTTTGCTGCCGCAGCCGGGGCAGAAATGTACGCCGTCCCCCACGGCACGGCCACATACGGGACAAGTTCGCATCATGGTTCCTCCTCTCGGCGACGGATAAAAATCCCCCGCCCTCTCTTTTCTTCTCGATTTTAGTATACAGGGCGGCTGGGCGTTGCGCAAGGATTTTTGCCGTTTTCCACAATTTTTTATTTTTTCTTGCAAAAAAAGCAGCCCTTCCCCATAAAGGATGGACTGCTTTTTCTATTTTAGCATTTGCTTATGACGGGGTAAAAACCTTTCTTTCCGCTTTGCTGTTTTGTCTCCTGTTTCCCCGCCGGGGCCTATTTTGCCATATACGCCGCAAAATCATCATACGGCGCGCCGTCTGCCCAGAAGGCCTCCTGCCGGTCGATGACCATCAGCTTTTCCATATCCGCTGTCGGGATCGCCGTTTCGCCGCCTTGCCGCAGCGTCTGGCCCATCTGTTCGAAATACGCCTGATACTGCCGGGCGTCCTCTTCGGGCAGCACCCCCGCATCCCCCAGGCGCTGGGCCGTTTGCGCTGCCGCGTCAAAACTGGCCAGGCAATCTCCAAAGGTAAAATCGGTTATGTCTTTCGCCACCCAGTAGGCATACGCACCGGCGTCGGTTACTTGCACGCTGAAATCCACCAGCATCAGCTCCTTTTGCCGCTGTTCCCGGTCCCACGCCTGGTTGCGCTGTAGGAGCAGCCAGCCGCCCAGCCCCAGCAAAACGACACACAAAAGTAGTAGCGCCCGCACGCTAGGCCGCCTACGTTCTTCCTTCATAAAAGCCACCTTCCTTTTTCAAAAGCCCGCGCTAGTCTTCTCCCATAAACGAAGCAAAGTCGTCATAGGGTGCGCCCTTTTCCCAAAAGTCATCCTGCCCGGCCAGCTGCACGAGCTTTTCCACCGGTTCCATGGGCACATCTTGCCCGTCCGATAGAATCCAGGTTTCTTCCATCTGGTAAAAAAAACGATGATAGCGGTCGGCGTCCGTTTCGGACAGCACCCCCACCTCCCCCAGGCGCTGGGCCTGGTTTTCAAGGCGCTTAAAAGAGCGGATACAGTCCGACCAGCTGCGATCCCCCTCTCCCGCGAGCCACGCACTGGCGCAGCTTCCGGCTTCTTCCATTTTGGCACGGAACTCCTCCATCATGACGCCTCCCTGTTTTTGTGCCCGGCTGCTGGCACTCTGCCACTGGGCAAAAAATACGCCACCGACTACCAATAGCCCTACGCACACAAGCGACAGCACAAGGAGCGCCCCCCGTCCCTGGGTTTTGGCGGCTGCCATTTGACCCTTTTTCATAAAAAACCACCCTTTTCCAAATTTACCAACAATTTCATGTGATTTCTACTCAACAAACAATTTGTTTTTAGATCAGGAGTAAGTTCCGTATGTGAGTAAGAATCCCTTATAGAAATTGTCCCCTCGATCAAACCCTAACGAATAATAATATTTTGCTTTGGAAATTCTATTACCAGAGGATACAAATTCTTTCGTAATATTTACATCAAAATGGTCTCCTACATCGCGTAGAATACCTTTGCACGGAATCGAGACACCCTGTACGTTGGTACGATCTGAAAAATTTACACTTTTGGTTTCGACCTTTGTTTCTTTGTACTGTTCAAAATTTATAGATCCAGAGATAAGTCCTCCAAATGTTACTGAAATCGAACCACTCCATCCGCCTGTTTCTTTATAACCCTTATAATCCCACTGAGCCAATACCATGTAATCTTTATTCTGATTGGTACCACTTTTTATAAGAGATGCTTCACATTTTAAATTGTATACACGGAGATATGGTGTCGTCGTAGTGTGACCATTATATGTAAAAGTTTGGCCAACTACTGCAAACTTAAAGGTATCTAAACCTTTAGAAGATGATTTTCCCGAAATCGAAGATGTCGCCTTTATGGTAATATTGTATATATAAGAGTTTCCTACACCGTCTCGATAAGTAAATTTCTTGCTATCGGACACGCCCGCTACTCTTCCAGACCGAGTTGCAGGAAGTTCAACTGTTTCCACTGCCGGTGTAAAAACTTTCGTCCACCATACTTCATCAATCGATTCATCACACCATGGAAAACTATCATAGTGGTTTTGGAACTGAATACAGTTCGGAAAAACTTCTTCACAGTTTGCAGCATCTAATTCAAACAAATAAAGTTCACGCGTCCCAGTCTTCAGCAGAATTAATCTAACTACACTTTCTCCTTGCAAATTTGGAGCTACAAACAACTCATTTTCTTTTGCATTCTGCATATAAGCCAACGAAATTACTTCAAAGTTACCGGTTTGATCGTCTGCATCCATGTAAAGATAATTGTCAAATGTTCTGGAACGATAAATATGACCGCTTAGAGAAAAATCGATTTTTTCTAAGGCTTGTACGGAACCCTGAATTGATACCTCATTATTTTCAGTATCAACACTCATGGTATCCAATGAAACTGTAGCGTTAGAAATCCGGTCCAGCATGTCTTCGCCAGAAGTTGGCAAATCATAATTTACCTTCCCATTCTGGCTTAACAAGCCAGTGTCCAAATCCGCCGCCTGCACTCCGTAGCTGAAGAACAGCATACACATACAGAGAACACAACACATGAGTTTTCGAGCCTTTTTCATAAATCGCACATCCTTTCACAGCCTTAGCTGTTTTCTATAATTATATATATCACATTTGATAGCATTTGTAAATTTTACTCTAAAATTTATATTGTGGTTATTATGCATGATTTTTTTAAACATGTATTGTACATTATTCTAGTGCGTATCAATTAGGGGCGTGCCTATAAAAAACCGTCTTTCCAAAACAAAAAGCCCCGCCCGGGTTCTCGGGCGGGGCAAACGGAAGCGAATAGAACTCAAATCGTTTCGATGGCCGCTTTTTCCATGGGCAGGGCCTTTTTATACCGCTCGAGGAACGCGGTAAAGCCCGCCACTTCTTCCGGCGGAGCCATCAGGGTTGTGCATGTGGCGTTGTGGAACACCTTTTTATCGAGGTAATCTTCCAAACTTTCGCCCTCTTCTTTCCAAATGCGGTAACCGGCCAGCAGCGCCATGCCATAGGGGCCGCCTTCCCCGGCGGTTTCCATCACCGTCACCGGGGCATTCACCGCAGCAGAGAGCAGCGTCTGGCCCACTTTGGGCGCTTTGAAAAAGCCGCCGTGGCCGCACAGGCGGCGGATCTCCACCTGTTCCTCACCGGTGAGGATATCCAGTCCGATTTTCAGCGTCGCCAGGGCCGACAATAGATGCGTGCGCATAAAGTCCGCCAGGGTAAACGGCGCATCGGGGGTGCGGGCAAACACAGGCCGCCCGGCGTCCAGATCGGTGACGCCTTCTCCGGAAAAATAGTTAAAGGCCATCAGCCCGCCGCCGTCGGGGGCGCCGTCCATAGCCACGGCGAACAGTTTATCCAGCAGCGGCCCGCGTTTGATCGTGACCCCCAGCATCGCGGCCATTTCGCCGAAGAGCGACGCCCAGGCGTTGATATCGGAGGTGCAGTTGTTGCAGTGCACCATGGCCACCGGCAGCCCGGTGGGCGTTGCGACCATGTCGATCTCCCGGTGGACCCCCAGGGGCCGGTCGACCACCACCATGGCAAAGTCCGACGTACCGGCGGACACGTTGCCTGTGTACGCCCGCACGGAATTGGTGGCCACCATGCCGGTACCGGCGTCGCCTTCTGCCGGGGCTACCGGGCACCCGGCCTGCAGCCGGCCCGACGGGTCGAGGAACTTAGCGCCCGCTTCCGTCAGCACACCGGCGTCGCCCCCGGCGGGCAGCACGGCGGGCAAGACCTGCCGCAGCGTCCACGGGTAGCCTTTTTCCGCCAGCTTTTCTTCGCATGCTTGCAGCATCGCTTCGTTATACGCGGGCTGCCCATTTTCGATGGGGAACATCCCCGCCGCTTCGCCCACGCCCAGCACATGCCGGCCCGTCAGGCGGTAGTGGATGTATCCGGCCAGGGTGGTCAAATGCCGCAGATTCGGCAGGTGGTCTTCCCCGTTTAATACCGCCTGGTACAAATGGGCAATACTCCAGCGCTGGGGGATATTAAAGTGGAATAAGTCCGTCAGTTCGGCGGCGGCCTGCCCGGTCATGGTGTTGCGCCAGGTGCGAAACGGCGTGAGCAGCTGCCAGTTTTCGTCAAACGGCATGTACCCGTGCATCATGGCCGATACGCCCATAGCCCCCACGTTTGTGAGCGGTTCGTGATATTTTTCCTGCACATCGGCCTGCAGCGCGGCAAAGCACGCCTGCACGCCGGTATGGATATCCGAAAGGGAATACGTCCACACGCCGTTTTCCAGCCGGTTTTCCCAATCATAACTGCCGGACGCCACCGGCACATGGTGTTCGTCCACCAGCACAGCTTTAATCCGGGTGGAACCCAGTTCCAAGCCCATGACGGTTTTTGTAAAATCCATCGCTATTCCTCCCACCGGCCCCGCCCATTTTTCGCGGAGTGCCTGATTCTGCTTCTATTCTAGCGCGTTTGGGCTTTATCTGTCAACCGGTACAGACAACTTTATCCCCAAAAACAAAAAACCGCATTCTAGCGGCGTCAAAGGCAAAAAAAATGGGTTCTTTTCTGCAAACCATACAAAAATCAGTTTTTTCACGAGTTTTCTCTTGTATTTTTCCCTTTGACGGTGTAAGATAAGGCACGTGGAGGTGTTTGCAATCATGGATAAAACGATGACTTTTACTTTGCCCCGCGACCGTGACAGCGACATCAAAAAGATCCTTACCACGGTATATGACGCCCTGAACGAAAAGGGATATAACCCCATTAACCAGATTGTTGGCTATATTCTGTCTGGTGACCCCACGTACATCACCACGCATAACAGCGCCCGCAGCCTGATTGCCCGGGTAGACCGGGACGAACTGCTGCAGCTGCTTGTTAAATCGTTCCTGAACGCGTAACGTTTGCTGGGAAAAGGGCCTTTTGGGGCCTTAACCGGCAAACGGGCAAAGAGCACGGCGGTTTTTCCCCGCCGTGTTTTTTATTTCCATACGAAAACGGCCCTTTACGAACCCGTACTATGTATGGTATAATAATCGGTACGAACAAAAGGGCACTCTTTGCCCTTTTGCCCTTTTTCTGCCCGGAAAGAAGAAGGAAAACGGATAACGGAAGGAGGATCTCACCCAAAATGAGTGAAAAGAAAAACGCTTTTCCCATGTATAAAGGGAAACCCCTGGTGCGCTGCGGTGACGTGATCTACTACGGCAGCATGAAGGATAAATATGTGATCAAAATGGAGATCAAAACGAAGAAAAAGGTGCAGGATCTGGAAGTGGCCGACAAGGTCATCGTGCAGCTGATGCATACCGACCCCACCGTCCACACCCGTAAGCAGATCGTGAAGACCAGCGAAAAGAACGGGCTGTACCTGGCCCTGGATATTGCCGACGCCTGGCTGAGCCGGGCCCTGACGGAATCCTGACGGAAATCACGAAAAACGCCCCGTGCCGGTTCTTATCTGGACCGAACCAGTAAAAACGGACAATAGACAAAACGCCCCCTGTGTAGGAAAA
>CAKNOA010000046.1 GCA_930990065.1 uncultured Clostridia bacterium | reverse complement strand
TTTCCTACATCAGGGGGTACTTTGTCTATTGTCCGTTTTTACTGGACCTGTTCATACTGCCTGTGGGAACCGGGGCCCTTTTTGCTTTTCAAAATCCGTTACGCCTTTTCAATCAGGCTGCACACCAAATCGCCCATTTCACTGCACGAAACGCGCCGCATGCCTTCCACCCAAATATCCGGGGTGCGGGCCGTCTGCAGGGCCTTTTCCACCGCCCGGTCAATGGCCGCGGCCGCTTCGGGCTGCGACAGGGAGTATTTGAGCATCATCGAAACCGACAGGATCGTCGCCAGGGGGTTGGCGATCCCCTGCCCGGCGATATCCGGGGCGGAACCGTGGATGGGTTCATACAGCCCGCTGTTCGTTTCGTTGAGGGAAGCCGACGCCAGCATGCCGATGGAACCGCTGATCATGGACGCTTCGTCCGACAAAATGTCGCCGAAAATGTTGCTGGTCAAAATCACGTCGAACTGGGCGGGGTTGCGCACCAGCTGCATGGCGCAGTTATCCACATACATGTGGGACAGTTCCACTTCGGGGAATTCGTCCCGGCCAATACGGCTCACGGTTTCGCGCCACAGGCGGGACGATTCCAGCACGTTGCTCTTATCGACACTGGTCACCTTCTTATGACGCTTCATGGCCATGGAAAACGCCACCCGGGCAATGCGTTCGATCTCTTTGACGTTATACATTTCCGTATCAAACGCCGCGGGGATGCCGTGATCGTCGCAGCGGCCGCGCTTGCCAAAATAGATGCCGCCGGTAAGTTCGCGCACCACCATGACATCAATGCCGGCGCCCACAATGTCCGCCCGCAGGGGGGATGCATCCCGCAGCGCTTCGAAAATCACGGCCGGGCGCAGGTTGGCAAACAGCCCCAACGCCCCGCGGATGCCCAAAAGCCCTTTTTCGGGGCGGTTTTCGCTGGGCTGGTTATCCCACTTGGGGCCGCCCACGGCGCCCAGCAGGGTGGCGTCTGCCGCCTTGCAGATTTTCACCGTCTCCTCCGGCAGGGGCACACCGGTGGCGTCGATGGCGCAGCCGCCCAGCAGCGCCGGGGCGTACGTCACACCAAAACCGAAGACGCTGGCGGTTTTATCCAGCACTTTGACCGCTTCGTTTACAATTTCGGGTCCAATCCCGTCGCCCCGCAGGACGGCAATTTGATAGTTTTTCATGCCAAATCCTCCTTATTTATCCATCCGGCAGGCCCGGTTGATCGCGCAGATAATGCCCTTGATCGAAGCCAGGCTGATGTTACTGTCACGTCCCACGCCAAACACGGTATTGCCCTTGGGGGTACGGATCTGGATATACGACAGCGCCTTGGAATCGGCACCGGTGGTCATGGCGTGTTCGCTGTAGGACACAAAGTGGTAATCGTGAATGCCCACGGTGGACAGCGCCCGGAAGAACGCATCGATGGGCCCATTGCCCACGCCGGAAATGGCATGGTCTTCGTGGTGGAAGCGGATGGTCCCTTCAAAATGCACCACGGTTTCGTCGTCGGCGTTGTTTTCTTCATACAGTTTATAGCGCTTGAGGTTATACGGCGTATTGACCCCGAAATATTCCTTCTGGAACAAATCGAAGATCTCCTGGGGCATAAGTTCGCGCCCCGCTTCGTCGCAGGCCGCTTTCACGGCCGCGCCGAATTCCGGGTACATGGCCTTGGGCATCACATAGCCGAAATTCTGCTGCATGATAAACGCCGCGCCGCCTTTGCCCGACTGGGAATTGATGCGGATAATGGGCTCGTACTGCCGCCCCACATCGGCGGGGTCGATGGGCAGGTACGGCACTTCCCAGTAATCACTTTGATGCTCGTGCATATAATCCACGCCTTTTTTGATGGCATCCTGGTGCGAACCGGAAAACGCCGTGAATACCAGATCCCCGGCATACGGATGGCGTTCGTGCACTTTCATATGGGTGCACGATTCATACACCTCGCGGATGTGCTTAATATCGTGGAAATCGAGTTTGGGGTCCACCCCCTGGGTGAACATATTGAGGGCCAGGGTGACAATATCGGCGTTCCCCGTGCGTTCCCCGTTGCCAAACAGCGTGCCTTCCACCCGTTCGGCCCCGGCCATGAGCCCCAGTTCCGTGGCGGCCACACCTTCGCCCCGGTCGTTGTGGGGGTGCAGGCTGATAATCGCGCTGTCGCGGCCTTTCAGGTTGCGGATAAAGTATTCAATCTGGTCGGCGTGGTGGTTGGGGGTACTGCCTTCTACGGTATTGGGCAGGTTCAGGATCACTTTGTTGTCCGGCGTAGCGCCCAGTTCTTCCAGCACCCGGTCACAGATCAGCACTGCATTTTCCGGTTCCGTACCGGAAAAGCTCTCGGGGGAATATTCATAGCGGATGTGGATGTCGCCGTTTTTCATTTCTTCTTCCGTCAGCTGGCGGATCAGCCGTGCGCCTTCCACGGCAATATCGATCACGCCCTGCATGCCGGTTTTAAACACCACTTTGCGCTGCAAGGTAGAGGTGGAGTTATAAAAATGTACGATCACGTTTTTCGCCCCGTGAATCGCATCGAATGTTTTGCGGATCAGATGGGGCCGGGCCTGTACCAGCACCTGGATCGTTACGTCATCGGGGATCAGGTCCTGTTCAATCAATGTGCGCAGAATTTCATATTCCGTTTCGCTGGCCGAGGGGAACCCCACTTCGATTTCTTTAAAACCGATGTCCACCAACGTGCGGAAAAAGCGGACTTTTTCTTCCAGGTTCATGGGGTTGACCAGCGCCTGGTTGCCGTCGCGCAGATCCACGCTGCACCAGATGGGCGCCTTTTCAATGCGGGCGTCGGGCCAATGGCGGTCCTTCAGATTGACCGCCGGAAACGGACGGTATTTTTGATAGCCTTCCTTCACAATCAACACGCTCCTTTTTGGTTTTTCGCTGGATTTCTTGAGCAAGGGACCGTTTTCGTTAGCAAAAAAACGCCCCGCACGGCTATCGCTAGCCATCCGGGGCGAAAAAATTTCGCGGTACCACCCTTGGTTCGGCCTTTTGTCACCAAAAAGCCCTCGTTAGCCTCCAACAAGGCATGGGCCTGTAACGCGGCCACGCGTCCGCCACTTATCATGGCGGCGACTCCGGGACGAGCTATACACAAAAACAGCCCTGCCGGCTTCCACCTGACGCCGGCTCTCTGAAAAGGCCCGAATCTGTCTTTTTCCCTTCACAGTCTTTGGGATGATGATAAAAGATTGTTATTTGTATTATAGGAGCAACCACCCGGTTTTGTCAACCATCACGAAAAATTTTCTTATTGGCCCTGTTCTTCGGGTTTCTTTGCCGGGAACGCAATGTGCAACGCCTGGCGGGCCGCCTGCAGGGCTTCGTCCTCCTGCTCTTCGTCTTTTTCAAAGTGCGGCAGGGTGCAGAATACCTCCGCCACCATGGAGCGCATCCATAAGGACGGCGTGATCTGCAGCGTGTAGCCGTGGCCCGGTTCGCACATCCACTCGTACAGCCCCGCCCGCGGCAATCCATACGCCGCACACAGCGCCATGATCACATCGCCCTGGGTCACCAGCACCACATTTTCCGTGTGGCTGCGCATCATGCTGTCCACCAGTTTTTCAAACACTTCGCACACCCGGTGCATAAAGGTCATGTTGCCTTCTCCCCCGGGCGGCACGGCGCCCTCTTCCCCGCGCATCCATTTCTGATACGTTTCATCCCCCTGCAAGTCTTCGGCCGTTTTGCCTTCCCATTCGCCAAAATTGCAGCCTTCCAGCCCCCGCAGGTAGGTGCCCGTGGTACCGGGGTATAGAAGTTCCAAACTTTCGCGGCAGCGCTGGTTGGCGCTGCAAAAATACGCGTCGGCTTTGGGGTACTGGGCGGACGAAGCCAAGGCCTTTAGCTGGTTTCGTCCGTTTTCGCTCAGGGGCGAATCCGTCACGCCAATGTACTGGCCTTTTTCGGCGCCTTCGCTTACGCCGTGACGGATCAAATGAATGCGGTATGATTTCATAATATAGGCTCCTTTTTTGCCGGGTCATACGATATATAGCGGCTTTACAAATTGTTTAGTTTGTATTATACTTTACATTACGTTATTTCGCTGAATTTCGACAGGGGCAAGGGGTAAAACGGTATGATTAACCAGAGCTTTTCGCGGATTCTCACCTTACTGCGCAAAGAACAGGGATTAAGCCAAAAAATGGCCGCCCAGCAGCTGGGGGTTTCTCAGGCGCTGCTTTCTCATTACGAAAAAGGCATTCGGGAATGCGGGCTGGACTTTGTAGTGCGGGCCGCTGATTTTTACCATGTGTCCTGCGATTACCTGTTGGGCCGCACACCAGAGCGCAACGGGGCCACCATTTCGGTGGACGACCTGCCCGACGGGCCCGAAGGCAAAGAAAACCGCGGGGTGGGAAGCCTGGTGGCGGTGCTCAACAAAAAGCTACTCACCAACTCCCTGCATGTGCTGTTCGCCCTCTTGCAGCAATGCCGCAACAAAGCGCTGATTAACGAAATATCCGCATCGCTGGATCTGTCGATCTACAAGGCGTTCCGCCAGTTGTATGCGGCCAATCCCAAAAACGCCCAAAACCTGTTTGCCGCTTCGCCCCGGCTGTATGCCGGCCTGGCCGACAGCGCCCGCAGCGCCGCCGAAGCGAAAGCCGCCGCCCTGGCTGCCGGGGAAGAGGTGGACGGCGAAAAAGGGATGGGCAAAGACGATGGCCCGGCCATCACCCAGGAATCCTTAACGAAGGATTATCCCCTGTTTGCTTCATCGCTGATGAATTTGATTCAAAGCAGCGAAGTGCGCATGGGCGTACGGCAAAAACGATAACGAAACACATCGGGAAGGCCCCCAAACGGGGGCCTTCTTTTTTTGCCGTTTTTGCCGGTATCGCTGTTTTTCGGTGTTTTACAGGCCGTACACCTGTACGGCGGCCTGCCCTTCCACGTCAAAACGGGTAAACGCTTCGCCGGGGAACAACGAAACGGAAAATGCCCGTGTGCCCTTATCGCCAAACATTTCAAACGCGCAGCCGTCCAGCACCGCTGTGAGTTCCCATGCCCCTTCAAAGAAGCGCACGGCGCTTCGGGCCAGGAGATCGGCGGTGTAATTGTCGGAAAACGGCTCGCACACGTCCCGGCGGTCGATAACAAATTCATTTTTCCCGTTCACACCAAACCGGAACGCTTTGCCCGACGGCGTGCGCAGGGTGACAATTCCTTCCCCTTTACCGGTGACTTTCAATAGGCATGTGGTTCCTGTCAGGGCCCCCTGGGTTGCCGGCGGGCAATCCATTAGAGCCGGGGCATCTTTTGGTACAAACGGCAAAGCCGCCAACCAGTCCCCCTGCGGCGTCTTCTGCAGCGACAGCACCCGGGGCAATGTCATATGGCAGCGCCATTCGCCGGTGGGCGCCTCGCCCGCATATACCATGTTGTCGCCCCAGGCGATAAACGTGGGCTGCGGCGCATTACTATACGTGGTACCTGCGTAGCAGTCAAACCCGTTATCCACCCACTGGCCGCAGGGATCAGAGGCTGTAAACGTACCGTTTGCAAATTCGCCCAACCAGTACCGGGTGCGCACACCGCCCAGTTCCATAGGGATTTGCATGCTGATGGTCAGTACCCAGCGCAACCGCCCGTCCTGCGACGGCAGCGCGTACAAATCGGGGCACTCCCATACGGCACCTTTGGGCGCTTCCTCTTCCGGCAGGGGACCGAACACCCCGGTTTTTTCCCAATCGAGCAGGTTACGGGACCGGTAGAACCAGCAGCTGTCTTTGACCGCCAGCGCCATGACCCAGTCGTCACCTACACGCAGCACTTTCGGGTCGCGGAAATCCCGAATGCCGGGGTTTTCGATCAGGATTTTGCCGTATTTGTGGAAGGTCTTCCCTTCATCCAGGCTGTACGCCATGCTCTGGTATTCCGTTTCACCGGTATCGTAGGTGAAAAACAGCAGCATGGGCGGCGTTTTGCCATCCCCCAGGCCCGACACATTTTGTTCGTCGATAACAGCGCTGCCGCTGAAAATCATGCCCTTTTCATCCGGATACAGGGCAATATCCCGGTGTTCCCAATGGTACAGATCCCGGCTGACCGCGTGCCCCCAGTGCATGGGACCCCACTGGGTTCCCGACGGATTATGCTGATAAAACAGGTGGTAATCCCCCCCTACACATACCAGTCCGTTGGGGTCATTCAGCCAGTTTTTCGGCGCCGTAAAATGCAACTTGGGACGATAATCAAAAGTATCTTGCATGGTTCCTTCCCCTTTCCGTTTCCCCGTTCCACGATCTTGACGGGGGGATATCTGCCTGTATGATACCATGGGCCCGCGGACCTGTCAAACGGCCGCCTCTCCTGCCGGCCGGTTTTTTTCGTACAGAATCTGCAGCCCCTTTATGAGCAGGTCCGGATCATAGGAAAAAGCCCGGCGGCACAGCGGCACCACCAGCCGCCCCAGCCCGCCGGTGGCCACCGCCGTGACCGGTTCGCCCAGTTCCTTTTCCACCCGGGCAACAAGGCCGTCCAGCATGGCGGCGGCGCCGTACAGCACCCCCGAACGCATACACGAAAGGGTGTTGGTGCCAATCATCTTGTCGGGCGTTTCCAAACTGATATTCAGCGGCAGCTGTGACGCCATGGCCGATAGCGCGTCCACCGATACCCGCAGTCCCGGGATGATCAACCCTCCCAGAAAGCTGCCATCGCGCCCCACCACGGACACCGTCGTGGAGGTGCCCATGTCCACAATGAAAATGGGCTTTTTATACCGGGCGCTGGCGGCTACGGCATCCACTACGCGGTCGCTGCCCAACTGTCCGGGGTTATCCACCCGCAAATTCAGCCCGGTTTTCACTCCGGCGCCCACGGCCAGCGGCCGCCGGCCGATCAGGCTTTCGACTGCATCCTGCAAAACGGGGGTTAGCACCGGCACCACCGAAGAGAGGATACCCCCTTCGATGTTTTTCAGGTCAATGCCCCGCATGGAGCAGATCCCATGGAGCAGCAGTGCGTATTCTTCCGCTGTTTTTACCCGGTCGGTGGCCAGGCGGAACGAATCTTTGCGCGTGCCGCCATCCATCAGCCCCACGACGATCTGGGTATTGCCGATATCAATCACGAAAATCATGCTTTCACCCCCTGGGTATGGCGGCGGCTGTTTTTCTCGTACAGTAAACACAGCCCCTGCAGCAAAAGATCCGGTTCTTCGTGGATCACCCGCTGGCAGTACGGCACCACCAGGGATACCAAACTGCCGGTGGCCACCGCTGTGACCGGTTCGCCCAATTCGTCTTCCACCCGCTCCAAAATGCCGTCGAGCATGGCGGCGTTGCCGTAAATAGCCCCGGCACGCATACAGTCCATGGTATTGGTGCCGATCACATGGGCCGGGGGCTCCAAATTGATGTTCAGCGGCAGCTGCGACGCCCGGCGGGACAGCGCATCTACCGCCACCCGCAGCCCCGGAATGATCATGCCGCCCCGGTACCGGCCTTGGCCGTCGATCACCGACGCCGTGGTGGCGGTACCCATGTCAAAAATAACCAGGGGCCCGGGGTATTTTTTCCGGGCGGCCACGGCCACCACCACCAGGTCGCCCCCCAGCTGGGCCGGGTCGTCAATTTGGATTTGCAGCCCGGTTTTCAGCCCCGCTTCCACCAGAATAGGCGTTTTGCCGGTGAGCCGCGTCACGGCTTCTTTCATTACGGGGCGCAGCATGGGCACCACCGACGACACAATGCCGCCCTCCAGCGCGGCCGGGTCTACCCCGCCCCTTTGACAGAACCCCCGGAACAGCAGGGCATACTCGTCCGCCGTTTTGGTCCGGTCGGTGCCAAAATGCGACGTAAACACGGCTTTTCCCTGTTCCATGCACCCCAGCACCGCGTTGGTGTTGCCCATATCAATGGCCAAAATCATACGGTTTTCCCCTTCCCTTCCTGTAAATCCCGGGCGGCTTTCAGCCCGTAAGCGGGTTCGGCCATTTCGGCGGCGCGCACGATGGCGCGTTCCATCACCCAGGCCGCCAAGGTTCCCACCAAGCTAATATCGGCTTGTTCCTGCCCCACCGACAGCGCATACACCGTGTCGCCATCAGCCATGGTATGCACCGGGCGAATGGCCCTGGCATACCCGTTGTGGGTCATCCCGGCGATTTTCGAGAGCCGCGGTTTATCGAACTGTGCGTTAGTAACAATGATACCCAGGGTGGTATTCCCGCCCCACAGCGGCGTTTCGGCTCCGGCCCACCATTCTTCCAGCGTGCCGCTCAAAGCCCGCCCGTCGGGAGTTAATAGCCCGGCGACAAACCGGTTTGTGCGCCCGTCAAAAATATCCCCCAGGGCGTTCACCGCTACCAGGGCGCCTACTTTGACGCGCCCCACTTCCACGGCAAACGTGCCGATGCCGCTTTTCATGGCCCGGCCCATACCCTTTAGTTTCCCGACGGAACACCCGGTACCAGCCCCCACATTGCCCTGTAAGGGTGCCTGATACGACGCATGTTCACAGGCACTGTAGGCCATGGCGGCATCGGGCCGCACCTTAGGATCGCCCAGCCCCAAATCAAATAAGTCACTCTGGCACACCAGCGGCACTTTTGCGACCCCGGTATCAAAACCTATCTCTCTCTCCTCCAGGTACTGCTGTACCCCTCCGGCGGCGTCCAGCCCGAAAGCCGAGCCTCCCGCCAGCAAAATCCCGTGCACCGCCTGGCAGTCCATCTGCGGCTGCAATAGCTGCGTTTCCCGCGAAGCCGGGCCGCCGCCGCGGACTTCGGCCCCACAGGGGGCCGCCTGATCGGGCAGCAGCACGGTACAACCCGTAGCCGCCACCCGGTTTTGTGCATGGCCAACCCGAAAGCCCCCTACATCCATCAAACCGATTTCTCTCATACGTCTCCCCCTTTCTCATCACAAAAAGCAAAGGGGGAGCTTCCCCGCATCGGGAAAGTCCCCCTGCGGCCCTATTTCGGTCAGGCCGCTTTTCGATTCAGCGTTTTTTGCAGCGCCTTGCACGCCGCCGTGCCCAAAATCAGGCAGGAAGCCGCTTCGGCTACGCCGTTGACCGCCACGGAAGCGAGCATAAAGCCAAGCAGGTTTACGCCCATGCCGCCGGTATACCCCGCCGCCTGGGCCATGCCCAGCCACGTCGGGCCAAAAAGCAGATACAGCGCCGTCATATACAAAATCGTATTGAGGACCGGTGTCAGCAGGCAGCACACCGCCATCCCGATAAGGCGGGTACGGTCGTGCTTTTTCAAAAAGGCATAGAGTAACCCCGGCAGCCATCCTACCAGAATACGCGGCACCACTGCCAGAAGAAAGGTGTATACGGCGTTTTCCTGCATCAGGGTTGTCCCAATGGCGCTGGTAAAGGCATTGGCAAAACTGGTAAGGCCAAACACCAGCCCCAACGCCGCCCCAGCCCCCGGGCCCAGAATAACGGCGCCAATCGCCACCGGTACCACGATAAACGTGATCTGCAGCCCCCAGGGGGTCTGCAAATACCCGATCGGCGTAAAAGCCATCAGCAGAATCAGCGCGATGAGCAGCGCCATTTCGGCCAAAAACACAATGCGGTCCCTTTGTTTTTTCATATTCAGTTTCCTCCTGCTGCTGTTCGTTTTGGTTGATACAGCGCGTTTTATAAGGGCCGAATAACCCGCTTTTCCCTACTTTGTACCTGTCGTTCCGGTTTTTCCGGTTCCGGCGGCACGGGGAAAAGGCGTGCTTCGGTTCTGGTTTATCATAGCATGTTCCCCCCGAAAAAGCAAGGCGCGCGCCGGTTTACGCCCCGGGGGAATTGTGGTATACTAAAATTAGCTTTCTACCGCTTTTGAAAGGAGGCTTTTTCTTATGCTCAAACAAAAATGTGTGCTGCTGGGGGTATCCGGCAGTATTGCCATCTATAAAGCCGCGTCGCTGTGTTCGGCGCTGAAAAAACAGGGGGCCGACGTGCACGTGCTCATGACGGAAAACGCCACCAAAATGATGAGCCCCGTGATTTTCGAACAGCTCACCGGGAACCGGGCGTGCGTCGATACATTTGACCGCAATTTCCCCTGGCAGGTGGAACACGTGGCCCTGGCTAAAAAAGCCGATCTGCTGCTGGTGGCCCCGGCGACCGCCAATGTGTGCGCCAAACTGGCCCATGGCATTGCGGACGACATGCTCACCACCACGGCGCTGGCGTGCACCTGCCCGAAGCTCATCGCCCCGGCCATGAACACCCGTATGTATGAAAACCCCGTCACACAGGAAAATTTAAAAACCCTTACCCGCTTTGGCTGGGAGGTCATCACCCCGGCCAGCGGGTACCTGGCGTGCGGCGACACCGGCGCCGGGAAACTGCCGGAACCCGAAACGCTGCTTGCCCATATTATCCACACCCTTGCCTATCCCCACGACATGCAGGGGCTGCGGGTACTGGTCACCGCCGGCCCGACCCGGGAAGCCATCGACCCGGTGCGGTATCTCACAAACCGCTCGACAGGCAAAATGGGGTATGCCATTGCCCGGGCGGCTGCCGGCCGTGGCGCGAAGGTCACGCTCGTCAGCGGCCCCACGGCCCTATCTGCCCCGCTGTTTGTGGAAACGGTGCCGGTGGAATCGGCCGATGACATGTTCCGGGAAGTGACCACCCGGGCTGAAAACGCCGATCTGATTATCAAAGCCGCCGCCGTGGCCGATTACCGGCCCGTGACCGTTGCGGACGACAAGATTAAAAAGAACGACGGCGATATGGCCATCCCGCTGACCCGCACCCGGGATATTCTGGGGTATCTGGGGCAGCACCGCCGCCCGGGGCAGGTCTTGTGCGGGTTTTCCATGGAAACGAAAGATATGCTAAATAATTCCCGGCGCAAACTGGAAAAGAAAAACCTCGACCTGATCGCCGCCAACAATGTCAAAGTGCCCGGCGCGGGCTTTGCGGTGGATACCAACGTGCTCACCCTGATCACCCGGCAAGGGGAAGAAGAATTGCCCCTGCTTTCCAAAGACGAAGCGGCCCACCGGCTGCTCGATGCCCTACTGCGGCTGAAAAACAAAACAAAATAAGCCAAAAAAGAAAAACCGGAAGAACCGCAGGGAAAACGGTTCTTCCGGTTTTTTATTTAGTTATAGTAGGGCCCCTGCGATTCGTCATACGCCGGGGGTTCTTTGTCCATCTGCTGGATGGCCGCCTGGACTCTCGCCACATCGGCCACATTTTCGATGGTCACCCGGGAGGAAATCCGGCTGCCCCGTGACGTATAGAAGCTTTCCGGGAACCAGATGGTGCCGTTGCCGTTATTGTGGAATTTAATTTCCATGGGCGGCAGATCCCAGCCGTTGACAATGTTTAATTTATTGCCGGCTTTTACCAGAATGCGCCGGTTGGTCACCACGTAAAACGTGCGTTTGCGCACCCAGATTTTCTGGATAAAGCGCCCGAACAGCAAATACAGGCCGATTAAAACAAACGGCACCCCAAACAGCAAAAACGGCAGCGGGGCCCCACCGATAAACACCATGTATTCCCAAAACAGCGAAAAGCCCAACCAGAAAATCGAAAAGAACAGCAAAAACGCATCGGCGGGCATAAACAAATTGCCCTTTTCCGGGCGCCCCTGCCACACCACGATTTCCCCCGGCGTTAAATACGGCCGGTAAAATTGCTCCCCTAATTCCTGCATACCCCTTGCACCTCTTTACGATAATTTCTGCCGCCGCAGCCACATGTCCATCACAAGGCTTTGGGGCAGCAACTTGACGGCCACATGCTGGGCTTTATTTAAGAGCCCCAGCGCCGACATATCCCTGCCTTTGTCCGCGTCGCGCAGCGCTTTTTTGACCACGTCTCTCGGATCATACAGCACTTCGTACTTCGTAATAATGCGGTTCCCTTCGTGCTGATGGGCAGTCTCAAAGAAATCGGTCTTCACCCAGTACGGGCACACCGCCGTAACGGTGATGCCCCTACTTTTCCATTCCCGGTTCAGCGCCCGGGAGAAGTTGCGCACGAACACTTTGGTGGATCCATACAGGTTGATGTACGGCAGCGGCTGGAATGCCGAGGCCGACGCCGTGTTGATTACCTTGCTCCCCGGCGTCAGGTACGGCAAAGCCCGCAGGCACAGCGCCACCACGGCTTTGCAGTTCACGTCGATCATGCGCATGCAGGTCTTTTCGTCCACTTCTTCCGTGCGGCAGAATTTACCAAACCCCGCGTTATTGATCAGGTACCGGATATCGGGCTTTTCCTCCTGTAGTAGCGCGCCAAATTCTTCATAGGCACTCTCGTCCGACAAATCCAGCATCACCGGCCGCACCGGTACCGAAGTCAGTTCGCCCAGTTTTTTCAACTGTTCTTCCCGCCGGGCCACAGCCCAAATTTCATCGATATCGCTTTTCTGTCCCAGCTGGCGCACATATTCTTTTCCAATCCCGCCGGTTGCCCCGGTTACAATGGCAATTTTCATGCTTTCGCTCCCTCTCATTTTGTCACAGCGAGTCCCGCTCCTGCAAGGGGGCGGTCACTTTTACGCTTTCGGCCTTTTCCCGGCGCAGCAGCCGGCCGGCCAATTTTACACACTGTTTGGCCATCTCTTCGATGGGCACGGGCACCGCCGTCAGCGGTACTAAACACGCCCCCCGGTAATCCGGGTCGCCGTTGCCCACCGACAGCACCGCCACATCGCCGGGCACCCGCAGTCCTCGCCGGTGCAGCACCCGCAAGGCGCCATAGGCCATGGCGTCGGAACAGCAAAACAGGCAGTCCGGCCGGTATAGTAGCAGTTTTTCGCAGGCACGCTCCCCCCCGCTGATGCTGTTTTCCTCCTGTACCCACCGTTTGGGCGGCACCGCATAGCCGGCTTTGGCCATATGTTGGGCAAAGCTGTCGTCCCGGCGGGCAATCTCGGCGTACCGGGACCGGGCTGTGATCACCCCGGGGCGATGTTTGCCTTTTTGCAACAGCGCATCGGCGGCCGTTTTGCCAATTTGCCCGTCGTCGGCACACACGCACACAAATCCTTTGACCCGGCGGTTATAAATCACCACGGGAAAAACCGGCGGATGCGCTTCCAGCCACGCCAAATCCCCCGGGGCGGCATTGGCCAGAATCGCGGCGTGAAACCGCCCGCCTCCCAGAAATTCGGGGTTTTCCGCCAGGTGGCCGGGGGAATAGGGCTGCACTTCCAGGGTCATGTCCTCCTGGGGCAAGATGGGGAACGCCCCCTGCAAAAACCGGGTGAGGAAGACAATGCGCCGGTCATCAGCCCAAAAGAGCGCCAGCCGCAGCGGCCCCGTCCCCTTTTGGCCCCGCAAAAAGCGGGCTTCCGCACTGGGCCGGTACCCCAGTTCCCGGGCGGCCTGCTCCACTTTGAGCCGGGTTTTGTCGGAGATATGACGCTGCTGCGCTTTGCCCGCCAGCACAATCGACGCCGTGCTGGGCGAAACCCCCGCTTTTCTTGCGACATCCCGTATGGTAGCCATGTACCCCACCCCCTTTTCACTGGTTTGCTGCCCTCATTGTACCGGGGGGCGGGTAAAAAGTCAAGAAAAGCGCTTGACACCCGGTTAGTACAACGTTATACTAAAAGCAAAGTTGGCCCCCATCGGGCCGGGACAGGGAGGATTTTGCATGAGTGACGCCTGTGAAAGGATTCGCCAAAGCTATCGCAGCAGCGGCGTACCGGAACGGCAAACGGACATAGAATCGGGGGGAACCTGGGTGCCCTGCCGTGACGGCATAAAACTGCGCACCTTTTGGTACCGTCCCAAGGGGGGCGGCCCCTTCCCGGTGATCGTACAGCGCAGCTGCTACCCCCAGGCGGAAGACGGCTACCGCACCCACGGCCAGGAACTGGCGAAACGTGGGTACGGGTATCTCTGCCAGTTTTGCCGGGGCACCGGCGGCAGTGAAGGGGTGTGGGAACCCAACGTAAACGAAGCGGACGACGGCGCCGATTTTATCCGGTGGGTTAACGCCCTTTCCTGGGTGTCTGACATCGGGTACTGGGGATGCTCGTACCTGGCCAACACCGGCTGGGCCATTACCGGCGTGCTGCCGGAAAAAGTGCGCTCCATGCTGCTTTCCCATTACGGTACGGAGCGGTTTACCTCCGCCTACCAAAGCGGCATGTTCCGCCACGATATTCTCACCGCCTGGGCTATGGGCAACGCCGGGCGGCCGATTGACGCCGACTATCAGGCTTCGTGCCTATACCGCCCCCACAACCGGGTGGACGAAGCCATGTGGGGCGGGCCCCTTCCCTGGTACCGGGAATGGGTGAGCAACCCCCACCGCAGCGACCCCTACTGGCAAAAAGGGTATTGGGGCTTTCTTTCCGGGGCGCCGGAGCGGCTGAAAGTGCCGGTCTGCATCGTCGAAGGATGGTATGACCACCACCTGGGCAGCGCCATGGAAACGTACCACCGTTTGTCCCTCCAAGCGGCGGCCCACAGCCGGCTGATCATCGGGTGCTGGAACCATGGCTTTGGCCCTTGTGCCGAAGGGAAAGTCCAGAACAACCTGCAAAACGACGAAGTACACCAAATGCTCGACTGGTTTGAAGAAACCCTGTGGCGCAAAGGAAAGCCGCCGCGCCGGGTGGATTGGTATGTGATCGGGGCGGACGCCTGGCGGCACTTCCCCGCTTACCCCACCGGCATGGACGAAATGAATCTATACCTATCGTCTTCCGGGGCCCTCCTTCCTCAGGCACCGGCTTTATCGGGCGAAAACCACTATGTCTATGACCCGCAAAATCCCATTTTCACCCATGGGGCCGAATCCTTATTTGCTACGGGGCGGGAAGTCGGGTCCCTGCGCCAGCCCGAACCCGGTTGGCGGAAGGATGTCCTGTCGTTCCAGTCTGCGCCCCTAGCGGAGGAGAGAACCATCCTCGGGCGCATTCGCGTCGAACTATATGTGAAAAGCGACGCGCCCGACACAGCCTTTACCGCCCGTCTGATGGAAGTCACCCCCGACGGGGAAGCCTACTACCTGCGGGGGTCGATCGTCACCCTGGCCCATGAGGAACCCTATACCCCGGGCACGGTGCGGAAAGTATCGATGGACCTGTGGGACGTAGCCTACTGCCTGCACAAAGGCGAGCGGCTGCGGCTGGATATCGCATCCTCCAACTTTCCCGAATATGCCGTGCACAGCAACCAGGCGGGCCTGTGGTCGGAGCAGACCGAAACCGTTCCGGCCCACCAGACCGTCTTGTCCGGCGGCGACACGCCGTCCCGTGTGATTTTGCCGGTGGAAACACCGGCCCTGCCCCGAAAGGAGTCCTGTTAAGATGAAAACCCTTCGCATTGGTTCCGGCGCCGGGTACGGCGGTGACCGCATTGAACCCGCTGTTGACCTGATCCGCCGGGGGAATCTTTCGTATCTGATTTTCGAATGCCTGGCGGAACGCACCATCGCCCTGGCCCAGCTGGAAAAGCTTGGCGACCCCGAAAAGGGATATAACCCGCTGTTTACGTACCGCATGGCCCACATTTTGCCCGCACTCAAAGAACACCCGGTGACCATTATCACCAACATGGGCGCGGCCAACCCGCTGGCTGCGGCGCGCAAAGCCCGGGCGATGGCCGATGAAGCCGGGCTTTCCCATTTGCGCATTGCCGCCGTCACCGGGGACGACGTAATGCCGATCCTTTCCCCGTACCTGAAGGAAAACACCATGGAAACGGGGCGTCCCCTGCAAGAACTGGAAAACAGCCTGATTTCCGCCAACGCTTACATGGGCTGTGCCGGGATTGTGGAGGCCCTGCGCCAGGGGGCCGACCTGATCATCACCGGCCGGGTGGCCGACCCGGCCCTGGTTTTGGGGCCGCTGGTGTATGAATTCGGCTGGGCCATGGATGATTGGGACAAACTGGGCAAAGGCACCCTGGCCGGGCACCTGCTGGAATGCGCCGGGCAGGTCACCGGCGGGTACTATGCCGACCCGGGGCGCAAAGATGTACCCGATCTATGGAACCTGGGCTTCCCCATTGCCGAAGTCGGGGAAGACGGCAGCTTGACCATCACCAAGCTGCCCGATACCGGAGGCGTAGTCAATGAAGACACCTGCAAGGAACAGATCGTCTATGAACTGCAGGACCCCGCCCGGTATTACACCCCCGACTGTACCGCCGATTTCCAGATGGTGCATGTAGAGCAAACCGGCCCCGACCGGGTGGCGGTCTATGGCGCCACCGGGCACCCCCACAACGGTAAATTGAAAGTCAGCGCCGGGTACCAGGATTGCTGGATTGGCGAAGGCCAAATCAGTTACGGCGGGCCCAACGCGCTGGCCCGGGCCCAGCTGGCCGGGCAGGTTGTGCGTAAGCGGTTGATGATAACCAACTGCCAGGTGGACGAACTCCGCGTCGACCTCATGGGCGTAAACTCCCTGTATGGGGCTGCCTCGAAAGAGGCCCCCGCTCCCCAGGAAGTGCGGCTGCGGGTGGCGGCGCGCACCAAGTGCCGGGAAGAAGCCGAAAAAATTGGCAACGAAGTGGAAGCGCTGTACACCAACGGCCCCGCCGGGGGCGGCGGCGCGGTGAAAAACGTGCGCCGGATTGTGTCGGTGGCGTCGATCCTCATACCCCGGGATGCCGTCACATCCCATGTGACGATGCTGTAAGGAGGTTGTCCCCTATGAAACTGTATGATTTGGCTCATTCCCGCACAGGGGATAAAGGCAATATTTCGGTAATCTCGCTGATCCCCTACCGGGCGGAGGATTACCCTTTATTGTGCGAAAAAGTCACGGCCGAAAAGGTCAAAGAACACTTTTCCGGCATTGTGAAAGGTACCGTGACCCGGTATGAACTGCCCTGCCTGCCTGCGCTGAATTTCGTCATGGAAAACGCGCTGGGGGGCGGCGTCACCCGTTCTTTAGCCGTCGACATGCACGGCAAAACCCTGGGGTTCCATTTACTGGACATGGAAATCTGATCGAATAAAAAAAGAACACCGGCCTTTTTTGAAAACTGAACTGCCCCAGATTGTGCAGACAGTACAAAAAGAGCCCCTGGTGCAGGAAT
>CAKNOA010000045.1 GCA_930990065.1 uncultured Clostridia bacterium | reverse complement strand
ATATTCCTGCACCAGGGGCTCTTTTTGTACTGTCTGCACAATCTGGGGCAGTTCACCACGGCGGAGGGCTTTTTTCGTCACGGAACCAGACAAGCCCCACCCCGCATATAGTGCAAAGAAAGGTCCTGTATGCAAGATTGACCGATCAAGAAAGCGAGGAATTTCTTTATGTGCGGTATTGCCGGTTTTAGTGACTTGACCACTTCCCTTTTGCCCGAAAGCGCCTTGTGGGGAGCGCTGGCCCGCCGGATGGGCCAAACCCTATTGCACCGGGGGCCCGACGATTTTGGCTGCCATGTTTCCGCCCAGTCGGCCATGGCCCATGCCCGTTTGGCGATTATGGATCCCTTACATGGCGGCCAACCCTTTACTTTGCCCACCGACGAGGGCGAAGTGACCCTGATTTATAACGGGGAAATCTACAATGCCCCCGAATTGCGCCGTATGCTGCAAAGTTTGGGGGTTTCCTTCCAAACGCACTGTGACACCGAAGTGCTGTTGCAGTGCTATTTGCATTTTGGTACGGAATGCAGCCGGATGCTCAACGGCATTTTTGCGTTTGTGGTGGACGACACCCGCAAAAAGCAGGTGTTTTTGTGTCGGGACCGCTTTGGCGTGAAGCCCCTCTTCTATGCCCGCAGCCACGACCGGCTCGTCTACGCCAGTGAAATCAAAGCTCTGTTCGAATATCCGGGCCTCAACCCCGTCATTACCCGGGAAGGCCTATGTGAAGTGTGGGGCCTGGGCCCGGCCCGCACCCCGGGATGCGGCGTCTTTGACCGGATTTATGAAATCAAACCGGGGTATTGCGGCCTATTGGATCGCAGCGGGTTCCGCACCTGGGCTTATTATACGTTGCCCTGCACCCCGTGCGAAGAATCATACGAAACCGTTACCGAACGCCTGCGGGCGCTATTGGAAGATACCGTCAAACGGCAGATGCAAAGCGATGTCCCGCTGTGCACATTCCTGTCCGGCGGGCTGGATTCCAGCGTGATTACGGCTTTGGCCGCTCAGCTTGACCCAAAACTCACCACGTATTCCTTTGATTATCAGGGGAACGACCAGTATTTCCACCCCACCGCGTACCAGCCTGACGCCGACGAACCTTGGGCCGAAAAGGTATCGCGCCTGTTGCACACCGACCATCACCGGCTGGTCTGCACCAGCGAAATCCTGCTGAAAACGCTGCACGATTCCCTGCAGGCCCGGGATTTGCCCGGCATGGCCGACGTCGATTCGTCCCTTTTGTATTTCTGTTCCCTCGTACAACAAGGACACAAAGTCGTCCTATGCGGCGAATGTGCCGACGAAATTTTTGGCGGGTACCCCTGGTTCCACAAGGAAGAAGCCCTGCTTGCCCGGGTGTTCCCTTGGTCTCCGGATATTCACCGGCGCGCGTCGCTGCTGCGCCCGGATGTCGCCGAAGCGTTGGGCCTGCCGGAATACGTGGCCGCCCGTTACGAAGAAACGGTGCGGGAAGTCCCGGCCCTGCCCGGGGAAACCATGACGGAGACCCGGCGCCGGGAAATGAGTTATTTGAATTTGCGCTGGTTTATGGCCACGCTGCTCGAACGCAAAGACCGCTGCAGCATGGCCTGTGGGCTGGAAGTGCGGGTCCCCTACGCCGATCACCGGATTATCGAACTGATCTATAATACCCCGTGGGCTTATAAATGCCATAACGGCGTGCGCAAAAGCCTATTGCGGGATGCGGCCCGGGAGCTTTTACCCGAAGAAGTGCTCCAGCGTAAAAAGAGCCCTTACCCCAAAACCCACAACCCGGATTATGAAGCCATGCTGCGCACCCGGCTGCAGGATGTGCTGCGCGACCCCACCCGGCCCATCCATCAACTGTTGTCACCCAAAGCCGTTAAAGACCTTTTGTCCGAAACCTTTGATTACGGCCAGCCGTGGTTTGGCCAGCTAATGGCCGGGCCACAGCTGCTGGCGTATCTGCTGCAGGTCAATGATTGGCTGGAAACGTACCACATCCGCATCCGGCTGTAACCCGTCTATTGGGGGGTAACGTGCACCTCCACCTGCCAATCCACATCCGGTTGGGTCCCGGTCGCCTGCATGCGGCGGAACGCTTCCGTATCCTGCCACAAAAGCGCTTTTTCCCACAAAAAGGAAAGGCATCCGGCGTCTTCCATCTTTTGCAGCAAGGCTTCACAGTCTTTTTGCATCAGCCGGTTTACGTCTTCTTCCTTTGGCTGTGATCCCTGGGCCGTATACTGTCCCTGCAGCGTTACCTGCAGGGACAGCGCCGGCCCCGTTTGTAATGCCGTGTGCCCATTGACAGACAGCTGGATGCTGGCGGCCCGCCGGGTGGGCAGCGTATATAAAAACGTCTCGCTCTTGCCCGACATGGCCGCATATAGCGCCGTTTCCCGATCGCTGAGCCACAGCGCCGTGTGCCCGTCGTCGTTAATAAGCTGTGTGCCCTGGTAGAGCCAAACGCCTTCCTGCCGGTATCCCACTTGCGGCAGGGAGGCGTTTCCGGCTTCGCCATAAAATTCATTGTACCAATCCATCAGGCGGACCGGCCACCCTTTCCCATTACGCAATCCATTTTCACAGATGGCCTGCAGCTCTTCCACGGGCAATAGTTTTTCCCGGTCATCCCGGGCGCCCAGCAGCTCCCCGGCCTCTTCTTCCGCCAATACCAGCAAAACATCAGGCCGCAGCTTCAGTTCGCAGGCCGCCTTATACAGCGTATCGATGTGGCTTTCGTCTAGCCCACTTTGCCCCACCACCAGCACCATGGTTTGGGAGGTGACCACCACTTTCCCGGTTTCTTCGGTGAGCAAATCCATGGCTTCCGACACCGTCGCCGCTTCGGTTTGCAGGAAAATACTGTCCGGATCCGTTTCGGCCTGCTGTGCTTGCACCGATAGCTGTACGCCTTCTTTCGTAAAATCGATCCCCGCCCCGCTGATAATCAGCATATCGCTGATTTCCGGACGGGCCTCACAACCGCACAACAGTAGCCCTACAAATAGAATCAAGAGAAGGCTCCCCATTTTTTTACGTTTCATGCTGCCGGCTCCTTTCTTTCCAGCGTGCCACCGCCACAAGCACCAGAGGAAGGCCTGTTAGCGCCACGACCGTGACCGGCAGGAAAAAGGAAGTACTCCCCACCTGATTGTGCCACACGGGATTCTGGTATAAAAGCCATGCGGCCCCGTATGTCAATATGACCCCCAACACTGCCCACCGGCACCGTACCGCAGGAAACCAAACCCGCAGGCAGCGAAAAAAGATCAGCTGATCTAATCCGATTTTCAAAATCATCACCATCACCCAGCCCCCTGTAAAGACGGCGTCCAATCGGGCAAACGGGCCATAGCTGAATAATTGCAGTAACGTGTACACCGGGTATGACATGGCGGCCCCGTATTCACCCAGACAAAACGCCAATAACAGCAGATAGACAACAAACGCGGCTGTCACACCGAGGTTCCACCACACAAAGCCGCGTAAGACCCGGCCCTTGGTATCGGGCAGCAAAAACAGCAGCACCACAAAACGAGTACTGCGTGCCGTCAACGCAGCGGTTCCCAGCCATAAAGGCCGGATCCCCTCGTAAAAAACCGGCAAACTCCGGGCCGGATCAGCCAGCGGTATCCAAATGGGAACCATCAGGACAAAACCCACCACAATGGCAGCGGCCAGCAAGGTGGCCGTCCGGGCCATGGCTTGCAGTCCTTTGTGCCAACAGTACAGCGCGGCCATGGTGATCAAAGCCAGAATCAGCCAGGCTAAGGAACCATAATCCGTTTCTTTCACGAGAAAAAGGCCCAAATCCCCCAGATAATAGCCGTCTGCGATCAGGAAAAAGGCCATATAAAACAGGGCCGTCGCTTTGGCACCCGCCTCTCCAAAAGCCGCTTGCCCTACCTCACAAATGGTTTTGCCGGGCCAGCGGGCATGCAGGTATAAAGCCGGCAAAGACAGCAAAAACGTGACCCCCATGGAAAGGACCGATGACACCGCCAACACCAACAAATTTTCGCCCCCCAGGGTCTGGGCGTTGACGGTAAAGAGGATGATTATCCGGGACAAAAACAGCCACACGAACAGCTGCCAGACCATGATGCTCCTTTTTTCAGTTTTCTCCATCTTCCTCATGCTCCTTTACATGCGAACCGGGCATATGCTGTACCAAAAACGGCTTGCCGGCCATTTTCTTCCAACTCATGCGCCACAGGGAATCCCGCAGGCCCCGACGGGAAAACGGGGAAAGGGGCGCTCCCAACGGTACCCCAAACGGGTTTTCCCCGCACAAATCCACCAGCACCACGACGAAAACCGCAAACACCCCCCACAGCCCAACGGTACCGCCCAGCAAAATAAACAGGAGCCTCAGCAGCGCCAGCGGTTCGTAAAGGCTGGGGATAGTATAACTGCACACCGCCGAAATAGCCACTACTAACAGGGTAGGGCCGCTGATAAACCCGGCATTGATGGCGGTTTCGCCGATCACCAGCGCCCCCACAATGCTGATCGTCTGGCTTAAACTGCGGGGCACCCGCAGCCCCGCTTCCCGCAGCACTTCATACAGGATTTGCACAATAAACGTCTCGGCGATAATAGGGAACGGTGTCTGGATTTGCGCCTGCGCCACTTTCATCAGGAGCGTCATAGTAAAGAGTTCCGGATGGAATGTGCACACGCTCACGAAAATGCCCGGGGCCAGCATGGCCACAAAAAAGGAAAACAGCTTTAAATACCGGGCAAAGGCAGCAAACGATGGCCGAATGGCATAGTCGTCAAAGCTTTGAAAATTTTCGATAAATAAAAAGGGGACCAGCAGTACGTTGGGCGTTCCGTTGACCAGGATGGCCACCCGGCCCTCTTCGATTTTGCCGCATACGGTGTCGGGCCTTTCGGTCAGGCCCACACCGCTGAAAATCCCGCTGCCGTGCAAAAACGGTGTTAAATAGCCCGCCGCCAGGGTGTGATCCAGCGGGGCTTTCTCGATTCTCTTTCGAATCTGCTGCAATAGTGCGGAATCCACTTTCCCTTCGATATAACAAAGGGCAATTTGGGTGCGGCTCTCCTTCCCCACGGTCATGGATTCAAACCGTAATTTCGGCGTGCGGAGCCGGCGCCGGATCATAGCGGCATTCATTTGCAGCGATTCGATAAACCCTTCCCGCGAGCCCCGCTGCATCACTTCGTTGGACGGTTCATCCACACCGCGCAGAGGAAACCCTTGCACACCGAACGCCAGAACAAATGACGCGCCATCCATAAGGAGCAGGGCAAAGCCGGCCATGAGCAGCTCGAGGCCCATTTGCAAACTGGTGATTTCCTTCTGTTCCACGGCGGCCAGGGCATGGTCGCGGATATAGCACAGCTTTTCCTGGCCGGTGAGCTGCAGCACCGGTGCCGCCAAAATGGGCTGCAAAATGCTTTGGGCCACCGTCTGTTTATTGGTCAGCCCGTCGATGGTAATCAGGGCCGCCATCGTTTCCCCCACCCGGAATGTGCGGGGCAAGTAATCCATGGTATCGCCGAACAAATTTTTCAGCCTCACTAAATTTTCAGGCAGTGACCGGGCAAACTGTTCTTCCTGTTTTTTCACTTCTTCCGCCTCCCTTTTCCCTATTGTGCAGCACGCCTTCCCTCTTTATACCATGCATAACTTGATCCATACCCGTACAAACTGGCAGAAGAAGGGAGGCGCGTGGGCATGTCCATTTCGCTGGTACGCACCTGTATTCTTTACATCGTCATTTTAGCCGGTATGCGTCTGATGGGAAAACGGCAGATCAGCCAGCTGCAAACCAGTGAACTGGTGGTGACGCTCCTTATCTCCGACATCGCGGCCGTTCCCATGCAGGACACCGGCCAGCCCCTTGTCAGCGGGCTGATCCCCATTGTGTGCCTGATTACGTTGGAATTATTTATGTCGTTTTTCATGATGAAGAGCAGCCGGTTTCGCCGCCTGCTCTGCGGCAGCCCGGTGGTCATCATCGAAAACGGCCAACTGCGGGTCAAAGAAATGAAGGCGCTGCGCATTACGCTGGAAGATTTGTTCGAAGAATTGCGCTGTAAAGATGTGTTTTCCCTGTCTGACGTGGCTTTTGCCATTGTGGAAACCAACGGCACTTTAAGTATTATCAAAAAGCCGGAGAAAAACCCTCCTACCGCCGCGATGATGCAGCTACAAAATTCCGACCCCTTATTTGAAGCTGTTATCATCCACGACGGCAGCTTTTCCCCGTTTGGCCTGTCTTTTTGCGGGAAGGACCAAGCGTGGGCCGAAGCCATTTTGCGCCGGAAAAAGGCCTGTGTACAGGATGTCTTCCTGATGACGGCGGACCCCGGCGGCCACTACACCCTAATTTTAAAGGAGGATCTCTCATGAAACGCCTGTGGGCTGCCTGTCTTTTGACATTGGGGTTACTTTTGAGCTGTTGGTGGGGGAATCAAACGGCCCAACAGGGCGCCAGTCAAATGGAACGGGCCCTTTCTTCCATCGAGCAGGCCATCGAAACCGGGGACCTGTCCGCCGCCACGATCCAAAGCGAAGCTTTAACCCATCAGTGGGCTACCTGGCACCGGGTGCTGTGCCTGTTTTTAAGCCATACAACTTTGGAACAAATCGATCAGAACCTGGCGGCTTTGCCCCGGTATCTGCAGCAAGAGGAAGCAGGGCTCGCCCGGGCTACCTGTGCCCGGCTGCGGGATCAAAGCGAAAACTTGCGGGACAGCGAATCGATCTTATTAGAAAATATTCTATAAAAGTAAAAAGAAAAAGGACGCGGCCTCCTTCCTAGAGGGGACCACGTCCTTTTTTATTTTACCACAAAAGCGTCAAAAGCCAGACAATCAGTCCTAGCCCGGCTAAAAAAGCAAGGCCAATGAGCAACGCAGCTTTCAGCGCGCCGAACACATACAGCCGGCGTTCCTCACGGGTAAATGGCTGCGGGGCCGGTCCTTCCTCAGAAGAGGGGTCCCGGTTTTGAGACACCGGCCTTTTCATTCGAAACGGCGAAGACGGTGCCAGATCGCTCATATCAGCAATGGTGCGGTCGTCGTCATCGTCGTATTTTCTCTGATTCCTCGCCATTATTTATCGTACAAATGGCAAACCACATAATGCCCGGGTTCCACTTCACGCTGCACCGGCGCTTCGTGTTTGCAGCGCTCCATGCAGTTGGCGCACCGGGTGTGGAATTTGCACCCTTCCGGCGGGTTGGCCGGGGACGGAATCGAACCTTCCAGCACAATCCGGTTCATTTTGGCCTTAGGATCGGGCACCGGGATAGCCGAGAACAGGGCCTTGGTATACGGGTGCAGCGGCGAACGGAAAATGTCTTCCGTAGCACCGTATTCCACCAGGTTCCCCAGATACATAACGCCTACCGTATCGGAGATGTGTTCTACCACCGACAGGTCGTGGGAAATGAACAGGTACGTCAGGGAGTACTGTTCCTGCAGCTCTTTCAGCAGGTTGATGATCTGGGCCTGAATCGACACGTCCAGAGCGGAAACCGGTTCGTCGCACACCACAAATTCCGGATTCAACGCCAGGGCGCGGGCAATGCAGATACGCTGCCGCTGGCCACCGGAAAATTCATGGGGATACCGGGCCTTGTGGAACGGCTGCAGGCCGCAGTTATCCATAATCTGGTCGATATAATCGTTAAATTCTTCTTTGGGTACCAAGTTGTGTTCCCGTACGGCTTCGCCGATGATTTCCCCTACCGGCAGACGGGGCGACAAGCTGGAAAACGGGTCCTGGAAGATAATCTGCATTTTGGTACGCATGGCGCGCAGCTGTTTCGGAGTCAGGTCAAACACTTCCTGGCCGTTAAACAGCACCTGGCCACCGGTTTTGTCGGGATACAGGCGCAGGATCGTACGGCCCGTGGTCGTTTTGCCACAGCCGGATTCACCGACCAGCCCCATGGTCGTACCGCGCTTGAGATTAAACGTAACACCGTCGACGGCTTTTACCACCCCGTGTTTCTGGCCCAAACTGCCTTTAATGGGGAAGTATTTCTTCAGGTTATTGACCATCAGGAGATACTGGGGGTCATACGTCACCGGCGTAAAGTCATTGTCGGTGGATGTGTGCTTATGCAGCCCTTTCTTCTGTGCATCGTGTGCCATTACTTCTCCTCCTTCCGGTCATAATACCGATAGCAGCTGACTTTGTGCGTGTCAGACAGGCTGATTTCGCAGGGATATGCACCGTTGCAGGCATCGATACACATTTCGCAACGGTCTTTAAAATAACAGTAGTTGGGCATGTTGATGGGGTTCGGCACTTTGCCGGGAATGGAATAGAGTTTATCCACCTTTTTGCCCACAACCGGTTTCGATGCCATCAAACCAATGGTATACGGATGGGCCGGGTGTTCAAAAATTTCTTCGGCCGTGCCTTTTTCGACCACGCGGCCGGCGTACATAACCACTACATAATCGGCCATTTCCGCAATCACACCCAGGTCGTGGGTGATCAGCATAATCGAAGAATTGATCTTTTCTTTCAGCTGACGCAGCAGATCCAGAATCTGGGCCTGAATCGTCACGTCCAGTGCCGTGGTCGGTTCGTCCGCGATAATAATCCGCGGGTTGCAGGCCAGTGCCATGGCAATCATCACACGCTGCCGCATACCGCCACTGAGTTCATGGGGGAACATCCGGTAAACGCCCTGGCTGTTGGCAATGCCAACCATCTCGAGCAGTTCAATGGTGCGGTCGCGGATTTCTGCTTTACTTTTCCCTTCGCCGTCGTGCAGGGCAATTACTTCGTCCACCTGGTCACCAATGCGGAACACCGGGTTCAGGGACGTCATGGGTTCCTGGAAAATCATGGACATATAATTGCCGCGGAGTTTCTGCATCTTTTCCGTCGGCATTTTGGCGATGTCGTACGCCTTATCGCCCAGATTCAGGCGGATTTCGCCTTCTACAATCTGGCCCTGGGGCCGCTGGAGCAGCTGCATCAGCGACAAACTGGTCACCGATTTACCGCAGCCCGATTCACCTACAACGCCCACGGTTTTGCCGATCGGCACGTCAAAGGTCACGCCATCTACCGATTTTACCGTACCGGCATCGGTAAAGAAATAGGTATGCAAATTATCAAATTCCACCGCGTTTTCCGGGTTGTGCATCTTCGTCAGGTATTCCGATTCCGGCACCTTTTTGCGCTTGTGCAGTTTTTCATACCCCTTCAGGATCTTGCGGTTTTCACGGGCAATCCGGCGGGATTCACGAGCGGAAAGATAGCCATCGTCTTTTTTCTTTGCCATTTTATCGTTCCTCCCTTACCGTTTCATTTTGGGATCGAAAGCATCCCGCAGGCCGTCACCGACAAAGTTGAAGCCCAACACCGTAATGAGCAGGCAGATACCGGCGGGAATCCATACGAACCAGTAGTTGGTCATTACAAACGAGTTGTTTACGTCGTTGATGATATTGCCCCAGGAAGCAAACGGGAATTTAACACCGAGGCCCAGGAACGACAGCGTCGCTTCCGTCAGAATCGTGGAACCAAGGCTCATGGTGCAGGTAACAATCAGCTGCGGAATGACGTTGGGGATCAAGTGCCGGAAAATACGGCGAGATACCCGGATACCGCAGGCTTCCGTAGCGGTCATGAATTCCTGTTCACGCAGAGACAGGATCTGGCCACGCACCAGACGGGCCACCGAAGGCCAGCTCAGGAACCCGAGGATCAGCATCAGATAGAGCATACGAATTTGCGGGTCCACCTGCATAGCATCCATCGAGGCACCGATGATAATGATCAAAGGCATGGAGGGGATGCAGTAGAAAACGTCAACGATACGCATGATCAGGTTGTCCACCCAACCACCAAAGTAACCGGAAATACCGCCAAAGACAATCCCCAGGAAGGCCGCAATAAACACAACGATGAAGCCGATGATCAGCGATACACGGCCGCCGTACATCAAACGCGTCATCATGTCCATGCCGTTCTTGTCAAGGCCCAGCCAGTGGGACGAAGACGGTTCGGCGTAGCTGTCGTACACATACGTTTCTGTTTCTTGCAGAACCGACCACGAATCGGTATCGGCCTTGTATTCAATGCGGTATACGTGTTCTTCCCCGTCTTCACCGGTGTACTTAAATTCTTCGTCGTCCGTTTCCAGCGCTTTTTCCAGTTCTTCTTTAAAGTTCCGGGTAATCGCTACCCCGTTTTCTTTGGACTGCACCACAAAACGGCTGATATAGGCCATTACGGTATCACCCTGCATGACATTGCCTTCGTCATCCAGCGTGTAGTCTGTACCATTGAGGGTAAACGAAGTTTCCCCATTCGTATACGCTTTCAGCGCGGCCACGCGCAGATCATAGGAAACCGCATCGCCATCATCAGGCGCATTCACAATATCTTTGCTGGCCATACCGATCTGGACCCCACCAGTCGAAATCGTATAGAAGTCTTCGCCTTCTTTGGTCAGATCATACGTCACATCTTTATAGGTGAACGAATCTTCCTGCTTGTTGACAGCCAACAGGAACTGGGCCTGCAAAACCGAGCCAAATTCCTGCCCGTCCGCTGCCACATACCGAAAATCCTTGTTCTGTACCACACCGACATATTCTTTTTCCATGTTGGTATAGGTATAGAACTGTTCATCTTCTCCGTAAGGGCTCAAAAGGCCGCCCAAGAAGGAGAACACGAACATGCACAGCAGCATCACAAGGCCTACAACGGCCAGACGGTTCCGCAAAAAACGTTTCACAACCAAGGTGCCGGGGGACAGCACTTTGACACGGCGGTCGTCGTTCAACGAAAACTGGTTGTTTTCCTGTACGGCATCATCGCTGGTATTCACAGCGTTCTTCCCCTGGTTCTCTTCCTGAGAGGGCCGGTTTTTCAATTCATTTTTCTCTTCACGCATAATCGGCTACTCTCCTTTCTCAAGCAATGCGCACGCGGGGGTCAACCACCGCATACAGGATGTCCGAAATCAGGTTGCCAGCCAAGGTCAAAATGGCCAGGAACGTCATATAGAACATGGAGAACGGAATATCGCCGATTCGCATGGCTTCGTAGGAAACGTACCCGATACCGGGAATTGAAAACAGCGTTTCCGTAATCAGGGCACCGGAGAACAGCCCCGGCAGCGAACCGCCCACAATGGTAACCAGCGGAATCAAGGTGTTGCGGAATGCATGGTGATAAATGACTTTCCGTTCGCTCAGCCCTTTGGCGCGGGCGGTACGGATGTAATCCGAATTGAGCACTTCCAACATATTGGTGCGGGTATAACGCATCAGTGAACCAACCGATACAATCACCAGTGTTACGATGGGCAACACCAAGTGGTTGGCCATATCCCAGAATTGTCCCCAGGCATCCAAGTTTTTAAAATCACGTCCCACAAGGCCGGCCAGGTCAAACCAACCCAGCTGAACCGAGAAGAACAGTTTCAGCAGCGTCGCAAAGAAGAAGGTCGGCAGCGAAATACCTACCAGTGCTCCAGCCGTAATCACATAATCCGTGCGGGAATACTGTTTCGTCGCCGCAATGACACCCAGAGGAATCGCAATGATCAGTTCGAGAATAAAGGCAATGCCGCCCATAATGAACGAAACCCAGATGACTTCCTGGAACTTCTGGGTAACGGGCACAGCATACTTCCAGCTGTCCCCAAAATTCCCCTGCAGGGCACCGCCCAGCCAGGTGAAGAACCCGGGAACAATCCCTTGATCCAGGCCATACGAGGCATTCAGCTGGGCCATCCATTCGTCAAAAGACTTGGCACCGGCCCCCTGGGAGAGCTGCATGGCCATACTTTCGACAAAAGAAGCAGGCAGGCTGCGCATCAATACATAAATAACGAAGGCGACAAAAAAGAGAATGACAATCGACAGAAGTATTCTTTTTATGATAAACTTCCGCAAAAAAATCCCTCCTGTTCATAATTTTGCCGGCCACCGATAGGCAGTCCAGCATTGATGATGAGCATTCCATCATGAAGACGCTGCATATCAAGCGGCTGTTCACACCAAAACCGTGGACAGCTCCTTGATATGCAGCTAAACCCGGCGCCGCCCTTTTTTCCCGGGGGCGCCGGGTCTTTTCGCTGTATATCAGGGGTTAGAGGCCCCTATACCGGAAATCCTGTTCTATGAAAATTAGTTCATTTCCAGCTTTTCAACTTCAGCCATCCAGTTCCAATAAGGAGTCATGTCCGGCGTCAGGGTGCTGACGTTTACACGTTCCGTGGAGAAGATGTAGCATTCGCTGCGCTGATAGATCGGGATTTCAACAGCCCAGTCCATAACGATTTCCATCGCTGCCTTGTACAGGCCCTTGCGGTAAGTCTGGTCAGTGGACTGACGGGCGGCAATGATCAGGTCGTCCAGTTCGGCATCGTTGATCTTATAGTAGTTCGTGGAGCCCTTGCTGTGGTAGATCTGATACATATCGGGGTCAGGCGTAGCGCCCCAAGCAGCTGCCCACAGTTCGGCTACGCCGGACTGATAGCTCTGATACAGGTCAGCCGCTTCGGTGATGTCGTTGATGCTCAGCGTGAAGCCAATGGTCGACAGCGCATCGGAAGCGTTCTTCAGCATCAGGAAGGAGGGGTGGTCACCGGAGCCGTTGCCGCCAATGTTCACCTGGTATTCCAGTTTCGCGCCATCGGGAGCTGCCGTCAGTTTGCCGTCTTTCACGGTGTAACCGGCCGCTTCAAAGTAACCCAGAGCCGCCTTCAGGGCCGCATCATAGCGTTCCTGCGCGCTCATGCCATCGGTGTAGATCGGGTTGCCGTCCACATCTACGGAGTAAGCTACCTGGTAGCCGTCGTCCGTTACCTGAGGAGCCGCCCAGGAAGTGCTGGAGATCGGGTAGTTGATAACCGTAGCGGTATCGCCGTAGTAGGAGTCGATGCCTTCGTCACGGTACACGGCAATGACCGTCGCGATGGCTTTACGCAGATCCTTGGAAGCATCGGAAGCCGGATCAGAACCGACTTTCACGTTATCAGCGCTCATGGCAATGTAGCCATAGCCCAGGAAGTCATACAGTTTAATGGTGATCTTATCGCCGTCTAGCGTGTCGTCGCCGCCGTTGTACTGGGTGATCTGATCACGCACGTCGGTGGAGTAGGAAGGATCGCCAACATCGATGGTACCGGCTTCAATGCCCGTTACCTTATCGTCTTCCAGGGTTTCCAGGAAGTTCACGTTCTTGATCTTCGGTTCGCCCTTGTAGTAGTTGGGGTTCGCTTCCAGGTACACAGTACCGTTGCTGTAATCTTTGAAGACATACGGACCAGCGCCCAGGGGTTCGGTCGTCTTAGCACGGATGCTGGACAGGTCGCCCTTATCAAAGCCGAACTTGTTGTTTTCGTAATCGTACTTGGATTCATCACCATAGTAGTGCAGCGGAGCAATATAAACAGCCAGCTGATACACCATGTTAGCGGCTACTTCCGTCGCTACCACACGCATGCTGTAGTCGCCGGTACGCTGAATACCGGAGATGGAATCGGCCGAATCGCCGGTTTCAACACCCACGGTGGAGTAGTTGTACACGTCTTCGGGGATCAGGTCAGCCAGCGCTTTGTCAGCGGCTTCAGCTTCCATCTGAGAGAAGTTCCAGCCGTAGGCTTCGCCGATCGCCATAAAGAAGTCTTTCGCGGTAGCGTCTTCCGGCAGGCCCGGATAAGCCCAGTTTTCAGCTGCTTTGGCTACTTCGCCTTCTTTGCACAGACCCGCTGCTACGCAGGAATCCACAATGCTCTGGGCAAATTTCACGCCGCCGTCATTTACGGCATCCCAGAACGCTTTCTGCTGTTCTTCGGTCCAGTAGGTGTAGTCGGTGTTGTCTTCACCCGCCGCGGCAATCAAAGCCGACAGCGTGCCCATGCCGGAACGATATTCTTCCATGCCCTGAATGGGCTGGCTGTACAGGGTCGTGGACCCGTCATACGTGGGGTCAGCATAGACATACATGCTGAAGATCACGTCGTCGATGTCGATGGGCGTGCCATCGGAGAATTTCAGGTCATCGCGCATGGTGAAATCATAGTACACGGTACCGTCGTCATTTTCCGTGACTTTCAGATCCGCCACACCGGTGTAGGTGTAATCCGTGCCGTTGTAGGAACGGGTTTCGCCTTCGATGCCGTTTTCCACGATCGCGCCTACGCGGTCAGTGCCCAGCAGGGAAATCTGGGTCATGCCCATAATGTTGATGTCTTCGGCGCTGGCGGCGAAGAAGGGGGAGAATTTCCCTTCAAAGTGGTTGCTGGAAGCAACCAGCGTGTCGCCCTTCTCTCCATCCGTGGAAGAAGAGCCGCTGCTGGATTCCGTGCCGCTGGTTTCGCCAGTACCATTGCTGCAGCTGGCGAGCGTGCCCGTAAGCATAGCGGCGGCAAGGAACAGAGCAAGCAGTTTCTTTGCCTGTTTCATTTTACTTTGCCCTCCTTAGGAGAATTTATGAACGAAAAGGAACAGACGCCTTTTGTTCGCTCATACAGATATCATCGGCTGTCTTTATCGAAAGACAGCCGAAACAGGGGTACCCCTGTTTCGATTTTTGGTTATTTTTTTTGCTATCCCACATCAAAAACAACCAAAAAACATAGTATCTATTTTATCTTCTCTTTGCGATTCTGTCAAATCATTTCTGCACGGAATCTGAGAAAAAGTTCTAAGCCATTTTGTATCATTTTGACCATTTCATTTTGCCGGCTTGCTTTTTCGCCCCCCAAACACCGGCAAAAACCACCGGATGCATCACCAAAAATGCAAGATCAACGGCTCCGTTCGAGCAAAAGCCCTGCCAGCTGATAAAAATAATGCCTCCTACCAATGTGGCTGCCGCCCCGATCATAGCGACCCAGGCACGCCGGTTGATTTTCAGCACCGAAGATTCGTACACATAAGCCCGTAATAGCTCGCCTCCCGCTGTGATGCGGCACAGGGCCCACCCCACAGCTGCCAGTCCGCCTACTTCCACCAGATACGGCAACAGGACTAAAGCGCTGCGCCCCAGCCCCTCTGCAGGCAAACATCCGGCCGCTATGGCGACAATCACAGCTGAGGCATACCACACCCATAAAAGAAGCAAATCTTTTTTTCGTTGTTTTTCGCCGGCTGTATACCGGTACAGGTCGCCTTTATACACATAGCCGCCCGCCCCATTTTTTTGAAAATCGTTTAAATACGCGCGGCGTCCCTTTTTCTTTTTTTCTTTTTTCATAAACGGAAAACTCCTGTAATGTTGACAAACAACCTGTTTTTAATCAAAAAAAGGAAAAAGCACAGCCCCGTGGTGTTTGGACACGTTGCTGTGCTTTTTGGCGGAGAAAGAGGGATTTGAACCCTCGCGCCGGTTACCCGACCTACTCCCTTAGCAGGGGAGCCCCTTCACCACTTGGGTATTTCTCCATGTGTAAAGTCAGAAAAATATATGAACTTTAGAAAGCTAGGCGTGAAACCTGCTTGAAAATCAAATTGGCGGAGGGGAAGGGATTCGAACCCTTGGTCCCTTGCGAGATCACTAGTTTTCAAGACTAGCTCCATAAACCACTCGGACACCCCTCCATGGAGTGCGCCGCAAAAGTGCTTTTCTTTTCGGGAAGAACCGGCCAGCACCTTCGTGTGTGAGAA
The DNA here is from genome assembly GCA_930990065.1 of uncultured Clostridia bacterium. Taxonomy (GTDB): domain Bacteria; phylum Bacillota; class Clostridia; order Oscillospirales; family Acutalibacteraceae; genus Heritagella; species Heritagella caecorum. The sequence continues at coordinate 1,581 of CAKNOA010000045.1, read as the reverse complement.
CGAAGCTTCCGTTTCGCGACAAGTGATATTATACCTGATTTGTTTTTCTGTGTCAAGCATTTTTTCTTTTTTCTTTTCCCGCTGCCATAAAACGGTTTTTTCCTTGCATTTCCCCTCTTTCTATGTCATCATAAAAGATAATAAGAACACCTTGTTTTGTAAGTAAAGGAGGCCATTTATCATGTTCGATCACCAAGCCCATTATCAGCGCACCCGCTGGTACGTACACGACCGGTTCGGTATGTTTATTCATTGGGGGCTGTATGCCATTCCCGCTCGCGGCGAATGGGTGCGCAGCCAGGAAGAAATGCCGGTGGAAGAGTACGAACCGTTTTTCCGTGAATTTAACCCGGTGGATTATGACCCGAAAAAGTGGGCCCGGGCGGCTAAAGAAGCCGGTATGAAATATGCCGTACTGACCGCCAAACACCACGACGGGTTCTGCCTGTTTGACAGCGCGCTGACGGATTATAAAGCCACCAACACCCCGGCGGGCCGGGATCTTGTCCGGGAGTATGTGGATGCTTTCCGGGCCGAAGGGCTGAAAGTTGGGCTTTACTATTCTCTGCTCGATTGGCATCACCCCGATTATCCCCACTTTGGCGACCGGCACCACCCCATGCGTCACAACGAAGCATTCCGCGATCATGCCAAACAAGAGGATTTTTCCCGGTATATTGAATACTTCCACGGCCAGGTACGGGAACTGTGCACCAATTACGGCCATATTGACCTGATGTGGTTCGATTTTTCGTACGATGACATGAAAGGCGAAAAATGGGAAGCCTCCCGGCTTGTCCATATGATCCGGGAACTGCAGCCCCACATGATTATCGACAGCCGCCTGGAAGTGGCCGGCGGCGCCTATGGTTCCCTGATTACCGGCAACACGACCGATTACACCGGGGATTTTGTGTGCCCGGAACAGATCGTGCCGCCCCAGGGGATCCGGGATATTCACGGCGACCCGGTCATTTGGGAAAGCTGCATGACTATGAACAACAACTGGGGCTATTGCAGCAAAGACCATAACTTTAAACCCGCCGATATGATGATCAAAAAGCTGGTGGAATGCGTCAGCAAAGGCGGCAACCTGCTTTTGAATGTGGGCCCGGATGCCAAAGGCAATATTCCCGACGAATCCCTGGAGATCCTGCAAAAGATTGGAAAGTGGATGCGCCGCAACAGCGAAAGCATTTACGGCTGCGGCCAAGCGGAGATGGAAAAACCGGAATACGGACGTATTACCCAAAAGGGCGACCACCTGTATTACCACGTCATGGAACCCATGGTGGGGTACATTCCGCTGACCGGGCTGCCGGTGGACCGTATTGAATCGGTACGCCTGCTGCGTGACGGCAGCGAGCTGCCCATTATCCACGACTGGATTACGGATAACTACGAAACCCTGCCCTATGTCACCCTGGGGCCTGACCCCCATTTGCCCGATCCCGTCGATACCGTGCTGGATGTAAAACTGCGCGGATAAGTTCCTAAAATTAAAAAAACAGCCCAGCGGCCTGATGTGAACTGCACCCCATTTGTTAGACAGTATGGTATACTGGATAAGAAGTGGGGTGC
>CAKNOA010000044.1 GCA_930990065.1 uncultured Clostridia bacterium | reverse complement strand
TCAAATTCAAGGAACTTGACGTAGCCAGTCGTTTATAATAAGCGATATGAACAGTCTTCAAAATGGAAATATCGTCGTCCCTATCCCAGGGGCTGCGCACTTTGACGGCTTTTGCCATGAAGATGGCCTCCTTCCCAATTTAACACCCTTCTTAGGTAATATTGAAATCAGGATACCATAATCACTGAATTTTTTCAACAAGAAGGTGCTTTCTTTTTCATTTTTGTGCACCAAATGCCCGTGCGGTACCGCCAAAACGACACGAGGTAATTGACAAGCCACCCCATGGGCACCGCGGCCCACACCATAAAAATACCAAAACGCGGCGCCAGTGTCACGGCCAGCACGACCCGCAGCCCCAAATTGAGCAGGTTTGCCAGGGTAAACACCGGCATATCCCCGGCGCCCCGCAGTACGCCGTCGGTGATCATTTTCAGCCCGATCAGCCCATAAAACCACCCCATAAAGCCCATGCAGCTTTCGCCCGTAGACAGCGCCAATTTTGTACCGTTTTCTTCCAAAAAAAGCCGGGTCAGCGGCCCGGTAAACGGCAGCACCAACACCCCGATAAGCACCGCGAACCCCAGCACCAGCCCATAGCTCACCCGGTACCCCTGCCGCACCCGGTCTTCCCGATTGGCCCCCAGGTTTTGCGCCGTATAGGACGACATGGCGTTGCCCAGCGCCGCCATGGGCACAATGCACAGGCTTTCCACCCGCATGGCGGCGGAATACCCCGCCAGCATCTCGGGGCCAAAACTGTTGACCACCGACTGCACCAACATCATACCGATAGATACGGTGGACTGCTGCAAAATGGACGGCAGCGCAATGCGCGCCATGGCTTTGGCATCCGGCCAGGAAAAGCGCACCGGCTCTTTTTCGGGGTAACGGCGGATTCCGCGCACGAACAGGCAAAACGACACCACCGCCGAAAGCCCCTGGGCGATGAGCGTAGCGACGGCCGCCCCCATGACGCCCCACTGCCAGGCCCCCACCATCAAGAGGTCCAGCAGCACATTGAGGGTAGACGACAGGATGAGCAGATAGAGCGGGATACGGGAACGCCCCAGGGCGTTGAACATGGAGGAGAGGATATTGTACATGAATAAAAACGGCAGCCCCACAAAGTAGATATTCAGGTACACTGCGGCATCCCCCATCACGGCCCCCGGTGTGCGCAGCACCCGCAGCAGGGGTTCGCAGAAGATAAGGCCGATCACCCCTAGCAGCACGCTGATCGCCAAAAAGGAAAACAGCGCCGTATAGACCGACCGTTTCATGCCCCGGTAATCCCGGCGGCCAAAGGCCTGGCTGGTGAGCACCGAAGCGCCCACGCCGCCGCCCACGGCGATGGAGATAAACACATTAGTTAGTGAATACGAAGCGCCTACCGCCGCTAAAGCGTTTTCGCCCACAAACCGGCCCACAATCACGGAATCGGCCATGGTATACAGCTGCTGAAACAAATTGCCAAGGATCATGGGCCCGGCAAAAAACAGCAAGGCTTTCAGAGGAGGTTCTTCGATAAGGTATTCCTTTTTCATAAACGAAAATTCTTCCTTTCCGGCCGGGCCAGCCGCTATTTTGAAACTATTGTAAGCGAAAACCGGAAAAAAAGTCAAACTTCGGATTTTTTCAGCTGACAAAGCGGGTATTTTCCCGTATAATGAACAAAAGGAGACCAGAAAAGTCGAAAAAAGGGAGGAAATTTCATGGAAAATCTCTCGTATCCCTCCCAGGTGGAAAAATGGGACGTATGGGAAGTGAGTTTTCGGGGCCCCATGGACGGGAACCCCTTTACCGATCATCACGTGACCGGGGTGTTCACCGGGAAAAACGAAAGCCATCAGGTCGACGGGTTTTATGACGGGGACGGCGTATACCGGGTGCGGTTTATGCCGTCGTTTGAAGGCACCTATTCTTTTTGCCTGCACGCCGATTTTTGGGAGGAAGAGAAAAAGGGCCAATTTGTAGCCGGACCGGCCAAGAAGGGCAACCACGGGCCGGTGCGGGTGGCCGGCACGTACCACTTTGCCTATGAAGACGGCACGCCGTATGACTCCATCGGCACCACGTGTTACGTGTGGGAACTGCAGTCCGACAGCCAAATTGAAAAAACGCTGCAAACCTTATCGGAACAGCCGTTTAACAAAATGCGGTTCTGCCTGTTCCCGAAACACTATGATTATAACCTGCACGAGCCGAGGTGCTATCCCTTTGAGGGGACGCCCATGGATTCGTCCGTTTTGACCCCGGACAATTTTGCCGCCTACACCGGTAAAACCGACGGGAACCACTGGGACTTGGCCCGCCCGAACCCCGCGTTTTTCCGCCATGTGGAAAAGTGCCTCTATGCCCTGCGGGAACGGGGGATCGAAGCCGACCTGATTCTGTGGCACCCCTATGACCGGTGGGGTTTCTCCCAAATGACACGGGAGCAGGACCTTTTTTACTTGCGGTATGTAGTCAGCCGGTTTTCGGCGTTCCGCCATGTGTGGTGGTCGCTGGCGAACGAATACGACTTAATGCCCCAAAAATCCATCGAGGACTGGGAGTGCCTGGCGACGCGCCTGTGCCGGTGGGACCCCTACGGCCATCTACGTTCCATCCACAACTGCCTGCGGTTTTATGACCACAGCCGCCCGTGGATTACCCATTGCAGCATCCAGCGGCTGGACCTGTATAAATCCGGCGAAATGACCGGCGAGTGGCGGGCGCGTTACCAAAAGCCCGTGGTCCTGGACGAAATCGCGTATGAAGGCAACATTCAGCACGGGTGGGGCAACATCAGCGGCGAAGAACTGACCCGCCGCTTTTGGGAAACCGCCTGCCGGGGCGGGTACGCCGGGCACGGGGAGACCTATCTATCCCCCGACGGGATGCTGTGGTGGTCCCACGGCGGCACGCTGCACGGCGACAGCCCGAAGCGGCTGGCCTTTTTGCACCGCATTTTGTGCGAAACCCCGGGGCTGGGGCTGAAGCCCTATCCCCTGTCGTGGGACGACGTGTGCGCCGTGCCGGAAAACTCCCTGATCCCCCCCGGACAAACCCAGGACTACTATTTGATTTATTACAGCTTCATGCGTCCGTCCTTCCGGGATTTCCATTTTGACGATGATTCCGTGTTCGACGTGCGGGTCATTGACACCTGGGAGATGACGGTGGAAGAGCGGGGCCATAAGAGCGGGGCGTTCCGTGTGGAGTTACCCGCCAAACCGTACATGGCCATTCAGCTGCGCCGGGTGAATAAAGGGTAAAAAAAGGGCCGCCCGCCAAAAACATGGCGGACGGCTTTTTTCTCAATTCTTTTTATAGCGTGCTGGCTTTGGCCATATTGTAGAGCATGCCCTCTTTTAACGGGGCGCTGTCCCCGCCCAGCGCATCGATGATGGCATAGGCAAACGGCAGCGTGGTGGCCGGGCCACGGCTGGTGATCAAATGGCCATCGATCACCACAATGTCTTCGCGGTAGTCGCTGTCCACAAACAGCTTGCGGTACTTGCCGCCGGGGTACGACGTCAGCGTGCGGCCTTTGGTGATGCCGGCTTTTTGCAGCACCATAGGCGCGGCGCAAATGGCGCCAATCCACTTGTCTTCGCTGTCAAACCGGCGCACCCAACCGGTGACCCGTTCGTCATCCCGCAGGTTGGTCGCCCCCGGCAGCCCGCCGGGCAGAATGATCATATCAAAGTCACTGAGGGAATCATCCAGCTGCCGGTCCACCCGGGCGGTGATCCCGTGGGACCCGGTCACCCAATCTTCGCCGGTGGTGCTCACCAGTTCGGCCTGTAACCCGCCGCGGCGCAGGGTATCGAGCAGGAATAGGGACTCCCCTTCTTCATAACCGGTTGCCAGTAAAATTGCTACTTTCTTTGCCATGTGTCAAAACGCCTCCCAAATACATGTGGTCCTTTGTGTTTTTCTGTTTTTATCGTACCACACGGGGCTAACCTTGGCCAGCTTTTTCCAAATTTGGGAAATGGTCCGGCGTACCGTACAGCCGGGCGTACTCCTGGGCGATGACCCCGGCCACCGATAAGAGCTGCCACGGGTGGTGCAGCGCCCGCCGGGAGGAAGCAAAGGGCACATAGAGGTCGGCTTCCGGGCACGGCGGGTCCTTTTTGGGGTGAGGCGTACCGGCGATCATGGCGACAAACGGCCGCTTGTCCCGGGGCGGCAGCGGCGGAAAATACGAAAAATAAGAGCCGGTGTAGCTGAACACCACCAGTAAGCTGTCGGGCGGGCAGCTATTCAGGTACTCCTGCTGTTGCTGGAACGAAATATGGGAATACACCGGGCGGCCCAGCATCCACAAATCGCTTTGCAAACACAAAGTGGCCGCCTGGGCTTTGAGCAGGGCAAACACCGCCACCCGGGGCGTGTCATGGAGCTTGTGGCACAGGGCCATCACCTTGCTTTCCTCCAGGGACAACGCCGCTTGGCGCACAGCTCTCGCCTGGCTGAGAATAAAATCCGCCGTACGGCTGTCAAAATCCGGTTTATGGGACGCCACGGCAAACCGGTCCAGCCCGGGTGCCGTGGGTTCATGCAGTTCGGAAAAATCCTGCAACCCGATCTCCCGGCAAAACCGCGACACGGAACTGACCGAAACGTGGCAGACAGCGGCCAGCTGCTGGATTTTCATGTGGGGCAGCTGTTCCCGGTGCGTGAGCATATACGCCGCGATGACGCTATTGGTGGAATGTTTTTTTTCGCTGGCCATGGCGCTGAGCAGCGCCACGGGGATTTTGCCGTATAACATGCGGGTTCGCCTGCCTTTCCCCTTTATTATACCAGAAAAGGGCGGCGGTGTATAAAAAAATCCCGGATTTCACGCGCGGCTGTGCCCGGCGGGGCGCGGCAGGGCGCGGCTGCGAGCGGTGAGGCGGGCCCCACCAAATCCCGGTTTTTTCCGAAAAATCGGTCCAAAAACCGCCAAAAAGGATTTTGACCGGCCGGCCCCCTTTCTGGTATACTCTGGCTGTCCGATCATCCTGCGGGGAATCCTCACTGGCGCCGGTCCCCGCTCCACAGGAAAAAGAAGAAAGGAGCCCTCTATGATGAAAAAAACAATCAAACTCAAACCCCGTACCTTTTTGGTGGTTCTCGCCGCCATTGCCGTGCTGATCACCGGTTTTTCGTCCTTTACGGTGGTGCCCGCCGGGCACACCGGGGTGGTCTCCCGTTTTGGGGCCGTACAGGAAGGCGTTTTAACGGAAGGCCTACATCTGAAAATCCCGTTTGTTGAATCGGTAACCACCATTGACAACCGGGTCAACGTGGTGGAAACATCGTTTACCGCCGCTTCCAAAGACCTGCAGACCGTGACCGGGGCGGTATCGGTCAACTACCGCATTTCGCCGGACAGCAGTGCAAATGTATACCGAAACTTCGGGTTATCAGTAGAAAGCACCCTGGTCGTGCCCGCCGTACCGGAATGCATTAAAGCTGTAACGGCGCGGTATTCCGCCGAAGAGCTGATTACCATGCGCCAAACCGTCAGCGACGAAATTAAAGAATCCATCGATGAAAAGATCCGCCCGTACGGGTTATATGTGGAAGTATTCAACATCACGGATTTCAGCTTTTCCGAAGAATTCAACGCTGCCATCGAGGCCAAACAGACCGCCCAGCAAAATGCGCTGAAAGCCGAACAGGACTTGCAGCGGGTGAAGATCGAAGCGGAACAGGAAGTGGAACAGGCCAAAGCCGAGGCGGAAAGCTACCGGCTGAAAAACGAACAGCTCACCGATAAGATCCTTCTGAGCGACTGGATCGAAAAATGGGATGGCCACCTGCCCACCGTGACCGGCGGGGACAGCAGCACGATGATGCTGGATTTGTCCCAGCTGTTGGAACAGGCTAAACAGGATACGGCAACGGAAAGCAGCACCCCCGCCGAAGAATAAACCGGCTAACAAAACGGCCGCCCCTATCAAAATGGGGGCGGCCGTTTTTCCCGCTTGCATGCCGTTTAGGGGCATGGTACCATAAAACCGGCATTCATTTTTGAAAGGAGCGGTTTTGCTATGTCACCTGTTTGCGGCGATATGCTAGTAAATCTCATGAATCTTCCCCCTTTTGAGGCACCCCCACATGTGGAAATCAAACGCGCGTTCCCCGGCGACCGGGACAAAATCCTCCGGTTTATCCGGGAGCACTTTCACGAGGGGTGGGCCCTGGAAGCCGAAACGGCCCTACTACAAGTGCCGGGCACTTGCTTTATCGCGGAAGAAGCGGGGGAACTTTTGGGCTTTGCGTGCTATGACGTGTCGGCCCTTGATTTTTTTGGCCCGACCGGTGTGCGGGCAGACGCCCGGGGCCGGGGCATTGGCCGGAGTTTGCTGCTGGCGTGTTTATGGGCCATGCGCCTTATGGGCTATACCTATGCCATGATCGGCTGGGTGAGCGATGCGGCGGAATTTTACCGCAAAACCGTGGGCGCTACGTTTATTCCCGGCGGCGACCCCGCCCACAGCGTGTACCAAAACATGGTAGGTATGGGGCCAAAACACGAAACCGAATAAAAAAGGGAGCGGGCCCGCGTCCCAATGGGGATGCAGGCCCGCCTCCTTTATATAGGGAGATATGTGAAAAGGGGCTTATACTCGTTTTTGATTGGATAGTAAGGATTAGTCATCTTCACCCTGCAGGGCATCGTAGCCTTCTTCACCGGTACGAACCTTGATGACATTTTCCACATCATACACAAAGATCTTGCCGTCGCCGATATGGCCGGTGTACAGCGCCTTCTTGGCGGCTTCGACCACGTCGTTGACCGGGACCTTGCTGATGACCATTTCCAGCTTGACCTTCGGCAGCAGGGCCACTTCGTCAATCTTGACGCCGCGGTAATACTGCGTACGGCCCTTCTGGGTGCCGCAGCCCAGCACGTGGGTCACCGTCATACCGTTGACACCGAGCGCGTTCATGGCATTCTTGACGGCTTCGAAACGGCTTTCCTTGAAGATCATGACGACCTTCGTCAACTTCGCGCCCACCGCTTCCGGCGTGGGAGCCGGGGCAGCCGGTACTTCACCCAGCGCCGCCGGGTAGTGGTTGACGGAAATGGCTTCTTCCACCGACGTAAACGCGTTGCTGGTTTCGCCCATCAGCACCTGAGGAGGCATGGGCAGGAAGTCGGCATAAGCGGAATCCAGGCCATGTTCCGTGACATCCAGGCCGCGGGTTTCTTCTTCCACGCTGGCACGCAGGCCCGTGGTGTGCTTGAGAACAAAGAATACAATCACCATCCAGAAAGCGGTCCAGGCGCCTACCGTGATAACACCCAGAGCCTGAACACCCAGCTGGGCAAAGCTGCCGGTGTAGAACAGGCCGGTTTCCGTGGAGAACAGGCCAACCGCCAGGGTGCCCCAGATGCCGTTGGCACAGTGTACCGCCACCGCGCCGACCGGGTCATCGATGTGCAGCTTCAGGTCGACAAATTCAACTGCCACCACAATCAGGATACCGGATACAATACCGATGATCGCCGAGCCCAGGGCATCCACACAGGAGCAGGAAGCCGTGACAGCTACCAGGCCGGCCAGAGAAGCATTCAGGCACATGGATACATCGGGCTTGCCGTTGCGCACCCACGTAAAGATCATGGTAACTACCGTGGCCACTGCGGGAGCAATGGTGGTGCATACCAGAATACGGGCCAGCTGCGGGACCGAAGTAGCCGCCGCGCCGTTAAAGCCGTACCAGGCAAACCACAGAATGAAACAGCCCAAAGCGCCCAGGGTCAGGCTGTGGCCGGGAATGGCGCGTACCTTCGTGACTTTGCCGTTTTCATCGGTTTCATACTTGCCAATACGGGGCCCAAGGATCTTCGCGCCGATCAGGGCCGAGATACCACCTACCATGTGGATCGCGCAGGAACCGGCGAAATCCACAAAGCCGAGCTGGGCGAGCCAGCCCTGGGGATTCCAGATCCAGCCAGCTTCAATCGGGTAGATAAACAGGCTGATTACGCCGCTATAAATGCAGTAGGCAATGAACTTCGTCCGTTCGGCCATAGCGCCGGATACGATGGTGGCCGCCGTGGCACAGAACACCAGGTTGAACACAAAGCTGGACCAGTTAAAATTGGCCCAATCGGTAAAGATGGTCAAATCGGGCACACCGATAAAACCGAACAGGTAGTTTTCGCTCATCATCAGCGAAAAACCAAGGACCATAAATACGACCGTGCCGATGCAGAAGTCCATCAGGTTTTTCATGATGATGTTGCCGGCGTTCTTTGCACGGGTGAAGCCGGTTTCTACCATAGCAAAACCGCACTGCATGAAGAATACCAGGACAGCACCGATCAGGAACCAGACTGCAAATAAATCACTGGTGGACTGCTCTAAGACATTTTCCCAGGTCATAACGTCATCTCTCCTCTGTTTTCTTTCTATACCCCGCCCGGTGTTTGGGCGGTTCAAGACAGGGTAAAGCAAAAAGAAAAGGCGTGTATCCGGAAGAGAAACCCCGGGTGAGAGGGTTTTTCTTCCGGGATACACGCCTTTGCATATCCCTGAAACGTAACGAAATGGTTGTTTTTACCAAAAAGGAATTAGCGCACGCTGAACAGCAGATCGCCGTAGCTGGGGAACGGCCAGTACTTGCGGCCAACCGTCAGTTCCAGTTCGTCGGCAATGGCACGGGCCTTTTCCATCTGGCCGAGCACTTCGCTGCCATAGTACTTCGCGCATTCGCAGTTGTTCGCAAAGTCTTTCTTTTCGAGCAAGCCGGCCAGTTTAGCCGTTTCTTCATGCAGCGATTCAGCCAACGCGCTGATCTTTTCCAGCACTTTCTTCTCGAAGCCGAAGGGAATGTCCAGTGCTTTCTTGTTCACCGCTTCCTGCGACAGGTCGCCCATGCAGGCGCATACCGCCGGCAGGATGTCTTTGCGGAGCATATCGACCATAGTCAGCCCTTCGATGTTCAGCTGCTTCCAGTAGTTTTCCAGTTCGATGTCGCAGCGGGCTTCGACTTCCGTGCGGGTGAGCACATGGTGCTTTTCGAACATCTTCACATTCTTTTCATCGGTGTAATGGGGCGTGGCATCTGCCAGGGTGCGCAGGTTCAGCAGGCCGCGCTTTTCGGCTTCTTTGACCCATTCATCGCTGTAGTTGTTGCCGTTGAAGATGATGCGCTTGTGCTCTTTATAGGTGCGGATGATCAGATCCTGCAGCGTCGCGTTGAAATCATCGGCTTTTTCCAGCTCTTCGGCGAAATCAGACAGCACATCGGCCACAGCCGTATTGAGCATCATGTTCGGGCACGCAATGGACTGGGAAGAACCCAGCATACGGAATTCGAACTTGTTGCCGGTAAACGCAAACGGGGACGTACGGTTCCGGTCGGTGGCATCCTTGGGCAGATCGGGCAGCACATCGGAACCGATGTTCATATAGACCTTTTCCTTCTGCACATAAGGAGTCCCATTGGCGATGGATTCCAGCACTTCCGTCAGTTCATCGCCCAGGAACATGGAAACAATCGCGGGCGGTGCTTCGTTGGCGCCCAGACGGTGGTCGTTACCGGCGGAAGCAACCGAGATACGCAGCAGGTCCTGGTGCTCATCCACCGCACGGATCACGGCGCACAAAAACAGCAGGAACTGGGCGTTATCACGGGGGGACGCACCGGGATCCAGCAGGTTGCGGCCGGTATCGGTTGCAATCGCCCAGTTGTCATGTTTGCCGCTGCCGTTGACGCCGTCGAAGGGTTTTTCATGCAGCAGGCAGGCCATGCCGTGACGGGACGCCACTTTTTTCATCATTTCCATGGTGAGCTGGTTGTCATCGGTCGCCACATTGGCCGACGAGAAGATGGGAGCCAGTTCGTGCTGAGCCGGAGCCACTTCGTTATGCTTGGTTTTCGCCAGGATGCCCAGCTTCCACAGCTCTTCATCCAGGTCTTTCATGTAAGCGGACACCCGGGGTTTGATCACACCAAAATAGTGATCTTCCAGTTCCTGGCCCTTGGGCGGTTTGGCACCAAACAGTGTGCGGCCGGTGTACACCAGGTCTTTTCTCTTCGTATACAGGGCGTCATCCACCAGGAAGTATTCCTGTTCGGGGCCTACGGTGGCGTTCACGCGCTGGGTGGTGGTGTCACCAAACAAGCGCAGCACCCGCACCGCCTGTTTGCTCAGCGCTTCCATGGAGCGGAGCAGCGGGGTCTTTTTATCCAGCGCTTCGCCGCCGTAGGAGCAAAACGCCGTAGGAATGCACAGGGAACCATCTTTAATAAAAGCATCGCTGGTGGGGTCCCAAGCGGTATAGCCGCGGGCTTCAAACGTAGCGCGCAGGCCGCCGGACGGGAATGAAGACGCATCGGGTTCGCCTTTGATCAGCTCTTTCCCCGAAAACTCCATGATCACCTTACCACCGGGGATGGGATCGATGAAGCTGTCGTGTTTTTCAGCGGTAATGCCGGTCATGGGTTGGAACCAGTGGGTAAAGTGCGTAGCACCGTGTTCCACGGCCCAACATTTCATCTCGTTGGCGACCACATTGGCCACTTCAGGATCGAGGGGTTTGCCCTCCATGCGGGTTTTCTGCAGCGCCTTATATGTGGATTTGGGAAGACGCTCTTTCATAACCGTGTCATTAAAGACCAGGCTGCCGAACATTTCGGGTACTTTGCTCATGATGAAAATCACTCCCTGATATAAAGTTTACTTTTCCGAATAGCAAAAGATTTTGGCAGGTTAGACCTAATGTGCCAGGGAACAGCCACACTCCGGAAAAACCGAAGAACGTAAAAAAAGGCGCAGCGGTCTGAAGGGAGCTACCCCTTCGCCGCAGCGCCCTTGCTGCTATGCGCCTATTATATGCTCCAATTCCCCGGAAGTCAACCCAAATTGTGGCTAAATCATGAAGTTTGACTGGTTTGCATACAAATGGGCAAAGCGTTGGGAATAAAACCCGACATTTTTTCTAAATTTGCAAGTTTTTATACTTTAACTTGCAAAAACAGGTTGACAAGACGAAGAAAAAAACGTATTATATTCCTGCATACCGCGAAAAAAACGGACTTGTTTCGCGCAGCTTTTGCAGGATATAAGGCAATTATCTTGCATAGATACGACGTAGAGCCGCTTTATTTTTTGCTATTTTGCAAATTATCCCTTTTTTATTGCAAAATAGTGCCACCGCGGCAGCCCCTTCTTTATGAAAGAGGAAGAAGACGAAATTGCAGGGAGGTATGACATCATGTTGCAAAAAGAGGGCGAAATTCGCATTCCTTCCGGCTGCGCCATCTCGGGGATCTTTTCCCGCAGCGGCCAGCGTTTTAACGGGGAAGAAATCATTCGTTCCATTGCCGCCATGCACGACCGTTCCAACGGCCTGGGCGGCGGCTTTGCCGGATACGGCATTTATCCCCGTACCAAAGACTTATATGCGCTGCATGTCTTTTATGACACCCCGGCCGCCAAGGATGACTGTGAAAAGTTCATCGCACAGCATTTTGAAATGGAAGTGGCCGAAAAGATTCCCACCCGCCGGGATCCGTCTATCACCGACGAACCGGCTATTTGGCGGTACTTTGTGTTCCCGCTGGCGAAAAAGATGCTAGACATCCAGGTCGATGAGCGGGAATTTGTGGCCCGGTGCGTGGTAAAGATCAACACCACCATTCCCGGGGCGTATGTGTTTTCCTCGGGGAAAAACATGGGGGTATTCAAAGCCGTAGGTTTCCCGGAAGACGTAGGCCGGTATTACTGTCTGGACCAGTACGAAGGGTACTGCTGGACGGCCCATGGCCGGTATCCCACCAATACCCCCGGCTGGTGGGGCGGGGCGCACCCGTTTGCCATGCTGGATTATTCGGTGGTGCACAACGGTGAAATCAGCAGTTATGATGCCAACCGCCGGTTTATTGAAATGTATGGGTACAAGTGCACCCTGCTCACCGACACCGAAGTCATTACCTATATTATTGATTACCTGAACCGTAAAAAAGGACTGACGCTCCAGGAAGTAGCCGACGTGATTGCGGCCCCGTTCTGGATCGAAATTGAAAAAATGTCGGAAGCCGATAAGAAAAAGTACACGTACTTCCGCAATGCGTTTTCCAGCCTGCTGATTACCGGGCCGTTTTCCATTCTGCTGGGCTTTACCGGCGGCATGATGGCACTTAACGACCGGCTGAAGCTGCGTTCCATGGTGGTGGGCGAAAAAGCCGACCGGGTGTATGTCGCCAGCGAAGAATGTGCGATCCGGGCCATTGAACCGGAACTGGATAAAATCTGGTCGCCCAAAGGTGGCGAACCGGTGATTGTAACACTGGATGAGGGGGTGACGGTCTGATGGCGATCAACTATGTGAATCCTGTTTATGAAGTAATCCGTGACCCGCAGCGCTGCATTGCGTGCCGGGTTTGTGAACGGCAGTGCGCCAACAACGTCCACTTTTTTGATGAAGATGAAGGCGTGATGCGGGCCGACAACAGCAAATGCGTAAACTGCCACCGCTGTGTCACCCTGTGCCCCACCAACGCCCTAAAAATTACATTGAGCGATTTAGCGTTTAAGCGCAACGCCAACTGGTCGGATGAAGCCATCCGTGAAATTTACCGCCAGGCGGGCAGCGGCGGCATGCTGCTTTCCTCCATGGGCACGCCGCGGCCCTACCCGGTATATTGGGATAAGATTTTGATTAACGCGTCCCAGGTGACCAACCCGTCCATCGACCCGTTGCGGGAACCCATGGAAACGAAAGTATTCCTGGGCAAAAAGACCGATACCATCACCCGGGATGAGAATGGGGCCATCTGCACCCATGAAGATGAACCGAACCTGACGCTGCAGACGCCGATCCTGTTTTCGGCCATGAGCTACGGTTCCATCAGCTATAACGCCCACGAAAGCCTGGCCCGGGCGGCTACGGCGCTGGGCACGTATTATAACACCGGCGAAGGCGGGCTGCACGAAGACTTCTATAAGTATGGCCCCAATACCATTGTCCAGGTGGCTTCCGGCCGGTTTGGCGTAAAGAAGGATTACCTGGAAGCCGGCGCCGCCATCGAAATCAAAATCGGCCAGGGCGCTAAGCCCGGCATCGGCGGGCACCTGCCCGGTTCCAAGATTGTGGGCGACGTATCCCGCACCCGCATGATCCCCGAAGGCAGCGACGCCATCTCCCCCGCGCCGCACCACGATATTTACTCCATTGAAGATTTGCGCCAGCTGGTCTTTTCGCTGAAAGAAGCCACGGCCTATAAAAAGCCTGTGATTGTCAAAATTGCGGCGGTACACAATGTGGCGGCCATCGCCAGCGGTATTGCCCGCAGCGGCGCCGACATCATTGCCATTGACGGTTTCCGCGGCGGCACGGGCGCTGCCCCCACCCGGATCCGCGACAACGTGGGCATTCCCATTGAACTGGCCCTGGCGGCGGTGGACAGCCGGCTGCGGGCCGAAAAGATCCGCAACCGCGTATCCCTGATCGTAGGCGGTTCCATCCGCAACAGCGCCGACATCGTCAAGGCCATCGCCTTGGGAGCCGATGCCGTGTATATCGCCTCGGCGGCCCTGATCGCGCTGGGATGCCACCAGTGCCGCAGCTGCCAAGGCGGCCTGTGCAACTGGGGCATTGCCACCCAGCGGCCCGACCTGGTGCGCCGGCTGAACCCGGATATTGGCACCCGGCGGCTGATCAACCTGGTCAGCGCCTGGACCCATGAAATCAAAGAGATGATGGGCGGCATGGGCATCAACTCCATTGAAGCGCTGCGGGGCAACCGCCTGATGCTGCGCGGCGTGGGGCTGAATGAGAAAGAGCTGGAGATCCTCGGGATCCGGCATGCGGGCGAATAAAGGGGGAAGCAACGTTGAAGCGTGTGTATGTGAATGAGAAATGGTGCCTGGGGTGCCATTTGTGCGAATATAACTGCGCCTTTGCCAATTCGGGCCGCTCCAATATGGCCATGGCCCTCAAAGGCGTTACCATCCACCCCCGCATCCAGGTGGAAGAAGACCCGGTGCGGGATATCCACTTTGCGGTGAACTGCCGCCATTGTGAAGACGCCCTGTGCGTAAAAAGCTGCATTGCCGGGGCCCTTTCGAAAAAAGACGGGGTCGTGGTGATTGACCGCGACAAATGCGTGGGGTGCCATACCTGTGTACTGGTGTGCCCGTACGGGGCCATTATGCCCGACGAAAGCGGGTTAGTTATGCAGAAATGCGAACTGTGTACGAAAAACGGGCGGGACATTCCGGCTTGCGTAGACGGATGCCCCAACGAAGCGATTGTGTTTGAAGAAAGGGGTTGAAAGTCGTGCGCTATGTAATTATTGGCAATTCCACCGCGGCAGTCGGCGGTGTGGAAGGGATCCGCAAAGTCGATCCCAACGGCTCCATTACCCTGATCGCTTCGGAACCGCACCACACCTATTCCCGCCCCCTGATTTCGTATCTGCTGCTGGGGCGCACCGATGAAAACCGCATGAAATACCGGCCCGATTCGTTCTATGAAGAGAACCATGTGGACGCCCACTTGGGGGTGACGGTCACAAAAATCGACCCGGAACAAAAATATGTGGAAACGTCTTCCGGGGAACAGTTCCCCTATGACCGGCTGCTGATCGGCACCGGCTCGCGGCCGTTTGTGCCCCCCATGGAAGGGCTTTCTACTGTTCAGAACCGGTTTTCGTTTATGACGTTGGACGATGCCCGGGCACTGGACCAGGTGCTAATGCCTGAAAGCCGGGTGCTGATTGTGGGCGCCGGGCTGATCGGGTTAAAATGCGCCGAAGGCATTTTGCACCGGGTGAAAACGGTACAGGTCATCGACCTGGCCCCCCGCATCCTGCCCAGCATTCTGGACGAAACCGGCAGTGCCATGGTACAGGAATACCTGGAGAAAAAGGGCGTGTCCATTTTGACGGGCACCACCGTGGAACGTTTTGACGGGCACCACGCCACGCTCACCAATGGCACGGCCTGTGACTTTGATGTGCTGGTGGTCGCCGTCGGTGTGCGGGCCAACACGGAACTGGCCAAAGAGGCCGGCGCCCAGGTTGGCCGCGGGATCCAGGTGGACGGCGAAGGCCGCACCAGTCTGCCCGATGTGTTTGCCGCCGGGGACTGCACGGAAACCATGGATCTTGCCAGCGGCACCACCCATGTGATGGCCATTTTGCCCAACGCTTACCTGCAGGGCGAAGCGGCCGGGCAGGCCATGGCCGGACGGGATGCGCCGTTTGACAACGCCATTCCGATGAACGCCATGGGATTTTTCGAATTGCACATGATCACCGCCGGCAGCTACGACGGCCAGGAACTGGTGTGGAAAGAAAAGGATTCCTACAAAAAGCTGGTCCTTCGTGACGGCAAGCTGGTGGGCTATATTCTGATTGGCGACGTGGCCCGGGCCGGGATTTACACCTCCCTGATCCGGCAGCAGACACCGCTTGACGAGGTGGATTTTGACAAACTCAAGGATCACCCGCAGCTTTTGGCCTTTGGGCCGAAGACACGGGCTGAAAAGTTGGGAGGGGTACCGAGATGAAACTTACGGCAAGCGGTATGCATTTCCGCACGTTAAATGAACAAATCCGCCAGTCGGCCGATACCGATATTGAAATCACAAATTGCTGCGGCCAGCGGTACATTGGCAGCGGATTACAAGGCAAAAATATCACCATCCACGGCGTTCCGGGCAACGCACTGGCCTCGTACTTTGACGGGGGCTCCATTACCGTATACGGCAATGCCCAAGATGCCACCTGTGACACCATGAACCAGGGCCGGGTGGTCATCCACGGTTCCTGCGGCGATGCCGCCGGGTACGGCATGCGGGGCGGCCAGCTGCTGATCCGCGATAACGTAGGATACCGGGCCGGTATTCACATGAAAGCGTACAAAGAGCAGCAGCCGTTGATTATGGTGGGCGGCATGGCCGGCAGCTTCCTGTCGGAATACCAGGCCGGCGGCACCATCATCGTGTTGGGGCTCAATAACCAGGAGAAACCCGCCCCCATCGGTGCGCTGTGCTGTGCCGGTATGCACGGTGGACGGCTGTTCCTGCGGTGCAACAGTGAACCGACGGATTTTGACAACCACATTCTGGTGAACCGGGCTACCCAGGAAGACATGCAGAGCATCGAAGAGCACTTGCAGGATTTCTGTAAGACGTTTGGAATTTCGTATGAGGAAGTAATCGCCAAAGATTTCTATGTGATCACACCCAACACGTCGAACCCCTACCAGGCGCTGTACACGAAAAACTGCGTATAAAGCACAAACAAAAAGAAAAACCGAAGCTGATTTTCATCAGCTTCGGTTTTTTTATCGAGTTTAAATTTATGCCACCACAGAAGCAGCCTGGCGTTCTTCGGCGCGCCGCAAATCGTGCAGCAATTTTTTGCGCACCTGCAACAGACGGAACCGGTTATACCGCTGGATCACCGCAAACGGCAGGTTGCCGATGCACGGCAGCGCGGCAAAAAGCAGGGCCAGCGGCCAGGGATTGATCAGCAGCAGCAGCACCGCCAGCATGCAATCCGCCAGGTGCAGCCATTCGCCGCGGCAGGTCTCCATAATGAATTCATCCAAATAGTCCAGCGACATATTGGTCAAATGGGTTTTGGAAAAACCATCTTTGGCAATATGCTGGGGCAGGCGGTCTTTCCACTGCTGGATATGCAGGTGATCTTTGTACCACCGGCCGTTTTTCTCCCATTTCATGGCCTGATACCGCTTTTTCTCAAAATCAAAAAACGTGCTGGGCAACTTGATGCAGGCAATAAAGGCCACTACACACCATACCGCTGCCAACGCAACATTCCATAGAAAGATATCAAAAAACGTAGCGCCTTTGAACATGGCTCCAAACATATACTTCACGCGTTCCCTTCCACTGCCCATGCAGTCCATTCAGCTTTTTTGCTGTTTCTTTATTATACATCCATCAAAAATCAATTTATTTCGTTTAAGGAAAAATAAAAGCAACTCTGCATTTTTGTGAAAACAGCTTGGTTCTTTTCGAATATTTTGCTTTTCTTTTAGTTTCTTTTTACTTTGTCATAGCCCTTTTTCCCCATGACCCTCCCCTCTTTCCGGCGAAAAAGGGCCGTTTTTTCGCGAAAACTTTCGATAACAGAAAAAATCATGGGGTAAAGAAAAATTTTTTTAAAAAAAGGCTTGCAAATTGCGTAAAGATCAGCTATAATAAATGAGCAGTCAGCGATGCGGCTGTTAAAACAAAATATCGCGGGATGGAGCAGTTGGTAGCTCGTCGGGCTCATAACCCGAAGGTCGGAGGTTCAAGTCCTCCTCCCGC
>CAKNOA010000043.1 GCA_930990065.1 uncultured Clostridia bacterium | reverse complement strand
ACCCCACTTGTTATTCAGTATATCATACTGTCTAACAAATGGGGTGCTGTTCATACACAGCCGGCGCCTTCTTTTTCTAGGTTCCTTAAAATGCAATTTTTTCGCTCAGATAAGCGACCAATTCGCCAATCGGCAGGCGTACCTGTTCCATGGTATCGCGGTCGCGCACCGTCACGGCGTTGTCGGCCGGGCGGTCTTCGTCGCCCACGGTGTCAAAGTCCACAGTAATGCAGTACGGCGTTCCGATTTCATCCTGGCGGCGGTACCGTTTGCCAATGGAGCCGGATTCATCGTAATCCACCATAAAGTGTTTGGACAATTCCGCATACACTTCCTGGGCTTTGGGCGCCAGTTTTTTGCTCAGCGGCAAGACGGCCGCCTTAAACGGCGCCAGCGCCGGGTGCAGATGCAGTACCACACGCACATCGTCATTGCCCTTTTTGTCCTGGCCCACCACTTCTTCGTCGTACGCATCGCACAAAAAGGCCAGCGTTACGCGGTCGGCACCCAGAGACGGTTCAATGACATAGGGAATATACCGTTCGTTCTTTTCCTGGTCGTAATAGGTCATATCTTTGCCCGAGGTGTTCTGGTGCTGCGTCAGGTCATAATCCGTACGATCGGCCACACCCCACAGTTCGCCCCAGCCAAACGGGAACAGGAATTCGAAGTCCGTCGTCGCCTTGGAATAGAAGCACAGCTCTTCCTGCGCATGATCGCGCAGGCGCAGGTTTTCTTCCGTCATATTCAGCCCCAGCAGCCAGTCGCGGCAGAAGGAACGCCAGTACTGGAACCATTCCAGATCCGTACCCGGTTCGCAGAAGAATTCGCATTCCATCTGTTCAAATTCACGAATCCGGAAGATAAAGTTGCCGGGGGTGATTTCGTTACGGAAGCTCTTGCCAATCTGGCACACGCCAAAGGGCAGCTTTTTCCGGGTGGTCCGCTGGATATTGGGGAAGTTGACAAAAATGCCCTGGGCCGTTTCCGGGCGCAGGTACACAGTGTTCTTTGCGTCTTCCGTCACACCTTGGAAGGTCTTAAACATCAGGTTAAACTGGCGGATATCGGTAAAATTGTGCTTGCCACAGGTGGGGCAGGGAATCGCGTGTTCCTCGATAAAATCAGCCATTTCCTGCTGGGAAAACGCATCGATGGGTTTCGGGAGCGTAAACCCGTTCTCTTCGCACCAGTCTTCGATGAGTTTGTCGGCACGGAACCGTTCGTGGCATTCGCGGCAATCCATCAGAGGATCGGAAAAACCGCCCAGATGGCCGGAAGCCACCCAGGTCTGCGGGTTCATCAGGATGGCGGCATCCAATCCCACATTGTAGGGATTTTCCTGTACAAATTTCTTCCACCAGGCCTTTTTGATATTATTTTTCAGTTCGACACCCAAAGGGCCGTAATCCCAGGAATTGGCCAGCCCGCCATAGATCTCGGAACCGGGATACACAAAACCGCGGCCTTTGCATAGGTTGACAATCTTTTCCATGGTTTTTTCGGTTGCTTTCATGTTCCATACCTCCGTTTTGCACCGCTGGCTGCGGCACGACTTTTGGATTTTCACGCTTTTTAAGCATACCATGCCGGGCCGTCCTGTGCAAGCCCCGCCGGGGGTTTTTCGGTGTTTTCTCCCGCTGTTCCAAAAAAAGAGGGGTTCTTTCGAAAAATTTTACTTGCATTTTAAGGAAAGGTGCGCTATAATAATAGAGCTATAGCGCCTATCATGGACGTTTAGCTCAGCTGGTAGAGCATTCGCTTGACGTGCGAAGGGTCAGCGGTTCGAGTCCGTTAACGTCCACCAAAAACCGGGTCTGTCAAAAGACAGACCCGGTTTTTTTATTGTCTCACTGGATTTCCTTGCCGGCTGACGGCATACAGAAAATGGGGTCTGTTCCCGTGATGATACCCGGCCAAAAATTCATCTTCTCTAGTCATGCCGATGCTCTCGGCTACCCGCTGCGACGGCGTGTTGTCTGTTTTGATAATGGCATATACTTTCTCCCGGTTTAACGTTTCAAACGCATACTTTTTAAGGCCTGCCGCCGCTTCCCGGGCATATCCGTGGTGCCAGTAGGCTTCTTTTAATAAATACCCAATTTCCAGCACTTGTTTTCCCTTATAAGGCTGCATCGTCAGCCCCGCCTGCCCGATCATCTCGCCGGTTTTTTTGAGGATCATGGCCCACAACCCGAACCCATAGGTTTCATACCGGCTTTTTTGGCGGTCCAGCCACCGCTGCACATCTTCGTCCGAAAAGTCATGTTCATAAGCCACCATCACCCGGGGATTTTGCAGCATTTGTGCCAGATCCGAAAAGTCTTCCTGATCCATTTCCCGCAGAATAAGGCGCTCCGTTTCCAAAATTGTCATATGGCCCCTCCTCACTCTAAAGGGACAAACCGCCCCCGGCCGCAAACACACGCAGCCGGGGGCGGTTCATTATTTCCTTTACAATCAGAATACGCAGTATTCCTTCATATACGCTTCCATCATGGGCAGCAGGTCGGCATACAGGCCCGTTTCCTGCAAATATTCGTGAATATCCTGCACGGTCACCAGCGCATGCACCCGAATGCCGAATTCTTCCTTCACTTCCATTACGGCCGTTTTACCGGGGGTCTGGCCCACTTCGCAGCGGTTGACGGAAATGAACATATCCGGTACGTGCACTTTGGCGCAGCTTTCCAGCACGGGCATGGTTTCGCGAATCGCCGTACCGGCGGTGATGACATCTTCGATAATAATCACGCGGTCGCCATCCTGGGGTTTGTATCCCACCAAGCTGCCGCCTTCCCCGTGGTCTTTGGCTTCCTTGCGGTTAAAGAAGAACGGTTTGTCCAGGCCGTAATCCCGCGCTAGGGCTCCGGCACAGGAAGTCACCAGCGGAATGCCCTTGTAAGCCGGGCCAAACATGGCTTCAAATTCACCGCCCACGGTTTCGTGGATCAGTTCCGCATAAAAGCTGCCCAACCGGGAGCTCTGCAGGCCGGTTTTATAATTGCCGGTATTGACAAAATACGGGGTATGGCGTCCGCTCTTGGTCACGAACTGGCCAAAGCGAAGCACATCGGCCCCCATCATGAATTCGATGAATTTTCTTTTCGAAGGCGTCAGCATAGATGCTCCTCCATCCTTTCTGCTTGATAATCCCACGGCGATCGGGGCCGTGCGGGCTACTATGTTATATATTATAACTATAGCACAGTTTTCCTTTTCTTGTAAAGGTGAAGGCGGGGCCTTTGACATTTTCAAAAAGTGTGCTATCATGAACCAAAGTGCTTTTTCAAAAGGAGTGTTGTGTTATGCTGAAAGTGATTGCTACCGACCGGGCCCCCGCAGCCATCGGTCCTTATTCCCAGGCGATCCAGGCAGGGAACTTATTGTTTGTTTCCGGCCAGGTGCCCATTGTGCCCGCCGAAGGGAAAGTTCTGGCGACCGATATTACCGGCCAGGCGGAACAGGTGATGAAAAATATCGGGGAAATCCTGCATGAAGCCGGGATCACCTATACCAATGTGGTAAAAACCACTTGTTTTCTTGCCGATATGGGCGATTTTGCCGCATTTAACGCCGTATATGGCGCCTATTTTACCGGCAAACCGGCCCGCAGCTGTGTGGCGGTCAAAGACCTGCCGCTGGGTGTCCTGTGTGAAGTAGAAGTTATCGCCTCTCTGGAATAAAAACCGACCATAGGAAGGCCGGGTGCCCAAAGGCACCCGGCCCTTTTTATTCCTCTGTTTGATCCTTTCCGTAAAAAGAAAACCGGTTTTTCCCCTGCCGTTTGGCCTCATACAGCGCGTGATCGGCCTGCCTGTACAATTCTTCCACGGTGCACCCGTGTTCGGGGCACAGGGAAATGCCCACCGAACACGAGACAGTCAGTCCGTTTTCCTCAATGGTACCGGCTTCCTGCATGAAATGCCGGCACCGCTCCCGAATCAGCTCCCGTGACGTCACATCGGGCATAAACACCACAAATTCATCCCCGCCAAAACGTGCCAGAATATCGCTTTTCCGAAAACACCGCCGCAGCACTTCGGCGAATTGCGCCATCACACGGTCGCCCGCCTGGTGCCCCCGGGTATCATTGATAATTTTAAAATCATCGATATCCAGCATGAAGAAAGCACCGCATCCCCCGTTTTCCTGCAAACTTTGGGTGATCATCTCTTCGGCCGTGGCCCTTGTAAACAGCCCGGTCAAACTGTCGCTTTGGGCAGCCCGCAGCATTTCTTCGTAATTTTTCATCATAGCCTGGAAGGTCTGCCGGGGACGCAACAAATTTTGCACCCGGTTGCGCACAATCTCGCTGAGCAGTGGCGGAATCAGCACGTCGCTGACCCCTTGTTCCAACAAATAGCCCTGTTCCTCCATGGTATGCTCTTCCACGACGGCCATCACCGGAATGGGCGATAGCCGGGCATCGTGTTTTTTCGTCTGTAAAAAATCCGCCACGCCCGTTTCTTTCATAGCGGTACTGAGCAAAATGAGATCCATCGGCTGCTGATGCAGGATCTCCAGCGCTTTTTCCCCGTTTTTCACTTCGTATACGGCATAATCAGGGGTTAAAAAGCTGCGCAGCACCCGCCGGTCCCCATCGGAATAATCCATCAGCATAATACGGGGCCGCTCTTCTTCCCGGGGCATCATGGTCCGGTACCGGAATAGCTCTTCTTCCAGCTCTTTTTGCAGCGAAATGTCGGTGAGCACCCCAAACAAAATAATACGGCTGCCTACCCGGCTTAAATACCGCAAATTGATATGCACCCACACGGACTGCCCGTCCCGGTTATACCGGCGGTATTCACATTCCGCCGATCCCCGCCGCTGGGAGGCACAGCGGCAGGCAAACAGCAGCTGCCCCAGCGCTTCGGGCTCCATCATGTCGCGAATGACCACCCGGCCTTTTTCATCCTTGCGGTACCCAAACGACCGGGAAAACGCTTTGTTAATACGCAATACCTGCACATCGTCCCCGGTATATTCATAAATAGCCAGCGGCTGTTCCACATCGGTAAACAGATCGTGCAAATGGGGATTGCTCACCCAGAAATTTTCCCGGTCAATGGATGTTTCCCCCTGGGGCTCTTCCCGTTCCACATATTGGGAAGCAAACACCTCATATTCTTCCGGCAGCATGGGCGGCGACAGGTAGTACCCCTGAATGTATTCACAGCCAATCCCGCGCAGGAAACTCACCTGTTCCGGCTTTTCCACGCCCTCGGCCACGGTGGGAATTTGCAGCCATTTGGCCATGCGCACCACCGAAGCAATGATATTTTCCCCCCGGCCGGGCACATCGGATTCCCCAAAAAACTGCATGTCGATTTTGATCAGGTCCACCGGCATATTTTTTAGCACATTCAGGGAAGAATAGCCACTGCCAAAGTCATCCATCAAAATCGTAAACCCTTTATCATGCAGTTTTTGCAGCATCTGCTTCATGGCAACCGGATTATCCGTGTAGGCACTTTCGGTCATTTCCAGCTGCAGCAATTTGTTGGGCACCCCGTACCGCCGGGTAATCCCGCTGATCACATCGGCCAAATGGGGGTTATACATATTGACCCGGGATACATTTACCGAAACCGGCCGGGGGGCTTTGCCTTCCCGCAGCCAGTTGTTCAAAATCTGGCAGGTTTTTTCCCACATATACCGGTCCAGCCGGGCAATAAAGCCGTTCCGTTCGAAAACGGGAATAAATTCGCTGGGCCTCAATACGCCCCACTTGGGGTGATGCCAACGCACCAGTGCCTCGGCCCCCGACAGCGTGTGGCTTTGCAAATTGTATTTGGGCTGCAAATACACGTAGAACTGATCCCGGCGAATGGCTTCGTTCATTTCGTTCATAATCTGCTGTTCCCGTTCTACGGTGCGCCCCATTTGATCGGTATAAAAGGAAATGGTATGCAAGTAGTGCCCTTTACTCTGTTTCGCAGCCAAATTGGCTTTATCAAACATGCTATCCACCGGCAGCGTCAGGTCCTCCACCCGGTACACCCCGAAAGTGGGGGAAATATCAAAACTTACATTATACCGCCGCACATCATCATCAATCCGGCGCAGCCGGGTGCGCAGCGATTTTTCCTCTTCATACCGCATCAAAAGTCCAAAGGTATCGGCTTCAATCCGCCCGTATAAAAGGCCCGGTTCCCGCTGTTTGGCAAACCGGGTAAAAACGCCGGCAATATGCTGCAGCAGCTGGTCCCCTTCCCGCACACCGAAAAACGCGTTAATTAAACTAAACCGGTCAATATCCATCCGCACCAGGGCATACTGCCCCGCCGGTGCGGTAGCCAGTTTTTCTTTCACACAGGAAAAAAATTTTTCCTTCCGATAAATCCCGGTTATGTCGTCCCTTTCCTGCAGCCGGCGGCCATAACGTAGCTGCCGGCCGCGGCGGGTCATGTGCTGCACCCGCACCTGAAGTACGGCCGGTGCTACCGGCCACCACACAAAATCCCAGGCGCCTTCCCGCAAAAAGGGTTCTTCCCACTCTTGTCTTTCGGCCATGGCCAGAACCGGCACCCCTGCTTGTTCCGCTATGCGCAATAGCGGCCCGTAACGGGAGGGTTCTTCCGTTCCATACAGCAGCAACCCGGCGGTTTCCCGTTCATCCTGCCGCAGCAAGGCGGCCGCTTCCTCTTGCGAAGCCACGGTCACGGTCTGATACGCCTGCGAAAGGACCGTCATAAGGGCTTCCTGTTCGGTTGTGGGAACCAGCAGCACCAGGGCCGGTTGTTGTGTCATGGCGGTTTCCTCCCGTCAAATTGTTTTCGGTTTCTCTATATGTTAAGTATACGGCCAACCGGAGAAGGACGCAAGTGCCGTTTCATGAAATGGCCGTTTCGTCCTGCCCCGCGGCGGCTTCCCGCCGGGCCAGCTCCAGGAACGCCCGCATGGTGGGGGTAAAAAATTTGTGCCGGTGGTACACCAGCCGAAACTGCCGCTGCAAAGCAGGTAAGGCGAGCGGAATTTCGCATAGTAACCCTTGCTGCAGGGATTTTTTCGCCAGCCGGTAGGGCAGCACGCCCAGCCCTACCCCATGGATCACCGCCTGCAGCACGGCGGTATTGCTCACGCTCTCCCACAAAATGGCGGGGCTCAGCCCCTGCAGCCGCATGGCTTCTTCCCACACGCTGCGGCTGGCGCTACCTTCTTCCCGCATGACGAATGGGTACCGGGCTGCTTCCTGCAAGGTGACATCCGCTTGCCCGGTTAACGGGTGGCCGTTTGGCGCCAACAGGCACAGCCGGTCTTTTAAAAACGGTTCGCTGCACAGTAAAGGGTCTTTGACACCCCCTTCCACAAAGGCCAAATCCAGTTCTCCACCCAATAGGGCCTCTTCAATCTCGCCTGTATTGCGCACGCTCACCTGTACTTGTGCTTGTGGCTCCTCGTTTCGGAATTGAGAAACCCATTCCGGCAGAAACAAGCCGCCAATGGTAATCGAGGCCCCCACGCGCAGCAAGTCGGCCTCCGGCTGCTTCATCGTCTGCTCCATTTCGTCGAACAGCGACACAATGTGCACCGCATACCCGTACATCTTCTCCCCCTGGGGGGTGCGGTACAGCCGCCTGGCCAGCCGGTCAAATAGCCGCACCCCATAGTAGGTTTCCATTTCCCGTATAGCGGTGCTCACCGCCGGTTGGGACAGATGCAGTTTTTCGGCTGCCGCCGACATGCTGCCCAACCGGTATACCATCGTAAAAATACGTAGGTGCCGCAAGGTCATTTGCCTTCCCTCCTTATATGGATTTCCATATATACTTTATAAGATAATACTATTTTACATATAAGTAAAGAAGGTGTATGCTAGACTTTGGAAAAAGATTTGTGATAAAGGAGGGTGCCGTCCATGCCGGACATGCCCCAGAAGAAAAGCCGCGTACTCGTCAAATTGTTCCTTTCGACGCTGTACCTCAGTGCCTTTACCTTTGGCGGAGGGTACGTGATCGTTACCCTGCTGAAAAACAAATTTGTCGATCAGCTGCACTGGATTGAAGAAGACGAAATGCTGGATCTGGTAGCCATTGCCCAATCCTCCCCCGGTGCCATTGCCGTCAATGGTGCCATCATCGTGGGATATAAGCTGTGCGGCATTCCCGGGGTGCTGGTATCCGTGGTGGGCGCCGTGTTGCCGCCCCTGATTCTGTTGAGCCTAATTTCGGTGGGGTATCAGGCGTTTTGTGAGAACGTAATTGTCAAAGCCCTTTTGCGGGGCATGCAGGCCGGTGTCGCGGCGGTGATCACCTCGGTAGTGATGGATATGGGCGCCAAACCGTTTAATGAACGGGATTTTCTTTCCATTTTCATCATGGCCGCCTGTTTTGTGCTCAATTACTTTTTCAATGTCAACGTAGTCCTGTTGATTCTGGCCGCCGCCCTGATCGGGATTGTGCGCACCAAATGGGCCGAAAGGGGGAAAAAGGCGTGATCTACCTGCAACTGTTTCTCAGCTTTCTGCAAATTGGCGCCTTCAGTTTTGGCGGTGGTTATGCCGCCATGCCGCTTATCGAAGAACAGGTGGTCACGTTGCATAACTGGATCAGTTCCGCGGAATTTGTGGATCTGGTCACCATCTCCCAGATGACCCCCGGCCCCATTGCCGTCAACGCGGCCACCTTTGTAGGTACCCGCATTGCCGGGCTGCCCGGGGCCCTTGTGGCCACTTTGGGGTGTGTGCTGCCTTCCTGCATATTGGTCACTGTACTCGCCATGTTGTACGCCCGTTACCGCACACTCAGCCTTTTGCAGGGCACGCTCCAGGCGCTGCGCCCGGCGGTGGTGGCCATGATTGCCTCCGCAGGGCTTTCCATTTTGCTTTCCTCGTTTTTTGGCGGTGACATGGTGCTTTTCACCATGACCAACGTGGATGTGCGCGCCGTGATTTATTTTGCAGTTTCCCTCTACTTCTTGCAAAGGCGCCATGTAAACCCCATTTTGGTCATGAGCCTGTGCGGAGTGACTGAAGTTGCGGTTACCCTCTTACAACCGCTACTCACCTGACAAAAATAGCGGGCGGCCTTACGGCCGTCCGCCATTTTTTATCATTGGAATATTTACAGCAAAACCAACGGTTTAATCAAATCGCGAGGTTTATCCTTCATCATCATCAGCGCGGGTTCTACGCCTTCCAGCCCGTTAAACGTATGGGTAATCAGCTTTTCGGGATGAATCCGGTTGGCAATCACCAGCCGGGCCAGTTTTTCCGAGCGCACCCGGCCGCCGGGCATCAACCCGCCGCGAATGGTCTTGTGGCCCATACCGCAGCCCCACTCTACCCGGGGAATCCGAATGGCGTCGCCTTCGCCCAGATAATTCACATTGCCAATCACACCGCCGGGCTTGAGCATACGGATCGCCTGGTCAAAGGTGTCGTTATCGCCGCCGGCTACTACAATTTTATCCACGCCCAGCCCATGGGTTTTTTCCATGATCTGTTCGACGATGTCGCCTTCCCGGTAATTGATAATATCCGTAGCGCCAAATTCTCTGGCCAGGTCGCAGCAGTTTTTCCGCGACCCTACGGCGTAAATATCCGCCGCACCGCGAATCGCCGCTGCCGCCACCGACATCAGCCCCACCGGGCCGATCCCGATCACGGCCACGTTATCGCCAAACTGTACATCGGCCAGTTCCACGCCGTGGAAGCCCGTGGGCACCATATCACTGATCATGCAAGCGGCTCCCAAATCCATGCCGTCCGGCAGATGGGCCAGGTTGCCGTCCGCGTCGTTTACATGGAAATACTCGCCGAATACGCCATCTTTAAAGTTCGAAAACTTCCAGCCCGCCAGCATGCCGCCGGAATGCATGGGGTACCCTTCCTGGGCCGCTTTGGAGTTCCAGTCCGGCGTAATGGCCGATACCAGTACCTTATCCCCCACTTTAAAATCCCGCACCAAGCTGCCGACTTCCACCACTTCGCCCACGGCTTCATGCCCCAGGATCATGTTGTGGCGGTCACCAATAGCCCCGGCCCACACCGTGTGCACGTCCGACGTACACGGCGCCAGCGCAATGGGCTTACAAATGGCATCCATAGGGCCGCA
Source organism: uncultured Clostridia bacterium (assembly GCA_930990065.1). Lineage (GTDB taxonomy): Bacteria > Bacillota > Clostridia > Oscillospirales > Acutalibacteraceae > Heritagella > Heritagella caecorum. Next base: position 7,591 of record CAKNOA010000043.1, on the reverse strand, counting down.
AACAGGCCGGTCTTTTTCGATCCAGCCGGTTTCCCCAATCCGTAACATCGCAAAACCTTTCATACGACTATAATCCTCCTTTTTCACATCTGCCATAAAAGAAGTATGCCCTTTTTCAAGGGGAACTCCTCCTGTACTTCGTCACAAGAATATCAAAGTTTTCTATAAAAATCAATGATTTTTGTGCAACATAATATCTTTTAGCCACCTTATCTAAAAAGCGGCCTTCCCATACGGGCTGTCTCCTTGAAACCCAATCGTTCACACCGGATCTTCAAATGCAGCGGATTTTTGGCAAAATTGGCTTCCCACCTCTCTTTTATACGGCTGGTTGCGGCTCTTTTTCCTGGCTTTCCTCTTTTCTCTTTCCTCTTCTTCTCCTTCTTATTAGAGCAAAAAAAGATCTCTGTTTTTGGGCAAAACAGAGATCTTGTCGATCAGGAAAACTGGGCCTGATAAAGCCGGGCATAAAAGCCGCCCTGCTCCATCAATTCTTCGTGACGTCCTTGCTCTACCACCTGCCCGTCGCGCACCACCAAAATACAGTCGGCATTGCGCACGGTGGAAAGCCGGTGGGCAATCACAAAGCAGGTTTTGTTCTTCATTAACGTGCGCATGGCCGCCTGAATTTGTTCTTCCGTGCGGGTATCCACATTGGACGTAGCTTCGTCCAAAATGAGCAATTCACAGGGCAACAGCATGGCGCGGGCAATGGTCATCAGCTGCTTTTGCCCTTTGGAAAGGTTGGACGCATCCTCGTGAATCATGGTATCGTACCCTTTGGGCAAAGACCGGATGAACGTATCAATCCCGGCCGCCTTACAGGCTGCCTGTACTTCTTCCCGGGTGGCGCCTTCTTTTCCGTACGCAATATTTTCAAACACGGTACCGGCAAACAGCCAGGTGTCCTGCAAGACCATGGAATAGGCCCCTCGCACATCTTTCCGGTGCAAATCCCGAATGTCGTGTCCATCCATCATAATACGTCCGCCATCCGGATCATAAAACCGCATAAGCAAATTCACCAGCGTCGTCTTGCCCGCACCGGTGGGCCCCACAATCGCGATCAGTGCACCTTTGGGAGCATGCAGCGACAAATCCCGAATCACCGGCGCCCCCTTTTTGTACCCAAAATCCACGTGCTGCAAGGCAACATCCCCCCGGGGATGCAACAGGGACTGGGCCCCCGGGCGGTCGGCTGGTTCCACTTCTTCATCCAACAGGGCAAACACCCGCTCGGCCGCCGAAAAGGTGGACTGCAATTCGCCAAAGATATTGGCCACTTCGTTAATCGGGCCGCTGAATTTGCGGGAATACAGGACAAACGAGGCGATATTCCCCACGGTCATTTGGCCGTTTAAAAACAGCAAGGTCCCGAAAAGGCTGACAAGGGACAGCGACAGGCAGTTGACAAAGTTGACCGAAGGCCCCACCGTGTTGCCGTAATATTCGGCTTTATAATACGCCTGAACGGTTTCCTCATTTTGCACATCCAATTTTTCGATGGTGCGCTTTTCCTGGTTATACGCCTTCAGCGTTTTCTGTCCGCCAATGCGTTCTTCGACAAAGCCGTTGAGTTCCCCCAGCTTTTTCGACCGGGCCCGGAACAGAGGCCGGGTAAAAGACGTGATCTTTTTGGTCAAAAAGATGGCCAGCGGTACCGTCACAGCAAAAACCAGCGTCAGCAACGGGGAAATCATGACCATCATGGCCAGCGACCCCACCACCGTAGCCGTGCTGGCAAAAATCTGCACCATATCGGTGGAAAGGGATGTGTTGATCGTATCGATATCATAGGAAATCCGGCTGAGCATATCCCCGGTTTGGTGGGTATCAAAGTACCCCACCGGCAATTTTGTGATTTTCGAAAAAACTTCGGCGCGCATGTGGAAGACCACCTGGCGGCTGACTTTGATGATGATCCGGTTAATCAGGTATGTCATACCGGCGGAAACCAGGTAGCAAATCGCCATTAAACCGCAGTACAAAAACACGTCGGGAAAGTCCACCCGTCCGGTACCGGGTTCCACCGCATCGATGGCGCACCCCGACAGGTATGGCCCCACCAGGGCCAGGCCGTTAGCGGCCAACGTCAGCAAAATGGCCGCCAGCATGTACACCCGATGGGCCATTAAATAGCGCAATAGCCGCCCTAATATGGCTGTTTTTTTCATTTTACCCATTCGCTCCACCCCCCAACTGCGAACGGCTGATCGCCTGGTACAGCGGACAGTTTTGTAATAAGTCTTCGTGTCGGCCCAGTGCCACAATCTTCCCGTTTTCCAGCACGGCAATCTGTTCGGCGTGCATCACGGAGCTGATCCGCTGGGCCACAATGATCTTGGTAGTATGGGGTAAATGTTCCCGTATGGCCCGGCGCAGCGCTGCATCGGTGCGGTAGTCCAGGGCACTGGAGGAATCATCCAGGAGCAAAATATCCGGTTTCCCCGCCAACGCACGGGCCAGCAGCAGCCGCTGGCGCTGGCCGCCGCTGAGGTTCGCCCCCTGGATGGCTACCGGCGCCGAAAGCCCCCCGGCTTCCCGCACAAAGTCCTCCGCTTGGGCCCAAGAACAGGCCTGCCACAACTCTTCTTCCGACAGGCCCCGCCCAAAATCGATATTTTCGGCGATGGTATCCTGGAACAAGATGTCATTTTGGAAGACCACCCCGAACAGGTCCCGCAGCTCTTTACTGGCATACTCTCTCACATCAATGCCATGGACGCGCACACACCCTTTTTGTACATCATAAAACCGCAGCAAAGCCTGCACAATGGTGGTTTTGCCGCTGCCGGTAGCGCCGATGATGCCCAGGGTTTCGCCCTTTTTGACGGTAAAATTCAGGTCATGCAGTCCGAATCCGCCGCTATCATACGAAAAATCCACATGGTCAAATTCCACCGCCGGGGCCTCGGGTTTCGGCTTTTTGTACCGGCTGGTTTCTTCGTACAGTTCCTCTTGGGTATTTAGTACCTCTTCCACCCGGGAACCGGACGCCACCGCCCGGGATACATTGGTGAAAATACGGGTAATCGCCATCAGCGATTGCAAAATGATGGTGAAGTAATTTAAAAAGGCCACAATTTTCCCGATTTCCGTCAACCCGGCATTCACACGGAAGGCGCCCACCACCACGACCAGCACCAACCCCAGATTCAGGGTGATGGTCACAATGGGGTCGATGACCGCCATGGTTTTGGAAGCGGTAAATTCCGCCTGGGTCAAATCCTTATTGGTTCCGTCAAAGCGGTTGATTTCGTACGCCTCTTTGGATAACGCTTTAATCACCCTGGCGCCGGTGATATTTTCCCGCACCACCGTAAACATGTGGTCCGCCCGGCGCTGCACCCCGCGGTACAGCCGTACGCCCCGGCGGGACACGACGAAGGCAGCGGCCGCCCCCACGGGCAGTGTGCACAACATCACCAGGGTCAGTGCCGGGTCAAGGGTCAGCGTCACCGCAATGCCGCCCAATAGCAGAATCGGCGCCCGCACCCCCATGCGCTGCGCCATGCCGATAGTCTGGTGCAGGGTATACGTATCGGAGGTCATCCGGGAAATCAGGGACGAAACCGTAAACTGGTCTACTTGACGGCTGCTCAAATAGGAAATACGGGCAAACAGGTCGTGGCGCAGGGTGCGTATCACATCCCGCGACACCGCATTGGCCATGCGGTTGGCTAAAATATTGCCCCCCCATACCCCCAGGGAACACACAATCATGCCGGCCCCCCACAAGACTACCGTCTGCACATTCCGGGTGGGAATGACCGTGTCAATCATATACGAGAGAATCCACGGAATGGCCAATTCCGCCAGGGCTGCACTCATTTTAACGGTAATGCCCCCGGCTATACGCCAGGTATAGGGGCGGATATACCCAAGAACTGTTCGTCTCATACATTTCACCCTTTATTTATAAACACTGCTTTTTTATTTTAGCACTCTTGCTTTTTTCTTGTCAATAAAGGAAAACCCCCGTCCCTCTCGTCATACGAAAAGGAACGGGGGCTCTTGCCCAATATTTATGCGTCTATCACACTGTTTTCCATCCGCTTACTCTTACGCGGTCTTTCCCATGCCGCCGGTGTGAACAAAAACAGCAACGGGAAAATTTCCAACCGGCCAAACAACATGTCCAGCGACAGTACGAATTTCGACAGCCCCGAAAAACTGCTGAAATTCCCCATAGGGCCTACCAGATCCAGCCCCGGCCCAATGTTATTCAAACAGGTCAGCACCGCTGTGGCCGTCGTCTCTTGGCTGTAATTGTCCAGGGCCACCAAAATCATGGAAAAAATGGCAATGGCCAGATATGCCACCAAAAAGGCTGTTGTGCCCCGCACAATCCCGTCATCGGTCTTTTTACCGTCCATGCGCACCGTGCGCACACTGTGTGGCCGCAGCATGGCACCCATTTCATTTTTCAGATGTTTAAACAGAATAATCAACCGGGAAACCTTAATCCCGCCGCCGGTCGAACCGGCGCACGCGCCTACCAGCATCAAAATAACCAACAGCAATCGCGAAAATTCCGGCCACAAATCGAAATTGACCGTGGAAAACCCGGTGGTCGTCATAATAGAAGAAACCTGGAAGAAACTATCAAGGAAGGCCCGGGCCCCATCGGTATACGACGGCAAAATGTTAATGGCAATGAGCAGTGTAGCCCCGGCCATAATGGCAATATACAGCCGCACTTCTTCATTTTTCCAAGCTGCCCGGAATTGCCGTGTCAAAATCAGGTAATATACGCTGAAATTGACACCGAAAAGCATCATAAAAACGCCCACAACCGCCTGTAAATACGGGCTGTCGTACGCACCAATGCTCAGATTTTTTACCGAAAACCCACCGGTACCGGCTGTGGAAAAGGAATGGGTCACCGCTTCAAACAGCGGCATGCCTCCCGCCAGCAACAATATAATTTCCAGAACCGTCAGGGCAATATAAATTTCGTACAACCGGCGGGATGTGCGCCGGATGGTAGGCGTCAGCTTGCCCACCGATGGCCCCGGGCTTTCGGCTTTCATCAGCTGTAGCGGCGAACCACTGCCTCGCGTCAGGGGTACCACAGCCAGCAAGAAGACCAGCACACCCATGCCGCCTAGCCAAATGATAAAGCTTCGCCAATATAAAATCCCATAGGGTAAATTTTCCACTGTGGGCAAAATACTGGAACCGGTGGTGGTAAAACCGGACACTGTTTCGAACCAGCAATCCAGGAAATTGGGAATCGCGCCGCTGAAGAAAAACGGCAGAGCTCCTACCAGCGACATCATAATCCATCCCAATGCTACGGTGGCAAATCCCTCCCGTGCCTGCATGGTATCATGGCAGCGCAGGCGGGTTAGTAAAAATCCCACGATCTCCGAAAACAAAATGGTTCCTAAGAAAGCCATCCAAGCCGCCTTTTCATGGGAAAACAGCGAAATCAGCATCGCCGGAATCATAAAAAGGCCTTCCAGTAGCACAATATAGCCGATATAGCGTAGAACCAACCGGTAATTCATAGGGCACGTCCCTCGTTATCTGTAAAAATATCGGTAAGCCGGGCAATCGTCTGTTCCGGCCCTGCTACCACAATCACGGCGTCACTGGGCATCATGCAGTCCGAACCGCGGGGAATAATGACTTGCTGGTTCCGCACAATAGACGCCAGCAGAATGCCTTTCCGAATGGGCAGCCGCTCCAGCGGGACTCCCAAAAAGGCGCCGGTCTGGGGCACCGTAAAGCCCAGGCCTTCCGCCTTGCCTTCCCCAATCCGGTACAAGGTTTCCACACTGTCCTGGCCGGATTCGCCCACAGCCCGCACATACCGCACAATTTCGTTGGCGGTCAGCAATTTCGGGCTGACAAGGGTATCCACGCCGATATTCGATAGGACGTCGGTATATTCCAACCGGTTAATTTTTGTAATGGTTTTGGGCACACCAATATAATTGGCAAACATGGAAACCAGCAGGTTTTCTTCATCCATGCCTGTTAGGCTGATCACAGCGTCCATTTCTTCCACGCCCTCGTCCAACAGCAAGCTCTGCATGGTCCCGTCGCCATTGATAATGGTGGCTTCCGGTAAAAGTTCAAACAGTTCTTCGCACCGTTCATACGAACGTTCCAGAATCGTCACTTCCACCCGGGCGGCCAGCAATTGTTTGGCCAAATACGCGGCCGTACGGCTGCCGCCGACGATCATCACCTTTTGCACCGTTTTCGTCGGCACACCAAACCGGCGAATCAGGTCCGGCAGTTCGGCCGTTGCCGCCATAATGGTCAATTTATCTTCGGAAAAAATGGTGAACTGGCCAGACGGAATAAAAATCTTGCCGCCCCGGTCCACCACACAGATCAGGGCCCGCCGTTTGAGCATATCGCTGATCTGGTCAATGCGGCGTCCGATAAACCGGCTGTCTTTGGGCAGTTTAATTTCCACCATTTCGGCCCGCCCGCCGGCAAAGGAATCCCGCTTTAAAAATTGGGGGAATTGCAGCAGCCGGAAGATTTCAGAAGCGGCCGATTTTTCCGGGTTAATGGTAAACGAGAGCCCCAAATCGGCTTTTAATAAGCTCATCTGCTGATCATATTCGGGGTTACGCACCCGCGCCACAATATGGCGGCACCCCAGTTTGTGGGCGATCAGGCTGCACAGCAGGTTCACTTCATCACTGGATGTCGCCGCAATCAACAGGTCACTGTCCGGTACGCCGGCTTCGCGCTGCACTTCGGCACAGGCGCCGTTGCCCGTCAGGACTGCCACGTCCAGTTTTTCCTGGGCATCCCGCAAAACCAGGGGATTGCGGTCAATCACCACCACATCGTGACCTTCCTGCGCCAGCAATTTTGTCAATATATAGCCGACTTTCCCGTCTCCAATCACTACGATCCGCATGGTAAACCAGTTCTCCTTTTCCGCCATGTTTTCTCTGCAAATTTCCTCTCACCGGCGGACTTCTTCCGTATTATAGCACCATTCCGTGTTTTTCGCTACTGTCCTGTACGCAAAACCATCATTTTCGTCAGGAAGCAAAAAATCCATCCATCCTTTTGGGCAGAAGGCAATTCCCCAAAGTGAAACAAAAAGCCGTTGGTTTTCTTAAAATGTATGATCATCCCCAAAAGCAAACGTCCGTAAAACGCAAAAACCCCCGCACATACCCAAAAAGGCATGTACGAGGGTTCTTTACGGTTCTTGTTCCCTTTATCCGGTTACGGCCAACCGCCGCACCCGAAACCCGGGAAAATTAGAAGCCTAAGCCAGGGATCTTATTTCTTCAGATCCTTCACGGCAGCCTGTGCGGCAGCCAGACGGGCGATCGGCACACGGAACGGCGAGCAGGACACATAGTCCAGGCCCACGCTGTGGCAGAACTCGACAGACGTCGGGTCGCCGCCATGTTCGCCGCAGATGCCCAGGCCCAGGTTCGGGCGGGTCTTCCGGCCGTTTTCAGCTGCCATCTTGATCAGCGCGCCTACGCCGTTCTGATCCAGGTGAGCGAAGGGATCGCTTTCATAGATCTTGTTGTCGTAGTAGTAGCTCAGGAACTTGCCAGCGTCGTCACGGCTGAAGCCGAAGGTCATCTGGGTCAGGTCG
>CAKNOA010000042.1 GCA_930990065.1 uncultured Clostridia bacterium | reverse complement strand
CCTCTGACCGTTTACGCACATTCCCACAGCGCCTACTACGGCGAATATCCTTCCTGTCTGATCCTGATTGAAAGAGAAAAAATAGAAAAAAAGAAGCGGGAGCGTCACTCTCGGTCAAAACCGAAGGAGACGCTCCCGCTTTCACTTTTAATGTATAGAACTGTGTGATATAATGACTGTTATCAGAATATTTGGGGGGACTCATTTGCTAAAAAGTTATGCAGATATTATGAATGATATTTCTTCTGATGAACTATACAAAAGATTGCTTGCATATGGGCTTTTTACAGAAAAACTTCCACCCATTTTAAGCTCTGAGGCATTCTACAATTATTGCATAACCCTCAATACCCCTTTCGCTGATGGGTGGAGACAATATATTTATCATGAAAGCATGAGGAATATAAATGTCCCACGTCCGTTGGGTATTCCAAATCCGATGGCTTATCAGAAATTGTGTCGGTGCCTTGCAGATAACTGGGACAAGCTCCAAACTCATTTTTCAAATCAAACTTCAAATCAAAATTATGAAACGGACGATGTACCAAGCGGCACGCCATACTCCTAAGGGTTAGTTGTGAGTTCGATTCTCGCAGGGGGCGCCAGCGAAAAAGCCACCGCAGACATTTTGGTTTGTGGTGGCTTGTTTCTTTCGGATACAGTCAGCCGTTTTCCTCAGAAAATGAGAAAGAACAAAGTGCATGGATAAATATTCCGGCTTCTTTTGCTAACGGAGGTGTGGCGATCGAGTTTTTACCGTCAAAGAGGGGATGAAAACTTTTGGCGGCCTATCGAATCCATCGGTTTCGATGGGCAGGCCTTTTTATGCGCTGCTTTACAAATCGACCCGATTAAACCGTTTGACAGACATACGATAAGCAAGGAATAGAAATACCGTGTAACAGAGGATGCCTACAGCCAAAATGGGCACCTGCATCAGCATGTGTTGCGGCTGATAACTGTCCAGCCAGCTGAGTTTCGGTATATGGGCGACTGCCTCCACGGTAAACATCAAGAGTACCATGGGGATGGATGCGAAGATAAAGGCTCTTCCGGCTTTGTAACCGTTCTTATAAAAAGCTGGAAAGAATACCAAATCAAAGACGGCGTACACGATAAGGCCAAAGCCGTACCAAGCAAGCGTGGCATCCAGCCCGACGGGGTTATTTTCAATATGTAGAGCATGGCGAAGGAGAGCAAATGGAATAGAAAACAGCAATTGGAATAGTTGCATGGAAACGATTAGCAGGCATTTCCCCAGAACGCTTTCGCGCTTTGTCGCGGGAAGGATCGCCGTGTACCAAGCGTCATTTGTCTCGCGTGCATTCACAAAGGTGATGTAGGGTGCCAGGCAGCCGAACATAAACACGACACTATAGGGATAAGCAGGTATAAGAACAAGACAGCCCAAAAAGGCAAATACAATCGAGGTTGGATGGGCAACAAGCCGCATTTCTTTATACAGCAGTGTCATCATCCCACTCACTCCTTTCCGTGCGCAGCATGATTTCTTCCAGGGTGAGGGGGCCTGTATCCTCCGGCATTTTTAAATGCTCAAAAGAGCGCAGGAATGTGTCTTTGTCCGCACTTTTCAGTACGCGTCCATTTTGCATATACGTGATATCATCGGCGCATTTGTCTAGGTCGGAAGTGATATGCGTAGAAAACAAAATGGAGCAGTTTTCGTTTTTCACGGTTTGGCGGAAAATGTGCAGGAGTTCTTCACGGGATACGGGGTCAAGGCCCGAAGTTGGTTCATCCAGAATCAGCAGCTCCGCATGGTGCGACAGGGCCAGAGCCAGCAGGTATTTTACTTTCATACCGTTTGAAAGCTCTTTCAATTTCTTGCTTTCATCTAAGGCAAACCGCTTGAGATATGTCTGGTACTGCGCCTGGTCCCAATTCGTGTAAAACTTTTGGGTGACGGCTGTAATGGCAGAAAGTTTTTTCAAAGGATAAAAATCAATCCCGCCGAATACCACGCCGGTGCGCTGCTTGCACTCTTTTTCGTACTGGCTAAAATCCTTTTGAAAAATCGTTACGCGCCCACTCTCCGGGGACACCATATGGAGGATGGATTTTAAAGTCGTGCTTTTCCCGGCCCCATTTTTACCGATTAACCCCATAATGTGTTTGGAAGCAAGAGAAAAGCTGACATTTTCCAGCGCAAATCCTGGGTAATGCTTGCTAAGGTTCTGGACACACAGCACACCTTCCATCATTTATTCCCCTTTTCATCGGTGGTATCGGCTCTATGCAAGGCGGTTCTAAATAGCTGAGCAATGCCCAAGAAAAATTCTTCTTTCATCAGGGCAAGCCCTGGATGATCCAGCGATTCATCCCCTAAAACGACCAGCCGGTCTCCCGGTTTGATTTTGAACACATCCCGGGCCTGTTTGGGAAGTACAATCTGGCCGCGCTCACCCACGCGGACGGTGCCGAATATGTGCTTGCCTTTGGGCGGAACATGTAAACCGGTTTGTTCCTGGTCATGGTGGATCAGATCGTTAAGTTCGACGTTATAGAACTGTGCCAGCGCGTCGCAGTTTACGATGTCCGGTACAGATTCGCCGGATTCCCATTTTGCCACAGCCTGACGGGACACGCCAATTTGTTCCGCTACGTCTTCCTGGGAGTATTTATGAAGCTGCCGCAATGTGGTTAAATTGCGGGCAATATTATTTTTCAGATTTTTCATACTTTTCACACCTCCTTAGACCATTATAACCTTGGAAGGCTGGAAGTTCCACCAACCGGCGCCGGCAAAAGATGTTATGATTGGTTGCATCAAATAACGTATCAGTTTTGGTGGGATGGTTAGACTTTGGGCTGTGCCGCACGTTTTTTCCTTGGCCGTTGCTGCCTTCCGTTGCGCAATTCGTTCCCATACAAAACATTTTGCCATGCGAAGAGTAACGTGATGGCCAGTAATAAAAAAGCAGGAACCTTTTTTGCAGGGTTCCTGCTTTTTCGCACTAGGGGGAATAGGGGGCGTAGGCGATCGAAAGCTTTATTTTGAGGCACGCTACTTCTTTGCCGTTTCGTTTTCCTGCAAATCTTCCAAAAAGAAGAGGCCTTCGGTTAAATTGACAAACATATCTTTCTCTTTGAGGGCATAGGCCTTGCCTTGCCACCAGACGGTGGTGCGGTTGGCCGATACGGTTTGCTCAGTCCCGTCTGTCCGGTGGTAGGTAATAGAGATGAGAGGTTCATCGTTGGTATCGGCTTTTTCGAATAGGTCGTACTTTAAAAAGCCGGTGAGTTTTAGGGCTAACTCAATGTCTTCCGGCTCGGATACTTCCTTCACGGTATCGGTCACGCTGGGGTACGAAAGGCTGACCGATTGCACCTCATCCAAAGAGGGCAGCCCCCACAACCACATGCCCTGGGTGAAAAGTTGAATGCTGACGGTCAATAGCGTAACAAGAGCGATGATCCCGAAAAGCCGGAGCAGGCTTTTGGCGATTTTTTTCATGCGGCACGCCTCCTTTTCTGTCATCATACCACAGATAGCAGGCTTATTAAATAGGCATGCCGCTTCCCATAGCACGGCGGGTGTGGATAGGGACGAAAGGGGTAGGCGCGGCCGCCGGGCAGCCGGGGGAAGGGGATGGCAAAAGGGGGAAGCCCCCAAAAAAAACGATGCCATTTTTCATAAAACACACAGGAAAAATCCTCTTTTTTGACAGATTGTTACTTTATTCACAAAAATGGATTGACAGGGACCGGTATTTGCCGTATGCTTTTTATGAACTGGTTCATAAAAAGAGGAAGGAGAAGAACATGCCCAAAATTTTGGAAAATGTAAGGGAACGGGTGCTGGCCGAAGCCAAGCGCCAAGCGCTGGAAAACGGCTATGAAAAAATGACAATCCGTTCCGTGGCGCAAGCCTGCGGGCTTGGGGTGGGGACGGTGTACAATTACTTCCCCTCCAAAGATATGCTGATTGCGTCGTTTATGCTGGCCGATTGGCAGAAGATGCTGTGCCGGATACGGCGGGAAGGCCAAGGGGAACCGGAAACAGTCCTGCGGACAGCCTATACCGAATTGCGCGGCTTTTCCGATGGGTACCGGACGCTGTTTGCAGACCGTGCCGCCGCCAAAGTATTTGCGGCCTCATTTGCGGAACGGCATCCGCAGCTATTGGAGCAGCTGGCGTCGGTGCTGCAGCCGGTGTGCGAGACATACGGCCGGGCGCAGGGGGCGTTTTTTCCGCAATTTGTCGCCGAAGCCCTGTTGACCTGGACGGTCGGGGGCCGGCCGTTTTCCGATTTGTATCATGTCCTTCAATTCCTGTTTACGTAGAAAGGGAGGAATTATTGATGAGCAGTTTTGAAAACCTTCGTATTGTAGACAATTTTTACCAGACGTCCCTGTTTTTCCCCATGCCCACGGTGGTAATCAGCACCCTGTGCGAGGACGGCATGACCAACCTAGGGCCCTACTCCCTGGTGCAGCCGTACTATATTGCGGGCAAGGATTATTATGCCATGCTGCTGAGCTGCCGGAATTCGTCGAATACGGCACAGAATATTCTGCGCACCGGTACATGTGCCCTCAATTTTATTGATGACAGCCCCAAAAGCTTTAAAGAGGCCGTGAAGCTCTCGTGGCCGGGGGACAAGCCGTCGGATAAAATGCCGAAATGCAACTTCCGGTTGGAGACCAGCATGATCGAAGAAGAGACGGGCGAAAAAAGGCCCCAGGTGCTGGCCGATGCCATCCAGGTCATCGAGTGCACATGGATGCGGCAGCTGGACGGCGCCGACCGGGATCAGCCCGGGGAACTCAACGGCTATGAAGGGCCGTATCACGATTTTAACGGGATTACCAGCAAATTCGGGGCCCATTTTATCCTGCGTGTGGATAAGATCCTGATGAAGAAAAAGTACAGCGACGCCATTATCAATGGGGTCAGAGCCAAAGATTTCCCGCCGCTTCCGGTGGATTACGGCTACCGGGACAGCAAGAACTTTTGGTTCCACCGGAAAAAAAGAATGCATGCCGAACTGCTGCAAATGCGCAAGGCCACGCTGGAATCCGTGCGGTATGCGGCAGACCGGGCCGATGACAAGGTGAAATTTACCGATGACGCGCTGAAAACGATTTTGGGCGTGCCGCGGATTTTCCTGCCGGTGGTGCTCAAGGGCTGTGTGGAATGGGCCCGGGAAAACCAGGTGACGTTGATTACCGAAGAGCACATGAAGATCATTAACGACAAGCGTTCCAAAGAAAAGAGCAAAAAATAAGAGGAAGAGTAAGAGGGGGAGAGTACGATGAAAGTTGTATTGGCAGGGGCCTATGGCAATTTGGGGGCCGATATTTTCCGCGCTTTGCTGGCCAAAGGGCATGACGTGGTGGCCGTCGATATGGTGCAGCGCGATATTGGGGTCAGTGGGCCGTATACGTTCCGGACCATCGACGTGACAAAGCCCGAAACGCTAAAAGGGATTTGTACCGGCGCCGATGTGGTGATTTCCACCGTGGGGCTGACCAAGACGTCGGCGACGGTTACCAACTATGAAATCGATTATCAGGGCAACCTGAACCTGCTGCAGGAAGCACAGGCGGCCGGGGTGCGGCAGTTTGCCTATATTTCCGTGATCAAGGCGGACAAGGCCCCGAAGGTGCCCATGCTGCACGCCAAGTACCTGTTTGAACAAGAGCTGAAAAAGAGCGGGCTGTCGTGGGTGATTTTCCGTCCGACCGGGTATTTTTACGATATTGTCAAAGTCTTCCGGCCCATGATCGAAAAAGGGGAAGTCACGCTGCTGGGGAAGAAACCGGTGCACGCCAACGTGATTTCCACCGAGGATTTCGCGGATTTCATTGTGGAGCACATGGGCGACCAGAACCGGATGTACGATATTGGCGGTAAAGAGACGTATTCGTATGAAGAAATTGCCAGGCTCTGCTTTGAAGCGGCCGGCAAGAAACCGGTAATCAAGCGTGCCCCGGCGTTCCTGTTTGATGTGCTGGCTTTTGTCAACAAGCTGCAGAAGAACGGGAAAGAAGCGATTTTGCGTTTTTCCAAATGGACGCTGACCGAGGAGATGGTCGGTTCGACCCAATATGGAAAAATGAGTTTTGCGGCGTACATCAAAGAGAGCTTTCAGGGGGTGAAATAAGTGGGCTGGAGTTATCTGGGGATGATCCTTGCCGTTTGCGCGGTGCTCAGTGCCGTGGGGTTTTGGAAATTCGTGTATTTCCTGTCGATCGGGTACGGGTTTGCCATTGCCGGCGGCGGTATTACGGTGCTGATTCTGGTGCTTTATAACGGATGGGCACCGGGGGTGCTGTGGCTGGCGGTTTTACAGGCGGCGCTGTTTGTGGTATATGGGGCGCGGCTTTCCGGGTTTTTGCTGGTACGGGAGATCCGCAATGCGTCTTACCGCAAAACGCTGAAAGAGGCGACGGGCGACAACAAAAAAATGCCGGTTTTCGTCTTGGTGGTCATCTGGATCTGTGTGGCGGTGCTGTACACCGCGCAGGTCAGCCCCATGCTGTACCGGTACATGAACGGGGCGGATGATGTGGTGCTGCCGGTAGTCGGTATGCTGATTTCCGTTGGCGGGTTGGTGCTGGAAGCCGTGGCGGATGCCCAGAAATCTGCCCAGAAACAGGCAAACCCCCATATGGTGGCTACCCAGGGGCTGTACCGGCTGGTGCGGTGCCCGAACTACCTGGGCGAAATCCTGTTCTGGACCGGCGTGCTGGTGGGCGGTTTGAGTGCGTACCAGGGCATCGGCCAGTGGCTGCTGGCGGTACTGGCGTATATTTGCATTGTGTTTGTGATGTTCAACGGGGCCCAGCGGCTGGAAAAACGGCAAATGGGACGGTATGGGGACAACCCGGCCTACCGCCAGTATGCCGACCACACGCCCATTTTATTGCCCTTTGTGCCGTTGTACCATCTGAATAAGCGCTGAAACGCGAAGGGGGAGGACGGGCTCATGAAAGATTTTTCGGTTGGGATGGCACTGGTCGATTTCCTGCCGGTGATTTTTTTCGCCGCAGGGGCCGTGCTGTTGATGCGGGACTTATATAATAAAATGAGTAAAGGGGCGTTTGCTTTATTTGCGGCCGGCGCCATCGATATCACCTGCGCCGGTATGCTCAAAGCGTGTTATAAATTGCTGTATGCCGCCGGGGTGTGCGATTTTGAAGCGCTGAACACCCTGTTTTTCCCCATGCAATCGATCGGCTTTTTGCTGGCCGGTGTGGGGATGCTGGCGCTACTATGCCACAAACAGGCCGGGCGCGGGGGTGCTGCCTATGCGGTGGCCCCACCGCTGTTTTCCGGTACGTTTGTATTTGTGGCATTGATGGTGGCCGGGCTGGGGCTGATGGACGCCGGGCTGTGTATCGTGGCGGCCAAGATGAAACAAAAAAAGTGGATGGTGCTGTTTATCCTGTCGTTTGCCTGTTCGCTGGGGATGGGCTATCTGTCGTCCCAGGATTTTACCGAGGCGTCGATGAACTGGATTGCCCAGGGGGTCAACCTGGTAGGACAGGGGCTGTTTTTACTGGGCGCATGGGTTTTGCACCAACATAAACTGGCGGACTTCCATTTGCAGCAGGAAAAACATGGCAGCCGGACGGCGGCGTAACATAAAAGAAGGCAGGAAACTAAATCGATTTCCTGCCTTCTTTTATTATGAAAAAGTATGGTATGGGAGGGGTTCCGGATGGTTCCCCGTGGAAAACAAACAGGGCGGAAAGACCCCCCTCAGGGCCGCCACTCCTTTTTCAGCAAGGCAAATTGCAGGGTGTTTTCGTACAGAGGGGTGCCGTCGGGATTATTGACAAACGAAATAAATTCCCGGAACAGCCCTTCCTGCCGCATGCCCAGTTTGCGGCACAGCCGCTGGGAAGGGAGGTTATCGTCCTCCACATAGGCGTAAATGCGCCGGGCATTTTTTTGCCGGAACAGGAAATCTACATAAGCAAAGGCCGCTTCGTAGGCATAGCCTTTTCCGCCCCACTCGGGAAGAAAATTCCAGCACACACTGAAGGTGTCCCCTTCCCAAAGGCCGAACACCGTACCGATCCAGGTGCCGGTTTCTTTTAGGCAGACGGACAGGGCGGACCCGTCCTTTGTATGCATCAGGGTGCGGACTGCATCCGCGGCCTGTTCCGGTGTGTCCAGCGCATCGGGTACAAAACAGTGCACCCGGGGATGGGCAAGCAGTTGAAAATAGGGGATGGTGTCGTCCATACGGAACGACCGGAGCGTGAGGCGCTCAGTTTCAAAACAAATCGGTTCCATAAAAACTCCTTCTTTCGGAGGTTTTATGCACGGGCGGTAAAAAATAGCCGGGGGAACGGGAACAAAATGCGCCCGTCGGGTTGTAAGGGGAACTCTCTTTCAATGGCCTGTAATAGGTCATGTTGAAACGCCAGGCTTTCGTCTTCGGAGAGTTGCGCGAGGTAGGGCCGCAGGCCGGTACCCTTGTACCATTCCACAATGCTTTGATGGGAGGGCATCACGTGAAAATAGGTGGTTTCCCACAAACGAAAATCGGTAGATAAGGAGGAAAGCAGGCGGTAATAGTCTTCTTCCGGCAATCCATAAAACGCACGCTGATGGGAAAAGTGCCCGGCCCATTTATCCGATGCCGCTAATTGCCGTATAAGCCTATGGACGGGGTGCTTTCTTTGCTGGGGAATCTGCACCGCCAGTACGCCGCCCTTTCGCAGCAGGGCCATGAGCTTTGGCAGCAGCACTGGGTGGCCGGGCACCCACTGTAAACAGGCGTTGGAAAAGACCAAATCCAGTTCTGTGGGCAAGGAAGATAGATCCCCGCTGATATCCAGCTGCCAGAAGGTGACATCGGGGCAGGTGAAGCGGGCTTTTTGCAGCATGGCGTCCGATTGGTCCACCCCAAAAAGAGTGGCTTCGGGAAAGCGGACGCGGAGCACCGCCGTGCTGGTGCCGGTACCGCACCCCACATCCAGCGCCCGGATGACGGGTTCCTGTCCCACCGCCGCGGCCAGGTCCCGGGCGGGTAGGGTGCGTTCGTTTTTAAATGTTTCGTAGAGCTGGGCGTTCCAATCGGCCATGATGACAAACCCTCCTAAAGGGAATTTTCTTTCACTATACCACAGAAAGACCCATAAAAAAAGCGGGGCTTTCCATTTTAAAAAAGATGCCAGCAGCTTTTAGGGGGCATGATTACAGCTTTTTACGCAGGTAAACCATATCGGTGAGCTGCACGCCGTTTTCGATAATGGGGTGATCATAATGTTGGGTAAAAAAGTCTTTTACCCGGTGGGACACGGTAAACCCGCAGGCTTCATAAAATGGCAGGGTCAAGGGGCTGTCGCCGGTGCCCACCTGTAAAACGGTGTAGCTTTGCCGGTAGGTGTCTTCGATAAAGCGAATGAGAGCTTTGCCGTATCCCTGTTTTTGGCAGGAGGGGGTAATGGCAATGTTTTTAATCTCCAGCACCCGGCCGTTCTCCGGCCAGCTGTCTTCCGGCAGGAAGCCTTCGTCGGTTACCACGCACACCCCTTTGGGGCCATTGTCCAGCAGGACATACAGCGTACCGCGTGACAGGTAACGGTCGATCATGCTTTCCTGTTCATCCCCCAAAAGCAGCAGGGGGAGGTACTGTTTTTTGTGATGGGTGATTTTGCGTATCTCCATGAGAAAACGCCTCCTTTTACTTTTAGGCGTGCGAATAGGTGGGGAAAAGAAGCGCTTGTTCTTCGATTTCTGTCAGAGATGTCCCCGGGGATGCCCCCAGGGTAAACAGGCGATAGTCGTCCCCGCCATCAAAGGGTGTGAAAGTAAAGGCCGGGCGCTCGTCTGCGCGGGGGGTAAAGCCCAGAATGGCCGTTTCGAACGGTTCCGGGATTTGTCGCAGCACCTGAAGGACAGAAACCGGTTTTTTGGACAGCACGCTGTGCAGCAAGAGGGTATCCCCGTCTCGTTCATAACAGGCAAAACAGGAAAGGGAGGGAGACACATAGACAGTTTCAAAGTTTCCGGTGTAAAACATTTGCAGCCCAAAACGGTTGCGCTGGAAAAAGGCGCTGTTATCGATGCCGTGCCGGACCAGAGACATATATACTTTTTGCTTTTCACTATCGTGCCGGATGGGGACAAAATCGGCAGGTCCCATTGCCCCCAGTTCGGCCCGGCGGAGGGATGCGCGCGTTTCCCGGCAGGGCTGAAAGCCCAGGGAACGGTAAAAATCCACGGCGTGCAAGTTAGCGAATAGATAAAACCCGTCATAGCTGGCGCCAGTATCCTGCAAAATCGTCCGAATGAGCGATCCGGCCAGCCCCTGGCGGCGGAAAGCGGGGGCCGTCATCACGGTGCCGATTTGCCCATACGTGCGTTCCACGGTGGTGCCGCCGGGAAGCGTAAGGGCAAAGACCATGCGATTGACGGAAGCGTTCGAGAGGATGCGCCCATCTTCCTCCCATGAATAAGGGTAGTAGTCGCCGGTATCATATCCGTGCCGCACCCAGTCTGCAAAATCAAAGCCGAAAACGGAACGGGTGAGGGTATTGAGTGCCGCCCGCTTTTTATCATCGTGAAAATAGTTTTTAATAAGCTGCGCCATGGCTTTATCCCCCTTTTGTCATGATGAGTATACCACAAAACGGGAAGAAAGCGCCAGCCAGAGAAAAAATGCCGGCCCTCAAAAAGGGCCGGCATTTTTTCCATTTAGATAAAGTCAGATCTTTCATAAAGGCCCTTCTGTCTGTGCGGTGTTTTGGCCCCGAGGGGCTGCCTTATGATACGATACCGGTAAGGGGAAGACAAGCGTTAAGAAAGCAGCGCAAGCAGGGCGGAAAAATCGTCGGGCGGCACCTGCACGCACACGCTTTGCAACCCGCTGAACATGACATACCCTCCCTCAAACAGGCACAGTTCCACTGTGATGCCATCATCCCGGGCGATATACAGGCGATAAAGCCCCCAGTCGTCAAAGAAAAAATCATACACAGATTCGGCCCCATCAATGAGGGGAATGGATTCTGTCAGACAGCAGGGGGATTGCTCCAAAACACCCAAAAACGAGGAAAAAGCGGCGGTATTTTCGGTGGAAAGCGTGTGGATGTCCCCTTTTTCTTCATACCAGGAGTCCCAGGTTTCCCAGGTGACAGCGGTACAGGTTTCGAGAACGGAAAGCCGGGTTTCGAATAGATCGGCCCCTGTTTGCAGGGTATACCCGTTTTGGGCCACAAAAAGCTCCATGGTGCCGTCTGTCTGTGGCATAGCGAGCAGGAACGATGGGTCGTACCCGGCAACCGGGTAAAAATCCCCCGTTACACTGCCCGCCAGATTGACATATCCGTCTTGCGGAGTCCATTCGTCAATCAGCCCGGTGGCCGTGCCCGCCTTTTCCCCCAGTGCAAGATGGCGGGAGGGTACACAGTCATAATACAGATAGGTGCGCCCTTGGTAAATGAAAAATGGCATCATATCAGCATTTTCCCCAGCTGCCAGAGAAAGTTGAGGGGCAGGCGGGGTAACCCCCGAAACCGATTGGCTGGGTTCGGGCGTCGGGGTAGGGGACGCTTCGCTATCGATCGAGGCGGGATTTTCTTCTGCTGGAAAAGAAATCGTACATAGGCTGGCTACCCCTATCAGTAGGCACAAGCATGCAGCGGCCAGCCTTTTTGGAAGAGATGTCTGGACTTTTTTGGGAGGAAAAGCGATAGCTTCTTCCAAAAAGGATACATCAATATCCCCCAGTGCTTTGGCAATAAAATAGGTGTGTGAAAGCGTATGCATTATTCGTTTTCCTCCTTTTTGAGCAAAAATAGGCGCAGTTTTTTCCGCAGGCGTGTTAGCCGCACAGAAACGGTCTTTTCCCGCAATCCTACCCGCCGGGCAATGTCGGCATAGCTGTCACAAAACCAGTACCGGCGCAGAAAGATAACCCGGTTTTCTTTCGATAACGTAGAAAGAAACGCTTCCATATGTTGCGTCAGTGTCCGATAGGATTCCCGGGCGGAAAAGTCGTCTTCTACACAATCGGGGGCGGGGCAGTAGGGTTCCAGTTCCTGCATGGCTACCATGTAGGCGCTGCGCTTGCTTGCTGCTTGGTGCTCCAGCCGTTTCAGGCACTGGTTGCGCACCACTTTATACAGGTAGGGGCGCAGCGGGATGGGATGGGCCGGGGGAATGGCATGCCACAGGGCCAAAAGGGCGTCATTGACGCATTCCTGGGCATCCCGCTCATCGGGTAGAAACCGGCGGGCCAGCGCTAAACACTGGGGGCCATCCCGCCGCTGCAGTTCTTCGATGGCTTCCCCCGAACGGGCCAAAAACAGGGCAAGGATCTGTTTATCTTCCATAGGGGGGCACCTCCTTTTTCTTTTTCCCTACTTTCTATCTACGGTTTTTTAAAGAAAAACTACATAGGTTCGTAAAAAAACCGCCGGAAAAATACCGGCGGTTTTCTAGTTAAAATTCGGGTTCCGGATCTTTTTGTACCAAAGTAAGGAAATCCGGTGGAGCATTTTGAAAGCGGAGAGCATAAAAGGCGGCGGGGGGCATTTTTTCCCGCAGATAGGGGAGCGCCTCATGCAGGGCATTGGGGCGGTACCCGATCACCGGGTCGGTGAGCAGAGAAAAGCCGAAATCGGTATATAGCTTAATCGCACGATAACTCCCCGGTTGGGTGTGCAGGTAAATCGGGCCGTCTTCCGCCTTGGCGGTAGCCAGTACCGCGGAGAGCAGCGCCCGTCCAAGGCCTTTTCCTTCCCATTCCTTTTTGACTTTGAACCAATGTAGCGTCGTCACCGTGCCGTACGCCCGCCACAGAAAGCACGTGCCCACCGGGGTATCGGTTGCATCGCACAAAAACTGGCAGGCGCGCCAGAAGTCCGCTTCCTTTGGGAGGTATACCCGGTTAAAATAGTCCACCATAAAGGGCCGATAGGCTTCTTTACTCGACTGTGTATCAAAGGGGAACGTAAGCCAGGTGTCCCATTCCTCCCGCCGGGCAGGGCGTACCGAGAAACCATGTGGCACTGGGGTAAAAGCGCCCCGATGGGGGCGGGGGCACATCATAAATAGATTGGCGTCTTCGATTAAGGGCATCCATAATCCCTCCTTTACCATGGCCGCTTTTTTTCATCATAGCATGGAAAAAGGAGGGGCACAACCCCTTTTCCCTTTGGGGCGGTTTGTGGTATGATGGACAAAAGAACCGCCGGGAGGAGGCAAGAATCATGGTCATTTTTGATCTGGACGGCACGCTGTACCGTACCCACGAAACGACGGTGCCGGCGTTGCGGGAACTGTGCCGCCGGTACCAAATAGCGCTTTCGCCGGAGGACGAACGGTACCTGATGTATACCACCATCCAGGAACTGCTCGACCGGGTGGCGCCGGCTATGCCGAAAGAGCGGCAGCAGCGCTTTATCAGGGACATGAACGAAGAAGAAATCCGGCGGGTGCAGGCCCGGGGCCGGCTGTTCGACGGGGTACAAGAGATGCTGGCCTTTTTGTCGCAGCGGGGGGCCGACATGGCCATTTGCGGCATGGGACGGCCCGTCTATATTGAAACGGTGCTGGCCCGCTGCGGCATCCGGCGTTATTTTCGGTATGTCATGGGCCGAAAAGAAGGGCGCCCCAAAGGGCAGGCGCTGCGGGACTTATTGCAGAAGGCCGGGAAAAGCCCCATAGAATGCCTGATGGTGGGGGACAGCATCACCGACCGGCGGGCTGCCGAAGAAAACGGCGTGCCGTTTCTGGGGGTTTCCTATGGATACGGCCGGGACGGGCTTTGCGATTTAGAGTTAGCCCATAGTGTAGAGCAGCTGCAAAGCAGGTTGGCAGCGGCCCTGGAGGCGCGGCCGGGGGAGAACGGAACATGACAGCTTCCATCGTATGTGGAAATAAGCGGTTCCGAAACCGGGGCGATGTGGGGAAAAACCACCGGTATGCCGGCTGAGACATTCCGGCTTGATGCCGGAAGACGGACGATGGGGTACCGCCGTTACCATGAAACGATGGCGGCGCGTGGCAGGCTCATGTGGGACAGGCGCCGGATGAGAATATGTGGTAAAAACTTGAGAAAATGAGAGAAAACCTCCCCGGCGGATGAGCCAGGGGAGGTTTTCCCTGTTAAAACAAAAGGATGATTTATCCTGAAAATCCATAAAGATCTCCAATGGTTTGCCAAGATAGAATATCCGATTCGGATGCAATTAACCCCATAAAAAAGAGATAAGCAAAAGTGAAAAAAACGAACCCGATAATCAAGTGGATCAATCCATTTTGCAGAAGATTGCAAATACTAAATATAAAAAACATGATAGTGGAATTCCCAGTTCCGAAAATGCAAGAATTTGACGATCTTCATTTTGATCTTTTGTTGATACACGGATGTATCCATACATGTTGTGTTTGATAAAATCTACCTCATTTCTGTATCATAAGTTACCATTATTCTTTTGTGAGGCGGGCACAGGCTTTGGTTACCGTTTTTTTCCGGGCTTTTTGCTCCGACGGCAAACCGTGATACAAACGGTACAGCGCCATCACGGCACACCACGACCGGAATTCCCGGCGGGAAAATCCCAGGTGCTTTTTCATATGGCGGCGGTAGCATTTAGCCATACACCACCCCAGAATTTGCAGCCGCCGCCAGGCAAACCAGCGCTGCCCCGGGGTACGGGGGGCCAGGGAAAGCAGCAAAAACGTGTGGGCCACATCCGACAGAGGATCACCCGTGTGGGCGGCCCCCCAGTCGATGACGTAGGTTTGCCCCCGGCAGGTGAGCAGGTTGCCGGGGTGAAAGTCTCCGTGGCACACCCGGTTTCCCTCTGGCAGGGTGTCAAATAGCCGCAAGATGGAGGGAAGGTCCTTTTCAGGAAGCTTTTCCGGCTGCTCTTTGAGGGCATATAGTTGTTCCCGCAGAGAAGGCAGATTGGCGGGGCCGGGGATGGACAGGATTTTCTCATGCAGGGCGCAAAACGACCGCATGAACCCCGCCAGACGCAGAGGGTTACGTATGAGCTCCGACAGGGCCGAGGGGCCGTCAATCCGTTCCATGATCTGGGCCTGGCGGCCGTGGTATGTGGTAACGCCATACAAGGTGGGTACCGGAACCCGGTGGGCCGCCAGCTGGGGAAACAGGGCGGTTTCGATGGAAAAATCCGCGTGGCCGCTGCGGGGGACCCGCAAAAGCCGGTGCGCATCCAGCCGGTACAAATCGGCTTCGCCGCCCCGGGCGAAAAGCGGCAGGGAGGGTTCAGGCTTCATGGGTGGCCCCTTTAGAAGGATGGGATTCATTCATAAACCGGTCGGCGGCTTTCTGGGCCAGGGGATTGGTCACCCGGGTGATCTGTCCTACGAAAATGGCTGCCAGCACCGTGCCTTCCCGCACGCCATAGAGCCCATGCAGGAACAACAGGGACAAAATCACCGACAAACACACCAGCGTGACGTCAAAGGCCGTTTTCATGGAACCGAACCGCACCGGCGCCACCTGGCACACGGCCAGCACCACGCCTTCCCCGGCGGTGGTGACCAGTTTGGCGGCGACTTCTACACTGACCCCCACGGCGACCAGTACCACGCCCAGGATACACAGCAGCAGTTCAAACAGGTAGCCGTTGGGGTGTAGCCCCGACAGCACTTGCCCCCACAGATCGATCATGCTGCCGAACAAGATGGCGGCGGGGAACTGTAACAGCTGGAAGGGGTCGTACCGGCGGCGCAAAATGGCGATTTGGATCAGGACGAACATCCCGTTCATGATGATGGTGGTGGTACCCACCGACAGGGAGGACATCAGCGACGTGACATACGGCAGGCTGGAAATCGGCGACGTGCCCAGATCGGCTTTAATGGAAAGGGCTACGCCCAGGGCCATGAGGATCAGGCCGATAGCGAGCAGGATGGTCTGTTTGACGGGATGGGGAAAGGTGCGTTTCGTTTGCATAAATCAGGGTTCCTCCTTTGGATCGGACAGCGGAAAGGCGCCGCACAACCGGGTAAGCAGGGTTTTGAGCGCCTGTATGTCTGCTTCCTGCCAACCGGCCAGGGCTTTTTCTTCGGCCTCATGGAAGACACCGGTCATCGCCTGGGCGGCGGCGGCGCCTTTATCGGTCAGCGAGACAAACAGCGACCGGCGGTTCCCCGGTTTTTGCCGGCGGACGATCAGCCCCGCCTGTTCCATGCGCAACAGGATACTGCCCGCCGTGGCGGGTTCGATTTCGCAGTACGCGGCAATGGTCTTTTGATCGGCTTCGCCGGCTTTTTGCAAAAAATCCAAGACTTTGGGCTGGCCGGGGGTCAGCGACAGGGACGAAGCCTGCGCGAGGATATACCGGGACAGGTTTGTGTGGGCTTTCATCAGCAGGTAGTGAAGACTTTCCATTTTGTTACCTTCCTCTTTCATAATAAGCGTTCTTATAGTAAGTATACATATTATTCTTTTGTTGTCAAGCTGTAACCAAATTGTGATTATTTGTTCCATTGACAGGGGAGAAAGTGCTGTTGTACAATATAATTGTAATATGTTTTGTTTTAAATTTTTGTGGAAAATAGAAAGGGGGAGGGCCCCATGGGGCAGGTACATGGCAGCCGGTACAGCCAGGCCGCCGCCGGGCGTGAAAACCCGGCCACAGAAAAAACGGGGCCCTGTTAGGGGGACCGGAGGCAAAAATGCCTGGGCAAAAAGCCCTGACAGGGGAGGACCGGAGAAAAAAGGAGGAAAAAGGTATGAAAAAGTGGCTGGCGCTGCTTCTGAGCAGCTGCCTTATGCTGGTGAGTGCTGCGGGCTGTACCCTCAGCGACGTACAATCGCTGGCGCTCAATAGTCCGAAGGAAGTGACCGATGCCAAGGGCGACACGGACCAAACCATCGCCTGCGGCGACCTGTTGTTCCAGACCAGCGACGGGTTTGTGTATGAAAAAGCGACGGAAGCCGAACCCCTTCACACGGTCACCGAAGTGGCCTATTGGCGGTATTACCGGGACAGCGGGGAAAAAGTGAAGCTGGGTACGCTGACGAATGTGTCCGGCGCCAATGCCACCGGCACGGTGGTGGGGGACACGCTGTATCTGATTGAAGGAGGATGTGACGAAGGGGAAAGCCGCGGGTATGACAGTTTGGCGGCGATCCATTTGACGGACAATACCGTGGAGATTATTCCCGGTCTTCCGGAAAACAGCTTTTACACCCAGGTGTGCGATTTTGGCAGCCGGCTGCTGCTGGTGCGCATGGACAAAAAGGGCACGTACCTGGATGTCTACGACCCGGAAACGGGGAAAAACGAAAACCTGCTGACGGAAAGCTACTCCGATGGAGGGAGCTTGGTAGCCAAACGCACGATCAGCCGGGTGACCACCTGGGACGGCCATGTGGGGGTACTCATAAAGGAGCGCGGGGAAAACGACAGCTGGAAACTGTGGCTGGATGTGTACACCGATCAAATGGAACCGGTTGAGCATCTGGATGTGTCCAGAGTGAGCAATAGCTGCACCGGCAGCGGCCTGTCGCAGGATGCTACGCAGTTTGAAATGGACGATAAGATGTTCTATTTTGAAGGGCAGAGCATTTTCTTTGGTTCGATCCAAGACGGCAGTTTGCAGCGGCGGCTGTTGACCCCCGGTTCATTCCGTATGGCGGAAGAGACCACCCGGAATGAGCAGTACGACCTGTTTTACCGGACGTACCGGGAAAAACCGGAACTGATCCTGCTAAACCGGGAAACGGGAGAAATCACCTATACGGAACTGCCCGCCTGGGAAGAACCGTATTGGGTCAGTGAGGTGTACCTCAATGATCAGGGGCAAGTGATGATCTTCCTGATTGGGTACGAAGACGGCTCGCGGCTGCCCGTGAAGCTGATCGAACGCGACCTTGACGAATTGGGGCTTCTCGAAAAATAACGCAGAAAAAGAGCCGCCCCGGCTAAAGTGGACCGAACCAGTAAAAACGGACAATAGACAAAACGCCCCCTGTGTAGGAA
>CAKNOA010000041.1 GCA_930990065.1 uncultured Clostridia bacterium | reverse complement strand
CCTTTTTGCAGGAAGTCAATCCGCAAGTGGCGGTGATCAGCTGCGGAAAAGGGAACAGCTATGGGCATCCGCATGAAGAAACCATGCAGCGGCTGCAGGAAAAGGCCATTACGATTTACCGCACCGATGAAGACGGTACGATTATGGCGTCATGTGACGGAACATCCATCGAATGGCAGACAGGACTGCCTTCGATTGGGGAATAAAAAACGAGGGGAAGAGTTGTAAATGAAAGGGAAAAAGTGGAATAACGGTGTTTTCTACTTAGCGTTGACCATTGTATTCTTCAGTACGTTCGAAGTGGTGAGTAAGACCACGGGAGAGTACATATCGGCCACGCAGCTGACGTTTGTCCGGTTCTTTTTTGGCGGGCTATGCTTATTGCCGTTTGCGTTTGTGGATCTGCGCCGCCGCCAGGTGAAAGTGACGGGCAAGGATATTCTGTTTATGCTGCTGTTAGGCGCCTTGAACGTCACATTTTCCATGACGCTTTTGCAATACGGCGTCTTTTTTGCCAATGCCAGTTTGTCGGCGGTAATTTTCAGTGCCAACCCCATTTTTGTGGCACTGTTTTCGTCGTTGATTCTGCACGAAAAGGTCACGTGGATGAAGGCCGTCGGGCTTTTGCTGGGGCTGGCCGGTGTGGCCGTCGCCGGATTTTTGGGTTCCGGGCAGATCGAAGGGGAAAATGTCACCCTGGGGGTCGTACTGGTGATTCTCAGTGCGGTGCTGTTTGGCGCCTATACGGTATTGAGCAAAAAGACCGGCGCCAAAGTGGGCAGCCTGACGCTGACCGGTGTGAGCTTTACGTTGGGCTCGCTGTGCGTACTGCCGCTGCTTTGGTGGCAGCAGACGCCGCCGTTTTCCTTTGATTGGGGGGCCATTTGGCCGCAGATCATTTATCTGTCGGTGTTTGTCAGCGGGATTGCTTATGCGAGCTATTTTTACGGGCTTTCCAAAACCGATACGAGCTTAGGTTCCATGACGTTTTTTGTCAAGCCCATTTTGGCCAGCATTTTTGCGGCCCTGGCCCTACATGAAACCATGGGTATCAATTTGCTGTTTGGTATGATTTTGGTGCTGATCGGCATTGTGGTGGTGCTGTTTGCTAACCGTCAAGCGGCCATCAAGGCAGCAAGAATCCAAAACCAAACACAAAAAAAGAAGCAGTAAGAGGGGGAATCAACCATGCAGGCCATGTGTTCATTTGGACCGGTCAAAGGGTTTGAACAAAACGGAATCGGTTGCTTTTTGGGCATTCCCTATGGGAAGGCCGGCCGGTTTCAGGCGCCCAAACCCTGTGACCCTTGGGAAGAAGAAAAGGATTGTACCCATTTTGGCAAATTCGCCATCGAAACCGATGAAAAGGAAAACGAGTGGCAGATGCACGGGGAAGATTGCCTGAATTTGAATATCTTTACCCCTTCTTGCCAGGGAAGGTACCCGGTGGTGGTCAACTTACATGGGGGCGCGTTCCAAAATGGCGCCGCCGACCGCACCGCACCGTTTTCCCGGCAGGTCATATTTGTGGATGTGAACTACCGGTTAGGAGTGTGGGGCTTTTTGCAGATGCCGGGGTTGCCCTCTTCGGGGAATAACGGCATTTTGGACCAGATTCTGGCGCTGCACTGGGTGAAAAATGAAATTGCCGCGTTTGGCGGCGACCCGCAGCGGGTGACCGTGATGGGGCTCTCGGCGGGGGCCAAATCCATTGGCGCCTTGTTGGCGGCCCCCAGTGCTCGGGATACGTTTTCCCAGGCTATTTTGTCCAGCGGGGCGGTGCAGAGCATCCGGTCCCGCCGTACGGCCGACAGCGTAGCGCGGGAATTTTTCCGCTTTGCCGGGTGTGAAAAGGATCCGGATGCCCTCTTCACCATGAATGCGACCGATCTGCTCAAGGCTCAGCGGGCCATGTGCACCGGGCGGAACAGCACGTGTTTGTTCGGGCCGGTGGCCGACGGGGTGGTGATTCCCGAAAATTGGGCTGAGACACTGTTTTCCGGCCATGGCTGGAAAGGACGGCTGCTCATTGGCAGTAACCGCCGGGAGATGATGGAAGACGGCAACCCGGACCCCGCTTCGATGGCGCAAGATCTGTATGGGGATAACGCCGTGTGGGCCGAAAAAGCGGTGGAAGAAGAAA
The DNA here is from genome assembly GCA_930990065.1 of uncultured Clostridia bacterium. Classification (GTDB taxonomy): domain Bacteria; phylum Bacillota; class Clostridia; order Oscillospirales; family Acutalibacteraceae; genus Heritagella; species Heritagella caecorum. Next base: position 16,526 of record CAKNOA010000041.1, on the reverse strand, counting down.
GAGCCGGACGTGCACTTACAAAAGACCAGGAACGCCTGTTGTGGTTGGGGGTCCATTCGGATTTTATGTACCGGCTGCATGCCGACCGGTTGGCCGAAAAAATGAGCGCGTTCTGTCCCGTGTGGAGTTACAGCTTTGAATTTGCCCCCGCCACCCATGGGTTTGACCATGCCGTTCTGTTTGGGGACGAAACGGGGTTGGAACCGCTCAAACAGGCCGATTTTGACCGCATGCACCACCGCCTGTGTGGGATCTATGAATCATTCGTGCAAGGGGAAGCGCCGACGGCCCAGGGTGTGCCCGATTGGCCGCTGTGCCGGGCCCCGGAATTTTACAAAATGCGGCTGGATACCGTATGCCAGGCCCAACCCTGCCCCCAGGGCGATAGCCGGCGGAATTTTCCCGATTGTGTATTGGTACGGGAACAGGAAGGAAGAAATAAGGCATGAAAGCAGTTTTGCAGCGGGTCACCCAGGCCAGCGTGACCATCAACGGGAGCGAAACCCGCTCCATTGGGCCGGGACTTGTGATCCTTTTGGGCGTGATGCCCGGGGATACCGAGAAACACAGTGCCACTATGGCGAATAAGCTGTGCCAAATGCGTATTTTCAGCGATGAAAACGGAAAAATGAACCGGTCGCTCTTGGATGTAGGCGGCAGCATGCTGGTGGTTTCCAATTTTACGCTGGGCGCCGATTGCCGCAAGGGCACACGGCCGTCCTTTTCGGGGGCGGCGGCTCCCGATGTGGCGGAACCGCTGTACCAGCATTTTGTGCGGCAGGTGCGGGAAAAAGGAGTGGAAACACAAACCGGGGAATTTGGCGCCGATATGCAGGTGAGCCTTGTAAACGACGGGCCGGTGACTATTTTGCTGGATTCCGACGAATTGACGATCCATTGATTCTTGTACTCAGGAAAAAAATGTGCTATGCTAAAAGGCAATGACGGATTTGGCGCATGGACGAAAAGCCATGGCTATCGAAATACTTTGTAATAAAGGAGAATGCCAAACCATGAGTACCAATCGTATGCGGCGCATGTTAGCGGTGGCCTGTATGTCTTTGCTTCTGGCCGGTAGCAGCCTGATGGTGGTGTATGGGGAAAATACCCAGACGGTAAACGAAAACGCAGTCCTCTCTAGTCAGGAAGAAAGCCAGACTCCGGAGTCGTCGATTGATACGTCCGGGAACTCAGGTACTACCGGAAACGAAGGCAGCACCGGAAACGAAGGCAGCACAGGGAGCGAAGGCAGTACCGGAGAAGGGAGTAATACCGGAAACGAAGGCAGCACCGGAAACGAAGGCAGTACCGGAAACGAAGGCAGTACCGGAAACGAAGGCAGTATCGGAAGCGAAAACAGCACCGGAGAAGGGAGTAATACCGGAGACGGAGGCACCACCGGAGAAGGAGGCAATACCGGAGACGGAGGCACCACCGGAGAAGGAGGCAATACCGGAACCGAAGGTACCACCGGAGAAGGAGGCAATACTGGAGATGGAGGCACCACCGGGAACGGTGGCAGCACGTCCAATGGCGAAGAATCCGTCTATTATTATGAAGCAGGCGATACGCCGGTGGACCCCGACGACGAAAGTTCGTATTATACGGGCAGCAACACCTTCCAAAATGATGACAACAGCGACCTGGTGGATGACGCCAGTGTGATCGAAGAATTGCCGGTCAGCCAACTGGAAAGCAGCGAAGAATCATCGGAAGCAGCTGCGGCTACCGACGGAGAAAGCTCGGTTACCTTTGGAAATAACGGCGGCAGCGGTACGCTGTTCTGGTCAGGGTTAGGGCTGATCCTGTTGGGGATTATCGGGCTTGGCTCTGTTGTGTGGATGCAAGTAGCGCCCCGCGTGAAGGCCCGGAAAGCGGAGGCCGCCGGTACGCAGGTAAATGAGGAAGAGATGGAGGACATCAACTCGTTTACGCAGCCAGAGGACGGGGAAGAACAGGGAGACGCACCCGCCGAAAAGACGGAGCCCCAAGCACCGGCTGACCCGAAAGCCGATACCATCGATTTGGATGCCCTGATGAAATAAGAAATCCATAGAAAAAGACCTGCCAAACCGTTTTGGCAGGTCTTTTTTGTATCATGATGGCACGTCAGTGGACCGGCGGAAAACGGGATATCCCGGTACCACCGTGTAAAAAAGAGGGGGTTCCTGGCCGGTGATCAGCTGTTCCATGACGGTAACTGCCTGGCGGGCCATGATTTCCGGTTCCACGTGGTAAGAAGTCAGCGGCGGAATACACAGTTGAGAGGCCCGGTAGTCGTCGTACCCGGCCACCGCCACGTCTTCCGGCACCCGCAGGCCCTGTTCTTGCAGCGCCTGTACCAGCCGGCTGGCGACTTCGTCACAGCTGCACACAAAGGCACGGGGCAGATTGTCCGGCAGGGAAAGAGGGATCAGCCGCCCGAGCGCATCCCGGTCTTCCAGCCGCCAGTGGGCCTGAGGAAGTAGGCCGGCCGTTAGCAGCGCGCGGCAATAGCCCAAATACCGGTCCATGATGCTGGTGGTGGCGGTCATGCTGCCCACAAACCCGATTTCACGCCGCCCGCTCTGCAACAGGTGGCGGGTCAGTACATAACCGCCGGTTAAATTGTCGCTGAGCACACAGGGCAGGCGCAAATCGGTGTCGTAAAAATCCAGCAGCAGGCAGGGCGTCCCTTTTTCGGTGGCCCGCAAAATCAGCGCCCGGCTGATTTCCCCCATGAAAATCAGCCCATCGGGTTTCTTTTCCTGCCAAATGGCCGGCAGGCGCTGTTTTCGTTCTTCTTCGGCGGTGACAAGGCTCAGCACCGGGGAATAGCCGCTTTGGCTGCACGAAAGGGATAGGCATTGGTATAAATAGGAATAAAAGGTGTTTTCGGTAAAAAAGTGTTCCGCCACCACAATGCCCAATACCCCTTCGGTTTGCAACCGGCGGCCCCGGGGCAACGTGTAGCCGGTTTCGTGGGCCAGAGCCAGTACTTTCTGGCGCAACTCGTCGCTGACGCCTTTGCGCCCGGCCAAGGCGTTGGACACCGACACGGTGCTAACCCCCAGCCGTTTGGCCAGATCGGCCATACGTACTTTTTCTTTCATAGACAAGCGGTTTGCCTCCCTGGTCGAAATCAAACAGACATTTCGCAAAATTCTGTAACATGACTATATATCCAAACGGCAACATCTGTCAAGAAAAAGCGGCCGGCGCCCTTTTCAAAAAGGGCGCCGGCCGCTTTTTCTTTGATAAGTTATTCCTCGGTGATTTCGAAAATGCGGGCGGAAATCTCGCAGGGCAGTGTTACGGTCAGCGTACCGTTGGCAGCATGCCAGGAGAAGGCCGTATCGGGGTCATTGGCGGGATACGCACAGGTGACTTTGACGTTTTCATGCCCTTTCAAGTGTTCAATGGGCAGCTGCACCGTCCCGGTGGGGGCGTGGCGGCGCCATACGGCCACATACGTCTTCTTGTCGGTTTTCAGCCCCAGGCTGATCCAGGTATCCGAAAAATGGGAAAGACCCAGAGGCCAGAACGGCAGGGCTTCTTTTATGTCGTGGCGGATGGTCTTGTAGTAATCCAGGGCCTCTTTTACGCTGTCAAACTGATTCTGGGGAATTTTGGCCAGATGACCGCTTTGATGAATCCGCATGAGCAGAGCGTTGCACATATTGAACACCGCATCTTCCCGGCTGGCGCCGTCCAGCGGATAGCTCCAGATGGCCGATTGTTCCGGGGTAACAGCTGTGGGAGCATTGGCGGCAATGGTAGCATACCGCAGGTAGTCTTCCTGGTCGCTGGTGGACTGGATGCTGTACCGGCTGAGCATGGCGTAATCCATGCGCAAACCGCCGGAGGAGCAGTTTTCGATAATCAGATCTGGGTACTTGGCAAAAATCCCGTCCAGCCATTTCAGGTACGCCCGCTGGTGGCCGAGCATACCGTCGCCCACACTGTCGGCGTTGTGGTCGGTACCAATGCCGGGTTCGATGTTATAATCCATCTTAATGTAGCCCACATGGTATTCCTGGACCAGCCGGTCGATGACCTGGTTGGCGTGTTCAATGACTTTCGGGTTGCGGAAGTCAAGCTGCCAGCGGCTGCGGTCGCACACCCGCTTGCCATGGCGCATAAAGAACCAGTCGTCTTCGCACTGGGGGCCTAGCGGACAGTTGATACCCATGACTTCCAGTTCCAGCCACACGCCGGGGATCATGCCTTTGGCTCTGACGGCATCCATGACCTCTTTCAGGCCTCCCGGGAAACGTTCGCGGCTTTCTTTCCATTCGCCGACGTTGTCCCACCAGTTGCCCTTGGAGTACCAACCGCAGTCCACCACAAAGTATTCGCAGCCGGCTTTTTGGGCCGCTTCGATCAGGGGTAGTTCCTTTTCCGTGGTGGGATCGCCCCACAGGCAGTTCATATAATCATTAAAGATAACAGCCAGTTTTTCGTTATCATCGTTCTTCCGGCGGATGGCGCGGCGGTACCGGGTCAACTCACCCATAGCGGCGTCGAAATCCCCCTGCACGGCGCCTACGCTCACCGGCACACTGCAGAAGCTCTCGCCGGGCTGCAGGTTTTTCCACCACTGGTTGTACTTTTCGGTGGGGCCGGACAGCTGTAAATAACAGTTGCCCACGGTGTCGCCGATTTCCCAGTGCCAGGAACCGTTGTGCTCAATCTGCCAGAACAGGTTGGTACCGGTTTCGCGGTTTTGCAGGTATCCCATGGGCAGATATTCCTTGGCAGACCAGTTGCCCGTGTTTTCAAAACGGATTACCTTGGACGAGTGCTGACGGAAAGCCGCGCTGTTGCGGGCCATGCCCAGCTGCGGGAACGTGTAGGTTTGCCACTGGACTTCCCGCATCCAGCTGTTGTGGGGCACCCACAGTTCCATTTTATCGTCCTGGTCGGAAAGGCCTTCTTTTTCAATCCCCGTTAACGCAAAGGATGTGACATATTCCAGCCCCAGCGCACGGTCGCCCTTATTTTCCAGTTCCGTCCAGCAGCGCACAACGGCAATCCCGTCAAAGAACTGATAATGGCACTTTACTTGCAGCCCGGTAATAGCGTCATATAGATGTAAGGTGAAAAGCCGCCCAAAGTGGTTGCGTTCGTCGGTGTGGTGGTCATAGAGCAGCCGGGCACCGGGCTGGGTGAGGGTCATTTGGGCCCCCTGGTGTTCGCCGGGGGTATCTTCGCCGGTGACCATTACTTCCACGGGACGGAAGAAATCCGTACCCGCCATGGAGTGCAGGGTGGAGGGGTCAAAGGGTAGGGAGGAAAAATGCAGCAGCTTTACCTGGTTTTGTTCGGTGATGGCAAAAACCAGATGCAGGCCGTTTTCCGTAAGGGTGATTGTTTGCGCCATGATCGTCTTCCTTTCGTACGGTTAAAGTTAGCGGTGAACAGAAAGTTCAGCCGTGCAAAGTTGTACAGACTTCTTTCTGCAGCTATCATAGCATAAAGCGGTCGGGATTTCAATGAAACAAGCCAAAGAAAAATTTTAGCACTTAAAGCAAAAGAGTGCTAAAATTTCATTTTTCCTTAACACTTTATTCACAATCGGCCCTTATAATAAACTTGTAAACAAAAGAAAGACAGGAACAAAGAGAACGGCCGGAACCGAAAGGGCCCGGCGGAATCAAAAATTCCAGGATTTCCCATAGAGAATGGAGGAATGCCATATGAAGATCCTGATGCCTTTTGAAAATATGCGTATTTGGCAGCCGCTGTTCGACCGCCAGGGAATGGATCACCCCGGAGATTTCAGCCTGGATATCCGTGAAACGGAAAACGGGTGGGAATTGACCGCTGATCTGCCCGGCTTTCAGAAAGAAGATATCCACCTGGATCTGCAAAACGATTGGCTGACCATTGAAGCCGAACGTCATAGCGACTGGGAGGACAAAGATAAAAAACAGGGATATATCCGCTGCGAACGCAGCTTCGGCCGCTATCACCGTTGCGTCGATGTTTCGGGTGTGGAAACAGCCGATATTACGGCATCGTACGAAAACGGCGTGCTCACAGTGGAACTGCCCAAAAAGAAGGTGCAAAAACCGGAAAGCCGCCGCATTGCTTTGACTGACGGGAAGCCCGAGGTTGCGGCCCCGGCTGTACCGGTAGAAACCAAAACCGAAGCCTAATCGATTATACCGATTCTTATCGAACAAATAAATTGCTTTTACTATTGGAGGAATGATTTATGTTTGGTCTTATGCCTTTTGAACATCGTCAGAATAGCCTTGGTTACAACCCCTTCCGTGAACTGGAAGAAATGGAACGCTCTTTCTTCGGCAGCCGTGACCTGTCCGCCTTTAAGACGGATATTCAGGATAAGGGCAATGCCTATGAATTGAGCACCGACCTGCCCGGCTTCAAGAAGGAAGATATCCATCTGGAACTGGACGGCGACACCCTGACCGTTTCGGCCGAACGCCACAGCGATTGGGAAGACGAAGAGAAGAAGGGCGGCTTTGTCCGCTGCGAACGCAGCTTTGGCCAGTACAGCCGCAGCTTTGATGTATCCGGTGTGGATACGAGCAAGATTGATGCTTCCTACGAAGATGGTGTGCTGAAACTGACCCTGCCGAAGAAGCAGGAAACCGTACCGGCCAGCCGCCGGATTGAAATCCGATAAGATTTCCCTTTCATAAAAAAGAGCCTGCTTATAGCAGGCTCTTTTTTTGTTTTTCGAAGGCAGCCGAAAGGCTTGCAGCCGGGACAAGAACGCGGTATACTTTTTCGTAAAGAAAGAGGGATCCCGATGAAACAATGCCGGTTCTGCGGAAAACTGATCGATGAAAATGCCCGGTACTGCCTTTTTTGTATGAAACGGCAGGCACCGCTTCGTACCCTGCGAATAAAAAAGCGGGTGCCGTTTTTAGGGGCAACACTTTCCCTATTGCTGCTGCTTACCGTAGGAGGCGCCATTTTTTTGATGGGGCCCAAAAATCAAGTAGCTGCCGCAGATGGAAAAGCCGACCCGTCTTTTTCGGAGGAATTACAGGGGGAAGGGGGAAAGTCTTCCCCGGAACCGGAAAGCGTACAGGAAGAAACGGTGTCGGAAGAGGGCGTGTCTGAAAAAGAACCGGAATCCCCTCAAGCATCTGCCGGGCCGGAAGCAAACAGGGCAGAGCCCGGCACACAGGCAGAGATACAGGACGTGTGGGAAGAAGAGCTGCCGGATGAGCCCGCTTATCTGTCCCCCGAAGAATACTTTGAAAAAGTAGCCGCCATCGAAGAGGAAAAACTGGCAGCATCCCTGCCCGGAGCGGTACGGACCCGGCAGGATTTGGGCCCTTACTCCAACTGGGTTTTGTTGGAGGCGGAAACGGATGCCCTGTACGAAGAGGGATTTGAGGAAGCCTATATGGACTCGACCATGCCGCTAAAGCTGGCCGAATATACCCAGGAACCATTTGAAAAATATGGCTGCGGCTACAATACCACGGGGCAGTACAACTGGAAGCTGCTTCAGGCCGATAGTACCATGGGGCGTGATGGATTGCCGGAATACAAGATCCGGGTACAAATTCAAACCCAGGTGGACGATCCCGCCGTAACCGTCAGTGGCGTAGATACGCTGGAAGTGGTAGAGCGCGTGCGGCAGCATCTCAGCCAGTGGGGAGAGAGGGTCGACGTACTGCCCCAACAGGGGAATGGGGAATTTCTGTATGTCGCGCTGGATGTGGAAGGGTTGGCAACCGATACCGGCCTGTATGTGCAAAGCCAGGAAGACATGATCGCGTGGCTGTGCGCGGAAGTGGATACATGCAGAGAGCAACGGGGGATGACCCGGTGCCGGTATGATTTTCGGCTGGTCGGTGCTACGGAACGGGAAGAGCATTCCAACATTCCGTTATCCGGCTTTACCTTTGCGCTATATTTGGAAGCAGCCTGAAAAAGGGAGGGACCTATGTGAAGCGATGCCTGCATTGCGGGGCACCGCTGCCCGATGAGGCGCGGTTTTGTTTATCCTGCATGAAGCGGCAGAAGGCCCCCATGTTGTGGCCGGTGGAGAAAAGAAAATATAAACCCAAAGCAATGAAAAAGGTGGTGCCGCTAGTGCTGTGCGCCGGTGTGATTGTATGCTTTCTATTATGGGGAAAGAATCCGGAACAGGCAGAAAAGCATCCGATTGTGCCTGTTTCCTCCCCCCATCAAACGGTATCGAGTGAAACCGAGAGCCAACGGCCGCAGGAAAGCCGCACTGAATCGGAAAGCGCCTCTTCCCAGGAAAGCCGTGTGGAATCGAGCTCTTCGGCCGAAGAATCCGAAAAAAAGCCGGTGGACATGACGGTGCCCGGCACGGTATCCCTGCCGGATTACACGGAAAGCCCTTCTTCGCAGGAATCGGAACCTGACACAGAGTCATCGGCCCCCAAGGAAGAAAAGATGAGTGCCGATGAGCTGGTGGCCGCCATTTTTGAAAACGAGCAGGCGAAAATGGCGAAAATGGCACCGAAATTTGTGTGGACGGACGAAGATTTGGGCGAATATGCCACGGCTAACGGGAAACAGGAAATCTATGTGGCGGCCATGACCCGGGAAGAATGGGAAGAAACATCTTCCTATGAACCTATTTTAAGTTTGGCGGATGCAACCTGGAAGGTCCTATATGGCACCGACAGTTCAATAGGTGGGGGCAGCGGGGTGTACCACTGGAAAGTCGTGACAAAGGAAGAATATATGGATCCCGACTACGGGTATGAAATGATTCATGTGGTGATTCAGGTTCAGTACCGGGTGGACGATCCAAAGGAAACGATTGCAGGAGTCGATACCCTTTCCCTGATCGAGAATGTGAACCGGGAGCTATCAAAAACGGCGACCCATGTGGATGCTGTTTTCGATAGTGTGAAGGGGGGCTTTGCAGATGATATGTCTTTTCGTTTTGAACCTACCGGGGACGATCCAAGTTTTCCCCATACCCAAGCGGAGCTGGAAAAAGACATTGTTGACCGGATGAAGTGGGAGATGGCATCGTACTCTTCTTCAAGCTGCGTGTATGATTTACGATTTATAGAAGCGCAAACCGAAGAGCATGGCCTGCTCGAGTTTACATTTTTCATGTATATGGGAAAGGCCGAATAAAAAACGGCCCGCTTCTTTATAAAGCAGACCGTCTTCATGAAACTTACAGGCACAAAGGCATGTGTTTTTCATCGAGGAGGGCATTTAGTTCGGACACGGTGAGCTGATGGAGCAGCGCGTGGATAATGACGCAGTCCCGCTGGTGGCGCACATATAAGGGCGGAAAACCGCACACCCGCAGCATTTTCTGGGTTTCTTCCAAAGAAAGCCCCATCCCCAGCGCCAGACACAATAGCTTATCCCGCCTTGGCTTTTTGACCCCGCCAAAAATCTGGTACGCGTAAATTTCGCTGAGCATGGAGCGGCGGATGACGGTGCTTTTGCGCAGATGCTTTTGCCGCAGCAGCTGGTTTAAATAAGCCGCGATGTCTTCCCCGCAGAACTGCGATTCGTTTTCGGTGAAAAAGGTATCCAAATTCTCGCTGGCCGACAGCGATTCCATCAAATCGCCGGTGGAAGGGGCCCGGGAAGTGGGGCCGGATTGATTTGTCATAAAGCGTGTCCCTCTTTTACCATTCAATCGTGTTTTATTATAACAGGAGGAAACAGCAAATGCAATTTTTCCATTTTCCCCCCGAATATAGAGAAATTGACGTGTTGCAGGAGCAACCGGGGCGCCGGCTGGTGCTGCTGGAAAACCAGAAGCGGAAGCAAAAACTACTGTGGCGGTGCAGCAACCGGGGGAACGGGGATGTGTATGAATCCCTGTGCGGCATCGACCACCCCAATTTGCGGCCGGTGTACGATGTATGTAGCGAAGGGAATACGGTCGAAGTACTGGAAGAATACCTGGAGGGAAAAACGCTGTCGGCCGTTTTGCAGGAACGCACTCTGAAAAAAACCGAGGTAAAACAGGTGATGATCGGGTTGTGCCAGGCGCTGGAAGCGTTGCATGGCTTATCGATCGTGCACCGGGACATTAAACCCGAAAATGTGATGATCGGAGAAAAGGGGCAGGTGTGGCTCATCGATTACGATGCCGCCCGGGTAATGGACGGCAAAGAGCAGGAGACCCGGGTGCTGGGAACGCCGGGGTATGCGGCGCCGGAACAGTACGGCGTCACGGCGTGTGAGAATACCGCCGATATTTTTGCCATGGGCGTACTGCTGAATATGATGCTGTGCGGCGAACATCCGGCCCGGAAAATGTGCCATGGATGGGCCGGGCACATTGTGCGCAAATGCACCCGCATGGAACCGAAAAAGCGGTACCGGTCCGCGGCCCGGCTGCAAAAAGCCTGCCGCCTCTTGCCGGGGGCTACGGCATAACCGCAGAAAAACACCCCAGGGGGTATTTTCAACCGTTTTCCCTGGGGGTGTTAAAAAACGATGGGGGCTATTTGCCGCAGTATTTGCGCCGGGTGGCCATGCCGCCCCGGATATGCCGTTCGGATTTATTGATATCCAGAATGACCCGCACTTGTTTGTATAGTCGCGGGTTCACCCGTCGCAGCCGTTCACTTACATCTTTGTGTACCGTGCTTTTGCTGACGCCAAATTTACCGGCGGTACTGCGCACGGTAGCGCGGTTTTCCACAATGTACGTGCCAAGGGCCACGGCGCGTTCGTCGACCATGCCTTTCAACCCCTTATCCCTCCCCGTGGTTTTTGGTTTATGTGTATGCGCAGGGGAAAAAGGGTATGACCAGGCAAAAGGGCGCCCGGGTTTCATGAAAAGGAAATCTATGAAAAAACAAAAAAAGACCTGGCTAAAAAGCCAGGCCTTTTTACGTTTTGGTATGGCCGGATTCAGCAGAACGGCCGGTCATTTTCCGGCGGCTTTCCACCATCATCGAAAGCAGTTTCGGGTCGTCAATCTGCGAGAGCACTTCCCGTATGGAGCTGCGGCCAAATTTTTGTAAAATGCCGTGAATTTGGGATTTGACCGTACTCATTTCTACAAAGCGAATGCGGCAAATCTCGCTGCGGCTTTTGCCCTGGGCCAGCAAGTCGAGAATATCCAGTTCGGTGGTGGTCAGGTTGCTGAGCGTGTTGAGCAGGTAAAGGAAGCTGCTTTCATACTGCTTGACCCGCCGGAATTCCGAACGGATTTTTCCCGCGATTTCCGGGCGGATGGGGGACTGGTGGCGCCAGGCGGCTTTGACCCCGTCGATTACTTCGTCAGCCCCGGTGTTTTTTAGCATATAGTCACAAGCGCCCAATTGGAACGCCGAAAAGACCAGTTCATCTTCTTCGTATACCGTCAGAATGATAATGGGCATGGAGGGGAATTCTTCTAAAATATTTCGGGCGGCTCGCAGGCCGGCGTCCTTTGTTTCCATTTCAATATCCATCAAAATCACGTCGGGGTGCAATTCTTTTGTCTGCGTCACGGCATCCTGGCCGTTTTCGACAGCGGCCACCACTTCGATATCCGGGTCTTTTTCCAGCATGTGGACGTAGCGTTCACGAATCGGTTCCAAATCTTCTGCGATGAGTACACGGATTTTTTTCATACGGGATTCCTCCTTCTGCTATGATTACCGTTTTAAGCTGGGTAAAGCGACACGCACATTGGTGCCTTTTCCGTATTCGCTTTCCAATTCGATTTTGCCGTCGTGGGCCTGGATAATTTTATACGAAAGCGTCAGGCCGATGCCCCAGTGCCGGCTAAACGGCTGGGATGAAAAAAACGGGGTGAATATTTGGGGCAGATTCTGCGGTGCAATACCGCAGCCCGTATCCTTAATTTCCAAAATGACCCAGGGATCTACCCGCCCGATGCGCAACGTAAGGCTGCGTTTTTCCGGGGGCCGGTTTTCCATGGCGTCCAGCGCGTTGCGCACCAAATTGTGCAGCGCCTGGCTTAGATATTCGCTGTCCGCTAACACAGGCATGGGATTTTCGGGCAGCAGGCACTGGTAGTGGCCCGTTTTCAGCTCCCCGGCAAAAGGTTCCATGGTGTCTTTGACAATATCCCGTAGATCGGCCCTGGCCAGGTGCAGTTCATTGGTACGGGTGCTGCGGTGGATCACGTCCATACGGGTATACAGGTTATCACAGCGCTGGCGGAGGGTCGCCAGGGCTTCCCGGTTTTCCTCGTTGACCGGCAGCATTTCAATTTGAGACTGAATGGCCAATAGCTCATTTTTGATATAATGGCAAAACACCTTGCTGGTGGTTTCCGAAGCGCTGATTTGCCGGGAAATGGTATAGTCACTGGTTTGCAGATGGGAGGAAATGCGCGACAGGCGCAAAATGAAAAAGACCATCACGGTGACCATGAAAACCAGAAAATACGGTAAAAACTGATAGATATCTAGGCTCAAAGCTGTTTTGATGGATAAAAACCGGTATGAATCGATAAATTTCGAGATTTTCAGATAATAGGCGGGGGAAAAGGAAAAGAAAAGGGCGTGTAGGGCCGAGAGTAAAATAGAACTTACCCCCAATACGGCATAATTCATGCGCAACGTACGAATGCGCGGAGTTTTGGAAAATGCCAATACCATGAGAATATTGCCGAAAACCAGAATCAGGATATTACAAATACGCGCGGTTATTTCCACCACACGCTGCCATTGCTCGAATTCGGCGGGCAGAATGTATTTGGGATAGAGAAAATAATAAGCGGCAATTTGAAATTCCGGATCAAATAGGATCAGGCAAATGGCAATATAACAAAGTAAAAGGGGCGTGGCATAGGGAAGCTTTTTGCGTTTGGTTTGGCTGGATTCCCGGAAAAGCCCCAGTGCGAAACCAAAACTGAAAAAGATAGCCAGAAAATCGGAGATATGGAGAAGGCGGATGAGCCATATGCGATCCATACGTAAATAGAAGACCCGTTTCCATAATTCAGCCGGCAGATAAAAATACTGGGTGACAGTGTCATGGTAGGAACCGTCTTTGGCGAAATACAGAACGGTGGCGGTAAACAGCAGCAAATAGGAGAGTAAAGCCCACACTAAAGTAAGGGCGTGGCGGTTTTTATGATTGGTCACCAGCAAAAAAGCCGAAAGCAAAAGGACAAAAGCAGCCAGATACAACATAAAAAAACCCTCCCTCATCAAGGCACTATTTTCCTATCTTATCATAGAATACTCCCGTTGTCACGGATTTGAAAAGGTGGAGATTTTTTCCACCTTCCGCCTAATAGCGAATCCTTTTATACTAATAAAAGCAGAGGGCCTTTAGATTTGACAAAAGACATAGATGCAAAAGGGAGGAGTTTATCTATGAGCAAAACGAAAAAAGTGCTTGCCCTGTTAATGGCCAGCATGCTGACGGCCGCTTCCATGGCAGGGTGCCAGAATGATTCGTCATCCGGGGGAAGTTCCGGCAACGGAGGCGATGGCGCGGAAGGTACGACGACGGTGAATTTTTACGGGTCTTCCGACATGGACCAGACGGTGGAAGCCGAAATTGAAGCTTTCATGAAAGAAAATGAAAACATCAAAGTCGAATACCACACCATTCCCAACGACGATTACGACGACAAGATCAAAGTCATGCTGTCCGGTGGCTCTTCGGACATCGATGCGCTGTGGATTCGTACCCCGGCCCAGACAAAACAGTATATGAATAGCAATGTGCTCAAGGATCTTTCGCCCTTGGCGGAAGATTCCGGTCTGGACCTGTCGCCGATTAAAGATACCAGCCTGGTAGGCGTATCCGGTTCTGACAATGATTTCTATGGTTTGCCGGTTTCCGGTTCCTGCTGGATGATCTTCTACAATGTCGATCTGTTTAAAGAAGCCGGGGTCGATGCTCCCATTAACCTGACGTGGGATGAATACTGTGACCTTGCAAAAGAACTGACCCACACCGATGGGGATACCAAGTATTACGGCGGTCTGTGCCCCACCTGGACCATGAACCTGGGGGCTTCTTCGGCCGGCGAATATCTGACGGACGATGCGCCGCTGACCCGCACCATGGACTATTTGGAAATCCTGCACCGTATGTATGTGGATGATGCCAGCCATGTGAGCGTAGAAGAAATGAGCGTGGATACGTTTGACGTCAATGCCTACTTCGCCGCCGGCAACATCTACATGATGATCAACGGCGACTGGACGTTCCGTCTGTTGGGCGACTATGAGCCCGATTTCGAATGGGCTGCGGCTCCGCTGCCGGTGTTTGACGATGTAGAAGAAGGCTCTACCGTAGGCCAGAGCTCGTATCTGTGCATCCCCAAATCCTGCAGCGAAGACAAAGTGGACGCCGCTTATAAGTTCATTGAATTCTACACCACATCGGACGAAGGTACGTCGGTTATTGCCAGCTTTGGCGATGTGCCCTCTTACACCACCGATGCCGCCATGGAAGTGTACCAGGAAAGCGTAAATGTAGAAGGCGTTGACTTCCGCTTCTCGGCGAAGATCAGCGATGAACAGGGCACCGATCCCCATTACAGCGCCATTAACGATGCGTTTATGGAAGAATCGAAGCTGTACCTGTTGGGCGAACAGTCGCTGGACGACGCCATGAATAACTTCTATTCGCTGCGTGAAGAAGCCCTGGCTGACTGAACCCTGGCTGATTTAAAGTAAGAAATTCCCTTTCTGGCGTTCCCTGAAAAGGGGACGCCAGACTTTTCTTTGAGGGATATTCATCGCAAGGAGGTATGACGATCGTGGCACAGCCTTCCGTCAAAAAGAGAAAAATGTCCCGGCAGGCCAAACGGGAAATGGTGTCCGGGTATCTGTTTTTGCTGCCCAACTTTCTTGGCTTTTTCATTTTCACGGCCATCCCCATTATTGCGGGGTTGATCCTCAGTTTTACGGATTATAACGGGTTTACCGCCAATTTTGTGGGGCTGGATAACTACGCGAAGTTCTTTCGGGACAGCCAGTTCCAGGCGGCACTGGTCAATAACCTGATTTATTCCGCATTGAGCGTGCCGCTGACCATTTTGTTTGCGTTGCTGCTGGCTTTGATGCTCAACCGGCCCATGCGCGGCGGCGGCTTTTTCAAAACCGTGTATTTCTTCCCGAACTTAACGTCTATGGTAGCGGTAGGCTGTGTGGCCATGCTGCTGTTCCAGCCGGACAAAGGCCCGGTCAATCAGCTGCTGCTGGCGCTGGGGGTACCCCAGGACAGTTTGCCCCAGTGGTTCTTTTCCACCAAAACCGCGCTCTATACCGTTATTCTGGTGGTTGTGTGGAAACAGGCCGGGTACTACATGATTATGTTCATGGGCGGGCTGAAAAACATTCCGCCGCATTTGTACGAAGCGGCCAAAATCGACGGCGCCAACGGCTGGAAGCTGTTTTGGCACGTGACGTGGCCCATGCTGTCGCCCACAACCTTTATGGTGACGATTTTGTGCTTTATCAGTTCGTTCCAAATCTTCGATATTATCAATGTAACCACCGAAGGCGGCCCCGGGCGGGCGACGACGGTGCTGGTGTTCCGGATTTACAAAGAAGCCTTTGATAACTGGAAGATGGGGTATGCATCGGCCATCGCCTATTTCCTGTTTGTGATCATCCTGATCATCACGCTCGTCCAGTGGCGTGGGCAGAAAAAGTGGGTTGTGGAATGAGAAGGGAGGCATTCTGATGGCGCAAGAAGCTGTTGTACATAAAAAACCGTTCCGGGTCAGCCGGATTTTCCTCTACCTGGGATGTATCCTGGTGGCCTTCATCATGCTGGTGCCGTTTGTGTGGATGGTCAGTGCCTCGTTTAAAAATAACGTCGAAATTTTCCAGACGCCCATTCGCTGGATTCCGGAAGTGTTCCGCTGGGAAAACTACGTATATGTGTGGACGGAAATCAATTTCCCGACGTACTTTTTGAACACCGCCAAATTGGCTATTATCATTACGGTGCTGCAGCTGATTACCTGTTCCATGGCGGCGTTTGCCTTTACCAAGCTGAAATTCCCCGGGCGGGATAAGCTGTTTTTGTGTTACCTCGCCACCATGATGGTGCCGTGGCACGCGATCATGATCCCTCAGTATATCATCGTCAAGACGTTTGGCCTGTATAACACCCACACGTCGCTCATTTTGATCCAGGCCTTCAGTGCCTTTGGGGTATTCCTCATGCGGCAGAATATGCTCAGTATTCCCGACAGCCTGCACAAAGCAGCCAAGATCGACGGATGCGGCTCCCTGCGCACATACTGGAGCATTATTTTGCCCCTGAGCAAAACGGGGCTGGCCACTCTGACCGTGCTTACCTTCAACTCCGTGTGGAACGACTACATGGGCCCCATGCTGTATTTGGACAGCGATAATTTGCGTACCATCCAGCTGGCGCTGGCCTCGTTTAAGAGCCAGTACAGCGC
Organism: uncultured Clostridia bacterium; assembly: GCA_930990065.1. GTDB lineage: Bacteria > Bacillota > Clostridia > Oscillospirales > Acutalibacteraceae > Heritagella > Heritagella caecorum. The sequence continues at coordinate 202 of CAKNOA010000041.1, read as the reverse complement.
CGACTATGCCAGTATTATGGCCGGTACGGTGTGTTCGCTGATTCCTATTGTAGTTGTGTATGCCTGTGCCCAGAAGTACATTGTAGAAGGCGTAGCGTTTGCCGGCGTAAAAGGATAATTGGAAACAGCAAAAATCCCCGGAGCGGATCTGAACTGACCCAGATTGTGCAGACAGTACAAAAAGAGCCCCTGGTGCAGGAAT
>CAKNOA010000040.1 GCA_930990065.1 uncultured Clostridia bacterium | reverse complement strand
TATTCCCGCACAGGGGGCTCTTTTTGTGCTGTCTGCACAATCTGGGGCGGTTCAGAAACCCTCTGGGCGGCTGCTTTTTTATGTTTATGGTTTCTTACATGGCGGCGTACACGTCGGGGCGGATCCATTCCAGCCACTTCATTTCCTTGCGGCGGTCGTCCACTTCGGATTTAAACAGGTCGGTGACAAAATAGATATCTTCCTTTTCCACCAGGTTGGCAATGATAAAGCCGTTGGGGTCGCACACCATGGAACGGCCTACTTTCACATTGCCGCGGCAGGTGGGACCCACCCGGTCCACCGACACCACATAGCAGGCGTTTTCCGCCGAACGGGCACGGTTGCAGATATCCCACAAGTCGTCGTCCGGGTACGCCCAGCTGCTGGAAACGGCCAGCACGTCCACTTTGCCGGAGGTGGCGTATTTGCGGGCAAGTTCCGGGAACCCGAAGTCGGCGCAGATCATGATCCCAATGCGCATGCCGTTGATGGTAAACACGCTGAGCTGATCCCCGGGCAGGATCGTATCCCGTTCGGAATTGAACAGGTGGATTTTCGCATAATCGGCGATGACTTCCCCCTGGGGATTAAAGACCGTCGCCTTGTTATAAAGGCCCTCGGGTTTGCGTTCCAGACGGCCGGCCAAAATGTGGCTGCCGCATTTTTTTGCAAGATTCGACCAGAATTCCATCACGCGGCGGGTCATGTCCTCGTCAATCGAATCCAGCGGGATGCCGCCTTCCAAACAGCACTCGTGGTATAAAATCAGATCCACATCCTTTTCCCGGTCGTGAATACGCATGGCCATTTCTTCCGCTTTTTTCATGTTGGCTTCCAAGTCGTTGTCGACCACATGCATCTGTACGGACGAAACTCTTACTTTTCCTTCCATCTTTTCCTTATCCTCCGTTTCATCTTCATTCATGCCGACCGGAAACGCGCGGTGGTTTTCCCGGCGGCTCTACTTGTCATTATACCGCCCTATGCGCAAAATGCAACTTTATTTTACAAAAAATTCATTTTGCATGAGCGACTGCGGGTTTTCCTTGACAAAACAGAGGCCGCCCGCTATAATAAGGGCAACTGAGCCAAGCGCCACGGAGCGATGGAGAAAGGATTTTTTGAAAGCGTATGGACGACGGCGGCCCTAGTCCCCGATTTGCATTTTTTCTAAAAGAAACATACAAACAGGCATGGTCTGTTCCCGATGAGAAGGGTGACAGGCTATGTCTGTTTTTGCTTTCACGACGCTTTTTTCCCTCTTCCCGGCGGGCTTTTTGATCATTTTTTCATTTTTTTCATTTTAGAAAGGAGTTTTTCCCTTGGACGCAATCCCTGGCCAAATAATTCTGCAGGTGGTCCTGATCCTACTCAACGCTTTTTTTGCCATGACCGAAATCGCCATTATTTCCCTAAGCGCCGTCAAACTGCGCCACATGGTGGAAGAGGGCGATAAAACCGCCGGAAAACTACTAAAACTGGTGGAAGAACCCGCCGGGTTCCTTTCCACCATTCAGATCGGCATTACCCTGGCCGGCTTTTTGGGCAGCGCCTTTGCCGCCGATAACTTTGCCGGTTACCTGACCGACTGGCTGTATAACGGGCTGGGCTTTACGGCACTGTCGATGAATAGCCTGAATACCATCAGCGTGATTTTGATTACGATCATCCTTTCGTACTTTACGCTGATTTTCGGCGAACTGGTCCCCAAGCGCGTAGCCATGCAAAAACCCATGCAGGTGGCCCGCATTGCCTGCCCGGTGGTATCGGCGGTGGCGTTTGTGATGAAGCCGGTGGTGTGGTTTCTGTCGGTCTCGACGAACCTTGTTTTGCGGCTGTTGCGGATGAAAACCGAAGCGGAGGAAGAAACCGTCACCGAAGAGGAAATCCGCATGATGGTGGATTTGGGCGAAGAAAAGGGCACCATTGACCAGGGCGAAAAGGAATGGATTGAAAACGTCTTCGATTTTGGCGACGCGACGGTATACGACTGCATGACCCATGCCTCCCAGGTGCGGGCGATTTCCCTAACGGAAGAAGACGGCGCGATTTTCAACCTGATCCGCGAAAGCGGGCTGTCCCGGTACCCGGTGTATAAAAAGGATCTCGACGACATTGTGGGTATTTTAAATGCCCGCACGTTCCTGCTCAACCGCAGCAGCGGGTTCCCCACTCCCATTGAAAAGCTGATCCATCCCGCCTATTTTGTGCCGGAAACGCTGAGCGCTTCCACTCTGTTCCGGGACATGCAGCAGAAAAAAGTGCACCTGGCCGTGGTGGTGGACGAATACGGGCAAACCAGCGGCATTATCACCATGGAAGATCTGGTGGAAGAGATCGTGGGGAACATTTACGATGAATTCGACCCCGCCGAACCCACCGAAATTGAGGCCATTGGCCAAAACCAGTGGCGTTTGTCGGGCAGTGTGGACGTGGAACAGCTAGAAGAACTGTTCGGGCTGCACCTGCCGGAAGACCGGGATTACGACACCCTGGGCGGCATGATTTTAAACACCCTCACGGCCATTCCCCAGGACGGCTCTACCTTTGACACCGAAATCTATGGGCTGCAAATCCATGTGACCAAAATCCGCGGCCACCGCATTGTGGAAGCCGTTATCACCAAACCTGATCCGGCCCAAACGGAAAAAGCAGACGAATAACGTTTTACTAAACAGAAAGGACCGGCCCACAGTCGCTGCAGGCCGGTTCTTCTTTTTGATTATTTTTTCTGGATGGCGTCGATGGCATCGATCACCGCTGCCCGCAGGCCGCCGCGTTCCAGCGCCGCTACACCCACAATGGTAGTGCCCCCGGGGGAGCACACGGCGTCTTTCATCGCGGCGGGGTGCTGGCCGCTTTCCACCAGCAGCCGGCCGGTGCCCGCCACCATCTGCCCCGCCAGGCGGTAAGCCGTGGCCCGGGGCAGGCCGTGCAGCACCGCCGCGTCGCCCAGCGCTTCGATAAACTGGCTGACAAACGCCGGGCCGCAGCCGGTGATCGTCCCGGCGATGCCGAATTTGTCGGTTTCCACTTCTTCCACCATGGCAATGGCGCCAAGGAGTTCTTTGGCGCTTTGATGGGCTTCTTCACTGAGGGAGTGTTTCACTTCCCCTAAAATCACGCCCTGCCCCACCGCCACCGGCGTGTTGGGCATTAAACTCCAGTGCATGAGCCCGGGCAGGAGGGTTTCCAGTTTGTCAAACGGATACCCCACCGCTACCGACAAAATGGTTTTGCCCTTTAGCTGTTCGAGGATGGGCGCCGTCACCTCCTGGAGCTGGTAGGGTTTCACCGCCAAAATCACCACATCGGCGCGGGTGACCACTTCTTCCGCATTGTGGCAGGGGGTGATCCCCAAAGCCCCGGTGGTACGGCACAGCTTCTCCCGGCTTTTGGCGCAGGCCACCATCTGCCGGGCCGGTACCGCTCCCGTTTTCAGCCATCCGGCCGCCATGGCCTGGGCCATGTTGCCAAACCCGATAAAACCAATCGTCTGTTCCATCTATCATACTTCCTTTCCCTGTCGCCGGTAGGAACCGGGCGTTTTTCTTCCCGAAAAGATAGTCCCATTATGGCACAGGCCGTGCGCGAAGTCAATTGCCCCGTCACCTTCCCGGCCTCTGCGGCATAGACTAACACAGAATACAGGGAACGAAAGCGGGGGTTTTCCATGTGGATGAATACCGGGCCCTGCGGCGCCTATCCCATTTCGTGGCCGGGGTGCTGCCCCTGGCCGTCGGGGTCCACAGGTGGTATAGGGCCCACCGGCCCGACGGGCCCCACCGGTCCCACGGGACCCCAGGGAGCGACCGGCCCCACGGGGGCAACGGGGCCCACCGGCCCGACCGGAGCGACCGGCCCTACGGGAGCCACAGGGCCCACCGGGGCCGCCGGAACGCGGGGACTGGCCGGCCCCACGGGGCCTACCGGGGCAACGGGACCTACGGGGCCCATGGGGGCCACGGGAAGCAACGGGGTCACGGGGGCAACGGGAGCCACCGGCCCGGCGGGAACCCGGCCGGAAGATTCCTGTGCCTATTACTACGCTTACCAGTCCCTGTTCACCCCGGGCACCCAGCTGACCTTGTTCCCCGGTGTGACGGATCCCACCGGGGAAATTGTGCAAACGGGCGCCACCACCATTGCCTTGCAGCCCGGGTACTACCTGGTAAACCTAAAGGTATCCGCCGTTTTCAGTACCCCCAACTATTTGCAGGTGACCCCCTCGTATAACGGTACCCCCCACCTGGAAAACGGCATTTATTTTGCCACTACCGCCAACGGGTCCAGCGCCTGCGGGTCTGCCACGCTGATTTTGGCCGCCCCCCAGGCCACCACGTTCACCCTGACGTATTCCGGTTCGGGACCGGCGCGGGACGGGGAAATCAACCTGACCTTTTTAAAACTGAGCCGTACGGTGTAACCGGGACATGAAATGCCAGGCATAAAAATGCCGGGCCTAGAACCAGGCGTGAAAAAACGGGCACAAAAAAAGACCGCATGGCATTTTCCATCCGGTCTTTTTATCCGACAGGGTTATTCCGTTACCTGTTCCACCGTAGCGGAGTAAGGGGCAAACATCTCTTTGACTTCCTTTAGGGAACCCGTGGGCAGCGAATCGGTGAACACAAACACACCCGACGCCATCACGGCGCCGTCTTCCCCGGGCATAAACGTCACGGCCGCCGGGGTCGCCCCGCCGTACACATACAGGTAGGTAACCGGTGCCGTTACGTCTTTGCTGACAAACGTCTTCTGGGCGGTGCAGGCGCTGGCGGCGGTCAGTTTGGCAACCCCCATGCTGCCATTGAGCTGGTTGATGATCATCGAAGCCGTGCGGCTGCGCATGTTCTGCTTTAAGGCATCCGACCAATCGGACGTATCTACCCCAAAAGAAGAGGTGGCGAGGTTATCAGGCAGGGTGATTTTATACACGGCCAGCGGCTGTCCATGGTTCCCTATGGACTGCATCACCTGTTTGAGTTCGTCGGACCCGCCCATGGCCTGCCGGTACGATTCGCTGCCTGCCATTTCGTCCATCAGCGCCACCACGTCCTGCCCGTGCTCCAGAAGCGTTTTGGGCGAAGAGGGCAGCGTGCCATTTTCCCGGTTACAAGCTCCCAGTAAAACCACCATACAAAGGACCAAAAAAGCTATGGTCATCACCAGGCGTTTTTTCACTTTGAATCTCCCTCTCTGTGTTTGTCATTTTTTGTAATCAGAAATTCACGATTATTATACAGCTTTGTTTAAAAAAAGCAAGCCCCGGGCGGGAAAATAGCGGAAAAGACCCCTTTTTTCCAAAAACGCCGGGATTTTTATATTGACTTTTTTCGATTTGAGACGTATACTAAGCGCAACACGATGAAAAGAGGTGTTCACCCCGTGGCTTCCTATGAATCCAGCGCCCGGGTTTTTAAAGCGCTGGCTGACCCAAAGCGGCTGCAAATCCTTACGCTGCTGAAAAGCGGCGAAAAGTGCACCTGTGTGCTCACCCGGGAGATGGGCTTACCGCAGTCTTCCCTTTCGTACCACATGAAAATTTTGTGCGAAGCCGGTTTGGTCACCGGGCGGGAAGACGGCAAGTGGACCCACTACCGGTTGCAACCAGCCGGCGGGCAGCGGGCCCTTGCGCTTTTGCAGGACATTCTGACCGAAGACACCGGGTGTGAAGGCACCGGGTGTGAAAACACCGGGAATGAGACCACCGGGTGTAAAACGGGTGGTTGTTGCCGGTAAAAAGTCATCGCCCCCTAGGCGGTGGCTTTTCTTTGGGTTTTTCAAATCAACTTTTTTCGATTTTACAAGGAGGGATATCCATGGACATCGTTCGTACGGTTTGGGATTTTATCCAGAACCAGGTGTTGGGCATGAAATGGCTGCAAACGCTCATCGGCGATTTACTCACCGCCTGCGGGCTGGATGTATCAACCCGCTTAGGCGGCAGCCTTTGGTTTTTCCTCTATGACCTGATCAAAATCATGGTGCTGTTAGGGGTTTTAATCCTGCTGATTCCGTATATCCAGAGCTATTTCCCTCCCGAGCGGAGCCGCCGGATTTTGGGCCGGTTCCACGGGGTGGGGCGAATACGATTGCCGCTTTGCTCGGCACCGTGACGCCTTTTTGCTCCTGTTCGTCCATTCCCCTTTTTATGGGATTCACCAGCGCCGGGCTGCCTTTGGGCGTGACCTTTTCGTTTTTGATCTCCTCGCCCATGGTGGATTTGGGGTCGCTTTTGCTGCTGATGAGCATTTTCGGGTGGAAAATCGCCGTGCTCTATGTGCTCTTTGGGCTGGTGGTCGCCGTCGTCGGGGGCACGCTGATCGAAAAGATGGGCCTTGAAAACCAGGTGGAAGATTTCATCCGTCACGGGTCCGCCATACAGGCCGATGAAGCTTCCCTCACCCGCCGGGACCGGCTCTCCTACGCCTTCGGCCAGATGACGGCCACCGCCAAAAAGGTATTCCCGTATGTGGTCGCCGGCGTGGGCCTTGGCGCCATCATCCACAACTGGATTCCCACTTCGTTTATTGTGCAGCTGCTGGGCGACGGCAACCCCTTTGGCGTTTTGCTGGCGACGGTCGCCGGGGTGCCCATGTATGCCGCTATTTTCGGCACCATCCCCATTGCCGAAGCCCTGCTGCAAAAAGGGGCGCTATAGGGGGTTGTACTGTCGTTTATGATGGCGGTGACCACGCTGTCGCTGCCGTCGATGATCTTATTGCGCAAAGCCGTAAAGCCAAAACTACGTGGCATATTTGTGCTGATTTGTACCCTGGGTATTTTACTGGTGGGGTATCTGTTTAACTTTTTGTCCATTAGGCTGGTATAACCTGCGGTTTTTTCCGCGGGGCCTGCTTCTCATATTTTTTAGGAGGTATTTTTTATGGCACTCTTTGGATTTAACAAAAAAGCAAATGACACAAAACCGGCATCGCCCGCTACGCCGCCCGCGCCGGACGGGGCCCTCACCATTCAGGTGCTGGGTTCCGGGTGTGCTTCCTGCCACGCGCTGTATGAAAACACGAAAGCGGCGGTGGAAAAAGCCGGCCTGCCGGCCGAGGTCGCGTATATCACCGACATGCAGACCATCATGTCTACCGGCATTATGCGCCTGCCGGCCCTGACGGTAAATGGGAAAGTGATCGCCATGGGCGTCGTATTAAAGCCCGACGACATCCAAAAGAAACTGGCGGCTTTTATGGCGGAAAACGAGGCAAAGCATGAGTAATCCCTCTTCCCTCCCGCCGAAAGGGCGCAAACCGAAAGTGGCGTTTTTGTGCGTACACAACGCCTGCCGCAGCCAGATTGCCGAAGCCATGGGGAAGCTCCTGGCTTCGGACGTCTTCGAAAGCTATTCGGCGGGCACTCAGCGACAGCCGCATCTGAATCCCGACGCGGTGCGGCTGATGAAGGAGCTTTACCATGTGGATATGGAGCGCACCCAGTCTAGCAAGCTGCTGTCGGAAATCCCCACCCCGGACGTGGTGATCCTAATGGGATGCCAGGTGCAGTGCCCGGTTTTGCCGGGCGTTTTGACCGAAAACTGGGGCCTTGACGACCCCACCGGCCAGGGGGACGATGTTTTCCGCCAGACCATTGCAAAAATTGAACAGAAGGTGCTCTCTTTGCGGGAAAAACTGCAAACCGGCACGCTGCAAGAAATTTAAATCCTAAAAAAGGAAGGCTTTCTGGGTACACCAGAAAGCCTTCCTTTTTTACATCCATCCGGCCCTATTTCTTTTTTTCACACCGGCCGCAAATACTTCGCCGGGTGGCAATCGTTATCAGGGTGTCACCCAATTGCGTGAGCGTTACGCCCAGCAGATTCAGTTCGTCATCTGTCAACCGGCACGCCAGCGCATTAGAAAGGGCCGTGATGGATGCCGTCCATTCACACGCCTGCACAGCCTTCACCCCGGACTATTCTATGCCGCCCCGCCCAAAAGCGTGTCTGTCTTAGCGGCGGGGCGGCGGCTTTATGGGGTAAAGCGCCAAGGGTAAGTATCGGTCACCGGTCGCCCCCCATACTCCCACGGTTTTCCCGTCCGGCAGTGATTTCGGCCGCCACGGAACCGAAGGGCCTCTCCCTGATGGAACCGAAAAGATCCGGCGCTGCCCTTTCTGTTATTCCTCTGTTTTTGTCTTTTCTTTGGCGGCTATGGGTTTTTGCCTCTCCGGTCCCTCATATTCTGCCAACAGCCCCTGTGCTTTTACATATTCCACTGCGTTTTGTCCATACACACGTTTGGCCCATACGCCAAGAGAGCCAACCGGTAAATCCGGATTTTGTTCCCGTAAACTCGCAAACGAATACGCCTTTTTCTCCCCGGAACGGTACCGTTCTTTCAGTGCATCCGTCAGCGCTGCGAGATTCTCTTCCATGGTTTTTGTGGCGTCCGACTTTTTTCCTTTCGGTTCCTTTTGCAGAGCGGTTACCGACTGGAGTACGGATAAAACCAGAGCGCATGTCCCGCGATCCGTTTTTCGTTTCGTACCGGTATCCGATATGTTCAATTTCATCGAAAGCCTCGCAGCGGCCAGACAGCCGTTCGCTCGTGAGCCTTGCGGACAGGGAAAATTCCCGGTAGGTCACGATTTGTAACTTTTTCCCGGTCCCCTGATACACCACCACATAAAAGGGGGTAAAAATCCAGGCGGACGTGGGAGAGAGTTTCACGACTTTTGCCTGCGGGTTTTGAAAAAAATCCCCCACAGGGTTCATCCTTTCATTGGGAAGGTTCTCCGAAAAAGCCGTATAGGCCTGTTTAATTTGCGGTGTACGGTAAAAGCTGGCACAATACTTGGAATTAAATGTGATATTTCGCGGGCCCTGCACTTTGGCAAGGGCATTGCGCGCCTGAGTAAGGCTTTCATTTAATTGTCCGGCTTCTTCACTTCGTCCCAAAAAGTACAGGGCTTTTGTCTTGCTTTCCAAATATCCCAAATGGGCGCTGGCCTGAATACTCTCGTTTTTGCGCCGTAAAAAGGTACGGAACTCCCTATTGAGCCATTCTTCTTCCGGGTTGGCAAAAACCGGATCATCGGAAACGGGAAACAGGGTAGGGGCCTTCTCCGGCGCCTGGGCCATGCTTTCATACCGTCTTTGTTCCTCTTGCCTATTCTTCCTTTGTTGGAACAGACTACGAAAAAGAAAAAATATTCCAACGCACGCACTTACGATCGCCAGCGAAAGAATAATAATTCCAATATTTTTAAAAATGAATTCCAGCGCGTAAGCGATGGGAGCTGCCACAACCCCCACTACCAGCAAAGCTGCCCCACACCCGCCGTCTATTTTTGGGCTTTTGCGTCTGCCACTCATGATCGATTCCCTCTCTTTACGCCGAACCCAAGTTCCGGCCCTTCTTTTTGGGCCCGTTCACCCGTCCAACGGTCTTTTTCCGGTTTTTACGGCACAGGCTTTTCCCGTTTGCTACAACACGATTTAGAAAGCCCAATTATAGTGAATTTTATCATAATTTGTTGCGTAATTCAACAAGCCGCGCCTTTTGACCGGCCCCGCCAAAGAGGCTTCTTTGCTACTACTTTTCCAAAAATCACTTTCATCTGGCCTTCTGGATGTATCGGTTTCCGCCTCACCTGCTAGATACATTTTAAAGCAAAAAAAGGGCAAGCGAATGTTCGCTTGCCCTTTTTTGGGTTCCCTTGACAAAAAAGATACCCTCACGTCTAAAAACAAAAGTATCAAAATGCGACAAGGTCCCTCAATTTCTGTACGAAGTATAACACAAGTAAGCCTAAAAAGCAAACGAAAAAGCAGGCACAGAGAAATACCGGCAGAACATACATTACCGGTATTTCTCTGTGCCTGCTTCTCAATGAAGTAGCTGGGCGATTTCAAATCCGTCCGAAAATAGGATAAGGATTTTTTCTAAGGTAGAGTGATTCTCTTAGGCAATACTCAAGCATCGAGGTGCTTCCGTTAGGCCAAGAGCTTCTGCTTAGATTTTTAGTTAAATGATACAGGGGCGACATCGGTATCTGTAAATTGGCTATCCGCTGGTGAAGGCTCCGACATACTGAAATACATCCTGGCTGCTTTGGTTGTCCCAAAGTCACGGTTGGAGCCGCTGCTTTGCACCTTATTAAACGCTTCTCTAAACATGGCGTTGTGCGCTTCTTCACGGTTCAACAGGAAATCTATGGTTTCTTTTACTTTCTTGTCATCAATCTGCCGGTATAAATACTCATAGACAACCTTTGCTCTCTGCTCAGATGCAATGTTGGAAAGCAGGTCGGCGCAAAGATCACCCGTTACCGTCACATAATCCCCGGTCCATGAATATCCTGAAGCGTTAATCAGTCCCGGATTTAACCCTAAAAGCACATGGGACTCGATTTCGCCTGCCGGTACTTTGGCCGCTTCCACATCATGGCCGTTTAAAAGATTAATGGTTTGCGCCACCATTTCCATATGCCCCAGTTCTTCCGCCGCAATATCCAGAAACAAATCTTTGATTTCCGGGTCTTTAATACGAAAACTCTGCGACATATACTGCATGGCTGCTTTTAACTCACCATTCGCACCGCCAAGCTGCTCTTGAAGGAGAGCTGCATATTGCGGATTTGGACGTTCGACTTCTACAGGATGGAAAAGCATTTTTTCATGTTTAAACATAAAGATAACCTCACTTTCTCAAATTCAGTATGTCCGATTTTGCTGTTAAAATTCAATTGCGGTCAATATAAAAAAGCAGGCACAAAGAAACACCGGCAGGGTATGTTCTGCCAGCATTTCTCTGTGCCTGCTTCTCAATGAAGGGGCTGAGTGATCTCAAATCCGCCCGCAAATCGGATGCGGATTTCTTCTTTGGAAAGTACGGTGATTCTTTCAATGATCCGGTATACCAGGGCGTCGGAGTATTCCGTCAGGTCGAGATCTTCCGCACGGAGCAGGCTTAGGATTTCCTTTGCCTTATTCTCTCTGCCTATGTTCTGTTGGGCAGAAAGTTCCGCCCGTTTTTTCATTTGCTTCAGACGCAGCATCTCGTCGCTGATTTGCCTGATACGCCTGTCGGTTATTTCATTTTCTTCCATAGTAAGCAGCCGGTCCAACTCCTTGTCTAGTTCATCGAGCCTGTTCTTTATAACGATGGGGCTGGCCTCATCGTTTTCTCCGGAGATACAGTTTATTAGGGTGTCTTGCAGTGCAGCGGCCATTTCTTCTTGGCGTCCTTGGACGAGAGAACGGATGGCTGCAAGTATGGCAGCATGAAGGGTCCCTTCTTCCAGGCTGGGGGAATTCTTGCAGACTTTCGGACCGCATTCCAGCCGGGTAATGCAGCGCCAGACAATTTGCCTTCTCCCATGAATGTTCCAGGTTACACGCCGGAAGTAACCGCCGCAGTCGCCGCAAACCAGCCTTTCCGACAAAGCGTACTTGCTGGTGAACCGGCCGCGGTTGGTTTTCGCTTTCTTGGTGTTGGCAGGCTTCTTGCTGTTTCTGCGGGCGATTTCCTCTTGAATTTGGTAAAACATCTCTCTTGGGATAATGGCAGGGTGATGGTCTTTGATATAGTATTGTGGGAGAGTCCCATTGTTTTTCTTTACCTTGCCTTCGATAAAGTCGGCGGTGTAGGTTTTCTGGAGGAGAACGTCGCCCATGTATTTTTCGTTTTGTAAAATGCGTTGGATGGATTCGGTACTCCAGTTCTTGTTGCCGGTGGCAGTCAGTATCCCCATGCGCTCTAAAGTCTTTTTGATGGTAATCAGGCTGTCGCCGTTTAAGAAGTTTTGCGCGATCAGCCGGATGACTTCCGCTTCTTCCGGTACAATTTCAGGTTCACCATCCGGACCTTTTCGGTAGCCCAAAAAATTCTTGTAGTGGAAGCTAAATTTCCCTTGCCGGTAGCCCATACGGATCCCTTTGGTAACGTTTCCGCTGATGGATTCGCTTTCCCCTTGGGCAAAGGAACTCAGGCAGGTTAAAATCATTTCGCTGTTCATATTCGAGGTGTCGATGTTCTCCTTCTCGAATATCACGGGGACTCCCCAGCTTTTCAGGATACGGACATATTTGATGCAGTCGAGGGTATTCCGTGCAAACCGGGAGATGGATTTGGTCAGGATGAGGTCTATTTTCTTCTTCCGGCACAGTTCAATCATTTTATTGAATTGATCCCTTTTTTTGGTGCTTACCCCAGAGATGCCGTCATCTGCAAAAATTCCGGCCAGCTGCCAGCCCTCATGGCGGGTGATTTTGTCGGTGTAGTAGTTTACCTGCACTTCAAAGCTGTTTTGCTGTTCTTCTTCCTCCGTGCTGACCCGACAGTATGCTGCTACTCGCAGCTTGTGTTTTCGCTTCCGCAGGTCGGCCAGCATGGGATTTGCAGGTATCACCATGACTGTTTTCCCTGGCATGGGATTCTCTCCTTTCACAATATTTTACTATTCAGTAGCCGGAGCCGAACGGTTCCATCCGACTGCAGGATAACTTGTTCAATGGTCTGTTCAAAAAGCTCCCGGTCCAACTTTTCGTCGTTACCGTGCTCTTGAAAAAGTGCCTTGATGTTTATGGTGATGTGGTCGGACTCCTTAATATGGCAGGTTTTGTATTTCTCAGCGGCACATTCCAGAATGAGAGGAAGCAGCCTTTGCGGATCCACTTCCCGCTGCCCCAGCGCCTGATTGATTTCATTCGTCAGGCGGGCCGCCTGCATGGACAGGCTGCTGCCAATGAATTGTTCCGGTTCTGCTATCTGCGGATTTCGGCAAACCTCCAGCAGTTTATTTTCTACAGATTGCAACAGGCCATAGTCAGACAAAGGTCCGAAGCGTTTGTGGCACCTTTTACAATCCCAAAATATTTTTGGCTTCTTTCTGCTGTTGCGCGTTATTCCGTTTCCACAATCTGGGCAGACCAGTTTTTTCTGAATAAACAGAACCCCAGAATACGGCGCAGCCTTGCTTCTTTTAATTTGAATTACTTTGTCTGCAAGTTCTTTGCTGATAATCGGAGGATAGGTATTTCCGTTCCAGTATCGTTCATCCTCCAGTATCCGGGTAATCATGTTTTTATTCCATTCAGTTGAATTCTCTCTGTATGGAACACCGTGTTGCCCGGCATACTGAGTTAATTGCTTAATGGAACAGCCCTGCAGATACCTCTGGTAAAGCTCCACGACAAGTTCCTTTTCAGATGGGTTTTCTATAACCTTCCCTTGCGCAATTTGATAGCCAAAAGGGAGATATCGTATTTTCTTCATGGCTTCACCTCCCTTCGTCGAGCGTTAGGCCATTGGTTAGATGAAAGCAGAATCTTTCGGGATAAACCGTGATTTGCTTTACCATGCTCTTAAATACAGAAGGTTCAAATTCCAACATGGGCTGGGCCCCCTCCATCAGATCCAACAGCAGCTTGGTACTTTCAATAGCATTGCTGATGTTGTCCGGCTCTTTGAGCTGGTTCAGCTCCCGGCGAAGTTCTTCGATCAGCTTGTTGTTACGGTTGCTTCGCTCTATAAAAAGAGCAGAATCCATACACCCCTTGGCCTGCAGCCTTGCGAGTGAATGGTTCTGCTTGACGAGTTCAGATATTTTCTCATGTAAGTCTGCTACATCCGGCCTTGTATAGATGGCTTTGTCATGCAGCTCCTGCAGCTGACTCAGCATGGTTTTTAGGATACACTGGTTATCCAGCAGTTTATTATAAAGCCTAATAAAAGCCAGAAAAAATTCTTCTTGATGAATTGCCTTGACGGGGCAAAACTCTTTGCTTTTTAAGTGATAGGCACAAATCCATTTTACGGACTGACCATTGGACCTCCGGAAAAATGTAGAACCACAAAGCCCACATTTTATTCTTTTGGTAAGAGGAAACTGGCGAATTCCCGTCTTAGGGGCATGGACTGTGCTTCTTTGTTTGAGAAGTTCTTGTACCGCTTCAAATGTTTCAGGTGGAATGATTCCAGGATGGGAATTCTTGATGTAATATTTCGCAAGCTGTCCGACGTTGCGAATTCGTTTCAATGGCAATTCTTCCGGCGTAAACTTTTTTTGTACCAATGAATTTCCAATGTATTTTTCATTCGTCAAAATATACCGAATGGTAGAATTATGCCATCTGTCGGATTGTTTATGCTTAAAGGTCACTTCCATCTTATTTATTTCTGCTGCGATTTCATCAGTGCCTTTTCCCGCAAGGTAGCTGTTAAAAATGTATTCAACGATAGGTACCTCCTGTGGATCCGGTACCAATGTGCCGTTTTCCAACGAGTACCCGATGGGGGCGCTGCAGGTAATAAAATCACCGGACTTCATCCGGCGTCGGTAGCTCCATTTTAGGTTTTTCGAGATAGAGAGGGACTCCTCCTGTGCAGCCGATCCCAAAATACTCAGCAGCATTTCGCTGCCCATATTCCCGGTGTCGAGTCCCTCTTTTTCAAATTCCACCGCCACGCCAAGCTGCTTTAGCTCCCGCACCGCTTGCAGGCAGTCAATGGTGTTCCGGGCAAACCGGGAAATGGATTTGACAAGGATGCGGTCAATCTTCCCGGCCCGGCAGTCGGCAAGCAGGCGCTGAAAATCGTCCCGCTTGTCGGCTGTCGTGCCGGAAATTGCTTCGTCGGCATAAAGGCCCGCAAATTCCCATTCGTCCTTGGATTGGATGTAACTGGTGTAATAGCTTACCTGGGTGGCGAAGGAGTTCAGCTGGTCAACCGAGTCGCTGCTCACTCGGGCATACGCGGCAACCCGCAGCTTTTTGGCCTGTTCTGCTATTGGCTGTATAACTTTGACCTGCGGCACCTTCGCCCCCTCCTTTCCGGTTGGACATCTTTTTTGTCACACACAACACTACCACAACCCGTCCCGGATAGCTATCACGACAACCACTAAATATTGAGTTGCTATGCGCCGCACTTTTCGGCATTAGCAACAGTGGAGGGACTCCAGGTCTTACCGTTCCGGTGAACTTCTGGATGCCCGCCTGGTTCTCGCTCTTTTTATCTGCTTCTCGAATGCCTCTCCCGTAAAAAACTTTATATTATCGTGGTAAAGTCGTATGGAGACGACGTCGGAATTTTTTGCCTTGATATCGTGGTACTCCAGCTTTTCTCCCCAGCCTGTTTCATATTGGCGGGCAATTTGTTTGACAAAAGACGTAAATTCTTCCACTGTCAGGTCCTTCGCCATCTGGAGTTCCAAAACAGCGTAGAGGATTTTTCCTTCTGCGTGGACAGTTGGATGGGCGGAAAGCACCTTGCTCCTGATGGCAGTTTCCAGCCGCTTGTTCGGCAGTGAAAAATATTGCATGAGGTCGGTGGATGGGTATTGCTCGGTATGAAAGTCTTTCATGGCTTGGGCGATGTCCTGCTCGTAGCAGGCGGCGTAATCATACAAGGCTTCAGCAACCTCACCGCCCTCTTTTTCCATAAGACTGACCCGAATCGTAGAATACAGCTTCGGGTTTTCGATGAGCCCACTCATCGGTATGCAATGCATCATCATGTTTTTTCTCCTGTTTCTGGATGGATTGTGTAAAGAGGCACGCCATATTTTTCGGCAATGGCGGCGTTGGCCTGCCGGCATTGTTCTGTGGTAATCCGGCCCTGCTCCAGCAGTTTTGTCAAAGCCGAAAAAGCGATATAATATTGAATTTCATTGATCACCTGTCCGCCGGGGGCCTGGAGAGTATATGGTACGGCCATAACAACTTTACCATGGCAGGCCGCAGCCTTTTCGGGCCGCCCGGTTTAACAGGTGCTGCTCCAAGCCCTTGATATGGAGCTCATACCGCAGGTCGCTTTCGGTGGTGATCAGTACCGCATTGTGGTCCTGCAGGTATTCCAATATCTGTATCAGAATGGCGGGATCATGACTTAAGCGTGACAAATTTTGCACCAGCACAGCGCGAACCAAGCCGCTTTTGACGGCCTGTAGCATCTGCTTAAGGCCCATCCGAGCCATGTTCCTGCCGGTGCTCATATCCTGAGAGGTGCCAACAACCGTGTATTTCTGCTGCTCAGCTTGCTCCAGCAGATCCTTCATCTGCCCAAAAAGGACAGCAGGATGTTTGTCACTGCTCCGGCTGTATAACCACACAGGAAGGCTGGCGTAAGGTAAGCTCATCTCTCATTGACTCCTTTCTTCCGGGAGGGCTTGCGCTTTTCTGGCTTCAATATATCGTTCTTCATACACACGGTAGCCGTCAGGATCCAGTTCCTTCAGCCGCTTGCCGATAAAACGGTATTCCGCGTAAACAGCGGAACCGTTTTGCACCATGGAACCTGTATGCTTGGCAAGACCGTTTTTGTCCAGCCATAAGAGAAGATCATCCTTCAGGTCGCAGTCGACAAAGGCGTAGTTTTTATCCCGCTGTCCGTCTAAATTTACCGTGAGGCTCTTCCATGGCTCCGGCACACCACTGTCCCAACAGACTATTTCAATGGCCAGGTTGTTTCGATCCATATAAGGGCGTACCTGCAGTTCGACTTTATGAATTTTGCCATCCTGTTCCCAATTCAGCAGTCCTTTCCCGTTGAGGATGGCTTGGTATTTTTTGTTGCTATATCCATCCCAATAAAGATAGTTCCAGTCCGGTTTGGGACAGGGTGCTGCTTCGGCAATTTCCTTTGATACCGTTTTTAACTTCGGGGGTCCCGCTTCTCCCTGTTGGATCGGGTGCAGAATCGGCAGGAGTTTCTCATGCAAGTATTTCTGATCCGGAATTGTAACTCTCAATCCTAAATCAACGGTAAGGAAAGGCTTTCCGTCTGTTGTACACACGGCGATTTTTCGGTAAGATGGATAAGCACAAAGGAAGGCAGCAACATTTTCCGGTGTTGCTTCAAAATAAGCGAGGATTTCTTCTTCCTGTCCGTTTACAGCGACACCGCATAAATATTTTTGATTCATCTATGGTAATCTCCTTTATGGCAAAAAATAATCCGGGCTTTTCTTTGCCCGGATGAATGCTTCCACATCTTCAATTTTTTTGGTGATACGAAGGGGAGGCAGGGTTTCCAGAACAGCCCGGTGATACCGTTCTCCGGGGGCTGCCCGGTAATCTAAAATACTGACAACACAGGTGTCGGTTTCGGTGCGGATGGCTCGCCCGAAGCCCTGCCGCAGCTTTACCTGCATATCCGGGATAATCACCGCCCGGATATAATCCTGTAGCGTGGGATATTGTTCCCGTTCCGCTTCGCTCAATGGATCGGGAACAGGAAAGGGCAGCCGCACGATAATCAGCGACGATACCATATCTCCGGGAAAGTCTACACCTTCCCAACAGGAGCCTGCTGCGAACAGCACGGCGTTGGAGGCTTGCTTGAACTGGTGGATGACATTCTGCGAGTGCCGCCACACTTCCATTAACGGAAAAGGCAGGCGATCTTTCACTGGATTGTAAACAGCGCCCATGAGGGAATAGGAAGTAAAAAGTACCAGAGTGTGGCCATATGTAGCTTTCACTAAGCGACAGATCTGCTCTGCTAGACACTTGGCTTCCTGTTCGCTGCCCATCTGTGTTTTTAGAAGATCATTTGGAATGTAGAGAAGACAGTTTTCCTTATAATTGAAAGGAGAAACCGAAATAAAATCATCCAGTCGCTTGCTTACGGACAGCCCCATGAGCTGGCGGGTCCTGTCAAAGCTGCCCCCAGCCATAAGGGTACCGGAGGTCAGGATGGAGGGAATATCTTTCAGCCACAGTGCCCGGCGCAGCTGTTCCGGCATTTCCCGGCTGGCTGCACAGAGGCTGGGGCTTCCATCCCTATCGTACTGGATGTAAAGGACGTACCTGCGATCCCCGGTAAAAAACAGGTTGAGGGTTTGCTCTGTTCTTCCCAGCCAGTAGATAATCCACCGGGGAAGGTGCGGAGCAAGCTGTTTTTGAGTCTGCCGAAGAAGGGAAAGGCAATTCCGAAGCGCCGCTTCCCGATCCGCTGTTAAAACGAAGGCGGTGCGCTGCGCTTCTTCCAACAGTTCACCCCGACACATGGCCCCCATAAGGGTGGAAAATTTTTCTTTCAGCCTCTGGGCCGCAAGGATACATTTTTCTTTTTCCAGCAAAGTACAAAGTTCTCTGAAATCTTCTGCCGACAGGCTCTGTCCGTACATTTGGCGGGCGGCTTCCGGCAGCTTATGGGCTTCGTCAATCACCAAAACCCGATAATCATTGAGAAGAGGCCGCAGCTCCAGCAAACGGTGGGCGGCGTCGGCCAGCAAATAATTGTGGTTACAAATCTGGACGAAAATCTCCGCACTTTTGGCTTCCTTCAAATATTGATGATACCGGCAGGTATTTCGCAGAGGACAGCTTTTCTCACAAACTTTCGGAACGCAGACTTGCCGCCGGTCAAATCCGCTAAGGCCGGTTACGGCATCTAAGTCGTAATAGGTACGCAAAGAGAGAAGGGATTTCATCTGCTCTGCATTCTTTTTCTTCTCTTTCACAGCTTCCAATCGCTGCGCAAGACGGGCGTCGCAGACAAAGCGTTCCTTGCCTTTTCGTACCATTGCCCGGATTGGTTTATGGATGATGTGATTCTCCAGAAAAATCCGGGACAGGAATGGGATATATTCCCCGATGATGGCATCCTGCAGGGCAACGCTGGAAGTGGAAACCACCACCGGCTGGGAACCGGCAGGTCCATGGGGTGCAAACTTTTTCAGTAAAATGCAGGCGGTGAGATAGGCATAAGTTTTGCCGATCCCAACCCCTGCGTCGCATAAAGCGATGTTATTTTTGAGCAGGGTATCCAGCATGGCATGGCATAGGGCAATCTGTTCTTCCCTCACGGCCAGCCCGTTTTGAGGCAGAAGGATTCGGAAGATCCGTTCAATCTCCTCATGAGCCTGCTCCTTCAGAGAGTGATTGTTCATTTCGGCACATTCTCCTTGGTGCGTTGGCGGCAAACTGATGCGGCGCAGAAAACCTGCGCCGCACGGATTCGCCGTCAACGGCAATCTGAATGAAAAAGGTTTGATTAT
>CAKNOA010000039.1 GCA_930990065.1 uncultured Clostridia bacterium | reverse complement strand
GCGCCAGATTGTGGCTCTGGAGACCGTGGGTTCGAGTCCCATCTTCCACCCCACCGAAATGCACGCACCTCTGAGCAAGAGACCGTGCATTTCTTTTTATTGGGCTGTCGCCAAGCGGTAAGGCAACGGACTTTGACTCCGTCATTCTCGCGCGTTCGAATCGCGCCAGCCCAGCCAGACAGAGCCTGGAATGCAACTTGCGTTCCAGGCTCTGTTTTTTCTTTGTTTGCAGTAGCTGTGTTTTACGCGGATAGAATGGATGTAGTCGAATAGAGGACCCCGGCACGCGAAGGCGCGGCCGGGGTTTTCCATTTGAAATCAAAAACACGTGGAAGAAAAAGCGGTGGCCGGGTATAGGGGGACGCCATAAGACAGCTAAAATCAGGCGTAGGAAAAAGAATTTTTCTACGAACAAACCAAAAGTTTACACCGGGTTTTTTCTAATATGGTATAATAAGCCTATCGAAACGCAGTTTGTATAATCATTAGGAGAGGAGAAATCTACGTATGAAGTATCAAAAGTTGTTTTCCCCGATCACGGTGGGCGGGGTTACCCTGAAAAACCGCTTTGCCATGGCGCCTATGGGCCCGCTGGGCCTGGCCGATGCCAATGGCGGCTGGAATCAAAGAGGGATTGATTACTACACGGCCCGGGCAAAGGGCGGCACGGGGTTAATCATCACCGGGGTTACGTTCTTTGACCAGTATGTGGAAAAGCAAGACCCTTCCACGGTACCGAACCCGCTGTATAAACCGGTTCAGTTTGTCAAGACCAGCCGTGAAATGACCGAACGTGTGCATGCCTACGGCAGCAAAATTTTCCTGCAGCTGTCGGCCGGTTTTGGCCGGGTGACCATTCCTACCAATGTAGGCGATATTCCGCCGATTGCCCCGTCGGAAATCCCGCACCGGTGGCTCGATAAAATGTGCCGTGCCATTACCGTGGACGAAATCCATATGATTATCAAGCAGTTTGGCGACGCGGCGTTCCATGCAAAGCGCGCCGGATTTGACGGCGTACAAATCCATGCCGTGCACGAAGGGTATCTGATGGATCAGTTCGCCATTTCCATGTTCAACCACAGAACCGATGAATACGGTGGATCCCTGGAAAACCGGCTGAGATTTGCCAAAGAAGTAGTCGAAGTCATCAAACAGCGCTGCGGCGCTGATTTCCCGGTGACCCTGCGGTTCAGTTTGAAGAGCATGATCAAGGACTGGAGAGTTGGGGCGCTGCCGGGCGAAGAATTTGAAGAAAAGGGCCGCGACATTGAAGAAGGGCTCAAAGCCGCCCAATTGCTGGAAAGCTACGGATATGACGCATTGGATACCGACGTGGGTACCTACGATGCCTGGTGGTGGAACCATCCGCCGATGTACCAGGAAAAAGGCTTGTACCGGACGTACTGCAAGATGGTGAAAGAAGTTGTCAAAATTCCCGTCTTCTGTGCGGGCCGTATGGATAACCCGGATATGGCGCTGGAAGCCATTGAAAACGGGGAATGCGATGTGATCGATTTGGGCCGTCCGCTGCTGGCCGATCCGGATTACTGCAACAAACTCCGGTCCGGCCGGATGAGCGAAATCCGCCCCTGCATCTCCTGCCAGGAAGGCTGCATGGGACGTGTGGCCTCCTATTCCATGATTAACTGCGCGGTGAACCCCCAGGCGGCCAGAGAAAGAGTCATGGCCTATGAACCGATCCTGCAGAAGAAAAAGGTTCTGATCGTAGGCGGCGGTGTGGCCGGATGTGAAGCGGCCCGCGTACTGGCGATTCGCGGCCACGAACCCGTTGTCTATGAAAAGAGCGGCCGGTTGGGCGGCAACCTGATCGCCGGCGGTGCTCCGGAATTTAAGGAAGATGATCTGGCCCTAGCCGCTTGGTACACCAATGAGCTCAAGAGATTGCACGTGGAGGTGCATCTCAACGAACCGCTCACCAAAGAAAAAGTGCTGGCTTCTGGCTGCGATACGGTGATTGTGGCGACGGGTTCGAAACCGAAAGTTTTCTCGCTGGGCGACGATGACAAGGTCTATACCGCGGCCCAGGTGCTTTTGAAGGAAAAAGATTGCGGCCAGACGACGGTGGTAGTAGGCGGCGGACTGGTCGGTTGTGAAACGGCCCTGTGGCTGGCACAACATGGCAAGAAAGTGGCCATTGTCGAGGCGCTGGACAAGCTGATGGCCGTCAACGGACCGCTGTGCGCGGCGAACCACGAAATGCTGGAAGCGTTGATTCCCTTTAACAACATTGACGTTTATACCGGTTCCAAGGTCGAAGGGTATCATGATGGCCAGCTAACCGTCACTTGCGGCGATGAAACGAAGAAGCTATCTTGCGACAGCGTGATTCTGGCGGTGGGCTACAAGGAAGAAAACGAACTGTATAAGCAGTTGGAATTTGAAGTGCCCGAAATTTATCTGCTGGGCGACGCCAAGAAAGTATCCAATATTATGTATGCCATTTGGGATGCTTTCGAAGTGGCCAACCATATCTAAAAGGAACAAGAAAGGGCTGTTTTTGATCGCCGAGTCAGAAAAACAGCCCCCAAGAGCAGCTTGCAAAAACGGAGAAAGACAGCCGTTTTTGCAAGCTGTTTTGCTTTTTTAAGGGAATAAGGACGACAGCCTGCCATTTTTGTGATAAGCTGTAGAAAAGATAAAAGAGGGAGGGGCCATATGGACACCAAAAATCTCTATTATTTTCAAGTCGTATTCGAAGAAGGCAACATCCACACGGCGGCCCATAAATTGTACATTTCCCCTCAGGGGCTGGGAAAAATCATCAAAGGCCTGGAACTCGAGCTCGATTGCCAATTGTTTACACGCACCAAATCGGGCATGATCCCCACCGAAAGCGGGCTGTATTTCTATGATAAAAGCCGGAAGCTGCTGCAAGAGCTGCAGGACATCAAAAAACAGATTGAGAAAATGAATCGGGGCAGCGAAGAGATTCAGGTGGGGTTTGCCACAGGGGCCCTGAAAGTGATCCCGTTTGAAAAATTTTTCAACTTTATGGATCAGCATGCCCACTTCCGGGTGAGTTGGAGTGAATGCGAAAATGATAAGGTGCTTTTGCAGCTGGAAAATGGGACCATGGATTTTGGCTTTGTCACCTCCCAACGGAAAAGCCCGGATTTAGAGCAGATTGTGGCGGCCAGTATCCCCATTGTGCTACTCGTGTATGAAGGCCACCCGTTCTGGAACCTGGAAACCGTGAGCATGGATATGCTGGAAAAGCAAGACATGGTCATGATGAATGAGCAGTTCCACATTTATTATGACTTTATCCAGATGTGCCATCTCAAAGGGTTCGAGCCCCGTATACGGGCCAAAACCATGGATGGGGACACCTTGTACCGCTTATGTAAACAGAAAATTGGGGTGGCGGTATGCCCGGATTTTTCCCAAACCAATTATGAAGGGTTGAAAGCCATCCCGTTTGAGGAGCCGTATTTTTGGAACATTTACGGCACATGGCGGAAAGACTATCCAAACCCGGATGTGATTGACATGTTCCGGCAGTTTTTCACCCCATAACCGGAAAGGCCGTTTGGGCCCGTTCGGGTTTCATACGAAAAAAGAAAGGCCGGCCACAAAACAGTGGCCGGCCTGCCCGGGTACTCACAACCCTATTCTTTTTAATTTTTCAATCCACACACCGGATCGGTGCGACAACTTCATTATAGCGATTTTGTAAAAGAACGGCAAGCACCATTTTTATAAATTCATTAAAAAGAATAGGGTAAAATTATTGACAGGCTAACAAAAACACATTATAATAACAAAAAAGAAAAAATATGGAAAAAAGTAGAAATTTTGTAAAATAGTGTGATTCTTTGTGACACACCTTGCTGTACATAGAGGAAAGGAGGGGGCCATATGGCACAGACCTTTTTCGCCCATATCCGAAAGGCAGCGGGATCGGATAATGTGCAAAGACAAACTGTGGAAGAACATAGCCGTCATACGGCCCATTATGCCAGCCACTGTTTACAAGCTGCCGGGTTATCCCAGTGCGGCTATGTCGCCGGGTTGCTCCACGATGCCGGAAAATGCAAAGAGGAGTTTCAGACGTATCTCTGGCAGCCCGATGGGAAGAGGGGCAGCGTCAATCACACCTTTTCCGGTTGCCGGATGCTGCTGGAACATTTCCACGGCGAATCATCCGCATGTATGGAGGATGTGACCGCCGAACTGCTGGCCTATGCGGTGGGGGCCCATCATGGGCTGTTTGACTGTGTCGACCCAAACCGGCTGTCGGGCTTTCAGCATCGTGTGGAAAAAGAAAAGATCCATTACGAGGAAAGCCGGGATCATTTTCTATTAAGCTGTGCCTCCTGGGATGAAATCGAAGCGCGATTTAAAAAGGCCAATCAGGAAATAACAGACGTGTGCGATCAGCTGTTTGTGCTGTCCGATCAAAACGGGGATGAAACAAGGCAAGAATTTTCTTTCTATCTGGGGCTGGTGGCCCGGCTGCTAGCGTCTGCGGTGATGGAAGGGGACCGGCGGGATACCGCTGAATTTATGGAAAATATCACTCCTTCCTCAGAACCCGATGACTGGCCGGCTTTTTGGGAAAAGCGGCTACACCGTGTGGAAGAAAAATTGAAAGCTTTCCCGCAGACGTCCCCCATTCAGCGGGCACGGACGAAGATTTCAGAGCAGTGCCGCCATTTTGCAGAAAAACCGGAGGGTGTCTACCGGCTGAACGTTCCCACCGGTGGGGGGAAAACGTTAAGTTCCCTGCGGTACGCGTTGGCCCATGCGGCTAGATGGGGCAAAAAGCGCGTGATTTTTGTTACGCCCTTGCTGGCGATCTTGGAACAGAACGCCAAGGTCATCCGGGATTTTTTGGACGAAGACGCCATCATTTTGGAACATCATTCCAATGTGGTGCAGACAGAAGAAAAAGAGGATCGGCTGGACATGCGGGAATTGGCGATCGAAAGTTGGCATGCCTCGGTGATCCTCACGACGATGGTGCAGCTACTGAATACCTTCTTTTTGGGAAAAACCGCGTCCGTGCGCCGGTTTCAAAGCCTGTGCGAAGCCGTGGTCGTCATCGACGAAGTACAGACGATCCCCCCGCACATGTTGTCCCTGTTTAATTTGACGGTGAATTTCCTTTCGAAAATCTGTCATACCACGTTTTTGTTGTGTTCGGCTACACAGCCCTGCCTGGAACAGGCCGATCATCCGCTGGTAGAGCGTCCAGTGGATGTGGTACCGTTTGAAAAAAGCCTATGGGAACCGTTCCGGCGTACCCGGCTGACCGATGCCGGTGCCCGGCCGCTGGACAGCCTGCCCGGCTTGATCCGGCAGGTAC
The DNA here is from genome assembly GCA_930990065.1 of uncultured Clostridia bacterium. Taxonomy (GTDB): domain Bacteria; phylum Bacillota; class Clostridia; order Oscillospirales; family Acutalibacteraceae; genus Heritagella; species Heritagella caecorum. The sequence continues at coordinate 13,829 of CAKNOA010000039.1, read as the reverse complement.
TGCAGGAAGCCGATAGCCTGCTGGTGATTAGCAATAAAAAGGAAGAAGCCGCGTTTTTATACCGCGCGTTGTCCGATAGCGGGGCCGCCTGTTTTCACTTGTCTGCTTCTATGTGTGCGGCTCACCGCCGGGACACTTTGCGAGCCCTGTACCAGGCGTTGGAGCAAAACCGGACAAAAGTGGTCTGTGTGGCCACGCAGGTTATGGAAGCGGGCGTGGATATTTCCTTTCAGCGGGTTATCCGGTTGGCGGCCGGTATGGATAATGTGATACAGGCGGCCGGGCGGTGCAACCGTCATGGGCAGGAATTGTCGCCGGTGCCCGTGTATGTGGTGGCCTGCCAAAACGAAAACCTGACAAAACTGCCGGAGATGCAAAGGGCCAAAACGGTGACCCTGGAACTTTTGGAGGCCTTCCGCCAGCGTCCGCAGGATTTTGGGGGCGATTTAGCGTCGGACCGGTCGATTCAGTGGTATTATCGTGCGCTCTATGCCCATATGGAAAAAGGGTATCAGGATTACCCCTTGAAAAAAGAGCGGGATACCCTGTTTTCCCTGATGGGAAGCAACAGCCGGCTCTATACCGAAGAGTGCCCGTTTTATGGCAAGTACAGCTTAGGACAGGCGTTCCGTACGGCCGGGGATCTGTTCCAGGTGTTCGAAGAAAAGACCACCGATGTGGTGGTGCCATACGGTGAAGGGGCATCCCTCATCGCCGAACTGGCATCACAAGCCGGTGTCTCGCCCGGCTGGCTGCGGGCGTGGAGCCAACAGGTAAAACCTTATACGCTCACGCTGTATGAGTACCAAAAACAGCGTTTGAGCCATGCGTTATACGAAGTAAACGGCGTTTGGATTTTGCAGCCCCAAGCGTATGACCCGAAAATCGGGCTCACATGGGAACAACAAAACAGTTTTCTGGAGGTGTGACATGAAAAATACCCGTTATCCAAATCTTGTGGAATTTGAAGTCAGCGGACCGTACGCTCTGTTTTCCGACCCGGTTTTGCGGATAGGCGGTGAAAAATGTACGTATCAGGTGCCCACCTATGAAGCACTGAAGGGCATTTTGATGTCGGTGTACTGGAAGCCGACGCTGCAATGGTATATTGATAAGGTGCGGATTATGAATGCCATCCAAATGGAAGTCAAGGGGATACGCCCTATTAAATACCACGGTGGCAACGACCTGGCTTATTATACCTACCTGAAGGACTGCCGGTATCAGGTACAGGCCCATTTTGAGTGGAACGAAAACCGCCCGGAGCTTTCTGGTGACCGGAACGAAAATAAGCATCACGAAATCGCCAAAAAAATGATCCGCAAAGGCGGGCGGCGCGATATCTTTCTGGGGACCCGGGAATGCCAAGGGTATGTGGAACCCTGTGTGTTTCATGAGGGGGCTGGGGCCTATGACCAAACGCCTATGTTGGCGTTTGGCCTGATGTACCACGGGATCACATACGCGGACGAGGCCTATTCCAGCGAAACGGCTGGCCATATGACGGCAAATTTTTGGTATCCGGTTATGGAAAATGGTGTTATTACCTTTCCAAAACCGCAAGACTGCCCCCTGCACAAAGTGCTGCGTCCTATGGACATGAAAAAATTCGGGGAAGAACAGCAGAATTTCAGCGGGCTGGCAGAATTCAGGGGGTGAGCGCATGGGACTGATGCAAAAAGCAGTAGAAACGTACGGGTGCCACCAATCATACATTGGGCAATACGAAGCCGGCCATACGGTGTTGGCGCCGGTTTCGCATATCGTCACCCGGGCAAATGTGGAAATTGTACTGAATGCGGACGGCGGATTTTTGGAAGCGTCGGCGGTTCCCAAAGATGACCCCAAAATTATCATTCCTGCCACCGAAAGTTCGGCGGGCCGGACCGCGAATGTGTGTGCCCATCCCTTGTGCGACCAGCTTGGTTATTTGGCGCCGTATAATGAAGAAAAGCACGCGGATTATGTGGCCCAGCTGGAAGCGTGGGAACAGTCGCCCTATAGCCACCCGAAACTACCGCCCATTTTGGCTTATATCCGGAAGGGAACCATTTTGAATGACCTGGCAGCGAGCGAGCTGCTTCGGTTGGACGCACAGGGAAAGCTGGAAGACGAGAAAAAAGAGGGAAAATGGCTGGTGCGTTGGCGGGTGACCGGGCTGGCAGATGGAGCCCCCGATGCCTGCTGGCAGGATCCTACGCTGTTTGATTCGTTTATCCGCTTTTATCAGGCGACAAAGAAAGGAGACCCTGCCGATTTATGTATGGTCACGGGGAAGATCGCGCGCAGAGCCAGCCAGCATCCCAAAGGGGTGATCCCCACCAGCGGGAACGCTAAGTTGATTTCGTCCAATGATGAGACCGGATTTACGTTCCGAGGTCGTTTTACCAGCGGAGAACAGGCCGCCACGGTGAGCTATGAAGCTTCGCAAAAGGCCCATAACGCCCTGCGCTGGCTGGCAGCGGAGCAGGGGGCGCAGGCCGTCTTTGGGGGCCGGACGTTTTTGTGCTGGAATCCCCAGGGGCACGAAGTCCGCCATGTTGTGGGGCCGTTTGCCCGGCAGGCCAAACCGGTACACAGGGCTACGGATTATCAGGAGCTGCTGCAAAAGACCCTGGAAGGGTGTAAATCCAAATTGCCCGAAACCGCCGGGGTGGTCATTGCGGTGTTCGACGCGGCCACCAGCGGGCGGCTGTCCCTTACCTATTATCAGGAGATGAAAGGGTCCGACTTTTTGCAGCGGCTGTATGAGTGGGACAAAACCTGCTGCTGGCCCACCCGATACTATGGGATTCAGGCGCCATGGCTGATCCAGATTGTGCATTGTGCCTTTGGAACCCAGCAGACGGAAAAAGGGAAAAAACGGATGAAGGCAGACGACCGGGTATTGCGGCAGCACATGCAGCGGTTGGTGGCCTGCCGGGTGGAAAAGAGCGCTTTTCCGGCGGATATCATGCGGGCATTGTTTCATCGGGCCTCGTTTCCGCTGGCGTATGACCCGGCCGTTCGTGAAGACATATTGAGCACGGCCTGTGCCGTGATCCGTAAATATCGGTATGACCGTTATAAGGAGGAATGGAACATGATGCTGGACCCCAAAAAGAAAGACCTTAGTTACCAGTTTGGCCGGTTGCTGGCGGTGCTGGAAAAGGCGGAACGGGATACCTATGAGGATAAGGAAACCCGGGAACCCAACGCGATTCGCCAACAGGCGATGTTTAACCGGCGGCCCATGTATACGGCCAAGATGATCGAAAGCCAGTTGGAATCGGCCTATTTCCCCCGGTTATCCCCCGGCGGCCGGTTTTTCTACAAAAAACTGATAGGGGAAATCATGGAGCAAATCGCGCAATTCCCCGAAGAGCAGTGGAACCGTCCCCTGCGGGAGACGTACCTGATGGGCTACTATTTGCAGCGCAATGCCCTGTATACATCGAGACATAACCAAGAGATGGAGGAACAGAACCATGACGAAACTGCAGAATAAAATTGACTTTGCCGCTGTCCTTTGTGTGAACCGGGCCAACGCCAACGGCGACCCGTTAAATGGCAACCGCCCCCGTACCGATTATAACGGCTATGGGGAGATGTCGGACGTCTGTATCAAGCGGAAGATCCGCAACCGGATGCAGGACCTGGGACAGCCGGTCTTTGTGCAGTCGGAAGACCGGTGCGACGACGGATTCGGCAGTTTGAGCGAACGGGCTTCTTCCGTTTTGAAGGGGACCAAAGACCGGGAACTCTATGCCAAAACCGCCTGTGAGACATGGCTGGATGTGCGCACGTTCGGCCAGGTGTTTGCGTTTAAAGATAGCAGCAAAGGCGTGTCCGTCGGCGTGCGGGGCCCGGTGTCGGTCCATCAGGCCATCAGTGTGTCGCCGGTGGAAGTGGAGTCGCTGCAAATTACCAAAAGTGTCAACGGGGAAAAAGGGGAAAAAGGCGGCAACCGTACATCCGATACCATGGGCATGAAGCATTTTGTGCGCTTTGGGGTCTATGTGGTCAAGGGTTCCATCAATGTGCAGCTGGCTGAAAAAACGGGGTTTAGCTATGAAGATGCCCAAATCGTCAAGGAATGCCTGCGGACACTGTTTGTAAATGATGCCTCGTCAGCGCGGCCGGAGGGCTCCATGGAAGTGGTGAAGCTATTCTGGTGGGAGCACAACTGCAAAGACGGCCAATATTCGTCGGCGAAAGTGCACCGTTCCCTGACAATCACCCCGAAAGACCCCAGCCGGATTCCCGAAAGCCTGGAGGATTATGTCATAACCGTGCAGCCGCTGGAAGGGCTGGAGCCGGAGATCCTCGATGGCGTATAAGGAAGAAGATTTTTTGCAGATTTCCGGGTTGCAGCATTTTCAGTTTTGCCGCCGCCAATGGGCGTTGATTTACCTTGAACAGTTGTGGCATGAAAATTTGCGCACGGTAGAAGGGGACATCCTCCATCAAAAGGCCCACGATGCTTCCCAATGGGAGCACCGGGGGGACCGGGTCGTGCTGCGGGATTTGCGGGTCTTTTCGGCCCGGCTGGGGATTTCCGGTGCGTGTGATGTGGTGGAATTTATAAAATCCGAAAACGGGATCCCCCTGTCCGGCCAGGAAGGGACGTTCCAGCCGTTCCCCGTTGAATATAAACGGGGGTCGCCCCGGGACGACCATGCGAATCATCTGCAGGTGTGCGCCCAGGCCATGTGCCTGGAAGAGATGTTGGGGTGTGATATTCCCCAGGGAGCCCTCTATTATGGGGAAATCCGCCGCCGGGAGATCGTGCCGTTTACACCGGAACTGCGAAAAGAAGTCGAGACGGCGCTTGCCGATATGCACAGCCTGTACCAGCGCGGCCACACGCCCAAAGTGCGCCCCAGCAAATCATGCAATGCCTGCTCGCTGAAGGAATTGTGTTTACCCAAGCTGATGAAAAAGAAATCGGTGGCGCAGTATTTGCAAAGCCATATGGAGGAGCTTCCATGAGACATTTTCTCAATACGTTGTTTGTCACAACCGAAAATGCGTACCTGACGTTGGAAGGGGAAAATGTAGTGGTCAATCGTGACAAAGAGGTCATGGGGCGCTTCCCGCTGCATACCCTTTCGGCTATCCTCTGCTTTTCGTATGCGGGGGCATCCCCTGCCTTGATGGGGGCCTGTGTGGAACGGGATATCGGGCTGAGTTTTTGCACCCCACGGGGCAAATTCTTAGCCCGAGTCGGCGGCGTGCTGCAAGGCAATGTGCTGCTGCGCCGTACACAGTACCGGGTAGCGGACGACCTCAACGCCAAAATCCGGATTGCCCGGAATATGGTGTTTGGCAAACTGTACAATGCCCGCTGGAGCTTGGAACGTACCCGGCGCGATCACAAAATGCGCATCGATCTTGCCAAATTCGAAGCGGCCTCCCAAACCATTCAAAAGCTATTGCCCCAGGTGCTAAAAGAGACCAATATGGAGACACTGCGGGGCTGGGAAGGGGCTGGCGCCACCGCGTATTTTGGCGTATTTGACGATATGATCTTGCGGGAAAAAGAAACGTTCTTTTTCCACGGAAGGAATCGACGTCCGCCGCTGGATAACGTCAACGCCATGCTGTCCTTTGCGTACAGCTTGTTGGGAAATGATTGCGCTTCGGCCCTGGAAAGCGTGGGGCTTGATGCCTATGTGGGATTTATGCATACGGACCGGCCCGGAAGGGAGTCGCTGGCGCTGGACTTATTGGAAGAACTGCGCCCTTGTCTGGCTGATCGCTTTGTTTTAACCTTGATCAATAATCAAAAAGTAAGTGCCGGCGATTTTGTGAAGAGCGAAAGCGGGGCCGTACGCATGACGGACCAGGGGCGAAGAAATTTTCTGAAAAATTGGCAGGAGCGAAAACAGGTGCTGATTACCCATCCCTATTTGGAAGAAAAAATTCCCTGGGGGTTGGTGCCTTATATACAAGCTTTGCTGCTGGCCCGGTATTTGCGTGACGATTTGGACGCGTACCCGCCTTTCCTGTGGAAATGAGGTGATGGGGATGTTGGTATTGATCACATACGATGTCAATACGGAGGATGCGCAAGGAAAAAAACGGCTGCGGCAAATGGCCAAGCAGTGCGTAAATTATGGGCAGCGTGTGCAGAATTCGGTATTTGAATGCCTGTTGGATGCCGCACAATGTAAACAGCTGCAGCACACCTTGCAGACAATTATGGACCCCAAAAAGGACAGCCTGCGGTTCTATTATCTTGGAAACCGGTACCAGACCAAAGTGGAACATTTTGGCGCGAAACCATCATATGAACCCGAAGGGGTGTTGCTTATTTAGCCGTGCGAAGGGGAAGTGCCCGGCGTATAGCCGGGGGGTCCGCACCGCTATTTTGGGAGAAAAGGAGGGGAGAAAAGCTTTATAAAAGCGAAAAACAGACGTGTATTTATTGAAACCCATAGATTCTATGGGTTCTGCATAAAACAGCAGGAATTTTCCTGTGTGTTTTTGCTGTCCCACCCCGCAAGGGGTGGGTGGATTGAAATCCAAGTACGTTTCGGTTTTTGTCCAAAATATTTCAGTCCCACCCCGCAAGGGGTGGGTGGATTGAAATATATACCCTATTTCCGTAAGTACGGTTGCGTCGTGTCCCACCCCGCAAGGGGTGGGTGGATTGAAATTCCGGTTGCGGGCAAAAGCCGCATACCCGAACACGGTCCCACCCCGCAAGGGGTGGGTGGATTGAAATTCTGTTATCCCTTGATAAGCTCGAACGCCTGTGCGGTCCCACCCCGCAAGGGGTGGGTGGATTGAAATTGGATCAGGGAAACGAATAGTTGAACGCCCGCTTGTCCCACCCCGCAAGGGGTGGGTGGATTGAAATGTGAATGGCACAAGCAACTTGAATTCGCCTGCCGGTCCCACCCCGCAAGGGGTGGGTGGATTGAAATGTTTTTCAGTCTGCGTACTTCCTCGGTCAGAGCGTCGTCCCACCCCGCAAGGGGTGGGTGGATTGAAATAAGTATTCTTCGCGGGCGGCTTCATATTCCAATGTCCCACCCCGCAAGGGGTGGGTGGATTGAAATTCTCCCGGGCCGCCGAAATGGATCTGGAATTTTTGTCCCACCCCGCAAGGGGTGGGTGGATTGAAATTGGTCTGCTCTCCCTATGATTGACGCTTACAATAAGGCGTCCCACCCCGCAAGGGGTGGGTGGATTGAAATATTGGCGGAATATTCGAAGGCGTAAAAAAGGCGTGTCCCACCCCGCAAGGGGTGGGTGGATTGAAATTTCTTTGGCCGCATTGTAATGCACGGCAGCATCCAGTCCCACCCCGCAAGGGGTGGGTGGATTGAAATTCAATAGCAGCTTGCCCTTTCTGGATCATCTCTGTGTCCCACCCCGCAAGGGGTGGGTGGATTGAAATAAAAAATCAGCATGCCATTTTTGCGCCGTCTTATAAGTCCCACCCCGCAAGGGGTGGGTGGATTGAAATTACAACACGTACTCGGGGGTATACGATGGAATGTAGTCCCACCCCGCAAGGGGTGGGTGGATTGAAATATACAGGCTGGCGACTTCTGCCAAGCCGGCCACCGTCCCACCCCGCAAGGGGTGGGTGGATTGAAATATAACTTGTTTTTATCTGGTTGTATTGGCGTTTGTCCCACCCCGCAAGGGGTGGGTGGATTGAAATAGGAGATCCAATCATTTCTGCCCACATACATCATAGCGTCCCACCCCGCAAGGGGTGGGTGGATTGAAATACTCTACTCCAAACGCCAATAACTTGACTTAGGAGTCCCACCCCGCAAGGGGTGGGTGGATTGAAATTAAAATTAAACGATTGGATATGAAAACACATGTACGTCCCACCCCGCAAGGGGTGGGTGGATTGAAATATCTGGGCACCAGAGCGCAGGGTTACCCCCTTGGTCCCACCCCGCAAGGGGTGGGTGGATTGAAATGCGAATGGTGGAAAGTATATGGCACACGCACAAAAGTCCCACCCCGCAAGGGGTGGGTGGATTGAAATATAACCACCGTATCGACGCCGGAGTGGACTGCTGTCCCACCCCGCAAGGGGTGGGTGGGTGGATTGAAATTATGTTGTAGATATGTACGCGCTTTTGCTTTTTGTCCCACCCCGCAAGGGGTGGGTGGATTGAAATAACGTCTCGGCAGGAGACAGCACCAAGGTGCTGAGTCCCACCCCGCAAGGGGTGGGTGGATTGAAATAGCCCCCTATACTCGCCCATCTTCAGGCGGCGGAGTCCCACCCCGCAAGGGGTGGGTGGATTGAAATTGGGGAGTCCCCCAACGACGCCGTAGAATCGCGCTGTCCCACCCCGCAAGGGGTGGGTGGATTGAAAGAAAGTGCGGGATATTCAGGAGAAAGGTGGTATACCAGTCCTATTTGCTGCGAATAGGGGGATTGAAAAGCCAACGTGCGTACCGGTCAGGTAGGCGTATTGGCTGTGCATCAAAAAGAAAATACCTCTCACGAAGGCCAGTAAACCATTACATTGCCAATGAGCTTTTTTAAAATATTATTGTTTCACAATAAATATATATTGCAAAACGATAAATATTGTGGTATACTAGGGCTATCATCCGAAAAGGGAGGCAAAACGTATGAAAGGCAAAATCATGGCAAGGCGGCTGAATATGGTTCTGATTGGGCTTATTCTGTGCGGCGTATTGGTATACGGTGTTTTTTTGCCCTGGTGGGGCCGGCAGGTGGCCATCATGGAAAAAGGGGGCCCTTTTGATGGCGCTTTTTGGCCGTGGCTTTTGTATTTGTGGGGCACGGCGGTACCCTGTGTGGTGGCGGTGTGTTATGCTTTTTCGATCACCCATACCCTGCGGGAAGACCGGATGTTCATTCCCCAAAATGCCAGGCGGCTGTTGATGATCGCCCGCTGGGCCGTAGGGGATACGGTGTATTTTTTCGTGGGGCAGATCCTTTTATATGCGGTGGGGTGGAACCATCCCGGGGTCATCCTTCTGTCCCTGTTTTTTGTGTTTGCCGGATTGGCCATAGCCACGGCGGCCAGGGCTTTATCTTGGTTCGTACAAAAAGCGGCAGAGTTGCAGGAAGAAAGCGATTGGACGATTTAAAGAAGGGGTATTATGCAGGGAGAGATTCTGTTTCACATTGATGTTATGCTGGCCCGGCGCAAAATGACCGTGACCCAGCTGGCCGAACAGGTGGGGATCACCATGGCCAACATGTCCATTTTAAAAAACGGGAAAGCCAAAGCGCTGAAGATGTCCACCCTCATGAAATTATGCCAGGCGCTCGATTGCCAGCCCGGCGATTTACTGGAATATAAAGAAACCGAATAAAAACCAAAGCGTGAGTTTCATACTTGGTGGTAAAACCAGATGGCGACAAAAAAGGCCCGGTCTGTGTAAAAACAGACCGGGCCTTTTTTCTTTAGGTTAAGATTCGATGATATCCGCTTCGTAGGGAGGCAGGGTTAACAGGCCATCTTCCACGTGGTTCCCCAGCAGGGTGTGGCCCTGTACGGGGATTTGCTTTGTCAAAGCCGTGCGGTTCACATACAAAGTGGCGGTATCTTGCAGCTGGGCGGCGGAAATGCCTTCGGGCAGCGGCGGGATAAACGGGGACGTGACCCCGCACCGGGCGAGCAGCCGGGTCAGTAGCTCTTCCTGGAGGGGAACCCCCACATAAATCGCGCGGCCTTTTCCCTGCTGGCGGCAGCTGACAGCCGTTATATCCATGGAAGCAGCGTTCCGGTATACGCCCCAGGTTTCGGCGTCCTGCGGCCGCAGGAATTCGTGGTAATCCACCGGGATAGCCAGGTCTTCCCCGTCCAATGTCAAAGTGACGTGCTGCCGGTGCAGGCGCAAATCTTCTTTTTGCAGACAGCCTTCGTTGACGCTGGCCACATGGGTATAGGCCCGGTCAAACCCGCGCACCTGCACCCCAAACAAATCGGACAGACGGCCGGGCGCTGGACGATACGGTTTTGCGGGCAGTAAAACGCTTTTTCGAAACAAACGGCGTACAAACGGCCGGGGCTTTGACGGCTACCTGCCTGCACCGGAAAAAAGCCCGGCCCCTTTTGGATGAAGACGGCGTCTATGGGTCCGGCGGGGTGGTACAGCCCGAAGAATGGGACGGATGGCAAAAGGGGGACGTGTGGCAACCGTCTACCCTGTGCTATTCGGACCCGGATATGTTATCGTCGCTGCAGCAAGCAGCCGAACAGGCCGCCAGGCTGTTTGACGAAGTGATTTTGGACGACTTCTTTTCCACCAGCTGCACATGCCCCCGATGCATGCAGCGTAAGGGCGAACAGCCGTGGGAGAAGGCCCGCCGGGCGTGGATGAAGCAGGCGGCGCAAGACTATGTACTCGCGCCCATGAAGAAAGTAAACCCCCATGTGCAGGTGATTATCAAATTCCCCAACTGGAGCGAATCGTATAAAGCCTGCGGATATGACCCGCTGGAAGAAAGCGCGCTGTTTGACGGCATTTACACCGGGGCCGAAACCCGCAACCCGGGCTATTCCCCCCAGTGCCTGCCGCCCTATGCCGGGTATGGGCTGACCCGCTGGCTCAGCCACATGGCCCCCGGGAAAAACGGCGGCGCCTGGATCGATCCGCTGGACTGCGAAGAGAACATTGGGTACTTTTTGCAGCAGGCCTTTTTGCCTATTTTGGCCGGCGCTAGGGAACTGACCCTATTCTGTGCCAGGTGGCTGTACCAGACGCCGTTTATCCCGGCGCTGGGGTATGCCTTGCAGCATGGGCCGGTAGCGGCCCTTTTGTGCCAAAAAGAAGCACGGTTCCCGGGGGCCATCGCCGCGTACGAACCGCCGCGCAGTGCCCCCGGGGAAGAACACCTTTCCGACATATTGGGCATGGTGGGGCTGCCGCTGGCGCGCACGCCGTTTTTCCCCCAAACAGGCGGATGCGTCATACTGACCCGGGGGGCGGCGTGCGACCCCACTTGGCCCGAGAAAGTACGGGATCACCTGCAAAAAGGCGGTACGGTGTGCCTGACATCGGGGCTGCTGGAAGCCACCGACGAAAACAAGTGGAGCGACCTCACCACGGCCCGGGTCATGCCCGGGCGGGTGACGGCGGACCGGTACACCCTGTGGGGCGGCAGCCACCAGGTTGACCACCGGTTTATTCAGGGCGGCGAAGTGACAGTGCCGGTGTTATCCTTTGCAACGGCCGCCACGGGGTGTGTGGCCTCCCTCACCCGGGGGGACACCCACGTACCGCTGCTGCTGCAAAACCCGTATGCATCGGGTACGGTGCTGGTGCTGGCGGTGCCCGATTGCCCGACGGATCTGTACCGGATGCCCGGCGCCGTGCTCACGGTGCTGCGCCAATCATTGGCGGCGGACGTGGGCCTTTACTTGGAAGGGGAAAGCCGGGTATCCCTGCTCCCTGCCGGAAACGGAGACTGGGCTATTTCCTCATTTTTGCCGTACAGCAGCCAGGTGTGCCTGCATGTAGCCGGATCTCACCGGGCGCTCTATGACCGGCAAACGGGCGAAAAGCTCCGTCCCGTTTGGCAAAACGAAAGGGAAACCGTGTTTGACATAGCCATCAAGCCCGTCTTGTACCGGGCCTTTTCACTAGAGAAAGAAGGAGAAAGCGTATGACAGAAGATGAACGGCTGGTACAGGTGGTGCCGTCCCCGCGGCAGCTCGCCTTTCAGCAGACGGAATTTTATGCCTTTGTTCATTTTACGGTGAATACCTTCACCGGCCGGGAATGGGGGGACGGCACCGAGCCGGAACCCATTTTTAATCCGGAAAAACTCGATGCCGCCTCATGGGTACAGGCCATCCGGTCCGCCGGGATGAAAGGGTTGATCCTCACCTGTAAGCACCACGACGGGTTCTGTTTGTGGCCCAGCCGGTATACGGACCATTCGGTGAAAAACAGCCCGTTCCGCGGCGGAAAAGGCGACGTGGTGGCCGAAGTGGCAAAAGCCTGCCGGGAAGGCGGGCTGCGCTTTGGGGTATACCTGTCTCCGTGGGACCGGCACGAAGCTTCCTATGGCAAGGGGAAGGAATACGACGACTATTTTGTGCACCAGCTCGAAGAGCTGCTCACCGGGTACGGCCCGGTGTTTTCCGTGTGGTTTGACGGCGCCTGCGGCGAAGGGGCTAACGGGAAAAAACAGGTGTACGATTGGGAGAGGTACTACCGCACCATCCGGCAGTTGCAGCCGGACGCGTGCATCAACGTGTGCGGGCCGGATATCCGCTGGTGCGGCAACGAAGCCGGGCACACCCGGGTTTCGGAATGGAGCGTGGTGCCCAAGCGCACCACGGAAACGGAGCGCATTGCCGGAAATAGCCAGCAGCAGGACGACGAGCAGTTCCGCCAGCGGCCCATTCGCGCATCGGACCAGGATCTGGGCAGCCGTGAGCAGCTGCACGGGGAACGCGAACTGGTGTGGTACCCGGCGGAAGTGAACACGTCCATCCGCCCGGGCTGGTTTTATCACCCGGAAGAAGATGATAAAGTGCGCTCCCCCGAAGAACTTATCCGTATCTATACCCAGTCGGTGGGGGGCAACGCCACGTTCTTACTCAATGTGCCGCCCACACCCGAAGGGCTGATTCACGAAAACGACCGGGCCTGTTTAGCCAAAATCGGCGATTTCCTCCGCACAGCCTTTGCCCATAACCTGCTAGCAGGGGCGTCTTTGCAGGCCGACAGTGAAGAAACAGGGTACGGGATCGAAAACGTGCGGGAAGACGGGTACGATACCTATTACCGTCCGGCCGGTTCCCAAAACCACTGTGTCATTACCGTGAATTTCCCGCAGGAAACGAAGGTTTCGTATTTGGTGATGAAAGAAAATATTCAAAAAAGCCAGCGTATTGAACGGTTTGCCGTGCGGGATGATACCGGTACGACGGTGGCCACCGGCACAGTGGTGGGGTACAAGAAAATCGTAGTGTGCCCCCAACCGGTTCACACCAAACGTCTGAAAATTGATATCCAGGATGCAAGAGTGTACCCGACCCTGTCGTTTATCGGAGTATATTGAGAAAAAGAAAAACAGAATTTCGAAACGGCCATTTTCCGGCTTTTCGAAATTCTGTTTTTTTGTGGTATTATAACTCATCCTGCAGGACATCCATCAGGTGGCAGGGCGCAAGCTGCTCTTTTATATACCGGCGGCACAGGGTACGGATGAACGTACGGGATGGGGTTACGTCGGGAATGTAGGTTTCGCGTACCCATCCTGTGTGCGTTTGCCGCAGCGCCAGTATGCCATAAGAATCATAAGCCCCGATATCCGGATGAAAAAGATGTTCCCGGAAGGGAAGATACAGGTACAAGCCGGGGAGCCTCCTTTCTTGATGAAATGGTACGGGTGGGCTACATGGAAATGCCGGTTGTTTTTTGTAGCCCATGGGAAAAAGCCCAGTCATGCGCCAAGGAAATGACGACAAGGGGCGTATAGGTAAAATACATAGAACTTTTCTTTATTTTATAGCATAATAGGCGTAAAAAGGGAAAAAATGTGTTTGTTTGGTAGCATTTTTTGCGCCGTATGGCAAAAAAATTCTTGGTACATAACCGGTTATATTTATGCAAAGCGGTTTTCGCCTTACAAACCGATGGGTTTGGAAAAAGACACTGCTGTCCGGGCAAAGCGGCTCCGAAAAAGGAAAAAGTGGGGGTTCCCCTGTGTATAAGAAAAAATTTTGCTGTAAGGAAATAAGTTTTTCTCGTAAATATCTCCTTTTTCCGTCTAAACCCAAACGCCCGACTGCCGGAAAACAAAAAAGAACCGGCCTTTTCGTTTGAACCGCCCCTGTAAAAACGGACAATAGACAAAGTACCCCCTGATGTAGGAA
>CAKNOA010000038.1 GCA_930990065.1 uncultured Clostridia bacterium | reverse complement strand
TGCTTAAATAATTTTTGCCTTCAAATATTGTCTAACTTTTTGGGGTCACTTCAATTTCTGGCCGTTCCTTTTTCTGGCCGTTCCTTTTTTTCGTTCAAACAAATGGGTAATTTTTCATGCTTTTTTCGATTTTATAAAGAAAGAGTCATGGAAAAACATAAAATACTATGTTATTCTAGTCATAGAAACAGGCAGCATAGCAAAGCCTGAGGGAGCGGGAACTGGGCCCGTTCCTATATGAAAAAGGAGCCCTTTTCTCAGAAGGGAGGAGATTTTATGATGAAACGGGCATGGAATCATTATTGGCTGTTGTGTGAAATCAGTGTGTGCCTTTTGCTTTTGGGCATACTGATGACGGCGCCGGGCGGTTTTATGATCAGCCGCGGGGGCGATGGCGGAATTTATCTGATAAGTGGTCTGGTGCTATTGGCAGCCGGGTTCCTGGGGTTCGTGGTGGCGCTGGTACTGAACCACCAACGGGAACAGAGGTGTATGAAAGGCAAAACCATACCGGTGCGTTTTGTGCGCACGGTGTGGGATTTAAAGAGCCGCGGCAGCGGTATACGCAACTCGAACCTGGTCAATGGAAAGGCACCGGCCGGCAACGCCCGTGTGATCGTCGATGCTTCGTTGTCCTATGACGGCATGGCTGTTTTGGGCGGCGGCAAGAAAATATGGATGGGGGAATATTGCGCCGATGAAAACGGCGTGCGCACCTATTATTATACGGAACCACTGGGCAAAAACATGCAGCTGCCCGAAAAGGCAGTGGCCCATGTAAATGTAAGCAACCGGCAGGAATACATGCTGGTCTGGTGATCGCTGTTCTCATAAAACCGAAGGAACGGCTGAAACATATGTTTCAGCCGTTCCTTTTTGTGTATTCTTACAAAACAGTAAGTATTTTCGTTAAAAGAGTAAAAAAACTATGGAAAATCTCAAAACCGTATGCTATACTGATTATGCGAACCTGTATTATATAGGGGAAAGGAAACGGGAACTGGACCCGTTCCTATATGAAAAAGGAGCCCTTTTCTCAGAAGGGAGGAGATTTTATGATGAAACGGGCATGGAATCATTATTCACTGTTGTGCGAGATCAGCGTGGGCCTTCTGCTGGTGGGCGCGATCTTGACGGCTTCGGGCGGCTTTGTGATCAGCCGCGGAGGTGACGGCGGAATTGTGTACCTGGCGGGCGGCCTGGTGCTGCTGGCAGCAGGAGTGCTGGGGCTTATTATGGCACTGGTGCTAAACCATCAGAGGGAAGAAAGGTGTATGAAAGGAAAAACCGTACCGGTGCGTTTTGTGCGCACGGTGTGGGATTTAAAGAGCCGCAGCAGCGGTATACGCAACCCGGACCTGGTCAATGGGCGCGCGCCGGCGGGGAATGCCCGCATGGTCGTCAATGCGTCGATGCCTTCAAACAGTATCGCTGTCATGGGTGGCGGCAAGAAAGTACGGCTGGGGGAGTATTACGCTGACGAAAACGGGGTGCGTACGTATTATTATACGGAGCCCCTGGGCAAAAACGTGCAGCTGCCTGAAAAGGCGGTAGCGCATGTCAATGTAAGCAACAAACAGGAATACATGCTGGCCTTTTGACGGCTGACAACACAGAACCGAAATGGGCCGGTTTTCCGTAGAAGGCGGGGAACCGGCCTGTTTTGTCTACCATGGAGTTTTTATTATGGGGGAGAGCGGCCCGGACGGGAAGGGCCGGAAAAAGGAGGATCGCAATGAAACAGGAACGAAAACAATATCCTGTCCCGGCTATGCTGGGGTTAATTCTGACCGCAGGCGGTGCTTGTTGGGCCAGTGTGTGGGTGTGTTTGCATGCCTTACATTTTCCTGCCGCCCGGTGGGCCCTGCAGGTGTCTTTGACGATGGTTCTGGTGGGAGTAGCCGAACTGATGGTCTTAGCGGGCATCAGCGTGTTCCGCAGCGCCCGGTATAGCCAGCGGGTGGAAATTCCTCTGGTGTTAAACCGTGTGGTCTGGCAGGAAGAAGAAGTGACGGGCAAAGAAGGCCAGTCCGATTTGACCAGTGAATATACCGGTTGCCGTATGATGGGGGAATACTGCGCCCGTCCGTGGCCGGGCCAAATTTTGCCGGGACAGCAGACACCGGGGCGTGCGGCGTACTATTACACGGCCGAGCTGGATTTGCACGAAGCCGAAAATCTGCCTTGGCAGGCTACTGCTTTTGTGAGTCGGAAAAATCCCCTCGATTATGTAGTGGTAGCCGGTGCCTAAGCGGCCTGTTTTGTTACATAGCGAAGAAGGGAAAGATCCTGTGCCGGAAAAGCGTTCGGCACGGGATTTTCTTTTTTGCGCCGTTTCCCGAAAGCTTTCAAGAAAAATTGCCTAAAACACAAGGATAATATTCATGAAAATTAGAGAAAAGGGAAAATGCCCGTTGTATTATCTGTTCATAGGCGCTATAATTATGGCATGTTTGCTGGGTGCAATTGTAAAAAATTACTCATTTTACAGGAAAAGAATCCGGAGGCTTTTTTGGAAAGCATCTCTGTATGTTTGCATCCCGAACGGGAAGGGGAGTTCGTTTAGGTTATGAAACAGTTTAAGGCAGATCACATCATCAACTTGGCCATTGCCGGCCACAGTGGGGCCGGCAAAACATCGTTGGCAGAAGCTATGCTATATCTGGCCGGTGCGTCCGACCGCCGTGGCAAAGTGGGCGACGGGAACACGGTGTGCGATTTTGATCCGGAGGAAATCCGCCGGAAAGCCAGCGTAAGCAGTGCGGTCGCCCCGTTTGAATGGAAGAATACCAAAATCAACCTGCTCGATGCCCCCGGCCTGTTCGATTTTGAAGGCAGCTTGTGGGAAGCCGCCCGGGCCGCCGATACCATGCTGATTACCGTTTCGGGGAAATCCGGGGTGGAAGTCGGCACGGAAAAGGCGTTTGCCGCGGCACAAAAACGCGGGCTGTCGAAGATCTTCTTTGTCAACGGCCTGTGCGACGAAAGCGCCCGTTTTTACCGGGTATTTGAAGATTTGAAATCCGTATTTGGCCCGGCGGTATGCCCGGTGGTGGTACCGTACATCGTGGATGGCCAGGCGGATATTTACGTCAATATTCTGGAATACAAGGCCTATGACTACAGCGGCGGCAAGCCGGTCGTGGTGCCCATGCCGGACATGGGCGACCGTTTGGAAGGGCTGCGCACGGCCATTTACGAAGCCGTAGCCGAAACCAGCGACGAAATGTTCGAAAAATATTTTTCGGGCGAAGACTTTACCCCCGAAGAAGTCATTGTGGGCGTGAGCCACGGCGTGAAGAGCGGCTCGATTATCCCGGTATTTTGCGGCGACGCTATGCTCATGCGCGGCATGGAACAGTTTATGGACGGCCTGGTATGGCTGGCGCCTAAAGCCGATGAAAAAGCCGAAGAAATGGGCGTGGATGTCGATGGCGAACCGGTCGAACTGAAAGTGAACGAAGACGCCGCCACCGCGGCGATTGTGTTTAAGTCGGTAGCGGACCCGTTTATCGGACGGCTTTCGTATGTAAAAGTCATCAGCGGCAAAGTCTGCGCGGATCAGCCGCTGGTGAACATGCGTACGGGCACCACGGAACGCATTGGCAAAACCGTGATGATGACCGGCAAAAAACAGGCCGATGTGGATTATATCGGCGCCGGTGATATCGGTGCCATCCCGAAATTAACCAATACCCTTACGGGCGACACGTTGTGCGCGCCGGCTAGAAAAGTGGTGCTGGAAGGTATTACGTATCCCCATGCGACGCTGGGTATGGCCATTGCCCCGAAGAAGAAGGGTGAAGAAGACAAAGTGGCCCAGGGCCTGTTCCGGCTGATCGAAGAAGACCCGGTGCTGCGCTATGAAAATAACACCGAAACCCACCAGATGATCATTTACGGGTTGGGCGAACAGCATTTGGATGTGGTGGTTTCCAAATTGCGCACCAAGTTCGGCGTGGAAGTCGCCCTGGAAGACCCGAAAGTGCCGTACCGTGAGACCATTCGCAAAACGGTGCAGGTACAGGGCCGTCATAAAAAACAGACCGGTGGCCACGGCCAGTTTGGCGATGTGTGGATTGAATTTAGCCCCTGCGACAGCGAAGGGTTGGAATTTGGCGAACGCGTTGTAGGCGGCGCCGTACCGAAGGGATTCTTCCCCGCGGTAGAAAAAGGGTTGCAGGAATGCATCCAGCATGGCCCGCTGGCCGGGTACCCGGTGGTAGGGCTGAAAGCCACGCTGTATGATGGTTCGTACCACCCGGTGGATTCGTCGGAAATGGCCTTTAAGATGGCGGCAACGTTAGCGTATAAAGCCGGTATGCCCCAGGCCAACCCGGTCTTGTTGGAACCCATCGGCTCCTTGCAGTGCACGGTGCCCGACAATAACATGGGCGACATCATGGGTGAAGTCAACAAGCGCCGCGGCCGCGTGCTGGGCATGGAACCCAGCGGGGACGGACGGCAGACCATCCAGGCCGAAGTGCCTATGGCCGAAATGCACGATTTTACCACCTATGTACGTCAGGTCACCCAGGGCCGGGGCAGCTTTACATTTGCCTTTGTCCGCTACGAAGAAGCACCCCCGATGATTGCGAAAAAAGTGATTGAAGAGGCGAAAGCCGCCGGACAGGTGGAATAAAAGAAAAATCAGGGGGCGCCCTACGGGGCGTCCCCCATTTTTATGGAAGCATGATATAATAGAAAGAAAAGACCTAGGACAAACGGAGGAAAGAATGCCATGAAACTGTATACGGAACAGGCGGCCCAGTGGCTGCGGGCCCACGAAGAAGAAACAAAAGACCTCTTGCGGCAACTGTGCCGGATTCCGGCGCCTTCCCACAAGGAAGAAAAGCGGGCGGCGTTCTGCCGGGACTGGCTGAAAAAAAACGGCGCCAAAACGGTTTGGATCGATGAAGCGCTGAATGTGGTGTGCCCGTATGGCGATAGCGAACAGGGCCCCTGGCGGATTTTCATGGCCCATACCGACACGGTGTTCCCCGACACGGACCCCATGCCTATGCGGGAAGAAAACGGCATTCTGTACGCCCCGGGCAGTGGGGACGACACGGCCAATGTGGCGGTACTGCTCATGTTGGCTAAATATTGTTTGGAAGAAAAGCCGGCCCTGTCGGCCCCGATCTTGTTTGTGTGCAACAGCTGTGAAGAGGGGCTAGGGAATCTAAAGGGCAGCCGGGCCATTTGCAAGGCCTATGGCCATGAGACAAAAGAGATGGTGTCGCTGGATGGCACCCTGGGATGGGCGGTCAACCATGCTGTCGGTTCCCGGCGGTACCGGGTACAGGTGCAGACGGAAGGCGGCCATTCCTTCGGGTCCTTTGGCAACCGCAACGCGATCCAGGTGCTCAGCCAGATGATTGTCAATCTGTATCAGATGAAGGTGCCGGACAAAGCGAAAACAACCTATAATGTAGGCACCATCCAAGGGGGGACGTCGGTCAATACCATTGCCCAGGAAGCGGCTATGCTATTCGAATACCGGTCGGAAGACCGCGAGTGCCTGGATGTGATGGAACAGCAGTTCCGAACGATTGTGGAAGAGACCCGTCCGCTGTGCCAATCGCTTTCGGTGGAATTGCTGGGGGAGAGGCCCTGTGACGGGGATGTGGATTGGAAAAAGCACGCAGAACTGGAACAGCGTTGCCGCCAGGCCTACAAGGCCGTTACCGGGCAGGAACTCACCCTTTCGCCGGGTTCTACCGACTGCAATACATTTTTAAACGCCGGGGTCCCGTGCTTCTGCACGGGATGCGTCAGCGGCGAAGGCGCGCACACCCGGGAAGAATGGGTGGAACTTGATAGCTTGGGAACCGGGCTGCAGCTGGGGGCGCGGCTGCTGCTGACGGAAGACTGAAAAAGGCCCTTATAACGGCACATGAAAGCCAGTTATCCTCTTGAAAATCCTCCGTTTTTGTTATATGATGTCTGATGCGTGCCATGCCGCATGCGGTCAGTCGCAACATCCTGACCTAAAAGAAAACTACGGAGGAATGTAAATCATGAGTGTAACTGAAAGACAGAAAAACGCAAACCGCGTACAGTTCCTGGCTATGGCGGCCGTCATCGCGGCCATGTATGCCGTGCTGACGTATGTAGCTGGGATACTAAACCTGGCTTATGGGGCGGTGCAGTTCCGGTTTTCCGAAGCACTGACGGTACTGCCGGTGTTTTCCGGCGCCGCCGTGCCCGGGCTCACCCTGGGGTGCTTCCTGGCGAACCTGGCAAGCCCGTTGGGTGTGGTCGATTGGGTGTTTGGTACCCTGGCCACGCTGCTGGCGACTTTGCTGACCCGTTCGGTGCGCAACGTACGGGTGAAAGGTATGCCGGTTTTGGCGCCGCTGCCGCCGGTACTGTGCAATGCGATCATCGTCGGGTATGAAGTTTTGTGCCTGAGTGAAGCGGGTGCGTTCAGCTTTACGAACTTTTCCTGGGCAGCCTTCTGGCCGTCGGCCCTTTCGGTGGGCGTTGGGGAACTGGTCGTGTGCTATGTGCTGGGGCTACCGCTGATGTGGTTATTGGAAAAAACGGGAGCTTCCCGCAAGATTTTTGCCTGACTGGGTGAAAACCGGCCAGGGAAAAGAAGAGAAAGAAGGAGATTCTTTTGACGGGGTGGGCAAAAGGAAAAGAAAAAGCACGCGGGGGTTCCGCTTTTCCAAAAAAGAAAAAGCACGCGACACCGGTGCGCTTGATCGTAATCAGCTTTCTGGTGATTATTCTGGTAGGAACGGTGCTGTTGTGGCTGCCGGTGTCCACCTGGAATGCCACATTTACCCCCATCTGGGATGCGCTGTTTACCGCTACATCGGCCACCTGTGTGACGGGGCTGGGCGTTTATGATACGTACACCCATTTTAACTATTTCGGCCAGGGTGTGATCCTCATGCTCATCCAGGTGGGTGGGTTGGGATTTGCCACCATGGCCACAGGCTTTTCGGTGCTGCTGCGCCGGAAATTGGGGCTGCGCGAATTGTTGCTGGCCAGTGAAAGCGCCAGCGGCGACAGCCTAGATATTGCCCGGCTATTGCGGGTGGTGTTGAGCTTTACCTTTGCCTGTGAAATGGCCGGTTTCCTTTTGCTGCTCATCCGTTTTTATCCCCAATATGGCGTGTTGGGTATCTGGATTTCGCTGTTCCACAGTGTGTCGGCTTTTTGCAATGCGGGTTTTGACATCCTGGGGGTGAGCGATCCGGGCGCCAGTTTGCTGCATTACGCCGGTGACCCGCTGGTGTGTATAACTCTGGCGGTTTTAATCATCATCGGCGGGATTGGCTTTGTGGTGATCAGTGACGTATATGTCAGCCGGCTGCGGCCGCTTTTGCACCGGGAACACGGCGTAGCGCTGAACTTCCATTCGGTGCTGTGCCTGTGGGGCACGGCTGTGCTGCTGCTGCTGGGTACGGTACTGTTCCTCATTTGTGAACATAACAATACCCTGGCGGGCATGAATTTTGGGGAGAGGCTGAACGTTGCGTTCTTCCAGTCGGCTTCCGCCCGTACGGCAGGGTTTGCTTCGGTGAATATCGGGCAGGAAAACAGCATTACCAAGCTATTTACCATTTTGCTCATGCTGGTGGGGGCCTGTCCGGGTTCGACGGCCGGCGGCATCAAAATTACGGCGGCTGTCGTCATTATCAGTACTGTTGTGTGCGTGCTGCGAGGACGGGACGAAACCATTTTCCACCGGCGGCATTTTTCCCATTTGGCGGTATACCGCGCGTTTACCGTCGCGGTGGGGGCGTGTGTGCTGGTATTTACGGCCACTTGCGCGCTGATGGTACTTAACGACCATGTCAGTGGGATTGACGCCCTGTTTGAAACCGTTTCGGCCTTCGCTACGGTAGGGCTTTCTGCCGTGGGGACTGCCAATCTTTCGATTGCCAGCCGCATGATTTTGTGTGTGCTGATGTTTGTGGGGCGCGTGGGACTTTTCTCGCTGTTTATGGCGTTTGTCAACCAGCCGTCCCGCAAGAATGTGATTTTGCCCGAAGGAAAATTGATTATTGGCTGACGGATGGCCAGAAAAAGCGCAGCGGCATGGCGCTGGACATCCGTTTTCCGGCCTTTTTGTATCAAGCGGCCCGGTTTGTCCGGTGGAACAACGCCCGATGGGGCGGAAAGGTTCCCGGCAAGCCGGGCTGCGCCGTTTTTCCGTGGAACCTGCCTGAAAAGCAACACCGAACCGAAAGGAAAAAGTGGATTTTCACTTTACAGAACGGGGAAAAAATGATACTATAAACCTATACCAGGGTGTATTGCGCCGTTTTGTGTTTGCACCTTGTCGGACCGATTCGAAACACTGGCCGCTTGGCGGCAAGGGGGAACAGGTCCGGGCGTTCTTTGTTATTTTATTTTTCCGTAAAAGGAGGAAATACTTACCATGGTAGTAAGATCCAAGAAGAGTATGGATGGTAATACCGCTGCTGCGCATGTAGCGTATGCCTTTACCGAAGTAGCGGCTATTTACCCCATTACTCCGTCCAGCCCCATGGCTGACTATGTAGACCAGTGGTCTGCGGCCGGCCAGAAAAACATTTTCGGCAACACCGTACATGTTATGGAAATGCAGTCCGAAGCCGGTGCCGCCGGTGCCGTGCACGGCTCTTTGGCCGCCGGTGCCCTGACCACCACCTTTACGGCTTCCCAGGGCCTGCTGCTGATGATCCCCAACATGTACAAAATCGCCGGTGAACTGCTGCCCAGCGTGTTCCATGTTTCGGCCCGCTGCGTTGCCAGCCACGCGCTGAACATCTTCGGCGATCACTCCGACGTATATGCTTGCCGTCAGACCGGTTTTGCCATGCTGGCTGAAACCAACCCGCAGGAAGTTATGGACCTGGCCGCTGTTGCGCACCTGTCTGCCATCGAAGGCCGCGTACCGTTCATCAACTTCTTCGACGGTTTCCGTACGTCTCATGAAATCCAGAAGATCGACGTGTGGGATTACAAGGATCTGGCTGAAATGGTGGATTGGGATGCCATCCAGGCGTTCCGCGACCATGCGCTGAACCCCGAACATCCCGCTATGCGTGGTTCCCACGAAAACGGCGATATCTTCTTCCAGCATCGTGAAGCTTGCAACAAGTATTACACCGCCCTGCCGGCTGTGGTTGAAAAATACATGGACAAGGTCAACGAAAAGCTGGGCACGGATTACAAACTGTTCAACTACTATGGTGCACCGGATGCCGAACGCGTGATCGTAGCCATGGGCTCCATCTGCGACGTGGCCGAAGAAGTCATCGACTACCTCACCGCCAAGGGCGAAAAAGTCGGCCTGGTGAAAGTTCGCCTGTACCGTCCGTTCGTTGCCTCCAAACTGCTGGAAGCCATCCCGGCTACGGCCAAGAAGATCGCCGTACTGGACCGCACGAAAGAACCCGGCTCCCTGGGCGAACCGCTGTTCCTGGATGTTGTGGCTGCGCTGAGCGAAGGCGGCAACAATGCCAAGGTGATCGGCGGCCGTTATGGCCTCGGTTCCAAGGATACGCCTCCTGCGAGCATCTTCGCCGTGTACGAAGAACTGGCCAAAGACGATCCCAAGACCCGCTTCACCATCGGCATTGACGACGATGTGACGTATCTGTCCCTGGAAGAAAAACCCGCCCCCAACACGGCGGCTCCCGGCACCACGGAATGCAAATTCTGGGGCCTGGGCGGCGACGGCACCGTGGGCGCGAACAAGAACTCCACGAAGATCATCGGCGACCATACCGACAAATATATTCAGGCGTACTTCCAGTACGACTCCAAGAAGACCGGCGGCGTGACGATCAGCCACCTGCGCTTCGGCGACAAACCCATCAAGAGCCCCTACTACATCAACAAGGCTGACTTTGTGGCTTGCCACAACCCGTCTTATGTCATCAAGGGCTACAAGATGGTCAACGACGTGAAACCCGGCGGTATCTTCATGATCAACTGCCAGTGGAGCGATGAAGAGCTGAATCAGCATATGCCCGCGGAAGCCAAGCGCTATATCGCGAACAACAACATTCAGCTGTACACCATCAACGCCATCGACAAGGCCATCGAGATCGGCATGGGCAAGCGCACCAACACGATCCTGCAGTCGGCTTTCTTCGCTCTGGCGAACATCATGCCCAAAGACGACGCGATCCGCTACATGAAGGAAGCGGCCAAGAAGTCCTACTCCAAGAAGGGCGACGCCGTTGTCGAAATGAACTACAAAGCCATCGATGCCGGCGCTGATGCGCTGCACAAGGTGGACGTGCCGGCTGATTGGGCCAACGCTGCCGACAAGGCTGACGACCGCTGCCTGAAGGGCAACCCCGCCACCGTGAAGATGGTCAAAGAAATCATGGAACCCGTAGGCGCCATGAACGGCGACAGCCTGCCGGTATCCGCTTTCGTGGATCATGTGGATGGCCAGTTCGAACTGGGTGCTTCCGCTTATGAAAAACGTGGCGTAGCCGTGACGGTTCCCACCTGGGATGCGCAGAAGTGCATTCAGTGCAACCAGTGCGCCTTTGTGTGTCCGCATGCCTGCCTGCGTCCGTTCGCTCTGACGGCGGCGGAAGTCGAAGCGGCGCCCGCTCAGATCAAGGGCAAGAAGATGGTCGGCAAGGGCTGCGAAGACTATCAGTTCACCATGGCTGTTTCGCCGATGGACTGCATGGGCTGCGGCGTTTGCGTAGGCGTGTGCCCGGTCAAGGCTCTGGAAATGGTGCCGCTGGCTTCTCAGGAAGACCAGCAGCCTGTATTCGACTACTGCGTCGAAAACATCGACAAGAAGCCCGGCATGATGCCCGAAACCACCGTGAAGGGCTCGCAGTTCAACCAGCCGCTGCTTGAATTCTCCGGCAGCTGCGCGGGTTGTGCTGAAACTTCGTATGCTCGTCTGGTAACCCAGCTGTTTGGCGAAAGAATGTACATCTCCAACGCCACCGGTTGCTCCTCCATTTGGGGCGGCCCGGCTGCTACGTCTCCGTACACCCGCAACAAGCTCAGCGGCCACGGCCCGGCTTGGGCGAACTCCCTGTTCGAAGACAACGCCGAACACGGCTTTGGTATGTATCTGGGCCAGAAGGCCGTGCGTGATGCACTGGTTGCCCAGGTGAAAGAGCTGGCGGAAAAGACCGAAAGCGAAGAAAAGAAGGCAGCTTGCCAGGCTTACCTGGATACCCTGGAAGACGGCAAGAAGAATGGCCCCGCTGCGGAAGCGCTGATTAAGGAACTGGAAAAAGATCCTGATTGCCCCTACAGCAAGGCGATCCTGCCCAAGAAGTCTTACCTGGCCAAGAAGTCCATCTGGATCTTCGGCGGCGACGGTTGGGCTTACGACATCGGCTTCGGCGGCCTGGACCATGTGCTGGCTTCCGGCGAAGATGTGAATGTGTTCGTATTCGATACCGAAGTGTACTCCAACACCGGTGGACAGGCTTCCAAGGCCAGCCAGATCGGTCAGGTAGCCCAGTTCGCTGCCGCCGGTAAGGCCATTGGCAAGAAGAGCCTGGCGGATATCGCGATCAGCTATGGCTACATCTATGTAGCTCAGGTGGCTATGGGTGCCGACCGCAACCAGACGCTGAAAGCGCTGGCCGAAGCCGAAGCCTATCATGGCCCGTCGCTGATCATTGGCTATGCTCCCTGCGAAATGCACGGCATTAAGGGCGGCATGACCAACTGCCAGAACGAAATGAAGAGAGCTGTAGAGGCTGGTTACTGGAATATGTTCCGTTACAACCCGACTCTGAAGGCTGAAGGCAAGAACCCCTTCATCCTGGACAGCAAGCCCGCTACCGCGAGCTACAAGGACTTCATTTCCGGCGAAACCCGTTACAGCCGTCTGACTCGTTCCTTCCCCGAACGTGCTGCTGTTCTGTTCGACAAGGCAGAAAAGCGCGCCGAAGAACGGTACGAACAGCTGGTTGAACGTGCCAAGGGTGAATAAGTCATAATCCCCACATAAAATTGGCGCCTACCCCCTAAGGGTGGGCGCCTTTTTTACGAAAAAATCCGTGCGGGAAAAGTTTGAATTGTATACGAAAGGAGCCAGAAAGATGGAGCGAAAGGTACTGTTTATTGGCAACAGCCATAGCTATTTTAACGATATGCCGCAGGTTTTTGCCCGCCTGTGCAAAAAGGGGGCCGGGGTGAACATCGATGCTGTCATGCTGACCCATCCGGGTATGACACTGGGGTGGCATATGGAGCAGTACTATGAAGTGCGGTATAATTTGCTGTATGGGCACTATGATGACTGTGTGATTCAGCAGGGCGCCCACCCGTTCCCCGGGTACGAGGCGACGAAGGAAGCGCTGGAAAAATTGCTGCCGTTGTGCCGGGCGGGGGGCGCTCGTCCGGTGCTGGCCATGACCTGGGCGGAAAAGCGGGCCCCGGAACACCAGGCCGCTATGACCGACGCTTTTTTGCGGTTGGGAAAGGAAAATCACGTACTGGTTTCGCCCATCGGAATGGCGTGGGAGAGTATGCGAAAGGCCCATCCCGATTGTGAGCTATTTTATACCGACGGGGAACATGCCTCCCCGCTGGGCGATTACCTGGTAGCTTGCACCCATTATGAAACCATTTTGGGGCAAAGCTGCCTTGCGCTGCCCGCCGAAGGGATTGACTACCGGCAGGGGGGCGAAACAGAACTGATCGACCCGCAAAAGGTGGCGTGTACCTTCCCCGAGGACGAAGCCCGCTGGGTGCGGGAGGCCGTACATGAGGCGGTCCATCGTTTAAAAGAAAACGGCTAAGAAAAAAAGAGGGACAGCCTTTTAAGGGGCTGTCCCTCTTTTTATGCGCCGGGTGGATCAGGCGGCGTGCGTATAATATGCACCAAATGGGCAATGCCGGGAATACTCTCCCCTTGCTGGCTGGATGTGGGGGACATCAAAGCCCCCGTGGCCAAAAACAAGATATTTTTCAGCGATCCCTGCCGCATGGCGGGCAAAATGGTGCTGCACAGCACACTGGCGGAACACCCGCACCCGGAACCCCCGGCGTGCACATCTTGTTTGTCCCGGTCGAATAACAGAAGCCCGCAGTCGTGGTGGTTTGCCGGCATGGGGAACCCTTCCCGATGCATGAGCTGTGTGAATAAATCGGACCCCACGGCGCCCAAATCCCCGGTGAAAATACCGTCGTAATCCCCGGGGAGGGTGTGGGTATCCCGCAGGTACTGGGACAGCGTCTGAGCCGCCGCCGGTGCCATGGCGGCCCCCATGTTGGCCGCGTCGTGCACGCCAAGGTCCACAATAGAACCAAAACAGACATGGGGGATTTGCAGGGCTTTTGGCTGGGTGGTGATAATCACACAGCCGGCGGCCGTAGCAGTCCACTGGGCCGTGGGGGGACGCTGGCCGCCATATTCCAGCGGCAGACGGAATTGCCGTTCGGCGCTGGCAAAGTGGGACGACGTAATCGCCGCCACCGGGGTTGCGGCCCCACAGGCGGCCAGTACACAGGCAAGGCCCAACGATAAGGCCATGGTGGAGCAGGCCCCGTAAAGGCCCAGAAACGGCAGCCCCAGATCCCGCATGGCAAAGGTGGAAGAAATGCACTGGTTGAGCAGGTCGCCCGCCAGGACCATTTGGAGCGCTTCTGCGCGCAAGTTTGCTTTTTGCAAAGCCAGCCGCAGCGCCTGGCTTTGCAGGGCGCTTTCGGCTTTTTCAAAGCTGGGAGCTCCCAGGGTGGTGTCGTCGAAAACGGCGTCGAAGTAAGCGCCCAAGGGGCCTTCCGCTTCCTTTTTGCCGCCTACGGCCGCATAGCTTAGAATATTGGCCGGGGACGATAACTGTAATGTGTGGCCGATGCGTGTAATCATAGGATGGTTCCGTTCCCCCTTTACATCAAATAGGTAATACTCCACAAGATCAGGCCGTACAGCACACTGGCCGAGATACCGTAAACCAAAACCGGCCCGGCAATGGAAAACATCTTGGCTCCGGCCCCCGCAATGAACCCTTCCCGGCGGAATTCCATAGCCGGGGAAACCATGGAATTGGCAAAACCGGTGATCGGCACCAGCGTACCGGCTCCGGTATGCCGGGCGATATCATCGAATACATGGCAAAGGGTGAGAATCGCGGTGAAAAAAATCAGCGTCACCGAGGTCATGCCCCGGGCTTGGGATAGGGAAAAACCGATTCGCTGCCAAAGTTCACAGAGGAATTGCCCCAGACAGCAAATACCGCCCCCTGAAAAAAAGGCCCACAGAAAATTTTTGATACCGTGGGAGGGGGGCGACGCCTTTTGGACCATATGGCTATATTCGTTGGCACCAATCCCGGAAGACATGATAGGAAAAACCTCACTTTCTGGTTTTGCCCTTAGCATAACAAGAAAAGCGCCAGGTTATGCAAAAGAACATAGAAAATTCCTCTATTTTCCGTTTTTTTTATCTGGTTTTTAAAAGTTTGTGTTCGTATAATAAAACTGTAAGTTTCTGTAATTGTGCAGGGAGGAATGTAAGATGGCAAAAATTCGTGGCGTAAACCTGGGCGAATGGCTTGTCCTGGAAAAGTGGATGAATCCGGAACTGTTTGCCGGTACAACGGCGGAAGACGAAGATGAACTGTGCCGCCAGCTGCCCCGGGAGGAACTGGTCAAACGGCTGACCCATCACCGGGATACGTACATCACCCGGGATGACTTTTTCTATATCAAAGAACGGGGCCTGAATACTGTACGGATTCCTGTGCCGCACTTCATTTTTGGCGACGACCCCGTGTATTGCGACCCGTATGTGCCGTGCGTGGAATATTTGGACAAGGCGTTTGACTGGGCCGCCGAAGCCGGGCTGAAAATCCTGATCGATTTGCACACAGCCCCCGAAAGCCAGAACGGCTTTGACAACGGCGGGATTTGTGGCGTGTGCAAATGGGCCCAAAGCCCCGACCGCATTGACCGCGTGTTGAAAGTGCTGGAAATGTTGGCGGACCGGTACGGCGAAAAAGAAGCGCTGTGGGGTATTCAGCTGCTCAACGAACCCGTGTCGGAACCGGTGTGGATCCATGCCAGCAAAAACTATAAGCCTCACAATCCGGAACGGGCGAAGGGCTCCAGCTTTGTGCCGCTTACCACGTTGTATGATTTCTATGAAAGAGGCTACAACATGTTGCGCGCCCATATGCCGGAAGACAAGATGGTAGTATTCCACGATGGGTTCCGGTTTGATGCGTGGTTTGATTTCTTTGCCAACCATGACTTTAAGAATGTCATTTTGGATGCCCACTGGTATCTGGGCATGACGCCTGGCGGGGCGCTGGGGGATTGCGATTTGACGTACCTGCAAAAGGTCCTGCGCGATCATGCGTACAACCTCGAACAGATGGAAAAAGTGGTGCCGGTGGTTGTTGGGGAATGGTGTTTGTCCCACAATTTGCCCGAGGGTATGACGGACCTGGAAAAACAGCTTTCGTACCGGATGATCGGCGACGCGCAGCTGTCGGCCTGGGAACACGGCACCGGGTACTTCTTCTGGAGTTACAAGCTTATCAGCGAACCCGACGGGTGGGATTTCCGTCGCTGCGTCGAAAAGGGCTGGATGCCTAACAATGTAGAAACAGGGCGCTAAACCGAATAGAAAAGCCCGGCGGCCAACTTACCGCCGGGCTTATTTTTTTGATAGGCTTGTGCCGCCGGGAAAGCCGCCGTATAATAAAAGAAAAACATGGGGAGGCAATCGAATATGAGCGAAAAAACACCGGTTCAAATGCGTTATGACAAAGCAGGGCCCAAGGTGGCTGCGGCGCTGGAAAAGCGCCATTTCCAGGCCCTATATGTATCCACCCGGGAAGAAGCCGTGCAGCAGCTGCTGCAGTGGGTGGGGCCGGACGATGTGGTATCTTGGGGCGGCAGTGAAACGCTGAAAGTAATCGGCGCCCAGGAGGCAGTCCGTCAGGCCGGACGGAAATTGATCGACCGCGACACGGCCAAAACGCCCCAGGAACGGGTGGAAATGATGCGTCAGGCGCTTTTGTGCGATACGTTTTTGATGAGCAGCAACGCGGTTACGGAAGACGGGCAGCTGGTGAACCTGGACGGCAACGGCAACCGGGTAGGAGCCCTGTGCTATGGGCCGCGCCAAGTGATTGTGGTCGTAGGGATGAACAAAGTGGTTCCCACAGTAAAAGATGCGGTCAGCCGGGTGCGCCATACGGCGGCCCCCGCCAATGTGCAGCGCTTTGCGGGGAACCGCACCCCGTGTATGGAAACAGGGTTGTGTGCCGATTGTGTGAGCGAAGACTGTATTTGCGCCCAACTGGTGATCAGCCGGGTGTGCCGGCCGGCCGGTCGTATTCGGGTCATTTTGGTGGGCGAAGATTTGGGTATGTGAGAAGAAGGAGGCAGTACCATGTGGCAGGGAAAAACAAAAGCCATCACCTTTAGCTTTGACGACGGGGTGGAACAGGATATCCGGTTGATTGAGATGTTCGACCGGTACGGGCTGAAAGGCACGTTTAACCTGAATTCCGGTTCGTTTGGAATGCAGATCACCTTGACGGTGAAGGGGGTGGAAGTACCCCACCACCGTTTTGCCGCGGACAAAATCCGGGCGATCTATCAAAATCACGAAGTGGCGGCGCACACGCTGACCCATCCGGGGCTGTACGATTTGAGCGACGAAGAGCTGATCCGCGAAACCGAGGAAGACCGCAAAAATCTGGAAAAACTATGCGGCCGTGACGTAGTGGGGATGGCTTACCCCTTTGGGGACTGCGATGACCGGATTGCCCGTGTGCTGCGGGCCCACACGGGCGTACAGTATGCCCGTACGGTGCGGGATAACGGAGCCTTCCACCGGCAAAAAGACCTGTTGCAGTTCGACCCCACCGTACATGCAACGGATTTTGACCGTATAGAAGAACTGTGGCAGGCATTCTGCCGGTTGCCGAAAGAACAAGAGGCGATTTTCTACATTTGGGGCCACAGCTACGAATTCGATGCCGTGGGCTGGCAGCCCATGGAAGATTTCTGCCGGGAAATTGCCGGGCGGGACGATATCTTTTACGGAACCAATGCGCAGGTCCTGCTGGGGCAATAAAGGAATAACAAAAATCCGTACCCTACAAACAGGGTACGGATTTTTGCATTATCAAGGAGGTTATTCTTCCCACAATATCGCTTCATAGGGACGCAGCTGCCCGGCAGGGCGAGAGGATTGTTCCCGTTCCCATGACGTGAGCAAAGGCTCTTTGTCCGGCAGCGGGAAGGGGACCGGGCAGGCTTTATCCGACAGGTTCGCGATAAAAAGTAGGGAGCGGCCGCCCTTCTGGCGGCGGTAAGCGATCAGCTGTTTGGGATAGGGGGTATCGATAAATTCAAGTGTCCCTTCTTTTAGCAGCGGTTCCCGGCGGCGCAGGGCAATGAGTTTTTTGTAAAAATGTAGAACCGACAGCGGGTCTTTTTGTTCCTGTTCTGCGTTAATGCGCGAAGCATTTTCGTTTACCCGTATCCATGGGGTACCGGTAGTAAATCCGGCCTGATTGCCGGATGTCCACTGCATGGGGGTGCGGGCATGGTCGCGGCTGACTTGCCACACGCCGTGCAGCGCTTCTTCCGGTGTTTTTCCGCTGAGCAGCAGGGAACGGTACACATTGTGGCTATCCAGGTCGCGGTAATCGTCGATGGAGGAAAAATAGGCGTTGGTCATGCCCAGTTCTTCCCCTTCATACACAAACGGGGTGCCGGGCAACCCGTGGAGGAACAGGGCCAGTGCTTTGGCCGAAGGTTCCCAGTAGGTGCCTTCATCCCCTAGAGAAGAAACCTGGCGGGGTTTGTCGTGGTTCGACAGGAACAGGGCCCACCAGCCGCCGTCTTTCAGGGCTTCATATTGGCTTTCAAAACGGTGGCGTAGCAGTTCCACCGGGTTCAGGCCCACCTCCATCTGGGGAGGGACAAATGGAATTGCCATGTCAAATTCTTCCCGTTGGGACAGGGCATAATTTTGCAGATCCTGATCGGTTTCACAGGCGACTTCCCCCACCGTAACTAGGTTATAAGGGGTGAAGATTTCGCGGTTCATGGCGTGCACAATGGCATGGGTTTCCGGTTTGTTGCAGATTTGGTCAAAAGCCGGCCGGTACCCGTCGGGCATGGGGGGCAGTGTGGAATCCACAAAAACCTCCGGTTTGCTATAATGGCTGACGGCGTCCACCCGGAACCCATCCACACCCTTTTGCGCCCACCAGGCCATCATGGAGAAAATAGCCTTTTTTACGTCCGGACACCGCCAGTTTAAATCGGGCTGTTTGCGGGAAAACAGGTGAAAGTAATACTGGCCCCGGGCGGGCACATATTCCCAGGCGCTGCCGCCAAAGACGGACGCCCAGTTGGTGGGTTCATGGCCGTCTACCGGGTCGCGCCAGATGTAGTAGTCACTTTTGCCGTTATCCCGGGAAGAAGATTCCAAAAACCACGGGTGTTCGTCACTGGTGTGGTTGACTACCAGGTCGAAAAGAATCCGCATGCCCCGCTGGTGGCATTCCCGAATCAGGGCTTCGCAATCTTCCATGGTGCCAAATTCCGGCTGGATATTCTGGTAATCGGAAATATCGTACCCGTTATCATCGCCGGGCGAACAGAAAAAGGGCGAAAGCCACAGGGCGTTGACCCCCAGTTCCTGCAAATAGGGAAGTTTTTGGCGTACACCATTTAAGTCGCCAATGCCGTCCCCGTTTGAGTCCATAAAGCTGCGCGGGTAGACCTGGTAGATGACCAAATCGCGCAGCCAGTCTTTTTTATTTGCCTGCATGGTGCCGGCCCCCCTGATCGTTTTCTTTCAGTATAACAAACGGGCCGGTTTCTTGTCCATGATCGGCTGGCATGAAAATTCCGTTGTGGTTTTGGGCACTTCGTGGTATGATGGAAAAGCGAAGAAGAAAGGATACAGGGAGGATAAAACCGAATGACGCAACAGGAAAAATGGGAGAAGCTAGCCGGGGTGAAAACCTTTGTGCTGGATATGGACGGAACGATTTATTTGGGGGAACAGCTATTTCCCTATACCAAAGACTTTCTGCGGGCCGTTACGGAAACGGGGCGTTCGTTCTGCTTTTTTACCAACAACAGCAGCAAAAATGAAGAAGCCTATTTGCAAAAACTGCACCGTATGGGCATTGAGATCCCTAAAGAAAAAATGCTGATCAGTAACGGTGTCATCCTAGATTGGCTGGAAGAAAACCACCCGGGGCAAAGTGCTTATGTGGTGGGTACCCCGTACCTGGAAGAAGCGTTCCGGCAGCGGGGCATCCCGCTGCGCCGGGAAGAGGCCGATTATGTGGTGTTGGGGTTCGATACCACCCTGACGTACGAAAAACTGGTGCTGGCCTGTGACCTGGTGCGGGCGGGAAAACCCATTTATGGGGTAAACCCCGATTTGAACTGCCCCACCGAAACCGGGTTTATTCCCGATTGCGGCAGCATGGCGGCGCTGATCCACGCTTCCACCGGGGTGCTGCCGGAATTTTTTGGCAAACCATCCCGCCACACGCTGCGCTACATGGAAGCGCACACCGGGTGCCATGGACGTGAACTGTGCGTCGTAGGGGACCGGCTGTATACCGATATCAAGGTGGCCGAAGGGACGGATGTCGTGTCGCTGCTGGTGCTAAGCGGTGAAACAAAAGAGGAAGATGTCCCGAAAAGTGAGACAAAACCCGATGTAATTTGCCAGTCGTTAGCAGAAGTCACCCAGTTATTGCGCACGTTCGGCTAAAAAGAAATAAAAAAAGAGGATGCTTTGAAATGAAGTGACCCCAAAAAGTTAGACAATATTTTGAAAGAAAATTATTCAAGCAAC
>CAKNOA010000037.1 GCA_930990065.1 uncultured Clostridia bacterium | reverse complement strand
TTCCTACATCAGGGGGTACTTTGTCTATTGTCCGTTTTTACTGGACCTGTTCAATCCGCTCCGGGGATTTTATTTTGCGGGCAAGTTATTTTTTGTGATAGTTCAGGGTCAGCGTGGAAAGGCCCGTTTCCAGATGCCGTACCGTGACCCCCGCCGAACGCAGCATGCGTTTGGAAGCTAACGTAGCGGGCGTTTCGGCGTACTTATCCGATAGGTAGATCACTTCCCTGATACCCGACTGGATGATAGCTTTGGCACATTCGTTGCACGGGAATAAGTCGACATAGATCCGCGCGCCGCGTAAGGATTTGCCGCTGGCGTTTAAAATGGCATTGAGTTCGGCATGTACCACATAGGGGTATTTGGTGTGCTCTCCCTCCCTCTCCCAGGGGTATTCGTCGTCGGAGCATCCTACCGGGAAGCCATTGTAACCCGTAGAGAGGATAATGTTTTCGGGGCTGACAATACAGGCGCCCACCTGTGTGTTGGGGTCTTTGCTGCGGCAGCTGGCCAGCAGGGCCACCCCCATAAAATATTCATCCCAGGAAATATAATCCTGCCGTTTCATCAAATTTCATCCTTTCTGCTGAACTAGGAAGTGTTTTCATGATACCTTATTTTGGTTCGCCCTGCAAGGGGGGGAAGGTTCTCTTATCACGATATACCCGCTGTTTTCCCTAAAAAATCCAGCAGGAAAGCGGAAAAAAACGGCGGAGTTTTTGCGCTTCCCGGGGGAAAACGATTGCTGTTTTTTAAAGAATATGATATACTAAGAATCAAACTGTGCAGTTTCGGAAGAACCCATTGTTTTCTTTCCGCCGCTGTGTTGAAATCAGACAGAGAGAAGGAGCGAAAGCTGTGATACTGAACGAACAGAGCATGGAACTGGTCAACCTCGTCAAAGAATTTGTCGATAACGAGATCATCCCCCATGCAGCCGAGTACGAAAAGAAGAACGAATTCCCCGAAGAAATTCTCGATAAGGCGTTGGATATGGGTCTGGGTGCGCTGTGCCTGCCCGAAGAACTGGGCGGCCTGGGCATTGACAATGTGACCATGTTTGCCATTGCCGAAGAACTGGCCCGCGGGGATCTGGGCATTGCCACGACGCTGATCGCCAACTGCCTGGCTTCCTTCCCGGTGCTGATCGCCGGCAACGACGAGCAGAAGAAAATGTGGTTCGATATCATGCAGGAAAAGAAATACGCGGCTTTCTGCCTGACGGAACCCAATGCCGGTTCGGATGCCAGCGGCATGCAGACCACGGCCGTCAAAGACGGTGACGACTATGTGATCAACGGCACCAAGTGCTTTATCACCAACGGCGGCATCGCCGGGATCTACACCGTGCTGGCCGTGACCAACCGCGCCAAGGGCATTATGGGCCTGACGGCGTTTATCGTGGAACGCGACCGCGAAGGCGTTTCCATTGGGAAAGAAGAAGACAAGATGGGCATGCGCCTGTCGAACACCTGCGAAGTGATTTTCGACAACGTGCGGGTGCCGAAAGATCATGTGCTGGGTCGTGAAGGCCGCGGCTTTAAGTATATCATGCAGACGCTGGACCACTCCCGTCCGGGCATCGGCGCTTTTGGTGTGGGTATTGCCCGCCGCGCGCTGGAAATCGCCACGGCTTACAGCCGCGAACGCAAGCAGTTCGGCAAGGCGATCTGCAACTTCCAGGCGGTACAGTTCATGCTGGCTGATATGGCGATGGAAACCGAAGCGGCCCGCCAGCTGTACCTGCACTGTGCACAGTTGATGGATGCGGGTCTGCCTTACACCATGGAAGCGGCTATGGCCAAAACCAAGGGCAGCGACGTGTCCGTTAAAGCGGCGCTCGACGGGCTGCAGGTTATGGGCGGCTATGGCTACATGCGCGAATATCCCATGGAAAAACTGGTGCGCGATTCCAAGATCCTGCAGATCTATGAAGGCACCAACCAGATCCAGCGTTCGGTCATTGCCAACCAGCTGCTGAAGAAGATTAAATAAGCCGAAAACGCAGGATTGTAGTAAACGGAGGAACGTACCATGAATATTCTGGTTTGTATCAAGCAGGTGCCTGATACCACCGCGATTAAGATCGACCCCGTCAAACACACCCTGATCCGGGACGGCGTGCCCAGCATTGTGAGCACGTTTGACGCCTATGCGCTGGAAGTGGCTTCCCGCATGAAAGATAAGGACAAGCAGAGCCGGATCACCGTACTGTCCATGGGGCCGGAACAGGCGAAAAATGCCCTGAAAGAATGCATCAGCAAAGGTGCCGACGAAGCGTACCTGGTTAGCGACCGGGTCTTCGGCGGTTCCGATACCCTGGCGACCAGCTATATCCTGTCGGGCGCCATTAAGATGTTGGAAGAAAAGAACGGCGCGCCCTTTGACCTGATTTTCTGCGGAAAACAGGCCATCGACGGCGACACCGGCCAGGTGGGCCCCGAAATTGCCCAGCACCTGGACCGTGCGCTGATTACCTATGCCAGCGATGCCGTGATGGAAGACGGGAAACTGAAAGCTAAGCGTGAAAGCGACGAAGGGTACGACTACCTGACGGCCGACCTGCCCGCGGTGATTACCGTGGTGAAGACGGCGTATGAACCCCGGTATCCGTCCCTGAAGGGCAAAATGGCGGCGAACAAAGCGGTGATCCCCACCCTGACGTCCCAGGATCTGTCCGGGCTGGATCTTGCCCACTGCGGCCTGAAAGGTTCGCCCACGAAGGTGCGCGGCACCTTTACCCCCACCCATGAAAAGAATGGGCAGAAGATCGAAGCGGAAACCGGTGACGAAGCGGGCCGCACGCTGGTCAAACTGCTCAGCCAGGCCAAGCTGATCGGATAAGGGGGAAACATCATGAGTTTTGAAAACTACAAGAACCTGTGGGTTCTGATTGAAACCGAAGAAAATACGGCCAAAAATGTGGGCTATGAACTGCTGACGCCGGGCCGTCAGCTGGCCGACAAATTGGGCGAAGAACTGGTAGCCGTGGTCATCGGCGGTCAGGTAGAAGATGTGGCAAAAAAGGCCATTGCCTACGGCGCCGACAAAGCCATCCTGGTGGAAGGCGACGAATATTATCAGTATTCGTCCGATGCCTGCACTTACGCGCTGGCGGAGCTGATCAAAAAATACCAGCCCTCTTCTGTGCTCATCGGCGCGACCAATAACGGCCGCGACGTGGCTCCCCGTGTGGCGGCCAAAATCGGCACGGGCCTGACGGCGGACTGCACCGAACTGGGCATTGACGAAGAAACCGGCAATATTGCCTGGACCCGCCCGGCGTTTGGCGGCAACCTGATGGCGAAGATCCTGTGCCCGGACAACCGGCCCCAGATGGGTACCGTGCGTCCCGGTGTGTTCAAAAAGAGCACGCCCGATGACAGCCGCACCGGCGAAATCATCCGGGAAGACCTGCACATTGACCCGGCGCACATCCGTGTGCACCTGCTGGAACGCGTGAAAGAAGTGGCCCAGGCCGTGAACCTGGAAGAAGCCGAAATCATTGTGGCCGGCGGCCGCGGGGTCAAATCGGCAGAAGGCTTTGCTGTAATCCAGAAGCTGGCCGATGCGCTGGGCGCGACGGTAGGGGCTTCCCGTGCGGCGGTAGACGCCGGTTGGATTCCCCATGCACACCAGGTGGGCCAGACCGGGAAGACGGTTTCGCCCAAACTGTATATTGCCTGCGGCATTTCGGGGGCCATTCAGCACCTGGCCGGCATGAGCGGTTCGGATACCATTGTGGCCATCAACCGCGATCCGGAAGCACCGATTTTCCAGGTAGCCGATTATTCCATTGTGGGCGACCTGTTCGAAGTCATCCCCGCCATGGTGGACGAGATCGAAAAATTAAAGGCATAAGTATGTCAATAACGGGAGGAAGACCGAAAAGGGTCTTCCTCCTTTTTCTTTTTTCTAAAACAATGAGGGTAGAAGTTGGTTTATCAACTTGGGAAGTTTTCTCTTTATATTTCTTTTATCGCAATATGATACAAACAAAATTGTGATAAAATAAAATAGATTGATCATTTTGCTCAATTTTTTCAGTCATTTTGCGGCGGGCCCTTTTTTCAAAAAAAGGGAGGCTGCTTTTTTACATGAGGGGGAAAATTGAGCGGGTTTGAGGAGGCAAACTATGGAAATTTTGATCCCTCTGCTGATCGTGTTCCCATTTGTGGCGGCCGCCGTGCTCAGCTTATTGCGGCATGCCAAAGCACGGGAAATCGTCATGTATGCAGCCAGTGTGATCGTTATGCTGCTGGCAGGCAGCTTGTTGGTTTTGTGGCTGCAAAACGGAGCGGTTTCCGTTTCCTTTTATGTGGAAACCGAGCTGGTAGATGGCGCCATGCTGGTGGTAGAATTATTTTTGATGGTGCTGGTTACCGTGCTGTGTGCCCGGCGCCACCGGTATTTGATCGCCCTATTGAGCATTGCGCAGACATGCTTGTTGGCCTGGCTGGACCTGTGGGGGCCGGCCGTAAAAGAAAATGCGCACATTCGGGTCGATGGCTTGTCGCTTTTGTTGTGCCTGATTGTGGCGGTGATCGGTGGGCTCATTTGCCTATACGCCGTGGGGTACATGCGCGGGTATCATCACCATCACAAGGATGTACAGGACCGGCGGTCGTTCTTCTTTGCGATGCTGTTCGTATTCTTGGGGGCCATGTTCGGGTTGGTCCTGTCGGAAAGCCTGATGTGGATGGACTTCTTCTGGGAAGTGACGTCGATCTGCTCGTTTTTGCTCATTGGCTACACCCGCACCGAAGAAGCTGTGCACAATTCCTTTCGGGCTTTGTGGATGAACCTATTGGGGGGCCTGGGGTTTGCCGTGGGCATTGCCTATAGCTCGGCGGTGCTGCACACGGTGTCGCTGTCGGAAGTCGTGTCCCTGGGGGCGGCCATCCCGGTGGCGCTGCTGGCGTTTGCCGCCCTGACCAAATCGGCCCAAATGCCGTTTTCCAGCTGGCTGTTGGGGGCCATGGTGGCGCCTACGCCCACGTCGGCGCTGTTGCACAGTGCCACCATGGTAAAGGCTGGCGTGTATATGCTGCTGCGCCTTTCGCCGGCGCTGTGCGGTTCCCTGACGGGGCAGATGGTAGCCCTGATCGGTGGTTTTACGTTCTTTGCCGCTTCGCTGCTGGCCATTTCCCAGAGCGACGGGAAAAAGGTACTGGCTTATTCCACGGTTTCCAATTTGGGGCTGATTACCGCCTGTGCCGGTGTGGGCATGCATGAAACCGTGTGGGCCGGGATTTTCCTGTTGATTTTCCACGCGGCGAGTAAATCCATGCTGTTCCAGGATGTGGGGGCCGTGGAAAATGCGCTGGGGAGCCGCGATATTGAAGACATGCAGGCTTTGATGCTGCGGCTGCCCAAACTCGCTTCCATTATGGTCATCGGTATTGCCGGCATGTTCCTGGCGCCGTTTGGCATGCTGATTTCCAAGTGGGCGGCCTTAAAAGCGTTTGTGGATGCCGACAACGTGGTATTGGTGCTGCTGCTGGCGTTTGGCAGCGCGAGCACCATGTTCTATTGGACCAAGTGGCTGGGGCGAATCCTTTCCATCAGCCGGGTAAGGTTGGCCCACGATGTGACAAAACCCAACGAATGGGTGTCGCTGTACATTCATGCGGTACTGATGGTGCTGTTGTGCGCCACGTTCCCGCTGCTGTCTACCTGGGTGGTGGAACCCATGCTCACGGGGATGTTTGGCGAATCGGTGCAGGTGCTCACATCCGATAACATGGTTCTGATGATCGTGATGCTGTGCTTTATCTTTTTGCTGCCGGCGTGCGTATACCTGTTTACGCGCAACCTGCGCCATACCTACGTCATTTCGTATATGGGCGGCGCCAATGCCGGGGATAACAACCATTTTATCGATGCGCTGGGCGAAAAGAAAAACCTGCAGATCAGCAACTGGTATATGACCGGGTACTTTGGTGAAAAGAAACTATTGCTGCCTTGTACCATCTTGAGTACGGCGGTACTGACTGTGATGATGTGCATGATTTTGGTAGGAGGTGTTCTGGTATGAATACGACCCGCCTTTTGTGCTGTTTGGGTTATATTTTACTGGCCCCGTTCATCGGCGGGCTGCTGGACGGTATTGACCGCAAGCTCAGTGCCCGGATGCAGGGGCGTACGGGCCCGTCGATTTTGCAGCCCTTTTATGATATTATCAAGCTATTCCACAAACAGATCTTCCTTGTGAACCACTCCCAGTTTTTCCTGGTAGGCAGCTATCTGGTGTTTGTGATCTTTTCCGGGGCGCTGATGTTCGCCGGGTATGATCTGCTCATGAGCTTTTTTGCTTTAACGACGGCCGCCATGTTCCTGGTGCTGGCTTCGTGCAGTACCCATTCGCCCTTTAGCGCCATGGCTTCCCAGCGGGAACTCCTACAGATGATGTCGTATGAACCCATGGTGCTGCTGGCTTGTGTCGGGTTTTACCTGGCCACCGGCAGTTTTCAGGTATCGGATATCATCCAGTCAAATTTGAGCCCCATTGTCTTTCTGCCGGGCTTCTTTATCGGGTTTGTGTACATCCTCACGATCAAGATGCGCAAATCCCCCTTTGACATTTCCACGGCCCACCATGCCCACCAGGAAATGGTGCGCGGCGTGACCACCGAAATGGTGGGGTCGCTGTACGCAATTACCCAGATTGCCGAATGGTAC
Organism: uncultured Clostridia bacterium; assembly: GCA_930990065.1. Lineage (GTDB taxonomy): Bacteria > Bacillota > Clostridia > Oscillospirales > Acutalibacteraceae > Heritagella > Heritagella caecorum. The sequence goes on along the minus strand of CAKNOA010000037.1, from coordinate 15,902 downwards.
GAAAATGTGATGCTGCTGGGGATTGTGGCGCTGTTCTTTATCAATGGGAATCCCATCAGCTGGCCGCTAGCGATTCTTGGGGTACTGTTTGTGTACTTTTTGGAAACGCTCATCGACAATACGACGGCCCGCTTGAAATGGAGCAAAGTGCTGTCGTCGGCCTGGCTGGTCACGCTGCTGTTTGGCGGACTGAACCTGCTTGTGCTGGATTTGATGATCAAATACCGGTAAGGGGAAGGGAGGAACTACGGTGGCAAAGCTCAATCGGTCGCCCTGGTTGCTGCATTATGACGGCAGCAGCTGTAACGGGTGTGATATTGAAGTGCTGGCGTGTTTAACGCCGGTATATGATGTGGAACGGTTTGGCGTGGTCAATACTGGCAACCCTTTGCATGCCGATATTTTGTTGATTACCGGCGGGATTAACAGCCAAAACCAGGCTGTCGTACAGCAGATCTACAGCCAGATGCCCAATCCGAAAGTGGTGGTGGCGGTAGGGGCCTGCGCCTGTACCGGCGGCATTTTTAAAGAATGTTATAACATCCACGGTGGGGTGGATACGACCATTCCCGTGGATATCTATGTGCCCGGGTGCGCGGCCCGGCCGGAATCCATCATTGACGGTGTGGTCAAAGCCGTGGGGGTATTCCAGGAAAAATACGAAAAGTATGTCAGTGAAAATAAAGAAAGGAAGCGTTCGTCATGACGGAACAAGAAACCATGACCGCCCCGGGCGGATTGATCGAAGAAATTCCGGTGCAGGACCTGCTTCCCCGGGTGATTGAAAAGAAGATTGCCAACTGGCGCCTGTGCCAGATTTGCGCGGTTACGTTACAAGGATTGTACGAACTGAGCTATTCGTTTGCCGACGGGTATGAATTTCATACGCTGCGCCTGGTGATTGGGTCGGATGAAGAAGTGCCCAGCATCAGCCAGGTATATGACTGCGCGTTTTTGTACGAAAACGAAATGCGGGAACTGTTTGGTGTCCATATCCAGCACATTGCGCCGGATATGCAGGATAAACTGTACCGCATCGACACCAAAACGCCGTTTGCTGAAAAAAGGAGGGGCTGATTGATGGCAAAACAGACCGTTGTACCCTTTGGGCCCCAGCATCCGGTATTGCCGGAACCCATTCACCTGGACCTTGTGCTGGAAGATGAAACCGTGGTGGAAGCCGTGCCTTCCATCGGGTATGTCCACCGGGGTCTGGAAAAGCTGGTGGAAAAAAAGGATTTTAACGAAATGGTGTATGTGGCCGAACGGATTTGCGGCATTTGCAGCTTTATGCACGGGATGGGCTATTGCGAAGCGGTGGAACATATCATGCATGTGGACGTACCTGCCCGCGCTAAGTACTTGCGCACTTTGTGGTGCGAAATGAGCCGCCTGCACAGCCACCTGTTGTGGCTGGGGCTACTGGCCGACGCCTTCGGGTTTGAAAGTTTGTTTATGCAGTCGTGGCGCATGCGGGAAAAGATCCTCGACATGTTCGAAGCGTCCACCGGCGGGCGGGTGATCTTTTCGGTGAACCGCATCGGCGGTGTGCTCAAAGATATCCCCCCGGAGATGCTGCGGGATTTCCTCAAGCGGTTTGACGATATGGGCGCCGATTTGCGCCGGTTGACCCGCACGTTTTTGGACGATTACAGCGTGAACGAACGGCTGCGGGATGTGGGCTTTTTGACAAAGGAACAGGCCCTGTCCCTGGGGGCCGTCGGTCCCATGCTGCGGGCCAGCGGCGTTTGCTACGACGTGCGCAAAACCGGCTATGCGGCGTATGGCGATCTGGAAGTGGAACCGGTCGTCAGCACCATTGGCGACAGCTATGCCCGGTGCCAGGTGCGCATTGGGGAACTATTCCAGTCGCTGGATCTGATCCGGCAGGTGGGCGAAAAAATGCCCACGGGGCCCATTGCGGTGCCGGTGAAAGGCAACCCGGAAGGCGAATTTTTCATGCGCTGTGAACAGCCGAGAGGCGAAGCGGTTTATTATGTGCGCGCCAACGGCACGAAAAACCTTGACCGCATGCGGGTGCGCACACCCACGTTTGCCAATATTCCCGCCATGCTGCAAACGTTAAAAGGCAGCCAACTGGCGGACGTGCCGCTGCTGATCCTGACCATTGACCCGTGCATCAGCTGCACGGAGCGCTGAAAGGAGGGCTTTTTATGGCAAAATTTTTGCCGTTTACCGGTACGGTGCTGCATAATCTGTTCCATAAGCCTGTGACGACCTCCTACCCCTTTGTGCCCAAAGAATACCCGGAGCGGACCCGGGGACATGTGGAAGTGGATATGGAAACCTGCCTGTTGTGTGGGCTGTGTTCCAAAAGCTGCCCGCCCAGAGCCATCCACGTGGACCGGGACACCCATACCTGGAGCATCCACCGGTTTGACTGTGTGCAGTGCGGGTACTGTGTGCAAAAGTGCCCGAAGCATTGCCTGTCCATTGTGCCCGGCTATCCGGAGCCCGGCGCGGAAAAGAAGCTGGATATTTACCACAAGCCGGAAGCCATCGAAATGAAGATGGGCCAGGTCACGGTGGATTTGTCCAAGTGCGTGTATTGTACGCTGTGTGCGAAAAAGTGCCCCAATGAAGCCATTACGGTGGACCGCGCGGCCAAAACGTGGGAGATCGACCATCACAAGTGCCTGCGCTGCAGCTTGTGTGTGAATAACTGTCCGCGTCATGCGCTGGAAATCCGCGAAGAAGAGGGCGGCTTTAAACACCCGCAGGCTGATCTGAATCAGTGTGTGTTCTGCACGCTGTGCGCAAAAAAATGTCCGGCGTCGGCTTTGACGGTGGACCGCGCCACCAAAACGTGGAAGCTCAACGAAAAAGAGTGCGTGGGCTGCGGGGCCTGTGCGGAACACTGCCCCAAGGGTTGCATCACCATGCGCCCGGCGTCCACGTGACGGCGCCTGTGACCCGGCAGGCAACCATTGCCGGGTTGGTACAGGGCATTGGATTTCGCCCGTATGTGGCCCGGTTGGCGGAACAGGAAGGGCTGACCGGGTTTGTGCGCAATGACGGAGGGACCGTCTTTTTGACAGTGACGGGAGAGGAAGCGGCTGTTTGCCGCTTCCTTCGTGCTGTCCCCCTGTGCCCCGGGGCCCAAGTGACCCGGATGGATGTACAAAACGTACCGCTTGTATCTTTTGACGCGTTTACCATTACGCCTAGTCAGGAAGGGGACGGGATGCTGCCGTGGCTGAGCCCCGACCTTGGCACGTGCGAACAGTGCGAAGCGGAATTATTGGACCCGGAAAACCGCCGGTTCCGTCACCCGTTTATCAGTTGCGTGCAGTGTGGCCCGCGCTACAGCATCCAGCGGGCGCTGCCCTATGACCGGGCCCGCACCACCATGGCGGAGTTCCCCCTTTGCGAAACATGCCAAAGGGAATACGAAGAAAAAGGGAACCGCCGCCGCCATGCCCAGACCATTGCCTGCCCCCACTGTGGGCCACAGCTGCTCTTTACCGGGCCGGACGGTACCACCCAAAGCGGCGAAGAAGCCTTATCCCGCGCTGTGGCGGTTTTGCGGGAGGGGGGTCTATTGGCCGTCAAAAATACCGGCGGGTATCATTTGGCGGCCCGGCCCGATCGGGAAACGGCCGCCGTGCGGCTGCGCCGCTTTAAACACCGGGAAGCGAAACCCTTTGCGGTGATGTTCCCCCGTCTGCAAAGTGTGCGGCGGTTTTGCTATACGTCAAAAGAAGAGGAAGCATGCCTATCCTCCCCCGCCAGGCCCATTGTCCTACTGAAAACCAAACGGGGGTTTGCCCCGTCGGTGTGCGGGTTGAGCCAGAAAACCGGCGCCATGCTGCCCGCCGACCCGGTGCAGATTTTATTGGGGCGGGCCATGGGGCCGCTGATTATGACCAGTTTAAACCACTCCGGGGCGCCGATGATGATCGACGACGGAGAGGCTCTCTCTCTGCTGCAAGAAGGCCTTGACGGCGTGTTGTGGCACCGGCGGGCGATTTTGACCCCGCTGGATGACAGCGTGGTGCAGGTACCCGACGGCAAAATACAAATGATCCGCCGGGCCCGGGGGTATGTGCCCCAGCCGGTGGAGGTGGCGGGTTCGCTGCCTCCGCTGCTCGCGTCGGGGGGCGATTTAAAAAATGTGTTGGCGCTGGCGAAAGACCACCGGGTGTACCTGAGCCAGCACATGGGCGATCTCGGGGAAGAAGCCTGCCGGCACGTGCGTGGGGAAGCCCTCAAACGGATGCAGGTTTTATTTTCCATTCAACCGCAACAAGAGATCGCCGACCGGCACCCGGGGTATGTTTCGGCCCGCATCGACCGGCAGCAAGGCCGCCCGCAGCAAACCGTCCAGCACCATCACGCCCACGCCCTGTCGGTTATGGCCGAACACGGGCTGCGCGGGCCGGTGCTAGGGGTGATTTTTGACGGCACCGGGTACGGCGATGACGGCACCATCTGGGGCGGCGAATTTTTGTTGTGCCAAGAGGGCGGTTTTCGCCGTGTGGGCCATTTACAAGCTGTCCCGCTGCCCGGCGGCGACCGGGTCGCGCTGGACGCCCGCCTGCCCCGGTGGGGGTACCGGGCGGCTGCCAAATTGCCCCTTTTGGGAGAAGGCAGTAGCATTGTCAGCGCCGCCTTGCAGCAGGGTATAGGCGTATATAAAAATAGTTCCGCCGGGCGGCTGTTTGACGCCGTAGCGGCGGAACTGGGGCTGGCGGAACAAAACCGGTACGAAGGCGAATGTGCCGTTTTGCTGCAACAGGCAGCCGAAAATACCGGGAAAGCAGTTTTCTTACCGTTGCCCCTGCGTATGGATGTCGAAGGCCCGGTACTCGATACCGTGTTCCTGTTTAGGACACTGTGCCGTCTGCGGGAGCAGGGAGCGAAGCCGGAAGCACTGGCGCTGGGATTCCACCAGGCGCTGTGCCGGGGTGTTTTGCTGATGGCCCGCTGGGTGCGTGAGCAGTTTGGATGCAGTACCCTGGTGCTGGGCGGCGGCAGTTTTCAAAATCAGCTGCTGCTCAATGGCTGCACCCGTCTGCTTTCACAGGAAGGGTTTTTGGTATACCGCAATGAACAGGTGCCCCCGGGGGACGGGGGCCTTGCCTTGGGACAAGCGTATAGAGGAGGTTTTTCATAAATGTGCGTGGCATTACCAGGCCGTGTGCTGGCCGTCAACGGCCCCACGGCGGAACTGGATTTTTCCGGAAACCGGGTGACGGCCCGCGTGGGGCTGGTACCGGTGAAAGTGGGCGACTGGGCCCTGGTGCATGCCGGGTGCGTGATCCAGGTGATGAAGCAGCAGGAAGCCGAAGAAATCGAAGAACTGCTGCGCCTTTCTGAGGAGTTGTCATGATGGAACTCAGTACGGTACGTGAATTTTTGCGCCGGTACGACGGCCCGCCTTGTACGTTGATGGAAATCTGCGGCAGCCACACGGCGGCTATCGCCCGGTTGGGACTACCGTCATTGCTGTCGCCGTCCATCCGGTTATTATCGGGGCCGGGGTGCCCCGTCTGTGTGACCCCCAGCGCCTATATCGACCGGCTGTGCAAGTTGGCCTGTACGCCGGGGGTGTGTGTGGTGACGTTTGGCGACATGCTGCGGGTGCCCGGCAGTGAGGGGAATTTGCAGCAAAGCAGGGCAAAGGGCGGACAGGTGCGTATGGTCTATGCGCCGTTTGACCTGCTTTCCATGGCCCGCGAGGAACCGGACACACAATTTATCTTTGCCGCTGTGGGATTTGAAACCACGACCCCGGCGTATGCGCTGCTCTTGCAGGCACTGCTGGACGAAAAAATCAACAATGTCAAACTGCTCACGGCGCTCAAAACCATGCCGCCGGTCGTTGACCGGCTGTTAGGGCAGGGGGCCAACATCGACGGCTTTCTGGCCCCGGGGCATGTGTGCAGCGTGGCCGGATGGGACATTTTCCGCCCCTTAGCGGAAAAATACCAGGTGCCGTTTGCCGTGGCGGGGTTTAAGGGGCCGGAACTGCTGGTAGCGCTGTATGCGCTGGTAAAAAGTTTAGGGCAGGGAAAGGTGATGAACCTGTACCCGGCGGCGGTAGAAGAAAGCGCCAGCCCCCAAACCCGGGCGCTGATTGACCGCTTTTTTGAACCGTGTGAAGCGGTGTGGCGCGGGTTGGGGCCGGTGCCCGGTTCCGGGCGGCGGCTACGGGCCGAGTTTGCAAGGTTTGATGCCGGCAGCGATCAGTGCCGCGAAGACCGGGCCGCGAATCCCGGGTGCTGCTGCGGAGCGGTGCTCACGGGGAAAATGCGCCCGGTGGACTGCCCGCTGTACGGTAAAGCCTGCACGCCGCTGGACCCCAAAGGCGCGTGTATGGTATCGGAAGAGGGCAGCTGCCATCAGTATTGGATCAATCAAAGGGAGTGACAGGTTTTATGCAAATCACCATGGCCCACGGAAGCGGCGGCCGGTTGACAGGGGAACTGATCGATACGATTTTTGCCCCGGCGTTTGATAATGAGGTGCTACTTCAAATGGAAGACAGCGCCGTGGTACCCGGCGCCGGGCGCTTGGCGGTGACCACCGACAGTTTTGTGGTGGACCCGCTGTTTTTCCCCGGGGGCGATATTGGCAAATTGAGCATTTGCGGGACCGTCAATGACCTATGGATGCGCGGCGCCGAACCGAAATACCTGACCTGCGGCTTTTTGTTACAGGAAGGGCTTTCCACCGACCTGTTAAAACGCGCGGTCCAGTCTATGGCCCAGACAGCCAGAGAAGCCGGAGTGAAACTGATCGCCGGGGACACAAAAGTGATCCCCGGGGACGGCGGGCTGTATATCAACACGGCCGGGGTGGGATTTGTTCCCGATGAATGCCATATTTCGGCTGCCTGCTGTCAGCCGGGCGATGCCGTGTTGGTCAGCGGTACGCTGGGGGACCACCACGCCGCGATTTTATCCAGCCGGTTGGGTATTCAAAATGAGATAAAAAGCGACTGTGCGCCGCTGGGGGCGCTGGTAAATGCCCTGAAACGGGCGAAAATCGACGTGCATGCCCTGCGGGATATCACCCGGGGCGGCCTTGCCACCGTGTGCCGGGAACTGGCGGGGGCGAGTGCTTGCCGTTTTCAGCTGGAAGAAGAAAAGCTGCCGGTGAAACCCGCCGTACGGGATCTGTGCGGGCTCTTAGGGATTGATCCCTTGTACATGGGTAACGAAGGGTGCCTGGTGGCAGTGGTGCCCCAGGAGCAGGCAGAAAAGGCGCTAAACGCTCTGCGTGCTTGTGGGCAAGGGTCCGCGGCCTGCCAGATTGGCCAAGTGGAAGCAGGGGACGGCGCACTATTTTTGCGCACGTCCATCGGCGGCCAGCGCCGGTTGGAGGTACTGCAAGGGGAAGGGCTGCCCCGCATTTGCTGACACGTTTTCCGCCTTGTGAGGTGGGAGTAAATCTGCTATACTGATTTTGACAAAAACCGGAAAACCGGCAGAAAGAAAGGACGGGGACATCGCATGATCGGAATTATTGGCGCCATGCAAATGGAAGTGGAGGGGTACCTGCAAGTCATGCACGAACCGGTTACGAAGAAAGTAGGGCTGCATACGTTTTATAGCGGCCAGATTGACGGCGTTGACTGTGTGGTGGCCTGCTGCGGCGAAGGGAAAGTAAACGCGGCGCTCTGCGCCCAAAGCATGATGCTGCTGTTCCACCCGCAGCTGCTCATCAATTCCGGCGTGGCCGGTGGAATCGGGAAAGACGTGCATATTGGCGACGTGGTGTTTGCCGGCAGCGTGGTGGAACACGACATGGACATCACGCCCCTGGGGTATCCCATGGGGTATGTGTGCGGGATTGACCGGGTGGAAATGGAAGCCGACGAAAAAGCGACCGCTTTGCTCATGGAAGAAGCCCGCCACGTGTATGACGGCACCGTATGGCAGGGGCTGATCGCTTCGGGGGACCAGTTTATTGCCGGGGGCGAAAAAATGGCGCGGATTTTGCAGTATTTCCCCAAAACCATGGCCTGTGAAATGGAAGGGGCCGCCATTGGCCATGCCGCTGTGCTGGGACAAGTTCCCTTTGTGGTACTGCGGGCCATTTCCGATAACGGAAACGACGACGCCAAAGTGGATTTCCCTCAATTTGCGCAAATGGCTTCGAAAAAATCGGTGCAGCTGCTCATCGGCGCGTTGCCCAAACTGGCGACGCTTATCAAACAGGAGGGGTGACCCATGAAGCTCTACGACATCACCCGGGATCTTTTCAGCGCGCCGGTGTACCCCGGCGACCCCAAGCCGTACCCCGACCCGAAACTGCGTATGAGCAAACCCGGCACCATGTGCAACCTGTCGGGGTTTTATGCAGGCTGCCACAGCGGCACCCATGTGGATGCCCCGATGCACTTTGTGGACGGTGCCGCCGCGATTGACGAACTGCCTGTGGACCGGTTTGTGGGGACATGCACGGTGGTGACGTTGTCGGGGGTGCTGACCGGGCAGCAGATGGAAATCCTGCTGCCGTTCTGTGATAAAATGATTCTGTTTCACGGCAACGGGCAGGCGTTTCTGGATGCCAGCGCGGCTATTGTGTTGGGCGAAGCGGGGGTGACCCTGGTGGGCACGGATGCCCAGTCCATTGGCCCGGCGGGCAATGAACAGGTGCCCCACTTGGAACTGCTCAACCGGAATATGGTCATTCTGGAAGGGGTCGATCTCACCGGGGTGCCCGATGGGCATTACACCCTGTGCTGCCTGCCGCTGAAATTAAAGGGGCTGGAAGCGTCGCCGGTACGGGCGGTGCTGATGCAGGAAGAGGAAACAAAATAAGGAAAGGAAACACGGAGTATGAAAGTAACAGTCTTTTATAACCATGTGGTCACTGCCGCCAAACAGAGTGGGCTGACCCTGAAAGAGACAGCGGAAAAATGTGTGTCGTTTGGCATTACCGGGCTGGAAGTGATGAACACAGAACTGCAGGAACCGGGCGCCATGGAGAACCTGGCCATTTTGCGGGAAGCGGGCATGCACGTCAACAGCATGCCGGCCTTTTGCGATTTTGGCCATGATCCCGACGAAGCCAAAGCCCGCGCCGTGGTGGATCTGGCTGTTTCGTTGGGCAGTGACAAAGTGCTGGCGATTCCCGGCTTTATCACCAAAGACGAAGAGGCACAGCGCGAAGAGATGTGCCAGAACATGGTAAAAATGCTGCGTGTGATGGTGGCCTATGCGAAAGAAAAAGGTGTGACCGTCGGCATGGAGGATTTCGACGGCAGCGAAGCGCCGTTTGCCACTACGGCGGGCTTAAAGTGGTTTATGGAACAAGTGCCGGGGCTTTCCTGCTTCTTTGATACGGGGAATTTCCTCTATAGCGAAGAAGATGCCGTGCAGGCCTACCGGGCATTAAAGCCGTACATCAAACACGAAATCCACTGTAAGGACCGGGGGGACAAAGACCGCGGCGGCGAAACGCCCAAAATCACCATCGGTGGCCGGGCCATATATCCGGCGCCGGCCGGTGGCGGGATTATCCCCCTGCGGGAGATTTTGACAGATCTGCTTACCACCACGGACTTTGACGGCAGCCTGGCGATTGAACACTTTGATTCCTGCCGCTGCTTGCAGGATATGGAGGAATCGGCCCGTTGGCTGTGGGATTTGATTCATTCCGTGCGATAAAAAAATCCCTCCGGTTTTGTCCGGAGGGATTTTTTCTTTTTCTGGTTAATAATAACGAATGACGGCAATCACGCGGCCCAGCACCATTACATCGCGGGAGTAGATGGGCTCAAAGTCTTCGTTTTCCGGCTGCAGGCGGATGCAGTCCTTTTCACGGTACAGCCGTTTGACGGTAGCCTCGTCTTCGATCAGGGCCACCACAATGTCGCCGTCGTCGGCGGTGGAGACTTTTTCGGCAATGACGTAGTCGCCATCCAAAATCCCAGCGTTTTTCATGCTGTACCCTTGTACGTGCAGGGCAAACAGTTCTTTGCCCTTACCGGCCCGTCCGGAATAGGGGACATAGCCCTGTACTTCTTCCACGGCCAGAATGGGCATACCGGCGGTGACCCGCCCCACAATGGGCACCTGGGCCGTTTCGTCGCACCCTTCAATATGAATGGAGCGGTTCATACCGGCCTGCCGGGTGATATACCCTTCTTCTTCCAAGGTTTTCAGGTGGGCATGGACCGTGGATGTAGAACGCAGCCCGGTGGCCGCACAAATTTCCCGTACCGAAGGAGGAATTCCGTACTGGGCCTTTTCCTTCAGGAAGTCATAGATTTTCTGTTGGCTTTTGCTCAGCTTTTTCAAAGGCGGTTGCCTCCTTTTTCAAAATCCAAGGGGGAGGTTATCCCCCGTTTACTCACTTTTTTATTACAATTATTATAGCACAATGGGAAAAGGATTACAAACGTTTGTTTGACATTCCGCATAAAAAAGTCGTTTTTTGCGGTCGCAAAAGTTAAAGAAAACTTCACAGCATATTCACAACTCATGGAATGGCGGCGGGTATAATATAAGCATGTTCGAAAGGGAGCCGCACCCTATTTTGAACATAATGTTCTACCCTCCTCAATATACCCCTCAAGCTAAAGAAAGAGCGCCGCTTTTTAAAAAAGCGGCGCTCTTTCTTTGCATAAATCCTTTTGCGCCAGCCCACAATACAGGCGGAGGTGCTGAGGATGAAAGGAACGCACAACGATAAAAAAAGAGAAAACCGAGGTTTTTATATAGCGCTGGGCGCCTGCCTGATTGCCGTGGGCATCGCGGCTTGGGCAACCTTTGACAGTGTGTCGAAGATCACCGGCAGCTATGGCGACGAACTTGTGAGCGAGAGCAGCCAGTCTGTAGAGGAAGACGCGCTCCCGAAAGACTCGGAAGAACCGTCGAAAACCAAAACAGAGGAAACGGACGATCCGGCGCCGTCGGATGACGGACAGGAAACTAAGACGCAGACGGAAGAGCCGGCCGGAAACGAAGAGGAGGAACCGGCCCAACAGACGGTGCTCACGGTGGACCAGATTGATTTCCAGGCCCCGTTGAAAAATGGAATTACCGTCAGCAAGGCCTTTAGCGGGGACGAGCTGGTATACAGCGAAACGATGAAGGATTACCGGGTGCACAACGGGGTAGACCTGAAGGCCAATCGGGGCGATACGGTGCAGGCCATGGCCGATGGAGAAGTGACGTCGATTTATCAGGATGAGCTGTGGGGGAATGTGATCGAAATCACCCACGGGGAAGCAGTTGTTTCCTATTGCGGGCTGGGCGATACAGCGCTGGTACAGGCCGGCGATACCGTCAAAGCCGGACAGGATATCGGCTCCATCACCGAAACCCCTTGCGAAAATATTGAAACGCCCCATCTCCATTTAATGGTACAGGTAAACGGCGCATGGATTGACCCGATGACGCTATTGCCGGGCGAATAAGGCAAAGAAAAAAACCGGTTCCCCAATAGGGAACCGGTTTTTTGTTGCTTTTTTTTTACAGATGCCAGATCTCGTCGGCATACTGGCGGATGGTGCGGTCACTGGAGAACTTGCCGGCGTTGGCAATGTTCAGCAGAGCCCGGCGGGCGGCCGCCAGTTCATCTTTCAGGTCACGGTTTACATGCAGCTTGGCTTCTACATACGAAGGCAGGTCCAGCAACAGGAAATAGTGATCGGGCTTGTGCCAGGAAGCGCCTTCGATCAGGGCGTTGTACAGTTCCTGGAACATGCCGGTGTGGTCGTCGTCAAACGTGCCGTCGATCAGCGTGTTCACTACGCGGCGGATGCGGTCGTTTTCGGCCATGATCTTCTTCGGATCATAGTGATCGCGGATCTTTTCCAGGTCTTCCACGCGGGCGCCGAAAATATAGTTATTTTCTTCGCCGGCTTCCTGCACGATTTCAATGTTCGCGCCGTCATAGGTGCCCAGCGTTACGGCGCCGTTGAGCATGAACTTCATGTTGCTGGTGCCGCTGGCTTCCGTACCGGCGGTGGAAATCTGTTCGCTGACATCGGCCGCCGGAATCAGTTTTTCGGCGTAGCTGACGTTGTAGTTCTGTACAAACAGGACTTTCAGCAGGTGGTTGGTTTCGGGGTCACTGTTGACGCGGGCCGCCACTTCGTTGATGAACTTGATGATGGCCTTGGCGCGGTAGTAACCCGGGGCGCTCTTGGCGCCGAACAGGAACACCGTGGGGTTGAAGTCCTGAATACGGCCTTCCTTCAGACCAAAGTAGATGTCCAGGATCGAGAAGGCGTTGAGCAGCTGGCGCTTGTATTCATGCAGGCGCTTGATCTGCACGTCGAACACAAAGTTGGGATTCAGTTTCACGCCTTCATGTTCCTGGATATACCGGCACAGTTCTTCTTTGTTGTGCCGTTTGATGTCGACCAGTTCCTGCAGGGAAGCTTTGTCTTCCTGCCAGGCTTCCAGCTTTTTCAGTTCATCCAGGTTGGTGATCCAGCCATCGCCGATGCGGTCGGTGATGAACTTCGACAGGCCCGGGTTGCACAGGGCCAGCCAGCGGCGCTGGGTGATGCCGTTGGTCTTATTGTTGAAGCGTTCCGGATACAGCGCGTACCATTCTTTGAGCGTATCGGCCTTCAAGATTTCGGTGTGGATTTTCGCCACGCCATTGGTGGAATGGCTGGCATAGACGGCCATACGGGCCATGTGGATCATACCACCGGACACGATTTCGTAGGAAGGCAGGTCTTCTTTGGCGATTCCGCGGGTGGTCAATTCCCGGCGCAGGGCGTCGTTGATCATGATCACATAGGGGTATACCTGGGGAATCACGTCGTTAAACAGGCTGATATTCCATTTTTCCAACGCTTCGGCCATAACCGTGTGGTTGGTGTACGCAAACACGCGCTTGACCACTTCGAAGGCATCGGAGAACTCCATGAGTTCCTCTTCCATCAGAATACGCAGCAGCTCGGGGATGGCCACCGTGGGATGGGTATCGTTCAGCTGTACGGCATACGCCCCGGCAAAATGGGAGAAATCATGGCCCCAGCGCTTGCGGTACCAGCTCACCAGCGAATGCAGGGAGGCAGCTACAAAGAAGTACTGCTGTTTCAGGCGCAGCTTTTTGCCTTCGTCCGTATCGTCATTGGGATACAGAACGTCGGAAATCGCTTCGGCCATGTTGCTGGCCAGGAAGCTGCGGCTGTAGTCCTGTTTGTTGAACAGGTCGAAATCAATGCCTTCGGTGGCTTCGGCCTGCCACAGGCGCAGGGTATTGATGGTTTTCCCGCCGTAGCCGATGATGGGCATATCATAGGGGACAGCCCATACGGACTGATCTTTAAACCGGATGGCCACTTTTTCTTCTTCCCGGCGAACACTCCACGGATCGCCAAAACGAAGCCAATCATCGGGGACTTCCCGCTGGAAGCCGTTTTCCAAATACTGTTTGAACAGACCATACCGGTACCGGATGCCAAAGCCATAAAGAGGCAGGTCCAGCGAAGCGCCGCTGTCCAGGAAGCAGGCAGCCAACCGGCCCAGACCGCCGTTACCCAGGGCGTCGTCTTCGATCTCTTCCAGAGAACGCAGGGACAGGCCGTGCTGGGTGCAGTATTCTTCGGCCTGTTCCAAAAGCCCTAAGTTCATCAGATTGCTGAATACCAGCCGGCCCATCAAAAATTCGGCGGACAGATAGCAAGCAATCCGTTCGGGTCTTTCTTTTGTCCAAGTGGTACGCAGTTCGCTCATGGCGGACTTACTAATTGCGGCATACAGTTCCTTTGTTGTGGCGTTTTCTGCTTTTTTGCAGAAATCGGTAGCCAGGATTTGATTGATTCTCTCCTGGAACGGTGTCATGGAACCACTCCTTTCTAATTGGGGAACGCGGATAGCCGGATGCTGTCCGCGTTCCTTATTATGGGCAGTTTCACAAAGAAAATATCCATGTAAGCGGTTTCTTACCGCCGGAAATTAACCGGTTTAGCGGCAGGTCAGGGTTGTCAGGTCCAGAATCTTATCAGCCAAGGCGGGGCTGGCGGCGTCTGCCGTCATGCGCCATTGCCAGTTAATGCCACCCAGGGTGGAAGGCACGTTCATGCGGGCTTCGCCCCCAAGATTCAGGTAATCCTGCATCGGGATGATGCACAAATTCGCCGTGCTCATCATGGCGCAACGGATAAAGGCCCAGGCACCGTCTTCTTTGCGCCGTACATTCAGGTACTTTTTGGCGTGGCGCACGTCATTTTTATCGGCGGTGTCGAACCAGCTGCGCGTGGTGTCGTTATCATGTGTGCCGGTGTACACCACGCAGTTATGGTCGTAATTATGGGGCAAGTAGTCGCTTTCTTCGCGGGAATCAAAAGCAAATTGCAGCACTTTCATTCCGGGGAAGCCCGACTGTTTCAGCAGTTTGCGTACGTCGGGGGTCAGGTACCCCAAATCTTCCGCGATTACGTTGATGTTCCCCAGCGCTTTTTTCACAGCCCGGAAGAAGTCCATGCCGGGGCCTACGCGCCATTCCCCATTTTCGGCGGTAGCGGAGCCGTACGGAATGGCATAATACCCGGCAAAGCCGCGGAAGTGGTCAATACGCGTCACATCAAACATCGAGGTGATGTGGCGCAGCCGGCGAATCCACCAGGCGTATCCGGTTTCTTTGAGGTAATCCCAATTGTAAATGGGGTTGCCCCACAGCTGACCGGTGGCGGAGAAGGCATCGGGCGGGCAGCCCGCCACGTCGATGGGATCGCAGTTTTCATCCAGCAGGAACACTTTGCCGTCGGCCCAGGAATCGGCGCTATCCATCGCCGCATAGATCGGAATATCACCGATCAGATACACGCCGTTTTTATGGGCGTAATCCCGCAGGGCGTTCCACTGCTTGTAGAAGAGGTACTGGATAAAGCAGTAGAAATCCACATCGTCTTTGACCTTTTCACGCCAACGCGCCATGGCTTCCGGTTCGCGGCGTTTGATGTCCTCGTCCCACATGCTCCAGGGACGCAGGTCCATGCAATTTTTGATGCCCATGTACAGAGCATAATCTTCGATCCATTCCGCATTATCGGCGCGGAACTGGGCCACCGCAGGATCATTCCGGCCACGCTCAAAGGCGGTGCGCAGAAGCGAAAGGCGGTTCTTTTCGATGGCGGCGTAGTCGACCCGTTTGGGGTCGTGGCCCCAATCGATAGCGCGGCATTCTTCTTCTGTGAGGAGACCCTCTTCACACAAAAGAGCCAGATCGATCAGGTACGGATTGCCGGCGAAAGAAGAGTAGCTCTGGTACGGGCTGTTCCCATAACCGGTGGGGCCAACGGGCAGCATCTGCCAGTAGGTCTGACCAGCGCTTTTGAGAAAATCCACAAAATCATAGGCGGCTTTGCCCATAGTGCCGATCCCGTATGCGGACGGCAGGCTTGTCAGTGACAGCAGGATGCCCGAGGCACGTACTTTGCGCTTTTTCATGATACTAAACACTCCCCAAAACCGGTCAAAATGACCGGATATTTCCTTTGCGGTTCCATTTTAACAGGTGGTTTTCCATTCGTCAAGAAAGGAAAAGTAGGGATTCATGCCCCATTGATTGCAGTTTTATGCGTTTTTTCAAAGGAAAAAGGGGAAATTGAAAAAGCAGTACGGAGAAGCGAGGGGATTTCGGTGAGAGAAGGAAGAATGCGAAAGCACAATCCACGGATTTCATCGGTGGGTGGAACTAAGTCTGGAATCATCACGGGGATCATCCCCGCAGCATGGGCCGCCCGGATACCGTTGTGGGAATCTTCCAGTACCAGGCACTCTTTGGGGGGCACTTTTAACCGTTTGGCCCCTTCCAGGTAGATGTCCGGACACGGTTTGCTGCGGGGCACTTCATCGCCAAAGGTGAGAGCCGTAAAAAAGGGGGTAAGCCCCAGGGCATCCAGTGAACCGCCCCAGATTGTGCAGACAGCACAAAAAGAGCCCCTGGTGCAGGAATAT
>CAKNOA010000036.1 GCA_930990065.1 uncultured Clostridia bacterium | reverse complement strand
TTCCTACATCAGGGGGTACTTTGTCTATTGTCCGTTTTTACTGGACCTGTTCAGGCTGTATCAAGGGGACTTTTCGCATGGACTGGTACCGGAACTCAAGCAGCTTACCTATGATGCGGTGATCGCGACCTATTCTTTGCATCATCTGACCGATACGCAGAAAGTCCGGTTTCTCAACGACCTATTGCCTTTGCTGAAGGAGAATGGCTGCGTGTATATCGGCGATGTTGCCTTTGCCACCCGCGATGAGTGGGAAGCGTGTAAGGCAAAAGCGGGAGACGGTTGGGACGAAACCGAATGTTATTTCGTGTATGATGAATTGAAAAAATTTTTCCCCGCATTACAATTTGAACCCATGTCTTCCTGTGCGGGATTGTTCACCTTGAAAAAAAATTGATTGACAAAATAGGATGGCGGCGTTTTCCTCGGCTTCCGGAAAACGCCGCCTATTTTTTATTGAGAAAGAATATGGGAGCCTGTTTATCCCCGTCCTATGAAAAAGCAAGAGAACGAACCGATCAACCGGCCGTCATTTTGCAGCATGGGAGAAAAATTCCTCCCGGCCTTGATACTCACTTTTTATGATTTCAAACATGTCTTCGGGCGTTTCCCGGCATCCATTTTCCAGCCATAATTTAATGATCTTTGTCAGCCCACTTTTAAAAAACTCCATGTGGTAACGGATGAAGCGGCCTTGAAAATGTTTTTTGGCCAGTTCTATATCATAGGTGACAATTTTATAATTGTCATCATAGCCCAATTTAAAATATGTCCGATAAAAAATCTGGTTTTGCAGAATGTGATCAAACAGTTTTATGTAATCATGACTGTTGATCCCGGTTTCTGCATCCTCATGGTATAAGGTGGACAGGTTGGTTTCCAATTTGTCCCGGATCGAATCGGCCAGCCCGTAAATGTCGGGATAGTTTGCGTAAAACGTCGTGCGATTTAAGCCGGCCCGCTTGCAAATATCCGAGACGCTGACCTGGTTTAGCTCTTTCTGCTGGAGCAATTCCACAAAGACCTTTTCGATCTTTTCACGTGATTCTTTTCTTCGTCTGTTATTGGGGGTATTCATAAAAAACTCCTTTATCTCAACAGTTGTTGGAAGATTGATGATTGTTTTGCCATGCTGAAATTAGTATACTCGATATAGATTAAAACAACAACCGTTGGTTTAATCAAAATATGGAGGTGCCAATATGAAGAAAAGTAGTTTTGTAGCGATGTTACTTGGAACCGTCAGCGGCATGCTGTTTGCCCTTGGCATGTGCATGGCGCTAATTGAGGAATGGCATTCTTTTACACCCGGTCTTGTGTTCGGCTGTGCGGGGATCCTGCTTGGGCTTATCACCGTTATCATATGGCGAAAAATGGAACACAAACCGCCCATCCGTCTGTCCGGCAAATCGGTTCTCACCATGATCGTGGGGATCGTGGGAACATTGGCTCTTGGCGTTGGCATGTGCTTTTGTATGGTATGGGACAAGATGATCGTGGGGATCCTCATTGGGCTAGTAGGGATACTCGTTTGGCTTTGCCTGATTCCTCTTACCAAAGGGATTAAAAATTGAACCCAAAACAACGGGCTGTTTTTATCCTTTCCCACACAGAAATCGGAAAAAGCATCAGTCTCGATCCCGGCAAAAGAGTGCGGCTGTTTGCCTGCTTATCCCTTTCCTGCAATTTCTTCTATGCGCTCTATCACGGCGTGCTGGGCGTACTTCAAACCTCTTTGTGGTTTTTAGCGATGTGCGCGTTTTACAGTATGGTAGCGGTCATGCGTTTTTGTGTCCTTTTGTGCGGATGGCGTGCGGAAAAAGAGCCCTCTGCGGTATCGGAACCTTTTGCCCGGACGATAACCGGTTTTTTGCTGCTTATACTGAGTGTGGTGCTGGCGGGGATCAATTTTATCAGCCTGTCTCAAAATATCGCAACGTCTTATGACAAAATCACTATGATTACCATTGCGACGTACACGTTTTATAAAATAGCGGCGGTACTCATCAAAAGAGTCCGGTCACGTCAAAAGGCCGTGCAGCTTTTTGACGTGCTGTCAACGATCACGTATGCAGAAGTGGCCGCCTCGGTTCTTACGCTCCAGCGTTCCATGCTGGTTTCTTTTGGTCAAATGGAAAAAGAACAAATATATACGATGAATGCACTCACAGGGGCTGGGGTATGCCTGTTTATTTTGATCCTTGGAGTGGGTATGATCGTAAAAGCAAGAAAGGAAAGAAAATCATGGCAAAATCAAAACTCGTAAACGCCAATGAAAAAATGGCAGAAAAAGTCACCGCGGCATTTGGTAAAATCGAAAATACCGTAGTGGACGGCTACACCAAGGTGGAAAATGCCTTTGTAGACCGCTATCTGAGAAAAGATGGCGAAACCGTGGAGGAAGCAAAAGTCAGATTAAAACGGGAGCAACTGCAAGGAAAGTGAGGCAGAAACCAGCCGCCATAGTAGCAATGCGGCAAACGGTAGGATGAGTAGCGTATCCTTTTCCCAGCCTGTGTGAAAAATAGTAGCAAAAAACCGCAGCCAATCAAATGGGATTGACTGCGGTTTTTTATGGTGTTATCAACCGGTTTTATGGTACGTTGTTTTTTGCAAACCAAAGTACCCCAAAAATTTGTGGTGTCAAAGTAGGCCCCAATATGGTACAATCAACATACAAGAAAAATCCTTTTCTATAAGAGAAGAAAGGAATTTAAAATTCGCAGCGTTTTCAGGCGCGATGAAAGGATATATAGCAGATGACAAAAATACTTTTCGTGTGCCACGGCAATATCTGCCGGTCGCCTATGGCGGAATTTGTGATGAAAGATCTGGTGAAAAAAGCCGGGGAGGGCCAGCATATCTTTATTGCTTCGGCCGCCGTCAGCCGGGAAGAGACCGGCAACCCGGTGCATCCGGGCACCCGGGCGATGCTGCGCCGCCATGGGCTTTCCTGTGACGGCAAATATGCCGTCACCATCGCCAAAGGCGACTATGACCGGTACGACTGGCTGGTGGGCATGGACCGTTCCAATCTCGCCCGCATGCACACCCTGTTTGGCGGTGATCCGGAGGGGAAAATCTGCCGGCTGCTGGATTTTACCGATCACCCGCGGGACGTGGCCGACCCCTGGTATACCGGGGATTTTGAGAGCACCTGGCGCGATGTAGTGGAAGGCTGCACGGCCATGCTGCAAAAAATCCTGGAGGAACCGAAAGAGTGAAAAGAAGAAAGACGATCAAAAGCCCGATAGGGCCCCTTACCCTGGTGGAAGAAGGCGGCGCACTGGTGCAGGTGGTTTTTGACGGGGACCCGGTTATAGCGGGGAGGGAAGAGGATTCTCCCCTGCTCCGGGAAGCCGAACGGCAGCTCGCTGCCTACTTTGCAGGGCATCTGCAGGTGTTTTCCTTGCCTCTGCGCACGGAGGGGACGCCCTTTCAGGAAAAGGTCTGGCGCGCGCTGCAACAAATTCCCTATGGTGAAACCCGTACCTATGGCGAATTGGCGGCTAGCATCGGGCAGCCTGCCGCCGCCCGGGCTGTGGGAGGTGCCAACCACCGCAACCCGCTTCCCATTGTCATCCCGTGCCACCGGGTGGTGGCGGCCCACGGAGGATTGGGCGGCTATGGCGGCGGCCTTGATAAAAAGCGGTGGCTGTTAGCGCTGGAAGCTAAATAAAAAAGCTTTTCCCATTTATGGGAAAAGCTTTTTTATTTGTGGGCCGTTTATTTTATCGTGATGCTGTGATTTAAAACCGAGGTGCTGTATAAAAACAGGACGTCTTTGTTTTCAAAATCGATAAACCGGCCCAACAGTTCCGGGGCGATATACCGAATGTCCACGACTGTCACCTTGGCGAACCCCTGGGCGAGTAAAGGCGCCAGGCTGCTGCCAAAGGAATCCCGAAATAAAATGAGCTCTTTATCCGTAGTGGCCTTGGGGTTTTCAATCGTGAGCAGTGATTTCGGGCCGGATAAAAATACTTCATAAGGGTCCTGCCCGGTGATTTTTTCGGCCTCATACACGGGGATGACCGACTGGGTTTCAAAGTCGAACACGCGGTATTGGTCGATGGTGTCGTTTGTCACGGTATACAGCATATCCGGCGCCACAGGCAACGCCCATTGCCCCGCATACACGCCGTAAAAGGAGGAGCTTTGCGGGTGCAGCTGGTAACGGGCCGTCAAAGAACCGCCCATTTGCTCCACCAAAAACGCCGCGACGTCGGTAATCTTTTCCTGCCGCCAATGGGTATCGGTGCGGTAATAATCGGAAAGATCCAGATACGGCGTCAGGTCAAGGTACCGGGCAAAATCCATCTGCTGCCGGACAGACGAAAAAAACGCGTCGTAATCCATCGATAGATACCCATTTTTTGCCGCGAGAAAATAGCTTTTGTCGGGCACAATGGAAACGTATACCCGCGCGCCGCTTTCTTTCAGGTAGGTGTCATAGACAAAGCGGAACCGTTCGGCGGCATAGGTAACCGACGAGCGGTCAAAGGGGTATTCCAGTTTGGCTAAAAACCCCTGCGCCTGATATAAATCGTGATTATCTTTCTGGCGGAATAACTGTAACGCCGTGATCGCCTTTAGGGTGCGGAACGAATCCCGCAGCGGGAACTGATCGAGGGTGTACGTTTCAAAATCCGCCATAAAAGTGCCGCTCTCTATGGTTTCCCACTGGGGCGTGGGAAAGGAAGCGAGCGGGCGCCGTTCGCTTTGGGAAATGCTTTGATCGGGCTTTAAAAGCCCCCAAACGGAAAACAGGACCAAAAAGGCCGCTGGTAGCCCGATCAGGAGGCCGTTTTTCAGTTTTTTCATCATGAATATCACAGGCCCCCTTAAAAGCGGAAATAGAGGAACGGGTTAAACGAGCCGTCTACCAAAAAGGCGGTGCACAAAACCAGCAGGGCTGTCACCGTTACCGGTTCCAGCACACACAAGATGGCGGCCCCCGGCCGGTATTGGAGCACCTTTCCATGCAGATTTTTCAAAATAGGTGTAGCCCCAACAACGCCCAGCAGCAGGAGGATGCCATAGCTTTTCGCGTAATAGAGCGTTTCACCGGTGACCACCGGCCATCCGGCGCCGCCAAACATGCCCCGCAATGTCTGAAAAGCGGCGGGCAAATCGGCCGCATCGAACAGCACAAACCCGATCAGCACAAAGAAGAGGGCATACAGGTGCCCCCACACCCGGTTTCTCTGTAAAACCGGCAGAAGCCACATTTTTTCTACCATGAGCAGCGCGGCAAACAGCAGCCCCCAAAGAATAAAGGTCCATGCGGCCCCGTGCCACAGCCCCGTGGCCATCCACACGATGAGAAGGTTTAAAAGCCACCGGGGTTTTGTCACCCGGCTGCCACCTAGTGGGATATACACATAATCCCGGAACCAGGTGCCGAGAGAAATGTGCCACCGGCGCCAAAATTCCGTGATGCTGGCCGACAGGTAGGGGTACGAAAAGTTTTCCGGGAACGTAAACCCGAATAAATGCCCCAACCCGATGGCCATGTCGCTGTATCCGGAAAAATCGAAGTAAATGTGCAGCATGAACGCAATGGCGTACAGCCACGCAAACAGCACCGACGGTTCCGCTGACGCTTTATAAATCGCCGTCAGTTCCCCCAGTGTGTTAGCTAGCAGCACTTTTTTGGCAAGCCCCAGAAGGAACCGCCGGGTGCCCAGGGCGATAGCGTCAGCCTTAGGCGGGCGGCTAGTCAGCTGCGGCTCGATATCGGCGTACCGCACGATGGGCCCGGCAATCAGCTGCGGGAACATGGCAATATACATCGCCAGGTTGATAAAATTGCGCTGGGCTTTCACCGTGCCGCGGTACACGTCTACCGTGTAGCTTAGAATTTGGAACGTGTAAAAACTAATGCCGATGGGCAACGCGATTTTTAGTAGCGGCAGAGAGAGCCCGGTGACCCGATTGAAGTTTTCCAGGAGGAAATCGGCGTATTTGCAAACCCCTAATAGCCCTAAACAAACCAGCACCGAAGCGGCCAAAAACAACTTGGCCCCTTTATGTGGCCGGTATTTTTCAATCAGCCGGCCAAACACATACCCCTGGGTGATGGAAATGAGCATGAAAAGCAGGTACTTCGGTTCCCCCCAGCCGTAAAAAAACAGGCTGAAAAGCAGCAGTACGGTGTTTTTTAGGCGCCGGGGGACGATATAATACACCAGCAGCACCGCCGGTAAAAAATAAAACAGGAATGGAATACTGGAAAATAACATAACGGTTTATTTTTGGGGTGTTACGCGATGGGCGTTTCGCTGATCACCTGGGCCGACGGATAAGCGGCCATCAGGTTCGTTTTAAAGGTATCGGTAATATCTTTTGCACCGAAAAAGGCCACCAGGTACCGGTCCACTTTCATAAGGATCAGCTGGTCGGGGAACCCGCAAATCCACTGGCGATTGAGGATGTTTTCTTTGACCGTACCGGCCAGCTGGTCGATGTCGGTGTCCTCTTTCACGTGATACACCCCGCAGGTAAAAGTGTTGGCGTTCATCATGTGCATCAGCGACGCGGCGCCGTCAATTTGGCTGATAGAAGCAGCCGGGAACCCCAAGGTGGAATCAAGGGCGGCCGTATCGTCCAGCCCATAGACCCCCGGGCCTTCGGTATTCATGTTTTCTTCGCTGGTATCGCCGCCCATTACCGGGAACTTGTCCGCTTCGTCATAGCTGTCCCACACGGTAGTCAGCAGTTCGACGCCGTCGGCAATCGATACACTTTCACTTTCTTCGGGTTGGGACGAGCTATTCGTGCTATTTTCCGACGAAGAATCCTTCGATTCATCCGTGGACGAATCGCTGCACGCGGCAGCCGACAGGGCCATCATAGCGGCCAGAAAAAGAGCAATGAGTTTTTTCATGGGGTAACCTCCACTTTTCTAATTTTTATTTGGTAAGAAACCAGGCACTGGTTTCTGTATCCCAATAGACGGTTAAGATAAGCCGTCCGCCATCCAGGCGCAGCTGGTAGCGGCGTTCCGGGTCGGGCGTGGATATCTGCCACACGATCTCGGCCGAACCATCGAGGGTCAGCGTGTGGCCGGTTTCAGCCGGTGTTTGCTGTTCATAACGGGTCAGGATACCGTCTTCCGGCCCGGTTTCGGCGATGATGGACCCTTGGGCCGTAATGGTAAGCGGAATGGATAGGGCATCGTCGCTCTGTTTCCCGTGGGGTTCCAAAGCGGCCATATCCGGCCCCGCTAGGGGAAGCGGTTCCTCCGATGAGACGGCCTGCCCATAAAGCGAAACGTTGGGCAGGGGCTTTGGCTGCCTCAAAACGAAAATGGCACAGAAAAGCAAAAAACAGGCCGCCACAGCGCTTAGGCGCCGCCAGGGAAAGGATTTTTTTGGGGTAGCCTCCTGGGCCGCCCGAATCAGGTCATCGTCAATGTCGCCCATGGCCCGTAAAAAGATTTCATTTTTCATAGTATCCCTCTTTTTCCAAATATATGCGCAGCCGCTGGCGTGTCCGCAAAAGCATAGATTTTACTTTGCTTTGGCTGTACCCACATCGCTTTGCGATCGCTTCGATGCTGTCACAGAAAAAATACCGGCGCACAAATACAACTTGCACATCGCCCGGTTGAGTATGTAAAAAAGCATTCAGGCTCCGCCCCAAACGGCGGCGGTCCCATTCGCTTTCCACCGTCAGCCCCGACGGTGTGCAAAGATCCAGTTCCTCCAGCGAGAAAGCAAAGTCCCCGCCGCGTTTTTGGGATTTGCGGGCTTTGTATCGGTTGAGCGCCAAATTCCGGGCAATCCGGCCCAGGTACGCCAGCAGGCAAGCGGGCTTTTGGGGCGGGATCGAATGCCACGCCTGCAGGTAGGTATCGTTGAGGTTTTCTTCGCTGTCGGACTCGTTTGCCAGAATGTTTTGGGAAATCTGCCGGCAGTATGCGCCGTATTTGCGGTCGGTTTCGCTGATGGCCTGTTCGTTCCGCCGCCAAAATAGCTCGATAATCTGACCGTCTTCCATGGAAACGTCTCCTTTCGTACCAGCCATCTAGTGATAAAGACAGCTTTTTTTGCGTTTGGTTGCATCGAAAAGGAAATTTTTTTATTGTCTCTGCCGTCAGTATACCACATCTTTTTTTCATTCCACTTTTTTCGTATAATTTTGAAAGAAAAAGAAACTTTTTTGTTTTTGGTTCCGAATATATAGATGAGGAAGGGGGGGAGAGCATGGAACAGGAAGAAAAACTCATTCGCCGTATCGTCCGCCGGGGCGACCGGAAAGCCGCCGGGCTTTTAGTGGAACGGTATTATGAGGAAATCTTTTTTCTGGTGGCCCGGCAAACCGGGGAAAGCCGCGAAACGGTGATGGATGTAACCCAGGAAATTTTTGTAAGCATGCTCCGCTCCCTACCGGGTTATGACCGTGAAAAGGCGACATTTCGCACGTGGCTCAGCCGCATTGCCACGTATAAAATCGTGGATTGGTACCGGTCCCGATCGTACCATGAGGCAAAAAACAGTGTTCCCATAGAAGAAGAGACGATTTTGGAAACAAAGGAACTCCATGAAGCCCTGGAGGACCGGGAAACCGCCGGGGAAATCCTTCGTTATATGGAGACCCTGCCTAGCGAAACCCAGCTGATTTTGCGGTTGCGCATTTTTGGCGAGCAAACCTTTGATGACATTGCGCAGCAGCTGGACTTGCCCGTATCCACGGTCAAAACCCGCTATTACCGGGCGATTGAAAAAATTCGAAAGGAGATGAGCGTATGATGACACCTTGCACCCCGCCCACCCGGGAAGAAATGAACCGGGCCATTGAAAAAATCATACAAAAAGCCGATTTGCCCCAGCGCCGGTTCCTGCCCTTTTTGTGGCACATGCTCCGCGATGTGGGATTATATAACAGCTTTCGCGGCGTGATGTGGGCTCCAGGATTGTGTTTGCTACTGGCCCTGTTGGGAGTCGGGTGGACATCCACCATCCACTCTATGGATTTTTTTTGGTTTCCTATGTTTTCCGGGTTCCAGGTGTTTTTGTTGCCCGCTCTGCTTACAGGGATCAGCCTGCTTGTCTGCCTGATCGAAAAATACCAGGGCGTTTGGGACATACGGGCCGTGTGCCGGTATAACGATAAATACCTGTTAGCGGTGCGCATGCTGTGTATGGGGCTAATCGGGTTACTGTGCCTGGGGCTCGCGCTGATAAAAGTGCAAGATATCGAAAAGGATATCGTATGGCGCTTTTTCCTGTTGTCGGCGGTTTCCTATTTTTTGTGCGGTACCTTTTTACTACTTGCCTTGCGGCTGTTACCGGAAGCGTGGTTCTGGCCGTGTGCTGTTTTATGGGGGCTGCTATCGTTGTGCTTGACTGTTTTTTCGAAAGAAATGATGGTGCCCATGCTCCGAACTCCCATGCCGGTCATTGTGGTAGGGGCGATCGGGGCTATGGCCCTGTATATATGGCAGGTGCGGCAAAGCGCCCTGTCTGAACAAAAAGGAGGTTTTTTCCGATGCTGACTGTACGCCATGTGACAAAAAAATACGGGTCTTTTACGGCGCTTTCCGATGTTTCTTTGGAATTTGGCAATGGGGTGTATGCCCTTCTGGCGCCCAATGGCGCTGGAAAGACCACACTGATGAAAATGATGGCCACGCTGCTCTTTCCTACCCAGGGGGAAATTTTGTGGAATGGCACGGATATTCACCGGCTGGAGGCCGATTACCGGTCTATTCTGGGATACTTGCCCCAGCAATTTGGGTATTATAAAAGCTATTCGCCCAAAAGTTACCTTTTGTATCTGTCGGCCTTAAAAGGCATGAGCCGTCATGCAGCCAAAAGCAAAATTGACGAAGTGCTGCATACGGTCGCCCTGGAAAAGGATGCGAAAAAGTGCATGCGCAAATTTTCCGGCGGCATGTTGCAGCGGGTGGGCATTGCGCAGGCGCTGCTCAACGATCCGCAATTGCTCATTTTGGATGAACCCACCGCCGGGTTGGATCCAAAGGAACGGGTGCGCTTTCGGAATATGATTTCGGCCCTGTCCCGGGATCGCACGGTCATTTTATCGACCCACATTGTGTCGGATATCGAAAGTATTGCCGATCAGGTGATTTTGCTGAAAGACCACCAGGTGATTGGATGCAGTACCGTGGAAGAAACCTGCCAGACGCTACGGGGGAAAGTGTACGAAACGCACCTGACGGAACGGGAATGGGACGAATTCCAGCTTAATCACCTGGTATTGGGCGAAAAACAGGAAGAAGGTGGATTCCTGGTACGCTATGCGGGGGAACCCGGGCAGCCGGGGAAAGTTGTCGCCCCCAATTTGGAAGATGTGTTTTTATATTTGTACCAGGATGAAGGCAAGCAGGCATAACCATAGTTTTTGGGGGAAAGGAGGGACATATGATGCGGATTTTCTGGGAGGAATGTAAACATATTTTGCGCAGCCGCCTGTTGTGGTGTGTGGCGTTGCTTGGCTTTTTCGCTAGCCTCTATCTTCATTCGGTGAGTGTAGACCCTTCGCTTCTTACCGTATCGAATGGGTTTGTACGCGAACACGGCACGTCCTTTACCGAACAGGATGCCGACGATTTTGTTCTGTATTACTTAGAGCATACCGAGCACGGGAAAGAAGTCCAACAGGAACTGAAGCAATTGGGGCTTTCGACCATTACCCCCAGCCAGATTATGCGGTACCAGCGGGGGGAAGACCCTGAGTTGGCCGAACGCCTGCATGCCCTGCGGGAAAAGGACGAAAGCGCTTATGAGTATCTCATGTATGAATTCCATCGGTTCACCCGAGTACTGGATCAAATGGCGGATAACCGCACAAAAGAAAATATCGATCTGGAAAAACAGGGCAAAAGTTGGATGGATAGCCTTCTGCCCCCGGAAGAAGAGTGGAAGCGGTCGCTACTACAACCGGCGTTTGCCGCCATGCAGGACCGGGTCGAAGACGTGTTTGCCACCGGGGAAAACCAGGAATTTTTCCCGTATACCTTGCAAAAAGGCGGCTATAACGACTGGTTTTGGACCCTGTTTCGCATGAACGACGGCTTGGGATTTTTGTGGGGTGTATCGTTTTTACTCAGCGCCATCATGGTGGCCCGCAGCTTGGGCGGCAGCTTCCGGGCGCACCGGGGGCAGCTTTTGTACACCGGTCGGCCCGGTCGGCGGCTTATCCTGATCAAAATGGCGGCGGTTCTTACCATAAGCGGCCTGCTTTTCTTGTTGCTCACGGGGCTCATGACGCTTTTATATGTACTCCTATACCACATCGATCTGTACTGGCATGTGCCGGTTGCTTCGCTGCTGTGTGAAGATGGCCCGGCGATCCCCCGGTTTGCCGTCACCCTGCTGCAATACTGGTGGTTCCAACTGGGTGTGGGCCTGGGGTGTGTGCTGATTATGGCGCTGCTGTTTGGCGGGGTGATGGCCCTTACGAAAAACTTTTATGTAGGTTCCGCTATGATAGCGTTGCTGGTAACTGGGTTCGTTATCCTATTGAAAATGGTACCGGGGATCGAAAGTTCCCTTTTGCTGATGAGCAGTCCCATGGGCCTATTTTTCCACACGGGATTTTTGCTCATGCCGTTTTTGCGTGCCTCTACACTATTTACGGCATTGCCTCATTTTGAGGGGTACTCCCTGCTGGTTTGGGGGTTAATTACCGCAATCGTGATGACGCTGGGGCTATGGCGCATGCGCCGCGCAGCCCTGTGAACCGTGCCTGTCTGGTAGAAGGACGGTTCTATCGTAGTGTAAAAAAAAGGAGAAAGAAGGAGGTGTTTTATCCATGCGTTTCTTTTGGGAGGAAAGCAAATTTTTGCTGCGCAGTAAATTTTTATGGATCGTAAGCCTATTAGGGGTGGCCCTGTGCTTGTGGGTGTATGCCGGCCAGGTGTCGTATAACCAGGAAGAAATGGACGCTTCCTATGCGTTTACCCAGGAACACGGCCCTTCCTTTCGTGAGGAAGATGTCGATGACTTTATCGAGTATATTCTGGATTATACCTGGGAAGGCCCGTTTTATCGGGACAGCCTGCAAAAAGCCGGGCTGCTCGACTTACCCCCCCAGGACGTGCAGGCATATAACGAAGGGAAAAATCCGGCTCTTACAGAAAAAATGGACCAATTACTCGAGCAGGATGAAGCGACCTACTGGGAAGTGGTCATGTACATGGACCTGCTGTGCCGGCCGGCCGATTTGGTGGAAACCAATAGTTTTGAAAAAGGTTTTGATACAGAAGCATGGGGGCAGAATCTCATAGAAAGCCTCCCCCATCCCTTGCCCGCTTGGCTGGAAGAAAAAGTAACGGAAGCGTTCCGTACTCTTCAACCCCGGGTGGAGGAAATCGTGAAAAACGGGGAAAATCACTGGTTTTTGCCCTACAGCTCCTTTATGGGCGGGAATAGCGAATGGTTTACCTGGCAATTTGATAAGTATGGAGGCCTGGGCTTTATGTGGGCGGTAGCTTTCCTGGTAGCCGGGATTCTGGCGGCCCGCAGCATTGGCGGCAGTTTGATGGAAAACCGGGCGGGCTTACTGTATGCCGGTAAACCGGGGCGGCGCGTAGTTTTGTGGAAAACCGCTTCGGTCCTGGCCGTCACCGGCATCGTCTACCTATTTTTGAGCTTACTGATGACGGGCATTTTTATCCTGTGGTGCCGGCTGGATTTGTACTGGAATGTGCCACTGGCTTCTATGGTCAGTTATGACGGGGTGACCATTCCTAGGTTCCCTATCACAGTGGGGGGCTACTGGCTGTTCCAGTTGGGCGTGGGGCTGGGGAGCGTGCTGATTATGGCCCTACTCTTTGTCGCTTTCCAACTGGTTACAAAGAACCAGTACGCCGGGATCGCTTTGGCGGTAGGCTTTTCGCTGTGCCTGATAGCGATTATCCAGGTTGTGCCAGGGGGTGAAAATTCCCTGCTGGCCATGAGCAGCCCCATTGGGTTGTTCCTGAATACCGGACTGTTTTTACAGGCGCGGTTCCTGTTTGCGGTCTTGCCGCACTTTGAAGGGCTGTCGCTGCTCTTCTGGGGATTGGTGGCTAGCCTAATTGGCGGGCTGGGGTACCTTCGCATGCGCCGTACCGCTCTGTAAGAAAAAATTCTTCCAGAAAAACGCAGAAACCCCCGGCGAGTGATCGCCGGGGGTTTTGTTATGAAAAGGAGCAACCGGGTAAAAACGCGAGCTGATAGGTGGGGGAAAAGGCCAGTTCTTGCCAAAAGGCCTGCTGCAAGACCGACAGGTTTTCGTCGGAATATTCCATTTGCCGCGACCACAGCCCCATGTGGTCGATGCAGTCTTCCCGCGTAAGACGTCCGTTTTGCAGGAAGGTAGTAAGATCCAGAAGACAAACCGTTTGTGCGGCCAATAGCGCTTGCTGCCAAACGGATAAAAAGTCGCCGTCAAACACGGCCCGCAGCCCATACCGGAACAGGGTATATACCATCAGCTTTTCATACGCCACCGAAAGCCAAGGGGTCTGCTGCATCAGTTCCGCGATCATGGGGGCCAGCGGCTTTGCATTACACGCGTCTTTCATTTGCTGCAAAGCGCTATCCCAGGAAGGGCCCAGGCTTTCGCAGGTAGAAAGCAGCGTAAGAAGCGCCGCGATGTACGAAGGGGCATCGGGTATTCTTTCCCCGTCATCCGGTAAAGGCCCGCCGTCGAGCGTTTCCTGAGCTTGCACACAATAGGTGCAGGCTTCTTGTAGGCGGATCGAGAGCGGCCGGGTGTGGTCCTGTAACAGGGAAAAGAGGGCGTCCCGCCGGGGCAGCAGCCACGAAAGCCGGGCTTTTTCGTCCGCGTTTAAAGGGGACGGCGGCAGCGGCGGCACCTCTGTTTCTTCAAAGAGCAGCGGCCCTTCTTCCTGCAGCATGTCCCGGGCGGCGGCTTCACAGCACAGCCCCGGCCCTTTTTCGCACAAATCGTCAAAGACGCCGCAAAACCGCGGGTGATCCCGGCAAATCTGGCACAGCGCCTCGTGCCCCAGTTCGCACTGGATGTCGCATAGGTTCTGGTCGTTTAAAAAGGGGCACCGTTCCTTTTCGTCCAATCGGAACGAATATACGCCGTCTTCCTCCCGAATGGCAGCCCGCAGCCGGTCACCCAATGCCCCCGATAGCGCCAAATACCGGGCGGCGGTTTCGGGGTCGATATCAATTTCCCATCCAATACAGCAGTTTTCCCGGCACAAACTTCCTAAACAGGCAAAGTTACGGGCAAAAATAGGTGTGCGCAGCCGCAAAGAAAAGCCCTCCTTTTGGGGTCAAAGACAAAAAAATCCCCTGTGCGTGGGGCACAGGGGAGAACGTTTACATCAAATTGCCAATTTCGCGGATCATGGTGTTGCTCAGCTCGTCGATCACCTTGCGGTATCCGTTGAGCGCATGCAACAGGCGGTCCACTTCTTCCTGGGGCAGTTCGTACGCCCGCAGCGTCAGGGAAGCGAAGGTGAAGATACGGTCCATCACGTCGATGTTATCGTACATGAACCCGCTGGCCATATACGCCCGCAGCGCCCCGGTAGTGCCAATGCACCGCAAGTACAGTTCGCCCCGGGTCAGGTTCGAACGGTAGTACGCCAGCGCCTTCTGCAAAAATTCGGTGTTGGATTCAATAATTTCGCTGCACAGGTCATTGGACGTGTAGCAGAGATAGTAAATTTCATGCAGGTTGCGGTGCTTCTGGCAAGTGGCCAGCTGCACGCCGCACAGGATCAGGTACTGCATCAGCGGGGATTCTTCGTCGGAAACAGCATTTTTACAAATCTCAACCTGCTTTGAAAAGATGGGACGGATCAGGGCGCGCAGAATATCTTCTTTATTGCGGAAGAAATGATAAATACTGCCGGTTACGGCCTGGCTCTCTTCGGCGATCTGGCGAATCTGTGTGTTTTCGTACCCGTTTTCAAGAAACAGCTTGAAAGAGGCACGCATAATGCGTTCCTTTGTTGCGTGTATTTTTTCCATAGCAATCTGTCTCCTCATCGATAAATAAACCATAGCATACTGTATATTTTACACATTCATCCCTATAAGTCAAGGGGGATAAAAAATTTTTTGCGCGAAATTTCGGCAAGAATAGCGAAAATTCTGTACTCGAACAGCCTCCCCAAAAAACATAGTATTGGTTTTAAGAAAACCATAGAAAATTACCTTTTTTTGCCGGATTTTCTTTTTAGGCGGCAGCGTGTGCCCCCCTTGACTTTTCCGAAAAAGCTTCTATAATAAAGGAAAAGCTGTGAACGAGCAAGTATCTTTTCACCCCATCTGCCAGAGAGGAACCTCATAGGCTGCAAGGGTCCCGGTGTGAGTGAAAAGGGAAGACCCCTCGGGAGCTGCGCCAGAGAAAGAAAAAGTTTCGGCTTTTTCGCAATGTGCGCCGTGTTGCCTGCGTTATGGGCTATAATGAGTGAAACACAAGGTGGAACCGTGCCGTATTGGCACCCTTGAACGGGTAAAAGCACCCGTTTGAGGGTGCTTTTTTCATGTCGGACACTCCGGCCCATGGGCCGGAACCCTTACCTTTACAGAAAGAAGGCAGTTTATTATGAAAGTCATCATGAGTGATGGAAACGTGCGGGAATGTGAACCCCAAGAGCAGCTGGGCATTCTGCGCCACACGGCCGCCCACATTATGGCTCAGGCCGTCAAGCGCCTGCATCCCCAGGCAAAATTCGCCTATGGCCCTGCCACCGAAAACGGGTTTTACTACGATGTGGACCTGGGCGACGAAAAACTGACCGATGAAGATTTGGCCGCGATCGAAAAAGAGATGCGCAAAATCGTCAAGGAAAACCTGCCCATTAAGCCGTTTATCCTGCCCCGGGATGAGGCCATCAAACTGATGCAGGACCGCGGCGAAACGTACAAAGTGGAACATATCGGCGACCTGGCTGACGATGCGGTGATCAGCTTCTTCCAGCAGGGCGAATATATCGATATGTGCGTAGGCCCGCACCTGACGTACACGAAAGCGCTCAAAGCCTTTAAGGTTACCCGCCAGTCGGGTGCCTATTGGCGGGGCGATAAAAATAATAAGCAGCTCACCCGTATTTACGGTACGGCGTTTGCAACCCAGGCGGAACTGGATGAGCACATGAAGATGCTCGAAGAAGCCGAAAAGCGGGATCACCGCCGCATTGGGAAGGAAATGGGCCTGTTCATGCTGTGTGACGAAGGCCCCGGCTTCCCGTTCTTCCTGCCCAAGGGCATGGTGCTGAAAAATGCGCTGATCGACTACTGGCGTGAAATCCACACCAGAGAAAACTATGTGGAAGTTTCCACCCCCATGATCATGAACCGTCATCTGTGGGAGACCAGCGGCCACTGGGACCATTATAAGGATAACATGTACAGCACCCAGATCGACGGCGAAGATTACTGCATCAAACCCATGAACTGCCCCGGCGGCGTGATGGTGTACCGCAACGGGCTGCATTCCTACCGCGACCTGCCCTTGCGCATCGGCGAACTGGGGCTGGTGCACCGCCACGAAATGCGCGGCGCGCTGCACGGGCTGTTCCGGGTGCGCTGCTTTACCCAGGATGATGCCCATATCTTCATGCGCCCGGATCAGATCACCCAGGAAATCAAGGGTGTTGTTCACCTGATCAACGAAGTATACGAAAAGTTTGGGTTCAAGTACTTTATCGAACTGTCCACCCGTCCGGAAGACAGCATGGGCAGCGACGAAGACTGGGAAGCCGCAACCAACGGCCTGAAAGGTGCGCTGGAAGAACTGGGCCTTTCCTACACGATCAATGAAGGCGACGGCGCGTTCTACGGCCCGAAGATCGACTTCCACCTGCAGGATAGCCTGGGACGTACCTGGCAGTGCGGCACCATTCAGCTGGACTTCCAGATGCCGCTGAACTTCCATCTGGAATACACGGCCGAAGACGGCAGCCGCCGCCGTCCGATCATGATTCACCGGGTGTGCTTTGGCTCCATTGAACGGTTTATCGGCATCCTGACGGAACACTATGCGGGCAAATTCCCCGTGTGGCTGGCGCCGGTACAGGTCAAAGTGCTGCCGGTTTCCGAAAAGAGCATGGATTATGCCAAGATGGTGTACGAAAGGCTCCGCAGTGCGAAAGTCCGGGTGGAGCTGGATGAACGCGACGAAAAGATCGGGTATAAGATCCGCGAAGCCCAGCAGGTGGGCCGTGTACCGTATATGCTGGTGATCGGCGCCAAAGAAGCCGAAGAAGGCAATATCTCGGTGCGTCACCGCGATACGAACCAGACCACCGTCATGAGCCTGGATGACTTTGTGGAACAGGTCACTCGGGAAAACCGGGAACGGCTGTAAAAAACTTTGCAGTTTCTTACAAAAAAAGCTGGTGAAAAGCCGCGTTCTCTGCTATAATAATAAAAAACCGGCGCAAACGTAGAACCGGTTGGAATTTCTTCAGTGAAAGAGGGAAGTTGTTTATGCAGATTTCCGAAGAGCTGGATAAAGTAACGGGGAAAACCGGGGCGTGGAACATTGCACTGGGTATTATTACCATTGTCGGCGGGATCGCCACCGGCGTGCTTCTCCTGGTTCACGGCGGCAAGTTGCTGCGGGAAAGAAGAAACATCTATTGATGTGTCAAAACTAAAACCGAAAATGGCACGGCCTTTGGAAACGGGGCCGTGCCGTTTTTATTTTTGAGGCGAAAAAGAAAAGATCGTGCAGAAAGTTGACAAACCGCGTATAATAAGAGGAGTAAAGGGGAGGGAGAAAGTCTGTGTTTTCCAAACGCGATTTAAAAAAGCTGATTATTCCGCTCATTATTGAACAGGCGCTAGCCCTGACTATTGGCATGGCCGATACCATAATGGTATCGTCCTGCGGGGAAGCGGCGGTTTCGGGCATTTCGCTGGTGGATAGTATCAACCAGCTGTTGATTGCCGTGTTTTCGGCCCTGGCCACCGGGGGTTCGGTGGTAGCGGCCCAGTACCTGGGGCGGCGGGAAAACCACATGGCCAGCCAAAGTGCCCGTCAGCTGGTTTATGCGACGGCGCTGTTATCCGTTGGGGTGATGGTACTCTGCCTGTGCTTTAGCGAACCGCTGATCGGCACGGTGTTCGGGCAGATTACCCAGGAGGTCTATGACGCGGCCCTTACGTATTTTCTTTTGTCAGTCATCAGCTATCCGTTTTTGGCGCTGTATAACGCCGGGGCGGCGCTGTTCCGGGCCATGGGGAATTCCAAAATTTCCATGATCAACTCCCTGATTATGAATGTGATCAATATTGCCCTCAATGCGGTGTTCATCTTCCTGTGCGGCTGGGGCGTGTTTGGCGCGGCGCTGGCTACGTTGATCGCCCGGATCATCGGGGCGGTGATTATTTTAAAAATGCTCACAAATCGCGATTTGCCCGCCCATGTCGACCGGTATGTGCGGGGCTTTACCCTGAATATGGACATGATCCGTTCTATTTTGCGGGTGGGGGTGCCCAACAGCTGCGAAAACGGCATGTTCCAGGTGGGCAAACTGCTGGTGGCCAGCATTGTGTCCACCTTTGGTACCGTGTCGATTGCGGCTAACGCCGTGTGCAATAGCATCAGCGGGCTGATGCTCATCCCCGGTTCCGCTATGGGGTTTGCCATGATTACAGTCATCGGGCAGTGTATGGGCGCCGGGCGCGTGGAGGAAGCCAAAGCCTATACCCGGCAGCTCATGCGGTGGACATACCTGTTCGTGTGGTGTGTCGATGCGGTGATTATGTTGCTGGGGTATCCGCTTTTGTCCCTCTATGGCCTGTCAAACGAAACCACCGAACTGGCCCACACCCTGGTGATCCTGTACGGGTCGGCAGCCATGGTGATCTGGCCCCTGGCGTTTACCCTGCCCAACGCCCTGCGGGCCTCCGGGGACGTCACATTTACCATGGTGGTGGCCATCGCGACCATGTGGCTGTTCCGGCTAGGGGGCGGCTATGTGCTGGCGGTACCTGTAGGGATGGGCGTTGTCGGGCTCTATGCCGGTATGTTCATCGACTGGCTGTTCCGGCTGATTTTGTTCGTGTGGCGGTATCAAAGCGGCCGCTGGAGCCGAAAAAAATTGCTGGAAAGCTGAAAAACGATTGCTTTTTTTCTCTTTTTTCGGTATGATTTTTTCTGTAAGAAATTAAAAGGAGGTTTATCTATGTACGATTATTCTTACAGCTATTCGTCGGGCGATGCCGAAGCCAGCATAGCGGTGCTGGGCAGCATGCTGATAATTTCGCTGGTGATCGGACTGATCTTTTACATTTTCGAAAGCGTGGGCCTGTATACCTTGGCCAAACGCCGGGGCATCCACAATCCCGGCCTGGCCTGGGTGCCGGTCGCCCGGGATTGGGTCATGGGGTCTCTTTCAGACCAATACGCCTTGCGGTTGGGGCAGCATAAGGGGTACCGGAGGATCCTCCCCATTTTGGGTGCCGTGGTTACCATTTTGGCGGTTCTGATCCTCTCGTTTTCCCTCCAGTTTGTCGTACGGCTGGCCTCGGGGGATCCGGTGCTATATGCTCAGTTGTACCAGGCCTCCAATAACCCGGAAGAAGCGGTCCTGTTGATTTTTGGTTCTGTTGTACCGTTTGTTTCCATTTTGTATATTGTGGGAATTGTATACATGGTGTTTTATTTTATCACGCTGTATAAGCTTTTCCAGTCGTGCCGTCCTGGCAGCGCTGTGGGATATCTGCTATTGAGCATTTTCCTCGGCTTCTTACGGCCGTTCCTGATTTTTGCCTGCCGCAACAGCGACGAAGGCTATATGATGCCGGCGTATTATCCGCCGTACGGGACCTATCCGCCCCAGGGCGGCGCCCCATATAACCCGCAGGGTGGTTATTATAACCCGCCCCAGGGTGGCGCCCCGTACACTCCGCCTCAGGGAGGGTATTATAATCCGTCCCAGAACGGCGCCCCGTACACTCCGCCTCAGGGAGGGTATTATAACCCGCCGCAGGGTGGTGCCCCGTACACCCCGCCTCAGGGAGGGTATTATAATCCGTCCCAGAACGGCGCCCCGTACACCCCGCCCCAGGGTGGGTATTACAATCCGCCCCAGGCCGGTACGCCGTATACCCCGCCGCAAAATAACGGTGATGCAGCGCCGAAAGACCCCTATAACGATTCCTATAACGAACCAAAAGAATAAAAGCGGCTGGGATGTAAACCAGCTGCCCATGCAAGGCGCCCGGCCCTTCTTTTAAGGTGCCAGGCGCTTTGCCGTTATCAGCCATATCGATCTTGTGAAAGGAGCCAACGTAATGAAAAAAGTGATCTTGGGGAAAACCGGGCTTCAAATTTCGTACATGGGGTTCGGTGGTATCCCGCTGCAGCGGGTCACCCAACAGGAAGCGAAAGAAGTGTTCAAAGCCCTTATAGAGCAGGGGGTCAATTACCTGGATACCGCCCGGGCGTACACGGTCAGCGAAGAGTGGATCGGCGGCGCCATCGAAGGTATGCGCGACCGGTTTGTGTTGGCCACCAAATCGAAACAGACAACGGCAGCCGCCATGCAGGCCGACATTGAAACCAGCCTGCGGAATCTGCGCACATCGTATATTGATCTCTATCAGGTCCATAATCCTTCCATGGAAGACCTGGCGGTGGTCACCGGCCCCGGCGGCGCGCTGGAAGCCTTGCAGCAGGCCAAAAAAGAGGGTAAAATCGGGCACATTGGCCTGACGGCCCACAGTTTGGAAGTGTTCGAAAAGGCGCTGTCGCTGCCGTGGGTGGAAACCATCATGTTCCCCTATAACCTGGTAGAAACCCAGGGCGAAGCACTCATCCACCGCTGCCGGGAGAAGAATATCGGCTTTATCGCCATGAAACCCCTGGCGGGCGGCGCGCTGACCAGGGTACCCGGCGAAACCGAAGACCGCGCCGTGCTGGCACTGCGCTTTTTGGCTCAAAATCCCGATGTAACCGTGGTGATTCCCGGCATGTACTGTAAGGAAGAAGTGGAACGCAACGCCGCCGCTTTGCTGGATACGGCGCCGCTGACCGATACAGAGCAAGAAAAAATCCAGCAAATCCGCCAGGAATTGGGGCAGAATTTCTGCCGCCGGTGCAACTACTGCGCGCCGTGTACCAAGGGCATCAGCATTCCCAATGTATTTTTGTTCGAAGGATACCTCACCCGCTACGGGCTGGTGAATTGGGCCCGGGAGCGGTACGACTCCCTGGCAGTGAAAGCGGGGGCCTGTATCGGCTGCGGCGTGTGCGAAACCCGCTGTCCGTATCACTTACCCATTCGCAAGATGATGGCCAAAGCGGCGGAAGAATTCGGCGAATAAGCGGGGAAAAACGGCGCCGGATGGGGGAATCCTTGACAATGTCCCCGTTTTTTCGGTATCATAAGAACGAATTCCTAAGAAAAAGGAGAGACGACCATGGCAGAAGAAAAGCTCTATTTTGCGAACTGGCATATCGTGCGCGAAATCGGAGAAGGCAGCTTTGGCCATGTTTATGAAATTGCACGGGAAGAATTTGGGGTGACATACCGCGCCGCCATGAAGATTATTTCCCTGCCCCGCAATGAACAGGATGTGGAAAGCCTGCGGGCAAGCGGCATGAGCGAAGAGGAGATCCGCGCCTATTACAGCCGGTTTGTGCAGGATATGGCCGGGGAAATCCGCATGATGAGCCGCCTGAAAGGGCAAAGCTACGTGGTCAGTTACGAAGACCACGCGGTCATCCCCCACGAAAACGGGATTGGCGCCGATATTCAAATCCGCATGGAACTGCTCACCCCGCTGCTCACCTATACCCGCCGGCATGTGCTCACCCAGCGGGATGTGGTCAAACTGGGGTGCGACATGTGCCGGGCGCTGGAATTATGCCGCCGCCATGCCATTATTCACCGGGACATCAAGCCCGAAAACATCTTCGTCACGGAAAACGGCGATTTTAAGCTGGGCGATTTCGGTGTGGCCCGGCAGGCTGACCGCACGTCCCAGGGCTTTTCGGTGCGGGGTACGTTCTCGTACATGGCGCCGGAAGTGTACCGCGGGGAAGAATACGGCCCCACGGTGGACGGGTATTCCCTGGGGTTGGTACTATACCGCTTTTTAAACGATGGGCGTATGCCGTTCATGCCGCCCTATCCGCAAAAAATGGAATACGGCGACAACGAAAAAGCAGCCCGGCGCCGCCTGTCGGGGGAAACCCTGCCGCCACCGTGCCACGCCGGAAAGCATTTGAGCCGGGTGGTGTTAAAAGCCTGTGCCGTTTCGGCCCAGGACCGGTACCAAAGCCCCGAAGAGATGCGCAAAGCGCTGGAAGAGGTCCCGGCCCGGGAACTGGACGTGTTCGCCCAGGCCACCATGGCCTATACGGACTATAGCCAGCTCACCAGTATGGAACCGCCGCCCCAGCCCTCTACGGTGGTGTCGCCGCCCCCGCCGGAAACCCCGCCGGCGCCCACCCCGCCAGCCCCCAAAAAGAACCGGGTGGTCTGGGTGGTGGGTATCACGGCGGTGGTGATCGCGCTGATGTTTGTAGGCGTGTGGATTTTTGCCCTGACGCGGCCGGTACCGGTGCAGGAAGTGCGGTTTACCTCCGGCGACCTGATGTTGGAACGCGGCGAATCTACGGCGCTGGAGGTGGAAATCCTGCCCGAAAACGCCACCGATCCAACGGTACAATACCAAAGCGACGATGAAAAAATCCTCACCGTAGATGAATCCGGGCAAATCGTGGCGCTCACACCGGGTACGGCGGAAATCACCGCCACCAGCGGCGACTGTTCGGCGACCTGCACGGTGCAGGTGGTGGTCAGCGCTAAGACCTTTACCCTGTCGGATAGCGAACTTACGTTGGCCCCCGGGGAGGAAAAACGGCTGACGGCGTCGGTGTCGCCGGTGGACACCACCGACGAAGTGTCGTACCGGGTGGATAACACCGCCGTTTTACAGGTGAGTGATGACGGCACCCTGCGGGCGCTGGCCCAGGGGGAAGCTGTGGTCACCGCCACCTGCGGCACCTTGCAGCAGTCATGCCATGTCACCATCGAAATCCCCGTGGAATCTATTACCCTGTCCCAAAAAGAAATCTTTCTGGATACATTCGGAAAACAGACGCTCACCGCTACCGTCACCCCAGATAACGCCACCCAGTCGGCCGTGACATACACGTCATCGAATCCCGATGTGGCCACCGTGGATGAAACAGGCACGATCCAGGCGCAATCCGGCGGCGTAGCCGACATTACGGCATCAGCCGGCGGCAAAAAAGCGGTCTGTGTGGTGCGGGTGTCCGGCACGGTGGTGTCGGAACAGGAAGACGGCACCAGCGTGGTGCAGGAATACAGCCGTTGGGGCGTTCTGACGAAACAGACCGAAACTACCTCTGATGGCAAGGAAACCGTCACGGAATATGACCCCCAGTCCGGCGAAAAGCAAAACCGCACCGTGCGCCAGACCGATGGGTCGGTCTTTTACGAAACCTTTGGCGATAACCCCGAAACGTTCACTTACGACAGCGAAGGCAACCTGACAAGCCATACCGTCAACGGGAAAGAGGTTCCCCTTGATGAAGAAGAACCCTGGTGGGAACAATTGTGGCATACCTGGTTCGGTTGATCAAAGAACCTTAGAAAGTCCCTAAAAAGGATAAGGTTGAACAGGTCCAGTAAAAACGGACAATAGACAAAGTACCCCCTGATGTAGGAAA
>CAKNOA010000035.1 GCA_930990065.1 uncultured Clostridia bacterium | reverse complement strand
CGACGTCAACGATGACCGGGATGACGACGATGACGACTGGGACGACGTCAACGATGACCGGGATGACGACGATGACGACTGGGACGACGTCAACGATAACCGGGATGACGACGATGACGACTGGGACGACGTCAACGATGACCAAGATGACGACGATGATGATGATGACGACGATGACGACTGATTTCCTGTAATCCATCCTATAAAAATAGGGCGCTAAACCAACGAAACAATTGGTTCAGCGCCTTATTTCTTTCTGCTTCATTTTTGGAGCACAACAAATCACCAACGATATTCGAGAAAACAAACGCCAAGGACAAACATACACAAAATGAAATAATAAAGGGATTTTCGTCTGTTTTTTATAGGAACCAACCTCCTGCCGGTTTTTCTTTTCTTTTATTAAGCGCCATGGTATACTGGGGCTGGGAAGATTTTATTTTGAAAAAGGAGGAATTTTTATGATGCTGCATGGAAAATTGCGTCCCGGTTTTTACATCGCCACCGTGTTTTTAGCGGCGGCGGTCGCGTTGCTTCTGTGGTTTTTGCCGTCCTGGCTGTCAGAAGACATCCTACTGGACGATAACACCCCTCTGCCGGCTGCACAGAAAACCGTGATCACGGTGATTTTCATCCTGGTGCTGCTCTCCTGGACGGTGTCGCTCATCGTTATGATCATGCAAATTGTGCGGGGGTCTCTGTTCACCGCCGATGCATCGGGGATCACTCACACGCTGCAAGCCATGGTATTATTTGCGCTGATTATTGTGATCCCCATACGAAAAATCCCCCGGGAAGCCATCGAAAACCTGGAAGAGAAGGACGGCCACTTACAGGCCCGGCTGAATAAACGGAAAGTGGACGTATGTCCGCTGTGGAGGCCGTTTGTCCAGAAAACCTACCATTTTGGGTACCGGTTTGCTAAAACCGACCCCGCATCGTTGCGGGAGCTGTACCGGTAATATTTTTCTATATATTTTCTATAACATCGCGGCCCCTTCCCTTTTTGGGGAACAGGGGCCGCGGCTTTTATTCCTCTTTTTCGTCCCGGCACAGGGCATCCCACTGGGCCAGCCGGCAGGAAAACAGGAAATGGGTCAGCTCTTCCCCATTTTTCAGGTCGATGCCGCTGATTTCCACGATTTTATCCAACCGGTGGGACAGGGTGTTGCGGTGCAGAAACAGTTTTTCGGCGGCCTGGACCGTGGAACAGCCGCACTGTATATACGCTTGCAGCGTTTGGCACAGCCCGGTACCGTGGCGGCGGTCGTGGTCCGCCAGGATTTTATACTTGGTCTGTTCAAAAGCCGTGCGGGCTTCGGGTTCGATACGGCTGGCCATGGCAAACGGCATTACGTCACAGAAATAGGTCACCCGCCGCTGGGGGGCCACCCGGCGGCTCAGGCGCACCGCCTCCCGGGCGGTGCCGCAGTAAAGCGGCAGCCGGATCAGCCGCCTGAATTCGCTGCTGATGCCCACAAACAGGTCGTATTCGTCCGCTAATTGGCGCAAAAGGCCGTCGTACGGTTCCAGGCCCCCCTCTTGGGCGAAATTGAGCAGGACAACCAGCCCGTTTTGATACCGCACGGCCCGGCACAGCGGCAAGGTACGGCGCAACAGGTGCAACAAGTAGTCGGCGTTGGCAATGCCCTTTTCCGGTGAATCCGGCAGCAAAACGGCACAACGGAAATTGCGCTGCGGGCGCCACCCGGCGGCGCGCATGCGGTCGTTGAGCAGTGTAGCCTGCTGCAAGCGGCCCTGCAACAAATCCACGATCAAACTGTCGCCGATCGCCTCTTCGTCCCAGGTGGCCAGGTGGGACGGTTCGATCATGGTTTCCAGCGTGCGGATGACCCACACTGTCCGTTCCAGATCCCATGGGGTAAAGGCCCGCCCCACCTGGAACACGCCAAAATAGGCGCACACCCGGCCCCCGGCTTCCACCTTGCTTAAAATCCGGGGGATTCGAGCGGCCAGGCCGGTTTCCAGCACCAGGGGGCCGGGGCTTTGCAGTACCTGGCGGGTGATGTTTTCGTTTTCGAACAGCCGTACCGATTCCGCCCCGCAGTAACCGGTCTGTTTGGCTTCTTCCCACACCGGGTCGGAAAACGACAGGCCACCGTCTTCCATGGCCAGCACCCGGTAGGAAGCGGTTGTGAGGATAACCGGGTTTTGCAGCATCATAGCGGCTTGCTTCATCAGTTGGGCGGGGGTGCGGGCCTGCAGCGCCCGGGTTAACCACCCGGCCCGATCCAGGTCCTGCTGCAAACGGGCTACGGCGGCCGCCTGCAGCCGGGCAAACAGGCCGGCCGGGGGTTCATCTGTCGCCAGCCCCACCGCTTCGCACCCTTTGGGCAGCTGTTTGGGGGGCTGCGGTACATTTAGGAGCAAAAACCCGGCCGTTTCCCCTCCGGCATCCGGCCACACCTGCGGGGCCCCCAGGTACAAAACGCCCGCCTGTATGGGGCCGTTTGCCAGGTTACAGGCGGCGTACCGGTGTTCGGCCCCCTGGCGCCAGAGGACGGACTCGGTCAATGAAAGATCATGCAGCAGCTGGAAAATGGTAAACATAACACACCTCGTGTGCAAAATGCACTGTTTTTTATCGGAACACGGTGGTTCTGAACCATGACGCCCCGCTCCGATTCTTTTATAATAATAAGTATAATCGAAGCGGAGAGGAGTTTCAACTATGGCTAATTCGTACAAAAAACTATTCGAACATGCCAAAATCAAAAACATGTCCCTGCGCAACCGCATGGTCATGTCGCCCATGGGCACGTTCTCGGAAAATCACGACGGGTTCCCGTCGTCCAACCAGGTGGAATATTACCGGGCCCGGGCCCGCGGCGGCGTTGGGATGGTACTGGTGGAAGCCCAGTATGTCACCAACAAGACCGACCCCTGGATTGGGTATATTACCACCGCCGACACCGACGAACAGATGAAAGGCTGGGCCATGATTATCGAGGCCATCCACGCCGAAGGCGCCAAGGCCTGCTTGCAGCTGGGCTGCGGGTTGGGGCGCAACGCGTTCCCGTTCTCCGATGACCAGATGGTATCGGCCAGTGAAGTGCCGTCGTTCTACTTCCCGGACCGGCTGTGCCGGGCCTTCACCGTGGACGAAATCCACGAAATTGTGGCGGCGTTTGGCCGGGCAGCGGCCCGCGCCATGGTGGCGGAAGCCGACTGCGTGGAAATCCACGCCCATTCGGGGTACATCCTGGACCAGTTCATGACCCCGGCGTGGAACAAGCGCACCGACGAATACGGCGGCAGCTTTGAAAACCGCATGCGCATCGTCAAAGAAATTTATGAAGCCATGCGCGCCGCTGTAGGCCCCGACACGCCGATTCTGATGCGTATGGCCGCCACCCACGATTTTGAAGGCGGGCGCACGCTGGAAGAATCCATCCAGATTGTCAACTACATGAAAGAGCTGGGCGTGGATGCGTTTGACATCGACGTGGGCTGCTACGAACACAAACAGTGGATCTGCCCGTCAATTTACAGCGGCACGTCCTGCATGGCCGATTACGCGGCCGCCATTAAAAAGGCCTGCAACGTCATCGTGCTCAACTCCGGCACGCACACGCCGGAATCCGCCGAAAAGGCGCTGGAAGAGGGCAAAACCGACTTTATCATGTTCGGCCGCGCCCTGATCGCCGACCCCGACCTGCCCAACAAGCTATTGGAAGGCCGCCGGGAAGACGTGCGCCCGTGCCTGTTCTGCAACCAGATCTGTGTGGGCCGCCTGTACCAGAACCGTCCCATCAGCTGTGCGGTAAACGCCCAGGCTGTCCATGAAAAGGAATATCCCATTGTAAAAACCGGCCATCCCATGAGAGTGGCCGTGGTAGGCGGCGGCCCCGGCGGGCTGGAAGCCGCCCGGGTGGCGGCACTGGGTGGCCACCATGTGACGCTGTACGAAAAGAGCGGCGAACTGGGCGGACAGCTGATCCCTGCTTCCAAACCGGCGTTTAAACACCTGCTGGCGGAATTTGTGGAATATGAAAAGGTCCAGATCCAAAAGGCCGGGGTCCGGGTCGTATTGAACCACGAGATCACCCCCGATGCCCCCGAACTGGCCGAAGCCGACCGGATCATCTGGGCCACCGGCGCCGTTCCGTCGCTGCCGCCTATTCCGGGCATTGACGGCGCCCACGTGGTGGAAGTCACCCGTGCCCATATGGACCCGTCCCTGATCCAGGGCGATACCATTGTCGTAGCCGGCGGCGGGCTGAGCGGATGCGATTGCGCGCTGGAACTGGCTATGGAAGGCAAACACGTCACCATCGTGGAAATGCTGGACGCCCTGTGCCCCAACGCCATTCTGGACAACCGCAACCCGCTGATGTTCCGTTTGGAGGAATACGGCGTCAAACAGCTGACCAGCACCCGCATTGTGGCGTTCCAGGAAAACAGCGTGGTGGTCGAAGGCCCCGACGGCCGTCAGGAACTGCCCGCCGACACCATGATCGCCGCCTTTGGTACCAAGCCGAACAATGCCGGGGTGGATGCCGTTTGTGACAAATATCCCACCACCGCGGTCGTGGGCGACTGCACCGGTGTGGATCAGGTCGCCAAAGCCGTACGCGGCGGCTTCTTTGCGGCATGGAGTTTGCACTAAGTTTAACTCTTCTCATCATCAAGAAAGCTGAAACGGAAAGGCCCGCCGTAGAAATACGGCGGGCCTTTCCCCTTTTATTTTATCCCGTTTTTTTATCCGGCCATTTGCAAAATACCTTCGATCTCCTGGCCCAGCAAATCCAGCTGGCGGACATATTCATCCAGCACATACTTCCCCTTTGCCTGCTGCTGGGTGCCGCGCACGGCGCACAGCCCCCCGCCCACCACTACGGCGGGTATAATAGCGGCCAGGGCGGTTTGCCACCAGGCGCCATGCAGCATCAGGGCCGTAACCGCTCCCCCCACAGCCGCCACCGCCAGAGCCGCTGCCGCCACGCCCCACACCGGCAGGGCTTTCGGTTCCGGCACAGGCTCCAGTTCGATTTTGCGCACCAACTGCCGGATTTGGCCGGCTTTACCGGGTTCGTTTTCTTCCA
This sequence comes from uncultured Clostridia bacterium, assembly GCA_930990065.1. Classification (GTDB taxonomy): domain Bacteria; phylum Bacillota; class Clostridia; order Oscillospirales; family Acutalibacteraceae; genus Heritagella; species Heritagella caecorum. The sequence goes on along the minus strand of CAKNOA010000035.1, from coordinate 20,877 downwards.
GGGCTTTGAGCCAACTGCCACAGGCCGTGTACGGGTCCAGCCAGTCACAGGCCGCATCCATCACCGCCATTTCGGCCCCAGCCCGGGTCAAACGTCCCTGGCGGCTTTTTTCCAGCAGCCGGGCCCGGCACAGCACCGTAAACTTTTTCCAAATGTTGCGAAACTCCTGTAGATTCGTGGTCATAGCGTATTTCTCCTTTCCAACACTCCTTACAACCGGCCGGCCTCCTGCCGGGCCTGGCTGATTTGACGGCATTCCTGCTTGAGGCAATCCTGGTCGGCGCGAATCTGCGCCAGGGTATGGCGGGTCACCGCCTCTTGCCGGCGGTTGTCGGCCCGCATACGCTCCACAGCGGCGGTGTACGCCCACAAATACTGGTTCATCACCTGTTCCACCTGGACACGGCAATCCCGTACATAGCGGCCATAGACTTTCAGCACCCGGTTATGGAGCCGGGCGAAGTACGGTTCCACCACGGCTTCCACCTGAGGGGTGAGTTGTTCCAGACGCTGGCGGAATTTTTCGGAGCCGGTGGGCATCACCGCCCCCCACAGGGGCGACCGGCCCATATAGATGCCCCCCACCGGCTGGGGCGGTTCGGCCGCAGCGGCGGCCGCCAGGGAAAATGCAAAATGATCCCGATTGACAAGATCCCGGGCCAGTACCGCCAGCTGGCGGTACGAGGACTGGAAGTTTGTTTCAAATGTTTCGCAGATTTCTTCGCCCATCGTCCGAATATCCCGAACAAAGGCGGGCTGGGCGTTTGGCCCCGTAAGGCCCGTTTCTTCCCATACGGTGTTCCACGCCTGCTGCATAGCCTGGCGCAAACCGGTCTGGCAGAATGCCTGCAAGGCCGCTTCGGTTGTCAAGGCGCGGAATTTTTTGTACACCGACTGTTTGCCCGCCTGCACCCATACCGCCAGCTTGCGGCCAAACACCCGGCCATAGGCCACAACTTTTTGCTGAAATTGGCGGCCCAGCTCCTCTTTTTGCTGCTGGACAAATTCCTGCAAATCCCGGGTGAGCGCCGCTTCCAGTTCATCGTGCTTTTGCTGCTGTTCTTGTTCCAGCCGGTCAAATTCCTGCTGCAAAATATGGGTGGCCTCTTCCAGCAGCTCTACACACCGCTGCAGCAGGATTTTTTGCTTGTTGGCCTGCACAAATTGCAGGATGGTCTCTTCGGTTTGGCGGTTTATATCGGTAAAATCCCCGCCGGTACCGGTCAATTGGAACAGGGACGAATAGGGCAGCACCAGCGCTTCGGGCACATCCATCTGGTCTTCCAAAATTTTTTTGATATATTGCACCTGGCGCGCCTGCTGCCGGGGCGGGATCAAATCGATTTTGGTGGCGACAAATACGCAGTCAGGCAGTAGTTCCGCCATATTCGTTTGCAAAAAGTGCCGGAACGTCTGGGGGAACGGCTTTTCGGCGCCGGTCAGCACAAGGCAGGCGTCGGCCTCCTGCCGGAGGGTGCGGCGGGTGACGTCTTCGTGCCAGCGGGCCAGGGAATTGGTACCGGGGGTATCGATGATGCACACCCCCTGGCGCAGGAAATCCGACGGGTGCCCCACTTCCAACTGGGGGGCCGGGCCGGTTTTTTCCTCCATAGCGGCAGCGGGGTCGTCATCGAGGGACGAATTGTACCCGGAAAGCCGCTGGGCCAGTTCGTCCGGGTCCAGGCCGGTTTGCGGTTTTCCTCCATCGATTTGCAGGTAGCGCTGCTCGCTAAAGCGCAGGCAGGTGGATGCCACGGTGGTGCCCTGCACCACGTCGGTTTCCAGCAGGTTTTCCCGCAAGAGCGCGTTAATAAAGCTGCTCTTCCCCGAAGAAAATTCCCCTACCACCGCCAGGTGCAGTTCCCGGCGGTTCTGCCGGGAACGCAGCCCGTTGATGTTTTCTTCCAATTTCGCCGTGGCGTCTTTGGGCAAGTGGTACCCCACTAACAGGCTTTGCAAAAAGGCGATATGCCCGGCAATATCGGTGGCCGACTCCGGCAGATGGCGCGGTATCACCGGCGGCACCGCCGGTATGGCGCCCAGCAACCGCTGCTGCAAAAGGGCAGCCCGCCGGTATAGAGAATACATATCCTGCTGCAGCCACCGGGGCCCTGTGCGCAGCCAGCCCCGTGTACGGATACGGGCACACATGGCCTGCAGCACCGCTGCCTGTTCCCGGGTGCCGGGTTTCCGGGCTGTCAGTGCCCGGAAGAGGCGCTGGGAGTCTTCCCCGGGTTCGGCCGTGAGGAAGAACAGGGACCCCACCCGGTTTTGACACAGGGTATCAATGGTGCGGCGTAGGGTTTCCCCTTGTGGCCCCTCGGGCAAACCGGTGATGGCGGCTGACACCTGCTGCCTGGGAAACGGCTGGGCCCCCAGTACTTGCTGCAGCCAGGCTTTCTCCCGGGGACGGGTAACGGCCTGGGCCGGGAAGCAGAGCACCACCCGGCTGGCGTTGCGCATATATGATGCCAGGGCCCGGGGCGTGTGGGCCGCTTCGGCCGGACGCAGCAGCCGCAGCCCGTTTTGCAATAGCGGCGACGGCAGGAACCATTCGATTTTTTGAAAAAACGGGGCCGCCGTCACATATTCCGTCACCCGGCTGACCGGCACCGCCAGCGGGGGAATAAACTGCCCGGCATACCGCTGCATGTGGGCCCGCACCGGGGCAGCCAGCCCGGCGGGAAGGGGGGCCGATGACCGGAACCCGGGGCGGAAATGCAAAAACATCTTTGGTTCCCGGCCGTACCGGCACAAAACCGGTATGGGCCATCCGGCCCGGCCTGCCTGGAGCCCAAACGGCACCGCCAGCAACTGCCGGAATGCCGGGATTTCGGCCGCGCCATAGGGCCCGGTTACAAGCACCACCGGGCTGATGGTGCGAAGCAGCGACTGAAAATAGGCCGCTTCGTCCCACCGGCCGGCCTGCCGGGCCAGAAACACAGCCCGATGCAAAAAAACGGCCCCCTCCATACGGACCGGCGCCTGTTCCCGAACAGGCGCAAAGGCCGCATCGATAAAGCTTTCTTCCTCTTGCCAGCCCGGCTGTGCTTGGTTTTGCAAAACAATGCCTTCCTTTCCTTTTTATGCCAGGATTTCACGCAGATACGTATCCAATGTTCCGACGGTTTTCTTCAGGTCTGTTTCGCAGGTATCGATCACCTGTTCCTGCTGTTCGATCGCTTCTTTGCCTTTTTCCATCTCCTGCATGAGGGCTTCCATCTGCTTTTGCATTTCTTCGATTTCCACATCCATGGAATGGGCGATCACGTCCTGGATTTTTTGGAAATTGTCCATGGCCCCCTGGGTTACGGTGTCCACCAGTTCCACATTTTTATTTTCCACTTCTTCGCTGAACGACGCCACCACCTGGTCTTTGACCTTTTGCACGGTGCCTTCCGTCATCTTCATACCGCCGCGGATCACCGACGCCGCCATCACGGCCACAATGGTCACCGGATTGAGGAACCCCAGCAGGGCCAGCGCCACATAAGCGCCCACCTGCAGGGCAATGCCTTTGGCGAATTCACTGGTGAGCCCGGTAGCCGCCCCCAGGGCCGCCACGCCGATATCGCCCACCAGAATGCCGCCGCCGGCCGCTACCACCCGCTTCCACACGGCGATATCCTCTTCCGGCAATTGGCCGGACCCGGTGATGTGCAGCCGGATCTGATCAAGGGACACAAAGAATTCCTGCAAGCGGCCTTCCATGGCTTCTTTTAATTCGTTGACTTTGTCATTGATCAGCTGGGTAAACGGGCCGTTGAGCCATTGGCGCACTTCGTTGTCCACCTGGTTTTGCAGGTAGTTACTGACTTCCTCCGCCATTTGTTCCGCATCCCGCCGGGTATGCAGGAGGGAAATGGTGGTTTGGGGTTCGTATTCCTGACCCCAGGCCTGGATCAGGGTGGGGAATTCGGTGAAAAACCGGGTGGTGGTGCGGCGTACCTCCGGTTCCATGGAAGCAATCCACGCCTGGGTGCGGCTGACGATGACTTCCTTTTTCTGCTGCAATTTTTCAATGTCCGGCTGGGCGTCTTCGTACCGTTGCCGCAGCACATCCAGGTCGGTGGAGAGCATCTGCCGCTTTTCGGGGATGGTGCCTTCCAACAGGTCATGGCGGATCAGCCCTACTAGCTCCCTGGCCGGGGCGGCCAATTTGCTGCGGCCCCGTTCGTACCCTAAGTACCGGGTGAGCCCCGTTTCCACCTGGGGGATACAGGATTCTTCCAGCAGCTTTGGATCATGCTGCTGCTGGCCCTGCAGGCCTTTAAAAGCTGAGGTATAGTACACATGGCCGGTATACGGTTCCAGCAGACGGTCCGAAAATTTGCGCAGGCGTACCTGTTCCCGCTCGCTGGACAGCTGGTCAAAACGGTTCACTACGCAAAACAGGCTCTCTTTGCCAAACCCGCATTGGCGCAGGGTGTTTTCAATATACGAAATTTCCCCGGCCGACCCCATGGCCAGCGCGCTGAATACAAATAAAATCGCATCGGCCTTATTGAGGTATTCCAGGGTCACTTGGGTGCGCACCGGGTTTTCATTTAACCCCGGGGAATCGACGATTTCCACCCCGTCTTTGAGCAGATCCAGCGGCCAGAACAGTTCCACCTTTTCAAACGGGCTTTGGCGGAGGGCCTCTTTGTGCTCCATACCCAGGGGGATTACCACGTAATCTTCGATTTCATCCACCGGCATTTCAATGGGCGGCACATGCTCCATGTTGTATTTTTGCATGTGCTGTAAGGCCGGTTCCGGAATGCCTTCGTACATTTTTTCGGGCAGCGGGTCCATAAAGTGCAACACAGCCCGGGGTTTGTCGCCGTACTTGATTTCGTTGATAATGGCCGTGGTGGGCACGGCATAGGCGGGCAGGATCTCCTGCCCCAAAAACGCGTTGATAAACGTGCTTTTGCCGTTTTTAAAGTTGCCCATGACCATGATTTTAAAGGTTTCCGACGAAATTTTTTGCTGCAGCCGCGTAAGGGCTTGCACATGGTTTTCCATGTGCAAAACCTCGACCTGTTCGGATGTTTGCCCGATGATCTCCACCAGCCGTTGTTGCCGGGCGGCGTAATCCCTGAGTTGTTCGTTCGTCATGCTGTTTTGTCCCTCCTCATTTTCCCCCCGGGGTCAGTCCTGTATCATCGCAGCGAGCTTTTCGACCTTTTGCCGGATCGCCTGCGCTTTTGTGGGATCTTCCCCTTGCTGCCGGGCCTTTTCCATCGCCTCGCACTGGGCGTTGGCCCAATTCTGGCAGGCCTTTTGCATATTTCCGATGGCATCGCGGTAGGTTTCCCGCACATTCTTTTCCACTGTTTCCACACAGCGGCTGAATACCCCCGGCAATTCCGTACGGATGGTCTGCCCCAGCCGGGCGCGCTGTTCTTCCACCCGGCGGTTCATGAACAGTTCCGACACAATACCGCCGCCAATGCCCACGGCCATGCCCAGAGGCGACAGCCCCATCATGCCAAAGAGCAGGTACCCGGCGACCGTCACCACGCCGGTCCCCACCCGGGAAATCAGGCGGGTATTGTGCATATCTTCCAGCGACAGTTCCGCCTGGCTGCGGGCCCCGCGGAACACCCCCTTGTCGGCCATGCGCTGGTTTTGCGGGGGTACGATCGCTTTGTATTTTTCCTGCAGCACATGGTTGAGCCACCCGAGATCCCGGGTATAAAACGACTGCAGGTTGCTTTCCAGCGCATTGCCCAGGGCGATCATTTCCATTTTCATTCGGTAGGGGTAATCCTTTTCCCACCAGTCTTTCGGGTTATTGGTATGCGACAGCTCCAAAGTGAGCTTTTCGATCACATCCTGCTGGCGCTCCTCGGTCATTTCCCGGATCCAGGTAAAATTCTGGTTGCAGCGGTTGAGCATTTCGATTTCCAGCTGGTCCCACTGGATATGGGAATTGCCCAAAAGCTGGCGCTTTTTTTCTTCCACTTTTTCCCGGCGGGCTTCTTTCTTTTCTTCCAGCACTTCCAGCTGGCAGGCATACAGCCCCCTGAGCTCCTCGGCCATTTCCGACAGCAGCCCGTGGGCGCGCTGGCATTTCAGATAAGTATGGTCCGATTCCCGCAGCCAGGCGGTCAGCTGATCCCAAATAGCCTTTGGTCCCGCCTTTTCCTCCCAGCCGGGCACCAGCCCGCTTTGGGACAGATACAGCGGCAGCCCTTCCTGCAAACTGTCGAGCCGTGCCTGCACATTGCGGATCACCAGCTCACGCTCTTTTTCACTTAGTAAATCAAGTTTTGTGAGCACAACGAGGATACGGGGCACTTTCTTTGTCAAAATGCCTTCCTGCAAAAAGCGCAGTTCCGATTCGCTCACCGGCGCCACCGCCGCAATGGTCAAAATGGCGCAATCGCAGCCCGACAGCGCCTCTTCGGCCATGGACAGATCCCCTTTCACCTGGGAATTGGTCCCGGGGGTATCCAGCAATGCCAGTTCGTTTTGCTGCAGAACCGGCAACGTTTGCCGCAGGACCAGTTCGCCCTTGGCTTTGCCGTCCCAGCCGATTTCTTCCTCCAAGGTATCCCAGGTTTCCGGTTTTAAGGGGTAATGGGTTTCGCCGCCGGGCTTTTTCCAGATGAGTTCGTCCCGATGGCCACCCTCCACCCGGATGGGCAGCAGTGTAGACGGCAGGGCGCTCACGGGGATCACATCCTGCCCTAACAGCTTATTCACCAGGGTGCTTTTGCCCCGGTTGAATTCGCCCACCACCGCCACGGTAAACCGGGCATTTTTCAGGTAATCCCGCAATTCGCTGAGCTGTTTGTGCATCTCCGGGCGGCCGGTTTCCCGGCTGCAGGCATCCAGAAACGCCATATCGCGCTGCAGTTGTTCATCCTGGACCCGCAGCTGCACCATGGTGGCCGTTTCGGTTTTCTGCCCGTCCGGTTCCGCTGTGTGGTTTTCCTCCGGCACTCGGTCCGGCTGGTCACCTGGAGCCTTAGGCCCTACCCGGGCAGGCTTTGCAAAAAAATCCTTATTTTTCAGAAACATGGGTCCGACTCACTTTCTTAAAAAACGTTCACAGAACTGCGGGCACGCCGCCCGGTAGTAGGGGTACAGCCCCGGTTCCGCCAGCATGGTAAACAGCCGTGCCAGCTCGTCTTCGTCCTGCTGGGTAAAGGCTTCACCGCCGCCCAAATACGCGATCAGCGCGTTGAGCTTTTCATAGTACCGCTCTTTTTCCGCCATGTACGCTTCCCGGTCCAGATGGCGGATGGCCTCATGCCGGAACAACCCGGCCGGCTTTCGGAAGTCCACCCCGGTAAACCGGCGGCTCAGGGCCAAGGTTTCAAACGTAACCAGCCGCGCGCCGGGATATTCGAACGAAGCGATGATTTCCGGCGGCATGAGCAGCGTTTTATCTTCCGGACGCAGAATCGAGCGGTAAAAGAACAGCGTCACCAGCAGCCGGTCATCGGCAATATCCAGCATGGGCAGGCTTTTGCCGAGCCCCATGGGTACGCTGCTGCGCACCACATGGCCGGTGTTGACATTTTTTAAAAATTCCTGGATGGATATCATACGGTCTCTTCCTTTCCTATCGAGTGAACTTAGGCGTATGCTTCGACATAATAAAAGTTGCTGTCTTCCCAGGCATCCATGAACTGGGAAGCCGGTACCATAATGGCATGGCCGTCCACGGTGCCGGAATCATTGATAATCACCATGGGTTCTTCGCCGGAATAATCGATACCGATCACTTCCACGGCGTGGTTCGGGTCATTGGGGGCATAGGTATCGGTGTTGCCATACCAAACTTCGTTGCCGTCGATGGCTACCACCGCGCGGCCGCCGTCAGACAGGCAGTCTTCCAAATCCTGCAAATCGCCGCCATACCCTTTTTCGGTGTCGGCCCCCAGGTAGTTGAGGATTTTGTCCATGTCGTCCATCGTGGTGCCGGAGCCGCTGTACCAGCCGTTTTCGTACGCCACATTGATCATTTCCTGCGGGTCGATGTCCTGGCCGGTCATGCCTTCGTAGGCCATCACCTGGGCATAAATGGCGCACGGGCCGCTTTCACCCTGGTATTCCCAATACTGTTCGTCCGAAACCGGCGAACCGACCACCTGATCCATATTGGTGTCGTTGGCATCAAACTGTTCGTACCCGGCGGAAAAGCCGTCGCCCTCGTCGGGGGCGGGGGTCTCGGGGACTTCGGGCACGGCAAAATCGGCCCATTCGTCGGCGGTATACAGGTGCGATGTCTCCATCACCATATCGCCGTCGGCGTCTTGCCCATACAAGACCGCATCGACCTGGCCGTCACCGTTCCAGTCGATCCCCATGGCCGCTTCGTTATAATCCACAATCCCGTCGCCATCGGTATCGACCCCCACGGCGGTAAAATCCACCTGGCCGTCGCCGTCAAAATCGACCGCCGTGGTGACCGTATCGTAGGTACCGTTGCCGTCGGTGTCCTGGTACACATGGACCGTGTCGGTCACCCCGTCGCCGTTGAGATCCAGTTCTTCCATCTGGGGGGTAGCGGGGGTCCCTGCCAGCTCATCGGCATCCATGCCATGGCCGAAGGTATCCGGGTCAAAATTCCAACTTGTCATACGTAAAACCCTCCTTAGCGGTTTTTCATTTTCTGTTTTTATTATAGCGAAACACCGGAAAAAGCGCTATCCTTTGTGCCATTTTGAACCGGGAACAGGCATTTTTGGACATCTTCGTCCCCGCCCTCCCGGAAAAAGGCTTCGTTGATGGGTTTATAATACCGTTTGCTGATATCGACCACCTGGCCGCCCCGCAGCTTTAACAGCCGCTGGGTCTTGTCGAGTTCTTCCACCTGTTCCAAATTGACGAGGTAGCTCTGGTGGCAGCGCAGGAACCCCTTGGGCCCCAGGGCCTGTTCCACCGCATCCAAGGTCGCCGTAAACGCCACCAGATCCTCCGGCCGCCGGGTATGGACCACCACCTGGCGCCGCTGGCTTTCCAAATACAAAATCTGGCGGTAGGGAATGCGGACACAGCGGGTTTTGGTCTGTACGCACAAACACGCTTCCCGCCGCCGCTGTAAATAAGAAAAACACGCCTGCAGCGCCGGTGCAGCGTCGGCTCTACTATCCGGCAGCCAGGCTGCCGGTTTATACCTTAAATAGTCCCCCAGCCGCTGCACTGGGGTATCCAGCAAAATAATTTCCGTCCTATCCTGCTGCAGCCAGTTTTCGGCCTGCGGCACCCCGGTCGACAAGCAAAGGATGTCAAAGCGTCCCTGTTCCACATCCTGCCGGAAAACGTCCACATTCTGGACGGTACACACTTTTCCGGCCACGTGCAGCTTCTTCATGGCAGAAAGAATCTGATTCGCGGCCGTTTGCTGGCGGCGTTCGTCCGTATGATACACAGCCACGGTAAGCATGGCGGCCAATTCCCCCTCTTCCCCCCCCACCGGCTGAGCCGGTTTTGGGTGATATGTGTATTATTATACCTGAATTTCCCCCGTTTTTTTCGACAAAAAAGCAATATGATCCACTAATTTCGCCGAAAATCCGAAAAAAAGTCCACGGAGGCAGCCTCCGTGGACCTTTTCCCGAAAAGAACGGACTTCTTATTCCTCTTCGCGAATGATCAAATCGGTAAAGCAGAAGCGGTTGCAATCCACCAGCCCGCGGTTCGTCAGCCGCAGTTCCGGCAGACACGCCAAGGCGATCAGCGCCATGGTCATAAACGGCGACGGCATGGTGCAGCCAATAGCCGCCCAGGCTTTTTCCAGTTTTTCGACCTTTTGGCTCATTTCTTCCACCGGCAGGTCGTTCATCAGCCCGGCAATGGGCAGCGGCACGCACCCCAACACCTGGCCGTCAGCCACAGCTACCATACCGCCGCCGCACTGGATCAGCGTATTAGCCGCCAGGGCCATGTCCTCATCGTTGACGCCGATGACCATCAGGTTGTGGGCGTCGTGGGCCACGGTGGAAGCAATGGCGCCCCGCTTGATACCAAAGCCCTTGACAAAGCCGTATCCCACTTTGCCGGTTTCGTGGTGGCGTTCAAACACCGCGGTTTTCAGCACATCCTGGGACACATCAGACTGCAGGCAGCCGTCTTGTACGTTCAGGGTGACTTCCCGGTCATAGGAACCCACCCGGGCCGGGATGACTTCGATGGCATGCACCACGGCACGTTTGCCACAAGCCGGCACGCGGAAGGAAGCCGGGGTAACGGCGTCTTTCAGGTGCATGGTGTGGGTGGCCCATTCGGGGTAGGTGTACGGCGCCATGGAAACGAGCATGTGCCCGTCTTCGGCGACGACCTGCCCGTTAATCAGCACCCGGGTGATGTCGATTTTCGTCAAATCGGTAAAGAACACCATGTCGGCGCACTTGCCCGGCGCGATGGAACCGAGCTCGTGGTCCATCTGGAAGCACTGGGCGCAGTTGATGGTAACCATCTGAATGGCGGTAATGGGGTCGATGCCCTCTTCCATGGCGCGGCGCACAATGTGATCCAGGTGCCCCTGGGCCATGAGGGTGTGGGGGTGGGTGTCGTCGCTGATCAGCACCGCAAAGCGGGTATCCACTTCGTGGCGGGTGATGCTTTTGGCCACTTCGTGCAGGTCGTGCCACGCGGAACCTTCCCGCAGCATGGCGTACATACCAAGGCGCATTTTCTGCAGCGCGTCTTCTTCCCGGGTGGATTCATGGCAGCAGCGCACGCCGCTGGCGATATAGGCATTGAGGCCCTTGCCCGTTTCGGGCATGGAGTAATGGCCGGTAACGATTTTGCCGGCTTTGAGGGTTTCGCCGTTGATGGCGTGGGCATGTTCGGTGGAACCCAGAATGCCGGGGAAGTTCATCATTTCGCCCAGCCCCACGGTGCAATCCCATTTCATGGTCTCGGCCACTTCTTCGGGGCCGACGAAAGACCCCGTGTCTTCAAACCCGGGCACCGCCGGTACACAACTGGGGGTGGTGAGCATGGCTTTCAGCGGCGTGCGGGCCGCGTCGTCCATCATGCACTGTACCCCTTTGAGCCCCAATACGTTGCAGATTTCGTGGGGGTCCATATAAATGCCCACGGTACCGTGGGGGATGACGGCTTTGGCGTATTCGCCCACCCCCAGCATGGAGGATTCCACGTGGATGTGCCCGTCCAGGAACCCGGGGGCCAGGTACTGGCCATTAGCCTTTATGACCTTCGTGCCCTCGCCCACACAGTGGGAGGCATCCCCCACCAGGGCAATGCGCCCGGCGGCGATGGCCACGTCGATATTTTCCTGCACTTCATGGGTGCACACGTTCACCAGTTTGGCCCCTTTGATGACGGTATCCGCCGGGCGGCGGCCCATGGCCACGTCACACAGCGTACGGCTGACTTCCCACAGGGGGGAAGCGCAAAAATGGTTGATCATAAAATGCCTCCTTTTTTATCCATGCGATTCGATTTTTCTGCCGCTTTCCAGCAGCTTATCTACTTGTTCGAGTACCTGCCCCACCGGCTGGGAAAACAGCCGGTCCGCTTTTTTGTCCGCCGGGGTGGGGGTGCGGTTGATGACCACCATATGGTGGCCCGAAAAGGCCTGCAGCAGCCCTGCCGCGGGGTACACCGTCAAACTGGTACCCGCTACGATGAGCAAGTCCGCCTGGGCGATGTCCTGCAGGGCGCCATGGAGCACGCGTTCCGACAGCCCTTCTTCGTACAGCACCACGTCGGGCTTGACAATCCCGCCGCATTCACACCGGGGTACGCCCTCGCTGTGCCGGATAAATGCTAGCGGGTATCCTTTACCGCAGCGCATGCAGTAATTGCGGTGCACGCTGCCGTGGAGCTCCCACACCCGGCGGCTGCCGGCCATTTGGTGCAGGCCGTCGATATTCTGGGTGACAATGCTGACCCCCCGGCCCTGTTGTTCCCACGCGGCCAGGGCTTTGTGGGCCGCATTGGGCCGGGCGCCGGGCGCAATCATCTTTTCGCGGTAGAAGTCAAAGAACTCCCGCGGGTGCGCATCAAAAAACGAGCGGCTGAGCATGACTTCCGGCGGGTAGGCGAACTTTTGGCGGTACAGCCCGTTTTCACTGCGGAAATCGGGGATACCGCTTTCGGTAGAAACGCCGGCGCCGCCAAAAAACACCCACCGGGGGCTTTCGTCGATCCAAGAAGCCAATTGTTCGATCGGGTCCATGGGCGCCACTTCCTTTCTTTTTTCTATTATACACAGATTTTTGTCACCGGGCAAGGAAAACAGGCCCCTTACTTTTCGCGCAGCGGCAGCCCCGGTTCCGGCAGGTAGCGGCTGCGGTACTGGCGGGGGGACAGGCCGGTCATCTTTTTAAAGAATTTGCTGAAATAGTATTCGTCGCCAATGCCCGTATTCAAAGCGATTTCCGACGACCGCATGGTGGTGGTAGCCAAAAATTCCTTGGCCCGGTTCAGCCGCACCGCCGACAGGTAATGGAAAATGGTGCTGCCGGTCACCTGGCGGAACACCCGGTTGAGGTAATCAAAATTCACGGCAAAACGGGTTTCGATCTCCTGGGAGGTGATCTTGTTGGGGTATTCGCTGTGCAGGTACTGCACCACACGCTGGATTTTTTCGGCCATTTCCGGCGTACAGGCGGCATGCTGCCGCAAAATTTTGTCGGCCTGGGCGCGGGACAGCTCCATCAGGCTTTCCAGCAGTTTGCACGAACCGATACACCGGTGGTTTTCCGTGCGCAACCGGGTGTGCTGGACCGCCTCTTCCAACAGCCCATACACCCGCAGGCGCACGGCGGGGTCTTCCACCATGGCGTACTTTTCCAAAAAGCATTCCGCCTGGGCATAATCGCTCTCCGGTTCCAGCTTTTCTTCCAAACTCATCTGCCGGATCTGCTGCAGGCGGCGGCGGATTTCTTCCGGCGATAATGGCGAGTGGGCAAAATCCATGTGCTCAAAATGGATAAAATAGTAGTCGCACCGCGCAGCCTTGGTGCCGTAGGTTTCGTACCCCGGTTCCAGCAATAGGTATTCCCCCGGGCGCAGAACGTACTCGACCCCGTTTTCGTTCAGGTACATTTCGCCGGAAAAGATATAGTAGAGGATATACACCGGCGTCACCCGGTAAAAATGGCACCAGGGTTCCCGGTAATTGACGCGGCCCATAAACGTAATACGGGGCATTTGGGTGGGGAAAAAACGAAGCATAAAACGTAGTGTCTCCTTCATCATGGTCTTTTTTCATTATACCGGTTTTGAAGGGAAACGCAAGGTTTCCTCCCCGCCATGGGTCTTTCCCTTTGGCCCTATTTGTGGTATGCTGGTTCTATTCTCTTTAGAAAAGGAGCGATCGCTATGACGTTTACCCAATGCCAACAGGCCCGGTTTTCCGTACGCCGCTACAGCCCCCAGCCGGTGGACCCCGCTCTCCTTCAGGAAGTCTTACAGGCGGGCCGCCGCAGCCCCACCGCCTGCAACAAGCAGCCCCAGCGGGTGCTGGTGCTGCAAAGCAAGGAAGCCACCGATAAAGCCGCCAAAGCCGCCAATATCCACGGCGGGCCGTGCGTGCTGGTGGTGTGTGCCGACCGCACCCAAGCCTGGGTGCGCCCGTACGACGGCATGAATTCCGCCGTGATCGACGCCACCATTGTCACCGACCAGATGATGATGGCCGCCACGGAACGGGGGCTTTCGTCGCTGTGGATTTGCCATTTTAACCCCGATATTCTGCGGGAAGAGTTGGAAATCCCCCACGAATGGCTGCCCGTCAATTTATTGGTGCTGGGCTATGCCGCCGAAGGCGTGCAGGCCGACCCCGACCGGTTTGAAAACAACCGGCTGCCGCTCAGTGACACCTGCTTTTTCCGGTAAAAAACGGCGGTGAAAAAAGCCGGTTTGAGTTTCCCTTTTGGGTATGGTATAATATCCCGGTAAACTCTTTTTGGGGAAGGAGGTTGTTTTCTTGAAGATTCATGAATCGGCGGAAAATTACCTGGAAACCATCCTGATTTTGCAGCACCGCAACGGTATGGTGCGGTCCGTGGATATTGCCAACGAACTGGGCTTTAGCAAACCCAGCGTGAGCATTTTTATGAAGAACCTGCGGGAAAACGGGTACATCGTGATGGCCAGCGACGGGTATATCACCTTAACGCCCGCCGGGCGCGCCATTGCCGAAACCATTTACGAAAGGCATACGCTCTTATCCGACTGGCTCACCCGGTTGGGGGTCGACCCGAAAGTGGCCGCAGAAGACGCGTGCCGCATGGAACACGTGATCAGCGCCGAAACCTTTGCCGCCATTAAGGCGCACGTACAAAGTGCCGCCGGAAAAACGGACAAAAACTGATAGACAAAAAAGCGGACAGGAAGGGGATTCTTCCTGTCCGCTTTTCTTTTGTTATCAAACATCCCAGCTCAGCGGTGGGAATCCGCCGCCTGGGCAATATTCAACGCGTGGTCCGACACACGCTCTAAGTCGGTGAGCACTTCGCTGAATAATAACCCGGCGTCGGCACTGCATTTGCCGGAATTCAGCCGCTGGATATGGGTGATTTCCAGTTCATCAACCATATCGTCTACCACCTGTTCTTCGTCTTCCACCTGCTGCAACGTGCCGCCGTTTTGGTGCATAAACAGGGCATAGGCGTCATCGACTACCCGCATCACCTGGCCGGAAAGCGCCCGCAATTCCTCCTGGGCCGCTTCCGAAAAATGTGCGCCCCGTTCCAGCGCGGAACGGTGGTACCCGATCAAGTTCATCGCATGGTCGCCAATGCGTTCAATATCGCTGAGCACATGGTACATGGCCGACAGCCGCAGCGCATCTTTGCGCCCCAGTTCCAGGCCGTTTAATTTGACCAGGCACCGGGTGATCTCTTTATTCAAAAAGTCGATCACTTCTTCGTTACTCGCAAGGTGCTCCTCGTCAGGCTCCCCGTCGTGCAGTAATAGCTGGACAGAGCCAGTCAGGTTTTCCCGCGCCAGCGAGAACATGCGGTTTACTTCGGCATCGACCTGGGCTTCGCCAATGCCCACGGCGCCAAATGCGTGCTCGTCAATATGCAAAAGCCGCATTTCGCTGCCCTCTTCGGGGCCTTCCGGGATAATCTTCTTGGCCATTTTTACCATGATGTCCGACAGCGGCAATAGGATCATCATGCTCACCACATTGAACAGGGTGTTCAGATTGGCCACCTGGCTCATGGGGTTATCCGGCGTAAACCCGGCAATCCAGTCCACAAACGGGATAAAGTACGAAGCGATCACAAAGATACCGGCCCCCAGGGTGCTGAAGATCACTGCCAGCAGGGCCGACCGTTTGGCTTCGTGCTTGGCGCCAAAGGAAGCCAAAATCGCGCTGATACACGCGCCGATGTCCATGCCGTAAATCATGGGCGCCGCTTGGGACAGGGTGAGTACCCCCTGGGCGCTCATGGCCTGGACAATGCCCACCGACGCCGACGCGCTTTGGATAATGGCGGTAAACACCGTGCCCACCAGCACGCCCAGAAGCGGGTTGCCGCTGATAAAGGACAAAAACTGCCCGACTTCGGGCACATCTTTGAGCCCCGACATGGAGCCGCTCAAATTGCTCATACCCATGAACAAAATGCCCAGCCCGGCGATGACCTGCCCTAAGTGGTTGATGAACTTCTTTTTCAGGAACATCATCATCACCACGCCCACCATGGCGATAACGGGGGCGAACTGGTCAATTTTCAAACTCAGCAGCTGGCCGGTCATGGTGGTGCCGATTTTGGCGCCGATAATGACCCCCACCGCCTGATTGAGGCTCATCAGGCCCGCGTTGACAAAGCTGCAGGTCATCACGATGGTGGCGTTGCTGCTCTGGATCACGGCGGCGATCCCCGCCCCCACCAACATGCCCAGGTACTTGTTGCTGGTAATTTTTTCCAGGATGGATTTCAGCCGGGAACCGGCCAGCAGCTCCAGCCCGCTGCTCATCATTTTCATCCCGTACAAAAACAGCGCCAGGCCGCCGATCAGGCCCAGCACATCCGTCCACTGCATGTGCGGCACTTCCTATCTTTTTTCTTCGCTCTTTTTCTCTCTTATTCTCTATGTTTCTGTTTTCCATTGTAAGCGAAATTTTACACGAATGCAACGCTATTTTTACAAAAAGGGAAAAGTTCGGCATGTTCCATAGAAAAAAACAGGTGCGCCCACCACGGGATGCGCACCTGTTTGCGTACTATAACTATAGAAAAATTAGTAGATATTTATCAGAGTATAAGGGCTAATCGCCGTGTTACTCAATAAAACGTAGCGACTTCCTGTTCCGGCGCCTGGCCGGGTTCGATGCGGATGGCCTGCAAAATGGGGCCGCGGCCGCGGTAGATGGGGCTGAATTTTACATCGATACGGGCCGTCACCCGGATCCAGCTGCGCTGCTCCAGGGATTCACACGGCGGGTACTGGCACATAAAGCCCATAAAGGTGATGTCCTGCACGCAGCAGGTCATCACGAACCGGCCGGGGATAAACGTGCCTTTCGGCAGTTTTTTCGATTTGCACACCATGGCGGTGAACTGCACGGTTTTGCCCTGGTACTTTTTCGGTTCTTCGCTGGCGTCACGGTACCACAGGGCAAAGTCCCGGTCCTGGATTTCGATGATCGGGGCGTTCAAATCAAAGGGCAGCGGGTCTTCGGTTTCGTCGTACTCCACGTCGCCGTTCGGGTATTCATAGGCAATATCCGTGCGGCGGCTGACACCCCGGATGACCTTGTGGATTGCCTCTTTGTCCACTTTGTCGCTGGCGCGGTTGAGCACGCACAATTCGCACAGCTGCAGTTTATCCACCATCAGCCCGCGCATGTTCTGGTTGTACGAAAGGAACGTGTTGGCGTCGGCCATCATCATACACTGATAGATCTGCCAGTTTTCGGGCATTTGCTCCATGAGCCGCGCCATGGGCCACATGCCGTTGTATTCCAGCACCACCCGTTCGAAGCCGTATTTTTTATAAAAGCCCTCGAGTTTTTCCCGGGTGAGGTCTTCTTCGTCGTCAAGGGTCTCAATGGTGACATGGCCGCCGGTGTACTTAGCGGGGTCGAGCTCTTCTTCCCCTTCTTCGCACAGAAGGATCAGGGTCTTTTCCCCTTTGTGAAAGCGGGTGTCCTCCATGGTTTCCTGGATAAACCGGGTTTTGCCCGCTTCCAGAAAGCCCACAAACAGATAAACCGGAATTGTTTCCATCGGTTTTCCCCCTTATTCTGCCAAACGGAACAGGCGCAGCAGTTCGTCTTCGTGCAGCCCGGCGCCGATTATGCACAGCCGGCCCGTAATACCGGCGGGGCCGGTGCGCACGCTGGTTTCTTCGGGCACATAGTCAAAGTGAATCCATTCGCCGTTTTCACCGGGCACAATCCCCTTGGCCCGCAGCACGGTCCCGCAGCGCGCCGCGTCATCCAGCGCCGACAGGGCCCCTTTGATTTCGTCTTTCGTGTAGGTGTGGGTGGTTTCCTTCCCCCAGCTGGTGAACACTTCATCGGCGTGATGGTGATGATGATGGTCGTGGTCATGGCAGCCGCAGGTGCAGCCTTCGCCGTGGTCATGGTCGTGATGGTGTTCATGGTCATGATCATGATCGTGGTCATGGTGGTGTTCATGGTCATGATCGTGGCAGCAGCAGCCATCGCCGTCTTCATGGTCGTGATGATGCTCATGTTCATGCTCATGCTCGTGGTCGTGATGATGTTCCTGTTCTTCTTTCAGGAGCTGTTCCATTTCCACCTGCAAGGTGTCCTTCCGTTCCATAGCGGACAGGATCTGGGCCCCGGTCAGCTGATCCCACGGGGTGGTGATCAAGGTCGCAGTGGGGTTCTTTTCCCGCAGCAGCGCCGTCACCGCCGCCAGCTTTTCTTCGCTCATGCCGTCGGTGCGGCTCAGGATGATGGTGCTGGCATGGGACACCTGGTCGTTATAGAATTCGCCGAAGTTCTTCATATACATTTTGCACTTTTTCGCATCGGCCACGGTGGTAAAGCCGTTGAGCTGGGCCCCGGCGGTTTCGGCGTTCTGCACGGCGCGGATCACGTCGCTGAGCTTGCCCACCCCGGAGGGTTCAATCAGAATGCGGTCGGGGGCGAACTGTTCCAGCACCTGATGCAGTGCCTTGGCAAAATCCCCTACCAGGCTGCAGCAGATGCACCCGGAGTTCATTTCGGTGATGTTGATCCCGGCGTCCTGCAAAAAGCCGCCGTCAATACCGATTTCGCCGAATTCGTTTTCAATCAGCACCAGCTTTTGGCCGGCGTAGGCTTCTTTGATGAGCTTTTTAATCAGTGTGGTCTTCCCGGCCCCGAGAAAACCAGAAAAAATATCGATCTTTGTCATACTTTTCTTTCACCTGTCCTTCAGATTGCCGGGCGGCCATGCCGCCCGAAAATAAGCGGTACACGATCTGTACGCTAAATGAAAATTATACGCTATTTTTGCAAAAAATACAATGCCCCCGGGGCAAAACCGGCGTGCAGGAAAAAAGCCTTTCCCAAAAAGAAGGAAAGGCTTTTTTATTCCTTTACCGGGGCCAGCGCAGACGCTTTTCCATGAGCGGTGGGAAAGCGGCGTGGGGCTCCTGCTGGTACCAGTACGCCACACTGGCTACGTCATCCTGCCTCTCAAACAGGCCCTTGTGGCACACGCCGATTTGCTGGATGGTCACTTTCAGGTCCTGCTGGAAAAAGATGGGGTCCGGCAAATGCCAGCGGTAAAACCCGCGCATGGGCGGGCAGTCGTCGTTGTGGTAATCATTATGGACAAGGGTGTCGTGGGCGGAATAGTACGGGTAGCCCAAAAACGGCGTGCAGTACGTCTGTTCCACGGTACGGCCGTTTTCCTGTTTGGCAAAGCTCCACGAACCGCCAAAGTAATCCTCGGTACCGGTGCCGCACAGGGTGGGGTAATCGGTATCGCCGTCGAGGTAGAATTTTACTTCCCCTTCGCCCCACCAGTACCGCTCCAGGGTGGTCAGGGCCAAATACGTGCCGATATACTGCCCGCGGCCTTTGACGCCGTCCAGGATCACGTAATCCTGCTGCAGCTGGGTCATGCGCTGGCGGCGCCACTGGGCATGGAAATACCCGGTGTTATCCGGCAAGGACGGGCACAGGCAGTAATCCACCTGGTAGAAAAACGCCGGGATGGGGTTGTCGTGCTGGTTTTCCAGGGTGATGCGGGCCCGTTTGGCAAAGGGCATGCGGAAATAGCAGTTAAACCCCCGGTTGGGGATCACGCACACAGGCATGGAGGTAACGAGGCACTCCCGGGAAAACCCACAGCAGAAGAAATCCCCCAGGGGGCTTTCCACCGACGGTTCCTCTTCCCCGTCCCAGTACATGCGCAGCACCAGGTCCCGCAGCACGTTGCAGTCGGCGTCGCTGGTTTTGTTCGTCACGGTGCACCAGATATGGGTGATGAACCCGGGGCCCTGCATATCGCACAGGGTGACCGTCTGCCCCGGGGCAATGTTATTCAGGCACGGGCTGCCCTTGCGGGACGGCCCCAAATCCCCCACAGCCATACCGCCGCGGCCCTTTTCGCCGGTGGGGTTTTCGGCATTGATGGAGCGGGTCTGCCAGTTTTGTAATTTCGTGGCGCTGCCGAGCAAGTCGTCAAACATACTGTGTCGCCCCTTTCCTGTTACAGCTTTTGGTTAAATTCGATCTTTTCCCCATTGGGGCCCAAAATGGTGAAAAACTTCACGCCGTTATAAAACGGCAGGGACTGGACCCCTTTCTCCGGTTCGATAACCTGGTAGTGCCCGCTTTCCGTAATCAGGCGGTACACGCTGCCGACATCGGACACCGACAGGGCCAAATGGTCAAGGGCCCCGGACACCCCGGCGGCGTTGGGATTTACGAAGGTCTCAAATACGCAGTCCCCCAGCTTTAAAAAAGCCAGCAAAACGGCGCCTTCCTTTTCGATTTTCCAATCGACGGAAAACCCCAACCCCTTATAAAAAGCCAGGGTGGCGTCCATGTCCCGGGTGGGCAGGCCGATGTGGCCGATGCCCGTGATGTACGAAGCGATTGCCATAAACATGTCTCCTTTCTTGCCATAAGCCCATCGAGGGGCTTTGCCTTTCCCTTCCAGTATACAAGGAAACGGCCCCGATCGCAAGCCGGCACGTGACATTTTTATGGCAATTTGCTTGCTTTTTCACCCCGCGGCAAAAAAAGGCTCAGCTGGGCGGTAAACGCCCCGCCACGGTATTCGGTGAAAAAATCCCCCTGGTACCGGGCGGCGATATCCGACAGGATTTTAAACCCATAGCCGGTGCCATCGGGTTTTTCCCCCGGGGCCTTGGGGGACGGGTTCTGGCACTTGATCACCAGGTACCCGCTGACCAGCCCCGCCATAAGCGTAATCCCCGGGCGGCCGGTTTCTATCTGCCGGCAGGCCCGGATGGCATTATCCAGCAGATTCCCTAGGGCACTGCACAAATCCAGGTGGCTGATGGGCAGCTGGTCGGGCAAAAGCAGTTCCGCCCGAAAGGCAACGTGAAGCCGGTCGCACTGCTGCTTTTTTTCTTCCAGTACGGCGTTCACGATCGGAATGCCGCAATAGGGGTATTCCTTTGTGCTTTGAATCCGGGTGGACAGTTCCTGCAATAAATCTTTGGCTTCTTCCACGGCTCCGTCCTGTAAGAGGCGCAGCACCGACGCCGTTAAATTGCTGTAATCGTGGCGGATTTTGGCCATTTCCTCCCGGCGCTCTTCAATGCTGGCATAGTGCTGCCGCTCGCGGTGGGAGAGATCCCGCACCTGGTGGAGTTCCTGTTCCATCTGCTCTTTTTCGGCCTGGTTAAACAGGATATACGCCAGGCAAAACGCTCCGAACAGTACGCACGTGTAAAAGAGCAGGTAGCGCCGGAACTCTTCGCTGTAGGCGTCCGTTTCGTTGTGGT
>CAKNOA010000034.1 GCA_930990065.1 uncultured Clostridia bacterium | reverse complement strand
TGACCCGCGATCCTCGTATGAAGGAACGTAAGAAGTACGGCCTCAAGGCAGCCCGCCGCGCTCCCCAGTTCAGCAAGCGCTGATTTTCCCTACTTCGCAGGACGTTTCAGCACCTCGATTTACAGGAAAATGCAGTACTTTTGGAGTTGTGGATGGTTTTCGAACGTGGTCCGTTTGGCTTCGTAAGGAGCAACCAAGGAGCACACGAGGAACCAAAGATCACAAGCGAAAAAAGTTTTATGAAGCAGGAGATCGTTCCGCAAGGAGCGTATCTCCTGCTTTTTTTGTGTAGCGTAGTGGTTCTATTTTCTTTTCGCTTTTATTGATTATCTTCGCCAGTGCCAGGTAGATAAAGGGAAAAAGCACCCCTGATATCGCTTCTGCGCAAAAAGAGTGGCAGAAAAGAAACTCCGGTTTTAAAAATAGGGAAGAATAGGTATGGGCCCATTTGCAGGAAAGCAGGCGGGCTTCTCGTTTGAGCGATTCTGTATATGGTAAAAGAAAGAAATCTGTAGTATCATAAAACTATATACGGTAGCGCTACGAACTGTTAAAATGTTTCGGTCCTGGGGGAACGTGTGGCCTTTTCTCGAATGCCATCGTGGCCGCATAGAGCTATGGCGCCATGATGCCTCGGGAAAGCCAAAAACTGGCCTAAGTGACCTTCTGTTTTATGACTGTACGAAAGGAGATTTTACATGAAGAAAATAGACGCCCATTTGCATGTGGCACAGATTGTTGCGGGTTATTGCCGGCGGGGCGAACTGCGCGCCATCGGCGGCGGCAAGGCCGCTTGGGGCAATGGGGAGGAATTTGACCTGTTCCCCCAAAACGGCGATTACGGCGAAATGAACTTTACGGTCGAAAAGGCGCTGGCCCTGATGGACCGCAACGGCGTAGAGCGGGCGGTGCTTATGCAGGGCAGCATGTACGGTTTTCAAAACCGCTATCACAGCGAATTACTAGAGAAGTATCCCGACTGGTTCTGCCCTACTTGCACAGTAGATCCCTATATGGCCGACGCAGTGCCGACTATGGCATATTTCTTCGAGAAGAAGGGATTCCGCGCCGCCAAGTTTGAAGTGAGCAGTGGAGGCGGCCTGATGGGCTGCGAAGCGGGCCTCTTCCTGCAGAAGACCGGCCACGAAGTTACCGTTGTGGAAATGCTGGATCGTGTGGCCAACGAAGCTTTCGGTATGTACCGGGAAGCGCTGGTATGGGAAATGGAGAAAAACCATATGACCATGCTGCCCAAGACCAAGTGCCTGGAAATCACCCCCAACAGCGTCAAGATCGAAAACGCCGACGGTGTGCAGGAACTGGAAGCCGACACGGTGCTGTATGCCCTGGGCATGAAGTCCGTCGATTACAGTGCGCTGAAAGAAGCGGCGGGCGATGCACAGGTGTATGTGATCGGTGATGCCATCCATCCCGGTAAAGTGGACCAGTGCACCAGAACCGGCTACATTGCGGCTCTGAAAGTTGGCGCCAGCGACGAATCCATTCGGTTTATTCAAGAATAAGAGGGTTAAAAAACGGAAGAGCGAAAAACATCTTCCGGCATAAGTACCATTCCCAAAATCCCCCCAGAGGCAGCGTGTCTGCCTCTGGGGGGATTTCTTGTTGCCCTAGATAGAAAGAAAAGGAAAAAAGATCCAGTGGATGGCTTTGGCACGTTGCCTAGCCGGGCAGCCGGCTTTTTTAGTGCGATAACACCAGCCTTGGTAAGCCTGGGGCAAACGATCCTTTCGTTTGGTCGGGCGGGCGTGGAGGGTTTATATCGGTTTGTTGTGAAACCCGGTCAGTTTGTTTTTTAGTTCCTCTAAAAAACAACGGGAAGCTTTGGAAAAGACCTGATACCGCTTCCAAATGACCGAAGCTTCGGCTTCCATTTTGGGAGAAAGAGGACGGAAACACAGGGGACTGTCGCCACTGACGTGAATTAGCTTATCCAGGCACAACGCATACCCCAGCCCTTCCTGTACCAACAGAGAAGCATTGAAGACGAGATTATACGTGGCCACAATAGAAAGCTTCGAAAGATCTTGTCCAAACCATTGCACCATGGGCCAGGCTTCCGCTTCCTGTTCCGAGAGAATGAGCGGCAGATCCCATAAATCTTGGGGATGGATTTCCTTCTTTTTTGCCAAGGGGGCATCTTTGCGCATCAGAACTCCCCAGGTATCGTGCCAGGGAATGGGAAGAGAATTGTACACACGGGTATCCACCGGGCCATACACCACGCCAAAATCGATGAGGCCCCGGTCCAGGTGTTCTTTCACAAAAGCAGCGTTGCCGCTGAGCAGATGATAGTGAATGGCGGGGTGCTTTTCGTGCAGGTTTTTGGCGGCGCTTGCCAGAAAACGGATCATATCCGATTCCCCGGCCCCAATATAGATATCCCCGGCAATAGCCTCGTCGGATAACGCGATTTCGTTTTCGGTGATCTTCACCAACTCCAAAATTTCTTCGGCGCGTTTCCGTAAAATCATGCCCTCTTCCGTCAGGAAAACTTTACGGGAGCCTTTGGTTTTGCGGATCAACAGCTGTTTGCCCAGTTCTTGTTCCAATGCTTTTAGCTGGGTGGATAATGTAGGCTGTGACAGGTGCAGCGATTCGGCTGCCGCGGAAATATTTTGTTCCCTGGCTACCGCTAAAAAATACTGTAATACTCTTAGTTCCATTCAAAATATCCCCTTTCTTTTGCAGCATACCATAAAAATCCATAGAAAAAACCTAGGCAAAAGAATTATAAGTACGTATTTGATATTGATTTTTCGTTTGGGTATACTGAAGACAGAGATCAGACGAAACGAGGTTTTCTTATGGAACAACAAATGCTCAAAGGGAAAGTCGCGATTATCACCGGGGCCAGTTACGGGATGGGGCAAACCATGGCGGAATTATTTGCCCAAGAGGGAGCGGCCGTCGTGTTGACCGCCAGAGGACAGGAAAAACTCGACCAGGTGGTAGCGGGGATTCGCGCCAATGGCGGACGTGCCGTTGGGGTAGTAGCCGATGTCTGCTCCACCGATGACACCAAGCGGGTCTTTGAAACCGCGTTGCAAACATTTGGCGATGTGGATATTTTGATCAATAACGCCGGTATTGGCGAACAGAAACTGATCGACGAAACCGACGACGAATGGATGCTGTATGTGATGAATACCAACCTGGGTGGTCCCATGCGGTATATTCGGGAGGCATTAAAAATTTTCCTTCCCAAAAATGACGGCGTGATTATCAATATTTCTTCGGTCAATGGCGTGCGGCCTTTCTGCGGCGCGACGTATACATCGACAAAAGGGGCGCTGAATACCTTGACGAAAAATGTGGCAATGCGCCTGATTGATACCAATATCCGTTGCAACGCGGTAGCCCCCGGGGCAACCGTGACCCCCGCCCACGTGGCCAACAAAGCGGGGCAGCAGCCCGGTGGGGCCAAAATGCTGGAGCACAGCGGCCATTTTGTCTATTTCCCCGGGCCCGAGTGTGATCCCATGGATCAGGCCTATGCCTGCTTGTTCCTGGCCAGCAAAATGGGACGGCATGTCAAAGGGCAGGTTATCCAGGTGTGCAACGGGGCCTTCCTATAAGAGCGAAGAAAGCCCCTACCAACCGCCAAAGGAGTGAGGCATGTGAAAAAGAGCAAAAAACGTGCATTTTGGCAGGCTTTTTGTGTGGGACTATGTTTTTTGGTGGGATTGGGCAGCTGTACGACCACACCGGGTGGGGAGGAAAGCCGTTTGGTTCCTAACGGGCCTTCAAGCATAGAAGAAAGTTTTATTTCCGAATCGAAACCAAACGATACACAACCAGCCAAAAGCCAGCCGGATAAAGGGGAGGAAATAGATATGAGTATATCGGTATTTTATGTGACCGTTAACGGTGTGACATTTACCGCCGTTTTTGCCGAAAATGTGGGTGCCCAGGCGCTAAAAGAAAAACTGGAAAAGGGCCCGGTAACTATCCACATGGACGATTACGGCGGATTTGAAAAAGTGGGCAGCCTGGGAGAGAGTTTCCCTACCGCGAATAGCCAAACGACGACAAAAGCCGGGGATATTGTTCTGTATCAAGGCAATCAAATCGTCATGTTTTACGGTTCAAATGCCTGGAGCTACACGCGGTTAGGGTATGTGGAAGATCAAAAGGGTTGGAAAGAAGCGCTGGGCAGCGGCAGTGTATCCGTGACATTTTCGCTGACGGAAAAACCGTAAACTGGCCACGGCCCGTACGATTTTCGGCGGGGGAAAGCTTGGTGAAGTAAAAAGGCCTGTAGTCTGGGAAGAAGAGTGGGAAAAAGGGAAAACCGGGAGCTAAAAATCCTTTCGGGACAGGGAAAGTCCCGAAAGGATTTTCTGTTTTATCCAAAAAAAATGGAAGAAACCTGGGGAATTTACCAACGCTTTTTCTTTATAACTATGGACAATTCAAAAAAGCTGTCGTATAATAAACCGGCAACACGGTTGAAAGAAGTGGCATGATCGGGTAGGAAAAGCCCGATATGGTCCGACCGTTTTTACGAGACAACGCATCAAGCAAATCCCATATGGGCGTTTGCCAGGGAAGTCCCGCAGCAAAATCTGCGGGATTTTTTATGTAAAAGGGGCGATTCTACGAAATACTTAAAGCAATTCTTACTGATTTTGGCCATCTCCTTTGTGGGCGAAGGGCTGCATGCCTTGATCCCGTTTCCCATTCCGGCCAGCATTTACGGCATTTTGATTTTGTTTCTGTGCCTGCAATTTCATGTTCTCTCCCTTCATCATGTGAAGGAAACGGCCCGCTTCCTTATCGAAATTATGCCGGTGATGTTCATACCCGCGGCGGTGGAACTGATCGAAACCGGGGGCGGTTTAAAAACGATGCTGTTGCCTACCGTGATGAGCGTGTGTATTGTGACCGTGCTGGTCATGATCGTATCAGGTCATGCGACGCAGTTTGTGATCCGGAAGGAGAGAAAAAAACATGAAGGAACTCCTGACTAATTCCGCTTTTTTCGGGGCTTTTGTCAGTTTGGGAGCCTATGAAATTGGCGTTTGGATTAAGAAAAAGAGCGGGTGGGCGATTTGCAACCCGTTGTTGATCGCTATTTTACTTATTATTGGGGTGTTACTGGCGCTGCATATCCCCTATGACGTGTATGAAGAAGGCGCCCAGTATATCAGTTACCTGCTGACACCGGCGACAGTGTGCCTGGCCGTTCCGCTGTATGAGCAGGTGGAGCTATTGCGTCAGCATAAAAAAGCTATTGCCGCCGGGCTGATCGCGGGGATGCTCACCAGTTTATTGTCGATTTTACTGTTGGCGGCCATTTTTAAACTGAACCATGAAGAATATGTGACCTTATTGCCCAAATCGATTACGACAGCCATCGGTATGGGCGTATCGGAAGAGTTAGGCGGCTTGGTTACCGTGACCGTTGCTGTAATCATTATGACCGGTGTGGTCGGGAATATTGTGGCGGAAAGCGTGTGCCGCCTGTTCCGCTTGGAAGAACCGGTGGCCAAAGGGATTGCCATCGGGTCAGCTTCGCACGCCATTGGAACCGCCAAAGCCATGGAAATGGGCGAAGTGGAAGGCGCCATGAGCAGCTTGTCCATTGCGGTGACGGGGCTGATTACCGTGGCAGGTGCCGCGTTGTTTGCCGGGTTGTGGTAAAAAGATTGACAGAAACAGTTGGGACGGTATAATGAAAAGCAGAGAGGCCTTTTGTAGGAGGGCTTCCCTGCTTTTTTTGTAGGAAAACGATAGGGGAGGCACACGAAAATGGAAGAAAGAGTCCAACCAGTCAATTCGGATCAAATAACCCGCGCCTATTTTGACAGCTTACTATTAGAAATGCGGCATATCGATGCCGTAGAGCCGGACACCACGCTATCCTTATATGGGGAAACGTTTGCCACACCGGTGATGATGGCGGCTTTGTCCCATTTAAAAGGACAAGGCAACGAGGGCGACGGTATGGTACAAATGGCCGAAGGCGCCAAAAGGGCGGGTGCCGTTAACTGGGCCGGCATGGGGGATTGCGACCAATTTGACCGTATAGCAGCCACCGGGGCCCGGTCGATTAAAATTATCAAACCGTATGCCGATGAAAAAGAGGTTATCATCCGGCTGGAGCGGGCGGAAGAGGCCGGTGCTTTGGCGGTGGGTATGGATTTGGACCACGCCTTTGCGGCGAATGGCCACCCGGACCGGATTCATGGGCTTTCCATGCGGCCCCGCACGGTGGAAGAAGTAGCGGCTTATGTGAAACGCACCCGCTTGCCGTTTATTGTCAAAGGGGTGCTCAGTGTAACCGATGCAAAAAAATGCCTGCAAGCCGGGGTGAAAGGCGTGGTGGTATCCCATCACCACAACCTGATGCCGTCGGCCGTGCCGCCTCTGATGGTGTTGCCGGCGATTGTAAAAGCGGTCGAGGGAGCCATGCCGGTTTTTGTGGATTGTGGGGTACAAAATGGAGCCGATGTGTTAAAAGCCCTGTTGCTGGGGGCTACGGCCGTTTCGGTGGGCCGGCCGGTGATGGGCGCCATTTTGGAAAAAGGAGCCCGGGGCGCGGCCGAAACCATTAGTAAGATAACCGACGAATTGCGGGGCATGATGGCCCGCACGGCCACACCGGATCTAACGCATATGGACCCGTCGCTATTGTGGACCACGCAGGGGCGTCCGCTGCTTGACAGATAGTAGGAAAATTTGTACAATAAAAAGGCCGCAGGAAGCGGGTAAGCGTGGCTGAAGCCGCGGAACAAAAAGAACGGTTTAGCAAAACCGCAAAGGGGACAAGTGGGCCCTTTCATAAGGACAAGGCGCGTTGTTCTCTTGATGAAAACAGGCAGTTAGGAAGGCTGCCGGATATGCAGAAGAGCATATCCGGCGGCCTTTTTTTGTTTTCAGGAAGGAGTTTCCAGCTTGGAAAAAAACGATTTTTGGAACCAGGTGGCCCCCGAATACCAGGCTACCTGGCAGGCGGAGGATGGGGAACCGTACCGTCGGGCCTTGCAGGCATTTTTGCAGAAAAAAGGCATGCTGCGGCCCGGTGGCCGCGTGGCCGATGTGGGCTGTGGGGTAGGCAAATACGCGAAACTATTTGTACAGGCCGGGTGCCGGGTGACCTTACTGGACCAGGCCGAAGAAATGCTGCGGTATGCTAGGCAGAACATGGCGCAGCTGGGAGGACAGTGGGAAACTATTTGCTGCGATATCACGCAGATACGGGGAACGGAGCCGGAGTGGTACAAACAGTTTGATACGGTCTTTGCCTCTATGTGTCCGGCTATTGACGGCCCGGATGCTGTGGCCACCTTGTGCCGGATGGGGCGGCATTATGGCATGATTACCCGGTTTGCCCGTATGGAAAACCGGATGGAACAGATGGTTAACCATCAACTGGGGCTGCCGTGCCGGCAGCCGGACAAAGAGTACGACAGCGTGCTGCAAGCCATACGGCAGGAGGGCTTTTTGCCCAATGTGACGTTTCACGACCACAGCTGGGAAAACCGCCTAACCCCCGAACACGCTGCCGAAAAAATAATACGGGGTCAGACTGGGCCCATCACCCCAGCACTACAGGAAGCGGTACAATCCCTTACCCGGGAAATAGCCGGGAAAGACGGATGGGTAACCGAAACGGTACAGGCAAAAGCCGTGTGGATTGATTGGCATATGGCTTAAATCACGAAGAACAAAAGAAAGGAAAGAAGAGACATGGAGAAAGAAATTTGGGAAAAAGCCGTCGCGTTTCACGGCCACGCCTGCCCGGGATTAGCCATCGGGGTACGGGCGGCGACGCTCTTACAGGAACAGTGGCACGTAAACCGGGGCGAAGACGAAGAACTGGTATGTATTTCGGAAAACGATGCCTGCGGCGTCGATGGGATTCAGGCCCTTTTGGGCTGCACCGCAGGGAAAGGCAATTTATTGTGGCATATCACCGGCAAAATGGCGTTTTCGTTTTACGAACGAAACAGCGGCCGTGCCTGCCGAATGGTGCTCATAGCGGAGCAGGGCACCCGCAGCCGGGACGAGTACCAGCGCTACTTGCTGGAAGGCCCGGCCCAGGAGATTTTTGCCGTGGAGGAACCCCGGTTCCCCCTGCCCGCCAAAGCGCCCCATTATGATTCGTACCGGTGCGAAGTGTGCGGCGAATGGACGGCCGAACCGTATATCCGGCTGCAAAAAGGAAAGAAAGTGTGCATCGATTGTTACCGGGGTAAAACCCGGAACGGATAAAAGAGAGGATAGGAAGATGAAAAGTAAGAAAACCATCGCCGTGCTGATGGCCGCCTGCTTGTGCCTGATGAATATTAGTTGTGCGGCGCCGGATACCGGGGATAATACCAGTGGTCAGTCGCAGGAACCGGCCGGTACCCGCACCTTTGTGGATTCGGCAGGCCGGGAAGTCGAAGTACCCGAAACCATCACCCGGATCATTCCGTCGGGGGATATGGCGCAAATGTTCTTGTGGCCGCTGGCCGCCGATGAACTGGTGTCGGTGGCGACGCCGGTAACCGAGGCACAGGAGAAATACCTGGGCACAACGGCCCGGGATTTGCCGGAAACCGGGAACCTGTATAAAACCGGCAGCGAGCTGAATGTGGAAGAAGTCGCGTTGCTGGATGCGCAAATTATCATCGATTTTGGGGAAGCCAAAGATTCTATCACCGAAGACCTGGACAATTTACAGAAGCTATTAGGGATTCCCTGTGTGTTTATCGAAGGGGGCCTGGAAGATTCCGCCCAATCGTACCGCATGCTGGGGGAACTGCTGGGGAAGGAAGAAGAGGCCGAAGAACTGGCTTCGTATATCGATACGGTGATTGATACCACCCAGCAGGTGTTTCAAACCACCGAAAAGAAAGAAGCGGTCATTCTCAGCGGATCCGACGGGCTGGGCTGTGTGGCGTCGGGTACCTATTTTGATGAAGTGTGGGCGTATATGCTCAAAAATGTGGCGCAAGTCGATGACGCCCAGATGTATGCTTCCACCAGCATCGATTTTGAACAGCTGGCTTCCTGGAACCCGGATTACCTGTTCTGCTATAACGGGGCCGACCCCGAAGCGTTGTCGCAGCGGGCCGAGTGGTCGCAACTGCCGGCCGTACAAAACGGCCGGTGCTATGCCGTGCCGGAAGGCCCGTACAGTTTTGTTTCGCCGCCTACCGTCAACCGGTACCTAGCCATCATCTGGCTGGCCGACCGGGTATATCCCGGCGTGTTCCCCTGGGATACCGAACAGATGGTGAAAGACTATTACCGGCTTTTCTACCATTACACCCTGAGCGATGCGGACTATGAGGCGCTGATGGGGGATGAAAGCGGGGCCGTTGTATCGTGAACCGGCCTAAAACTAAAACACAGAAAAGAACCGGCCTCCGGGTCATATTGGCGGGCATGGCGCTCGTGCTGCTGATGATAATGCTGGGGTCCTTTTTACTGGGCCGGTATGGTATTGATCCCGGGGAGCTACTGCGCATTTTGTGGAGCCGGGTTTGGCCGGTGCCCGTTTCGTGGGAGCCAATTACGGAAAACATCGTACTGTATGTGCGCCTGCCCCGCATTGTCATGGCGGTGCTGGTGGGCGCGGCTTTATCGGTTTCGGGTGCTACCTACCAGTGTATGTTCCGCAACCCCATGGCTGCACCGGATATTCTGGGGGCTTCCACCGGGGCGGCTTTTGGGGCGGCTCTGGCCATTGTGGCCGGCCTGAGCCATACGGCTATCCTGGTGTGTGCGTTTGCTTCCAGTTTGGTGTGTATGGCGCTGGTGATGCTGTGTGGACGGCTAAACCGCGGGAATCCGGTCTTGGGGCTGATTTTATCGGGCATTATGATCAGTTCCCTGTTCCAAGCGGCGACATCGTACCTGAAGATGATTGCCGACCCCAACGATACCCTGCCGGAAATCACCTATTGGCTGATGGGGTCCCTGTCGGGGGTGTCGGTGGATGATTTTTCCTATGTATGGCTTCCGTTTTTGGTGGGGTTCGTGCCGCTGTTTTTGCTGCGGTGGAAGCTCAATTTGCTCACTTTGGAAGAAGAGGAAGCCCGCACCATGGGGGTCAACACCCGGCGGCTGCGGGCCGTGGCTATTTTGGCTTCGACACTGCTGGTGGCGGCCAGTGTGGCAGTCAGCGGCGTTATCGGATGGGTGGGGCTGGTGATTCCCCACATGGCCCGCAAGGCGGTAGGCAGCGACGGCCGGGTGCTGCTGCCGGCTTCGGCTATTTTGGGCGGGGGCTTTTTGCTGCTGGTGGATGATCTTGCCCGGACATTGTATACCACCGAACTGCCGCTAGGAATATTGACGGCGGTAATCGGGGCGCCGTTTTTTCTGTATTTACTTTCACGAAAAAGGGGATGGTGAGGCAGGTGCTGGAGGTAAAAAATCTTTCCTATTCGTATAAAAAAGGGAAAGTTATACTAGAAGATGTGAGCTTCTCCATTGATCAAGGGGAATACGTGTGCTTGCTGGGGCCCAATGGGGTGGGCAAAAGTACCCTTTTTAAATGTATGTTGGGGCTGTTGCCCGGGTATACGGGGCAAATTTGCCTGCAGGGGAAAGATATCCGCACCCTGTCCCCCCGGCAGTTGGCCCGGCAAGTGGCCTATGTCCCGCAGCAGACACAGCACACCTTTTCCTATACCGTGGAGGATGTTGTCCTGATGGGGACCACAGCCGGTACGGGTGCTTTTGCCTCCCCCGGCGAAAAAGAGAGGCGGGCCGCCTGGAGCGCCATGGAGCGGATGGGGGTATGCCGCCTGTCCGACGCCCTGTTTCCCCAGCTGTCCGGCGGGGAAAAACAGTTGGTACTGATTGCCCGGGCCCTGGCCCAACAGGCCAAACTGCTGTTTATGGATGAACCGACGGCCAGTTTGGATTACGGCAACCAGATCCGGGTGTTGGAACAAATCAGTGCGCTGACCCGGGACGGCTATACGGTGATACAATCGACCCACAACCCGGAACAGGCCTTTTTGTATGCCAAGCGGGTGTTGGCCGTAAAAGACCGGGGTATTTTGGCAGACGGGGATCCCGGCAAAGTGATGACCGGGGAAAAAATGCGGGACTTATACGGCATCGAAGTGGCCGTAGAAAGCCTGTACCATGACCGGGTTCGGGTGTGTGTGCCGGCCAGCCGGGTTCGCTCTTCATAAAAAAAGCAGGCTTTTCGCCTGCTTTTTTTGTGCAAATAATGGTATAGGACTGGAAACAGCCCGGGGAATGTGGTATAGTTAAAAAGGACTTTTGAAAACAAGTAGGACTTGCTATGGATATTATCGACAAATTATACGAAGAGTATATGAGGTGTAAGGGTTGAAACAGACAGGAATCCTGTTTGATCTGGACGGTACCTTATGGGATGCCAGCGAACCGGTGACGCAAATCTGGAACCAGATTTTGCAGCGGGAACCGGAAGCCGGTGGCAAAACCGTGACGCTCGAACAGATCAGCAGTTTTATGGGAAAAACGCTGCAACAAATCGCTGCCGAACTTTTCCCCGAAAAAGAAGAAGAAGTGCGTATTCGGCTGCTCAAGACATGCTGCGAGGAAGAATGCGGGATTTTGCAAAAAACCGGAGCCCGGTTGTACCCGGGGGTGCCGGACACGCTGCGGCAGCTGAGTCAGACATACGCCCTGTTTGTAGTGAGTAATTGCCAAAAGGGATATATCGAAGCCTTTTTGCAGGCGCATGGGCTTAGGGCCTACTTTCAGGACTGGGAGTGCAGCGGGCGCACGGGCTGCACAAAAGGAGAAAATATTCGCCGGGTTGTGGAGCGAAACGGATTAACCCAGGCGTTTTATGTGGGAGATACACAGTGGGATGAGGAAGCCGCCCGGCAGGCGGGCCTTCCGTTTGTCTATGCATCCTACGGTTTTGGTAACGTACCGCAGGCATTTTGGCAGCTATCGGATTTTTCAAAGCTGCCGGAATTGGCGGACAAGTTGTTGAAAGAAAAGGCTGGCTCGAAGGAAAAGGAGGAATCAACATGATCCGAAAAGCGGCCGGGACAGACCGGCAAACAGTCGCTTCCCTGATGGTGCAGCTGTGGCCGCAGCATAGCCGGGAGGAGATGATGCGCGAAATTGATGAGTTGATCCGCACGCCGGGCAACGAAATCTTTTTGGCGTTTGTACAGGGGGAACCGGTGGGGTTTGCCCAGTGCGGGTTGCGGTATGACCATGTGGAGGGGACCAACTCCTTCCCGGTGGGGTACTTGCAGGGTGTCTTTGTCAAAGCCCAGTTCCGCCGCCGGGGCATTGCCAGTCAGCTGCTCAGCCGGTGTGAAGATTGGGCACGGGAAAAGGGTTGTACCGAAATTGGCAGTGACTGCGCCATGTCCAATCGCGAAAGTGCCACGTTCCACCTGAAAAAAGGGTTTGAAGAAGCAGACCGGATTATCTGCTTTGCGAAAAAATTATAAAATTAGAAAAAGGTCCGGTGGGTACCCACCGGACCTTTTTTATGTACCCTGAGACAAAAGCTGATAGACTTCGTAAAGCCGGGGATAGGCATAGGCGAAAAATTCCTGATACGCCGGGCAAAAATAATTTTTCCCCAATTTTTGTGCGGGCTTTTCACCGGGAACCGGAACGCCATCTTCAAATAGATCTCGATCGCGCCGGCATCCGCCGCGGCACAGGGATTTCCAGCGGCAGTGGCGGCAATCGTCATGCGGAATGGCGCTGATGCGTTGGAAGCCCAACGCGTTCCGATTTTTTTCCACCGTTTCAAAGTCATCGGTGGAAAAGTTACCGATGCAGTAGACGTCGAGCATGTAAAAATCGCAAGGATACACGCTGCCGTCGGCTTCAATGACAAATTGCCGACCGCACAGGCCCCCCATGCCGCAGGCTTCCGGCCACTGGCCGTCCATGATCAGCAGTAAATTGTCAAAATACCGGTGATAGGTTTTGTGGCCTTCCCGGATATCCCGATACCAACTGTCGAAACTTTCTTTTAAATACCGGGCATATAAGTCGGGCGTTAACGACCAAGGATGCTGGCCGCGTTCTTCGCCTAGTGGGTCCAGGCAGGGAATAAACTGCCGGTAGGTAAAGCCGTTGCGGGCATAAAAACCCAGCACTTTGCCTGTGCAGCGGCACAGATCACTGGTGACCACCGAAAGAATATTAAAGTTGACCCGGTGTTTTTTTAAAATTTGAATGGCGTGCATCACCCGGCTCCATGTTCCTTTCCCGTTAACGTCGAGCCGGTTTTTGTCGTGCAATTCTTTGGGGCCGTCCAGGGACACGCCGACTAAAAAGTGGTTTTCAGAGAGAAAGGCGGCCCATTTGTCATCGATCAGCAGGCCGTTTGTTTGCAGGGCATGTTCGATACGGCAGTGATTGACATTCAGCTCTTTTTCCAGCTCCATCACTTTTTGGAAAAAAGGGAGACCTGCCAAGGTGGGCTCGCCACCCTGAAAGGCTAACGTACAGGTGCCGGTGGCGGCGGCCAGTACATGGGTGAGTACCTTTTTTAGGGTTTCTTCGGTCATCATTCCAAAAGTGGGCGTGGTGCGCTTTTCGGTCTCATCGGCATAGAAACAGTAGCGGCACCGCATATTGCACAGCCCGGAGGCGGGCTTGATCATTACACTCAGTGGTGGCATAGGGGGAAAAGCTCCTTTCATGGGGATTGAATGCCATAGGCTTCAAAAAGTTCGGCGGGGGCGTCATTTTCTTTTAGCAGACGTCCCATCATGGCTAGCAGCCGCTCTTCTTCAATGGGGTCCTGCAGAGGATGTTGCTGATTGGGGTCTGCCTGCAAGTCATAGAGGGTGTGGGCGTTGACCGGTTTCTGGCGGCCGGTAGAGCCGTCCGGGATTTTCCACACCGGGCAATTTTTGGTAAACGAAAACGGGGGAACAGCCTCAGCTTTTTGAATTTTTTCCACGGATATACGGGTATCCATGGGGTTACTCATCCATGTGTACTGGTATAGGGGCACATCCCGGCGCACTTTGGTGCGCATGTACACATAGCGCCCGTCGGTGATATTGATGGTTTTATGGAAATAACCGAACAATACTGCCTCGTGAAGCGGCTGCGAACCCTTTTCGATGCCCCGCAGGGAATGTCCCTGTATATCCGGGGGAATGGGGATCCCGAAGAAATCGAGCAGCGTGGGGGCTATGTCAATGGACTGGGTCAAAAGATCACACCGCTGGTTCTGCCGGCCACTGGTGGGGTCCCATAGGAACAGCGGCAGGTGGCAAATTTCGTTGTAATCCGGCATGATATTTTTGCCCCACCAGTTGTGTTCGCCCAGCAAAAAGCCGTGGTCGGTGTGGACAATCAGCATCGTATCTTTCCACATGTCCAGCCGGTCCATTTCATCGAGAACCCGCCCTAAATTGGCATCACAGAAGGAAAGAAGGGCGCCATAGCGTTCCCGCATATGGCGGATTTGCTCTTCCGCTTCCTGCACCGGCGCATAAGGCGGCCAGTCGGCGATATCGGTACAGTCGGGGTCCAGCCATTTTTGCTGCCACTGGGTGGGAGCGTCGAAAGGTTCGTGGGGATCGAAGGCCTCAATCTGCAAAAACCAGTTGTCGTAACCCGCATTGCGGCGCATAAACGAAAGCCCGGCCTGAAACGTTTTCGCCTGTGGATATGCGGACTCCGTCGTTTCGGTTTCCCGGTTTCGGTCATTTTGGAACCCGCCGGGAATGCGGATGGCCTTCAGGTCGTCCGGCAGGCGGTCGGCTCCCAACATGTGGGGCGAAAGTTCCTGGGGCCGGCAATCGCCCTGCCAGCGGTCACATTCCTGTCCCCGAAAAATTTCAAAGGTGGAATAGCGGCCATGATACGTGGCGCCACCGTCTTGTATATAGTGGTAGTGGTCGGTACACAAATGGGTGTGAACCCCGTTTTGCCGCAGGATTTCCGGCATGGAATCATCAAACGGTTCCAGGGGGCACCACGGAGCGTGTAAAAAATTTAGCCGGCCGGTGTGCAGTTCCCGGCGGGCCGGCATACAGGGGAGCGACCCGGCATAGTGCCGGTCAAACGTCACCGTTTTTTCGGCCAGCCGCCGGAAGTTGGGCAAATCGGCCGTGCCGCCGTAAAGGGGCAGCCAGTCCCGGCGTAGCGAGTCAAACAGGATCATAATTGCACGCATCGAACAGGTCTCCTTTCCTATTATATATGTATAGGAAGCGTGTCTGTTAGCAGTATACCATACTTTCGGGCCCGGTGCCATGAACAGCGGACTTTTTTTGCTTGTTCCGATGCCGTGTAACAAATGAAGAAATGGGCGAAAGAAAACCAAAAAAATTTTATTATTTTGCATGAATAAGTATGCAAAATAAACGCGTAAAATCGATAATAATCCCAATTAACAGACGAAATACCAGCAAAAATGCAGATTTTAGAAACGGGTATATGAATATTCTTTCATAAATTCCAATTTGTTACATTTGTAACCACTTTGTAACCGTTTGTTTTCTTGCATTTTGCACAGACGGATTTTGCTCATAAAGAATTAAAAAGCGAAAGTTCCCCGTTTTTTTGAATTTTCCGGGGGCATAGATTATGCAAAACCTAGCGTTTTGCACAAAATGTAAGCACAAAAGAATTTGACACATAGTCATTCTCTGCCTATAATCTGGAACAGCACTGCCGATCCAATCCAATCGCTTCTTTCACAGCACGGCCGTTGTGGCCGGAGAGAGAACGAAGACAGTTGTAAGGAGAGCAGCTTACGTTATGAAACAGGAAACAAAGAAAAAACTGAATACGACCATGCATCGTATGGTCTGCCTCTGTCTGATGGCTGTGGTTGCCGTGGTTTCCATTGTAACCGTTATGGCGCAGACAGTGACCGTTACGGTAAAGGACGGGAGCGACACGTATTCGTTCGAAATGACGGACTACACGCTCAGTTCGGTGCTGGAACAGGCCGTAGATGCACAGGGTATGCCGGCGCTTTCGAAGAACGACCTGGCTGTGTGGGATGAAGACAGCTTTACGGTCACCGTTCGCCGTAGCATGACGGTTACCGTTATGGCAGACGGCGAAGAAAAAACCGTGAACCTGCACGAAGGGGATATGGTTGCCACAGCGCTGCAAACGGCCAATGTGCTGCTAGGTCAAAATGACCTGTGCACCAAAGCGACCGATACGGTCTTGCACGACGGTGACCGCATTGCCGTTGTTCGCCGCTATACGATTGCCGTTACGGCGGACGGAAAGACCAATTCGTATCTGGTCAATGAAGGTACCGTGCAGAATGCTTTGGGGCAAGCCGGTGTACAGATTGGCGCCAACGATCTGGTTTCCCAATCGATGGATGATCAGGTAACCCAGAACATGGAAATTACGGTGCAGCGTGTCGACTATCGCGATGTGACCACCACGGAAAGTGTGGATTACGACACGGTGACCAAAGAAGATTCCTCCATGTATGTGGGTGAAACCAAGGTGGAAACCGAAGGTCAGGAAGGGGAACGGACCATCGTGACCCGCGAAAAACTGATCGATGGAAAAGTGGTTGCTACGGAAGAAGTTTCCAATGAAGTGACCAAAGAACCCGTTGACAGAGTAGTGTTGAAAGGCACCAAAAAGCCGGAAACCCGTTGTGCGACTGTGACCGCCAATGGTACGGTATATGACCAGAACGGTAACCTGGTTTCGTACAAAAAAGCGCTGACGGGCCGTTGCACCGCGTATACCGGGGACGGCTATACCTCCACCGGCATGACGCCTCAGTATGGCGTGGTGGCTGTTGACCCCAGCGAAATCCCCTATGGCACACGGCTTTATATCTGTTCGCCGGATGGCAGCGTGGTATATGGCTATGCCGTAGCCGGTGATACCGGAGGATTTATTTACAACAATTATATCCTGGCGGACTTGTATATGGACACCTACAGCGACTGCGCCAATTTTGGCGTACGCGAAATGACTATCTACGTGCTGTAATCGCCGCTGGATACAAAAACAGAAAAAACCGGAAGAATCCGCTTGCAGTGCATACGGCGGTTCTTCCGGTTTTTCTTTTGTAAAACGGGGGTTGTCCCCTTGCCAAGAAAAGCGGGAAAATGATATGATAAAAGCAAAGAATAGAAAGCGGAACAAAACCGAAAAAATGTTCGATTTTTCTCTTGTTTTTTCGACCTGTGTATGGTATGATGAAGATACCGAACATATGGTCTATTTTTACGGATAAGCAGGAGGAACGCATCATGCTGAACATGCTTTTTGGAATTGGTCTGCTGGCAGGAGCGGCTGTTCTGGTGGCGGTGTACCGGCCCAAAGAACGGGAAAGCTGGGAAACCTGGGGGATTTGTATACTGTTAGGGCTGTTCTCGATGATGTTGTCGGACGGCGGCCTTTTTTTGCAGGTGATCGAACACGCAGCCCAAGTGGTGGCCTTTTTCAGTTGCTTGTGCGCTATGCATCGGGAAAAAGTGCGGCGGGTGCGTCGAAAAGCCCTGCGGGAGAAAAGGCTGGCTTCAATGCCGGCACCGAAGAAAGAGGCGGAATCCTTTTGTGCATAATGCCGCCGGGTTTTAACGGGGGACGGTTTTCCCGGTAAATAGCCAGACAGTAGGTATCCTGCCCAAAACAGAAGGGACTGGATGCTTTGAATTATGTGTACGCATGCATGTGGGTGCTGTGTGGATTGATCTTGCTGATCAAGATGGGAAAAGAAAACCGGGTGTTTTACCCCACCGGGGCTTTTTTCCTTGTGTTGGGCGCCTGGTGGTTGGTAAATGAATTGTATCCGGAAGCAAAAGTATTTGAAGGGGCCCCCGGTTGGGTACTGCGGGGATTGGGCGCTATTATACTGGTCCTGCTGATTCTGGCCTTTGTCAAACAAAAACGGCTAGAAAAGCAGAAAGAAGAGCAAAAGGATCAACAGAAACTGCCGGATCACCGGGAGGACGATAAATCATGATGGATTCGTTTCTTACCCTGGGGGAAAAGGTAGCGGAATTATTTGTAATGATAGCGGTGGGGTATTTTTTGTCCCGCCGAAGAGTTCTGACAGAACGGGGCCTTTCGCAGATTACGACCATCCTTTTGTATGTTGTAACACCGTGTTTGACGGTGGATTCGCTGATGTCGGTGGATGATTCTGTCAGCATGACGGCGTTGCTCTTAGCCGGCGCGTACGGTTTTTTGTATCATTTCCTGGCTATGGGCCTAAGTTTGCTGTTTTACCGGTGTGCGCCTCTGGACCGGCGCAACGTGCTGCGGTTTGCTATGGTGTACAGCAACACCGGGTTTATGGGTTTTCCCTTGGTACAGGCTATTTTAGGGGCTGAAGGGCTTGTATATGCGGCTATATTTGTTGTGTCGTTCAATGTGTGCAGCTGGACCCATGGGTACTGGCTGATGAGTGGTGGCGGCAAAACACGGTTCATCGATATTGTGCTAAATCCGGGTGTGATAGGGCTGGCGATCGGGCTGGTGCTGTTTGCTTGCAAAGTACAGCTGCCGGAAGTGCTGGCGTATCCCATTGAAAGTTTTGGCGCCCTAAATACGCCGCTGGCGATGGTAGTGATCGGATCGTATATAGCCAAAGTCAAAATGAAGGACTTTTTCACCGACCGGCACGTGTTTCAGGTGTGTGGGTTAAGGCTGCTGTTCATACCGCTGGTGTATTTTGCCTGTATGCTTGGGTGTTATGCCCTTTGGCCGCAGCCGGTCATGCTGGTTAGCTGCATCATTCAGGCCGCCGCGCCGGTGGCGGGTCTTACCGTGTTGTTTGCGGCCAAATTCAATAAGGAAAAGGAACTTTCGGCGAAATGCGTGGCAGTTTCGACCTTGCTGTCGATTATCACCATGCCGCTCATGACGGTGCTGTCGCAGATGGCAGCGGGGATGTTGTAACCGAAAGAAGAAAACGGCCATAGAATGAAAAGCACAGGCAGTAAAATGCCGGGTGCTTGATCGGATAGATGGGCCCGCCGCCGGAGAGAACTTCCGGCGGCGGGCCCGTTTTTCTTGAAAAAACAGGGTGGATAGGGTACAATAACGGTGAGAAAAAAGAGGAAAGAGTGGGTGTCATCGTGATGGTTAAAATTGCGCCGTCCATGCTGGCCTGTGACTTTACGAAGATGGGAAGCGAAATCCGGCGGATCACACAGGCAGGCGCCGATTGGATTCATTTGGATGTGATGGATGGACATTTTGTCCCCAATATCAGTTTTGGGCCCGGCATTATTGCAGCCCTGCGAAACGAAACGCCGGCCTGTTTTGACGTGCATTTAATGGTCAGCCGGCCGCTGGACTTTGTGCCCGCCATGGCGAAAGCCGGTGCCAATTTGATTACATTCCATGTGGAAAGTGAAAGCCCCGTGGAAGAAACCCTAAGGGCCATTCATGAGGCCGGCTGTGATGCGGGGCTTGTCCTGAAACCCGGTACGCCGGCTCAGGCGGTCCGGGACTGGTTGCCCCTGTGCGAGGTGGTCCTGGTCATGACCGTTGAGCCTGGATTTGGCGGGCAGGCTTTTATGGAAGGCATGCTGGAAAAAATAGAAAAAATTAAACAGTGGGCGCCCCAGGTATTGTTGGAAGTCGACGGCGGCATCAATCCCCAAACAGGCGCCATGTGTATCGAAAAAGGGGCCGATGTGCTGGTGGCAGGTACCAATATCTTTCGGGCACCCGATGCCAAAGAAGCTATCAAGGCCCTAAAGCAACCGGTGAAAGCATAATGTGCCATGTTCCTGCAGCCAGGCGGCTTCCGGTGGGCTAAGATGGCGGCAATTGGCAAACTCCCCACATAGGCGGGAGAAAGAGCCAAAAGACCGTAGAGGTAGAGAGAGAAGCAACAGCGTTCTTCCTGCCAGGTGATACATGTCGGCCTGCCCATTGATACGCGGTTCCCGGCAAAGCCGCCCCCATAAAGATAAGAAAGCATCATTTTCGGGTACGTGGCAGCATAAATACCGGTATTTATGTTTCAGATGAAAACGCCGGGCCGGTGGAAGCAAAAACCAAAACAGCATCTCACCACCGGGCAGAAAAACAGAACGGGCCTGCACCGTACCCGTTAACGGGAACCGGCGGAACCGGCGGCAGGCTTCACCTAACAGCCTGGCACAGACCAGACGGTACCGTTGGTCGGACAGATCCCGGTCGAATAATCCCAGGCGGGTGGCCTCCTGGTGGGTGAGTAAAATGAGCAGGCGGCCGGTTTGCAAACGTTGCATTTTCAAAAGGAGAACACCTCCGTTTTTCTGAGGCTGAAATAAGATAGGAAAGGGGAAAGGACCTATGGATGAAAAAAGCGCGGCGATGATACAGTCGGGAAACGCCAGTCAGCGGGATTGGCTGTTGGTGTTCCTGGCTATTACGATCCTTCCCAGTGTATATTACGGGGAACGGGTTTGGTTGGTGCTGGGAGTATCGGTACTTTCGGCCGTGGTGGGTACGGCGGTTTTTCGCCTTATCCGCGGCATCCGGGACATTCCCGATCTTTCCTGTCTGACAGTGGGTATGATGGTAGGGCTGATGTTGCCCGTCAATATTCCATTGTTCATTCCGGCATTGGCGTCGCTATTCGCGGTGTGTGTGTGCCGGGAAGCCTTCGGGGGGCAGCGGTATGTGTTCCACCCCGCAGCGGCCGGGCTGGCGCTGGTCACGGTGCTGTGGCCCGATACGGCCTTTTCTTACTATGATATGAAAACCGGCGGCGGCGTGACTCTGTGGGACGGGGTCTGTGCCGTCACCAAGTCGCCCGCGGCGGCTTTGAAAAAGGGGTTTGTATCAGATTTGCAGCCCTTTGATATGCTGTTTGGCCGGTATGCGGGGCCCATGGGGGCCACGGCCGCGGTAGTCATTGTGGCAGGATTTTTGTATCTACTGGTAAGGCGCCGTATCGACTTTCGTATGCCGCTGGGCATGATCCTCAGTGCGGCGGCGGTGGCCTGGTTTTGGCCCCGTATTTCCCTATCGTCTTTGACAAGTTTAAAATTTGAACTGTTGGGCGGCGGGATCCTCTTTGTTTTGTGTTTTATGGTAACCGATCCCGTTACCGCCCCCAAAACGAGGGAGGGGCGGTTCCTGCTTGGATTGTTGGGAGGCCTTTTGCTGATGGGGCTGCAATATGGCGGAGCCTATGAACAAGAAGGGGTTTTTGCCGTTTTGCTGCTCAATGCCTTGACGCCGCTCACGGATCAGTTGGTGGAAAAAGTCAAACATCGAAAAGGAGGGGACAGCCATGGCGAAAAGCCGCATCGAAAGAAGAAGAGCACAACTGAGGCGGCGTAAATATTGGCGGCAGCTGTGGAACGCCTTTGAAGGCCCCTTTTTTACCCGAAATGTGGTGCTGACAGCTGGGTTG
Source organism: uncultured Clostridia bacterium (assembly GCA_930990065.1). Lineage (GTDB taxonomy): Bacteria > Bacillota > Clostridia > Oscillospirales > Acutalibacteraceae > Heritagella > Heritagella caecorum. The sequence continues at coordinate 5,203 of CAKNOA010000034.1, read as the reverse complement.
GGGATTTTTCCCATTTTGGCGGGCGCTATGGGATGGGAATCGGCTGGGGCCCTGTTTTGGCTGTGTGTGTGTACCATGGTGCCCGTGTGCCTGCTCAGCAGCCTGGTCGGCCAGCGGCTACCCTTGTGGATGCGGCCGCCGATTTCCCTTTTTGTGGCGGCCGGAGTGCTGTGGCTTGTGACGTTGTGGCAGCCATGGCTATTACGCACCACCGGTGCCGTAGGCTGCCTGATGGCGGTGGGCAGCGTGATGCTGTCCCACGCATCGGATTATGCGCCGGGCCATATCCTGATGGGGACACTGGCGGATTCCCTGGGAGCGGCGTGTGGATTTGGCATGGTGGCCCTGGTGGTAGGCGGTGTGCGCGCGTTGCTCACCGGTTCCGTGTGGTGGCAGCAAGGGGATGTATGGGGGACTGTTTCCACAGAAGTACTGTCCCAGCCGTTTGTGGGCCTTTTGCTGTTGGGTGTGTTGGCGGCCGCTTTGCAAAAAGGCAATCAAGTGCGCCGGAAGTGGGCCAAGAGGAGGGAAGAGCCATGAACGAAGTCGTGCTGTGCTTGCTGACGGCTTTGGCAGCGTTTACGACCGAAAACCTGCTGCTATGTGGCGGGGCGGGGCTGTCCCGGCTGTTGCGTACGTCGCGCAAAAATAACGAACCTCTTTGGTATGCCGGGCTGGTCACGGTATTTTCCCTGCTGACGTATTTTACATCTTGTATTATTCATGATTTTTTAAACCCTTTGTATACAGAGCCTGTGGTGCTGACGTTCACCTATGCCGTGAGCTGTGCGGTGTGGTACCTATTGGGCATGTTCCTGTTATCGGCGGCAGTACCCCACTTTTTTCAAAAGGTGGATCAGATGATGCCCACGGCTGCTATCAATACCGTGGTGATGGCGTTGCCTTTTATAACGGTGATGCGGGGATGGACGTTGTGGCAGGGTGCCCTCTATTGTGTGGGATCCGGAGCAGCTTTTTATCTGGCGATCCGTATGTTGGCACCGGTATGGCCCAAACTGTATGAGAAACAGATCCCACGGGCTCTGCGTGGGTTGCCGGCGGCATTCCTGTTTTTGACGTTACTAGCACTGGGGCTGATGGGATTTACCGGTTCTACGCTGTTTTGGAACTGATTGCGTACAGGTACTGGAAAGGAGAAAATGGAGATGGATGAACGGGTGATCTTTGGCGACAACGAATTTCTGGCCCGCATGCGGGATACGGCAGAACCCTATTTGATGGCACGGCGGGAAGACGTGTGGTTTACCCGGCGCCCGGGGGAAAAACTCCACGGGGTCTTGTACCGGGCCGATGGGGATGAACAAAACCCGGTGAAAGGGACTGTGGTGGTAGCCCACGGCTTTACCGAAAGTGCAGAAAAATACCGGGAAGTGGCCTATCTGTTTTTGCAGCATGGGTATTCCTGTGCCCTGATTGATCACCGGGGGCATGGCCGTTCCTTCCGGGAAGTACCCCAAGGGCCGATAACCCATGTGGGCCGGTTCGAGGATTACGTGCAGGATTTGCTGTATTTTGCGCGCTTTATCGGTGCCAAAAAACAGATGCCAAAACCGCTATTTCTGTTTTCTCATAGTATGGGAGGCTGTATTGCGGCCGGAGCGCTGGAGGCGGACCCCGGACTGTTTCAAAAGGCCATTCTGTCGTCGCCTATGCTGTCGATCCGGCTCAATAACTTACCGGAAAGGCCTACCTATATAGCCGCCACATTGATGTCGGTATTGGGGCAGCGTAAACGCTCGGTAACGGGAGAGGTATTTAAGCCCGAAGCCAATTTTGCCGCCAGCTGTGATACGTGCGAACAGCGGTATTTGTATTATCATGAACTGTGTGTACAGGATCCGTACCTGCAAAATTGCTCGCCTACGTTTGGGTGGGTACAGGCGTCAATCCGCGCCACACGGGATGTGCGCCGGCCGGAAAACTGCCGCCGCATTAAGGCACCCGTACTGCTTTTTTCGGCGGAAAAGGACATTTGGGTCACGGAACGGGGCCAGCGGGAATTTATCCGCCGGGTACCCAAGGGGTTGTTTTTCCGCATGTCCCATACCAAGCACGAAATCTTTATGAGTAAGCGCCCGGTGCTGCAGCTGTATTGGCAGCGCATTTTTGCCTTTTTGGAAGGGCAAGAAAATCAGAAATACCTGCGCGCCCGCAAAGTGCGCAGTTACAAAGCCCGTCTGGCCCGGTAAGGGGCCATTGCGGGCTTTTTTAGAAAGGAGACAAAAAAGTATGACCATCAGCTACCGTCCCGATTATCCCCGCCCCCAGTTGGTGCGGGATACATGGGACAACCTCAACGGATCCTGGAATTTCGCCTTTGATGACGATGACCGGGGCGAACGGGAACACTGGGAACAGGGTTTGCCCTCCCCCCAGACGATTCAGGTGCCGTTTTCCTATGAAACGGAAAAAAGCGGCCTAGGCGATACCACTTTCCACCCGGTGGTGTGGTACAGCCGGATTGTCCGGGTGCCGGAAGAAAACATAAAAGGAAACCGGGTCGTGCTGCATCTGGAAGGGTGTGACGATGAAGCCCGTGTGTGGGTCAACGGCACTTTTGCCGGTAGCCACCTAGGCGGGTACACCCGTTTTTCGCTGGATGTGACGGACTGGATCCAACCGGGAGAAAACCGCGTGACCGTGCGAGCCCGGGACAGTATGGACCCGGCGCAAATGCGTGGCAAACAACGGTGGGTACCCGACAGCTTTACCTGCTGGTATGTGCAGACCACCGGCATCTGGAAAACCGTGTGGCTGGAATATGTGCCCTTGTGTGCCGTGACCGAATTGCAAATAACCCCTCTATTGGCCAAAGGAAGCGTGGAACTAAAAGGAAAGGTAGAAGCTCCGAAAACAATGAAAGACGTCACCCTACAGGTTGAGGCACTTTTCGAAAACGCACGGGTCAGCCGTGTGCAAGTTCCCATACCGGCTAAAACCGGACGGTTCCATGTGGTGATGGACTTGCTCTCCGAACCCGATGACCGGTATCCCTGGGGCCTGCATCCGTGGTCTCCCCAGGACCCGGCTTTGTACGATCTACATCTGACAGTGCGGCAGGCCGGCGCCGTGCAGGATGACGTGTGGTCGTACTTTGGCCTGCGGGAAATCCGAACCCAAAACGGGCAGGTGCTCTTAAACGGGGAACCGCTCTACCAGCGGCTGCTGCTGGATCAAGGGTACTGGGAAGAATCGGGCCTGACACCGCCAGATGAGGCCGCCTTACAGGAAGATATCGAAAAAACGTTGCAGCTGGGCTACAACGGGGTGCGCAAGCACCAAAAAGTGGAAGACGAACGCTTTTTCTACTGGGCGGATGTAAAAGGGCTGCTGGTTTGGTGTGAAGCCCCTTCGGCTTATGCGTTTGAAGATAATGCCGTCCAGTCCTTTACGGCCCGCTGGACCGAAATTGTACGGCAATACGAAAACCATCCCAGCATTATTACCTGGACCCCGTTTAATGAATCCTGGGGGATCGGGCAGATTAAGACCGACCCCGCCCAGCAGCATTTTACCCAGGCGATTTACCATCTGACCAAATCCCTAGATCCCATGCGGCCGGTGATCGTCAATGACGGGTGGGAACATACGGTATCCGATATTCTGACCTTACATGATTATGAAGCCGACGGCGCGCGGTTCCTGGCGCGGTATACCCGCTTTTTGGACCAGATCTGCCAGGGACAGGTTTGCCACAACGGCTTTAAAGCGGCGCTCGCGGATACATTCACATATCAGGGGCAACCGATTATTATTAGTGAATACGGTGGCATTGCCCTGCAGAACAGCGAAAGCGGCTGGGGGTATGGCGATAAGGTCCAGGGCGAAGAGGCCTTTTTGCGCCGGTTTGGCTCCATTACCCGGGCTATCCGGCAGATTCCCCAAATTGTGGGTTATTGTTATACGCAAATTACCGATGTCCAGCAGGAACAAAATGGCCTGATGGATATGCAGCGGCATTTTAAAGTGGACCCCGAAAAAATTCGGGCGCTCAATACCGAACCGGTGGACCCTGAAAGTGGCCTATATCGGTAATAGGCGATGAAAGAGGGGTTCCTCCATGGGGGAGGAGCCCCTTCTTTTTTAAGACCCATCGATCGATGGGAAGAGAGGAGACATACATATGGACATAACCGCCTTTTTAACGCGTGCCACGGTCGCGCTGCTGGCCACCCAGCGGCACAACTGGGAACACGGCACCGCCATGCAGGCATTTTTGGAAGCGGGCCGTATGGATGTGGTCATACCCATGGCCCGGGAAGCCGTGTACCGGCAACTGCCCGACGGCCGCCCGGCTGGGATGGAACCTCTGGACGGTGTGGTGGACCCCTGCGCCTGTGGGGAGGGAATCCTGCGAGCCTGGCAGGAGACAGGGGACGAACTATTGGAAAAAGGCCTGCAAAATCTAAAACAATGGGTGTGGGAAAAAGCGCCCCGGAATGCCCAAGGGGTTTTATACCATTTGGAACAAAGTTGCCAGTTCTGGTCGGATTCGCCCTACATGCTGCCGCCGTTTTTGGCGGCAGTGGGCGATATAGACGGAGCCCTTTTGCACATGGATGCCTATTGGCAAGCCCTGTATGATCCGACAGCCGGCGTTATGCGGCATATCTGGGATGATCAAAGGAAGACATACCCCGATGCCGCCCATTGGGGAACCGGCAGCGGTTGGACCATGGCCGGGCTGCTGCGCACGGCCGCCCTGTTGCCGGAAGACCGCAACAAAGACCGGGACCGGCTGCGGCAGATGGCCCGTACGTTGCTAAATGGGGTCTTACCGTACCGGTGTACAGACGGAAGTTTCCACAATGTTGTGGATGATCCCCATTCGTTTTCAGAATGGAACCTTTCCCAAATGACGGCTTATGTCATTTATCGAGGAGTGGGAGAAGGGTGGCTGCCGGAAACGTATATCACAGAAGCGGAGCTTATGCGAAAAGGAGCCATGGCACATACGGATGCCTATGGATTTATTTTTCCCGTATGCGGAGCCCCTACATTTGATAAACCGGGCGTATCCCCGGAGGCGCAGGCGTTTTCTTTTATGATGGCAACAGCCTGGCAGGCGTATGAAAACAAAAAAGCAATAAAATAAAAGCGTTTTTTCATAGAAAAAGCCCCCGCCATGTGGACCGAACCAGTAAAAACGGACAATAGACAAAACGCCCCCTGTGTAGGAAAA